>CBFIFP010000001.1:0-187333 GCA_965661945.1 Eximiradiales bacterium
TCAAATCCAACAAAAAATGAAGAAAAATACTATGAAATCAAACAAACAAAACTATCAACTTGGGACATTTATAATCTAACAAAACAGAAATTTCGGCGTTTAAATAAATTTATTTGAAGTTATTAAGAACTAAATCTTAAAAATTTTTTAATTTTATTTAACAAATAATTGGCTCTTATATTTTTTAAATCAAAAAGAGAACTCAAAATGATAATTTTTATACTAATTTCAATATTATTTTCGCAACATAATTATACTGAAAAAGATTTTAATCCAGATAATTATTATTGTAAAAGTAATTTTGCCCTAAAAATATTCAAACTTTCTGATGAAGAATTAATTTTTTATGGTACCGAAGGTGGTATCCTAAGAACTTACGACGGTGGGAAATCTTGGCACCAAAATTACACTGGTTTACATAGTTCGGATGAGATTTTAAATCTGGTAGAACTTAATGGTACTATCTTCGGAGTTACAAAATTAGGAAAAATAATAAAATCAGAAGATAAAGGAAATTATTGGGATGCTATTTACGAACAAGGATATACACTA
The DNA here is from genome assembly GCA_965661945.1 of Eximiradiales bacterium. Taxonomy (GTDB): domain Bacteria; phylum Bacteroidota; class Ignavibacteria; order Kapaibacteriales; family UBA2268; genus JAJRPT01. Next base: position 553 of record CBFIFP010000001.1, read on the forward strand.
ACTGGAATAGCAAAAATTGGTACTGATTTATATGTTTCAACAACTGCAAATACTATTTTTATTTCTTCAGACTTTGGTAAAACTTGGGAAACTCATAGAATTAATTTAGGAGTAATTAATCATTTATATGCTCAAGATGAAAAGTTAATTGGAGTTTTTAATAATGGTATTCATATTTTTAATAAAGATTTGTCTTTATTCAAATTCTTGGAATTTCCAATTCCTCTTGAAAAAGTTTATGTAAAATTTGATAATTTTTATTACAATAGTAAAACAAGTATTGCAAAATTAAATTCAGAATTTGAATGGGAAGTATTCAATATCTTTGAAGAAGATAGGCAGTTTTCAATTTATCCCGAAGCTGAAGATATTAAAATTTTCACTCATGATAGGGATAGAATTAGTATTCGTTATTATCAATTTTTTAATTATTCAACATCTAAAAGTGAATTGACTGTTAATTCCGAATATAAAACGATTTACTTGAATTTTAGAGAATCATTACCATTTCAGATACTTGATGTTGATATGACTAATGATAGTTTTATTTTTTCTGGTAACTTAAAAAAAATAGTGAAAGTAAAGCCACAAGAGCAATCTTCTAAATATGATTGGGAAATAATTTCATATTCAAGAATGCGTAATTTGCCTTTTACTTCTCACTCTCTTGATAAAATCAAGATTGGTGATGGAAATAATCCTTATTTAATAAGTACAACTGACAGAGGAAATTCATACAATTTAATTCCAAGTCCAACATATTTAGATTCTACAACTTATTTTGAAAGAATTGATACAATAACTCCTTACGTAAAGTATGCATTTCAAGTTGATTCTTTAAATGGATTTGTAGTTTTTCAAGATGAGGGAAGATTAAATTACTTTAATAATACTACTTCAAATATTACCAATAGATTTTGTTTTGGTAAAACAAATGATGGATTCAAATCTATTGATTTGTTAAATATAAAAATTACTGGAATAAATGTAGTTGGATTAATGAATAACGAATTATATTTTACTAAACATTATGCTTTTGACCAACACGGAACTCCTAAAGGATTTTATACCACTCATCTTCATAAAATTAATATGTTAACTTATGAACTTGATACTATTTTTGTATTTGAGGATAGTTTAAAAACTATGAATTTGTATTTTGAAGGGGATAAAATCTGGGCTGTAGGTCGCAATGATTTTTCATATAAAAACATCAAATTGTATTTTTCAGAAGATAATGGTAAGACATTTGAATTAAAGCAAACCTTTGAGTTTAATTCAAAAATTAAAGCATATAATTTTACGGATGCACATATTATAAGAAATAAATCGAATGAGTTATTACTTATTAATAATCATCAAATTATTAAATTAAATGAAGAAGACTATTCTTACGAAATAGATGAGTTTGAAAAGGAGATTAATATTATGAATTATGATATTTCGAAGAAATATATTGAAGACTTAGTATTTAATTTTACCCATATAATTGATAGTACTTGGGATAGAACAGCCCATATTGGAAAAATTATTTATACTAATGATGAAATTCAATTTAATACACTTCGGAGTATTAGTATCCAAGGCACAAACACTCTTTTACCTTTTTTCTTTGAAGATGGAAGTATCTTAATGTATGGGACTGATGGAAATTTTAAATTCTATTTCCCCATCGAACCCGAACGCTTAGAATACTACTCCTCAGTCCAAAAAACCGAAAAACGCAATTATCTCTGGACAGAACCTCCTTACCCACAACCAACTAACAACATTGTAAAAATTGATACTTACTGGGATAGTGCTTTGCCATTTACGGAGGAACATATTGAAATATATAACCTAACTGGAATAAAAATAAACACAGCGAACACACTTTCAATCCAAAAAGAAAGCAACTATAACGGAAAAATAATCTGGGACGCAAGCACTCAACACCCCGGAATTTATATCTTAAAAATTAATCACGGCACCGAAACAAGAGTTAGAAAAATTATGGTGGTGGAGTAAGGGATTGTGAAAATATCTAGAAGATATCGTTTGCATCTTTAAATTTTTGAAGTATTAATGTTATTTGTTCTTTTGTCATCTCAAGGTCATCATAAGGTATTGAGAGTTCTTTTTGCTCGTCGAATAATTGAATTTGTAGATAGTTTTTATACATTATCTCTGATTCCTGTTCAAAGCTTTTGAACTCAATACGCCCAATGATTGCCCAAGGGTAAAGTTTATCAGTGCCTTTAATAAAAACTCCTAACTCATTTAAAATAAGTTCAGGAGTTTTATTTTTTATTTTTTTATAAGTATAAATACCGATGAAAATGGCAAAGATTAGGTTCATACTTCCTGTAAAAAGATGAATTATAGAATGATTATTGAAAAATAGCATTGTTAAACCAATGAATATACAAATTGCAAAAAGCAATAAGCCAATTATTAATTGGGTTTTTGATGAGCCATAAATTTTGTATTCAGTCATTATTTAATTATTTCTCCGTTAATGTAACTCCAAAAAACAAGGTCTAGTTCGTCTAAGTCGATGTCAATTTCATTTGCGAAATTAATAAATATTTTTTCAACTTCAAGATAACGCTTTTCTGTTGATATGTTTGGAATTTCAGAATATACTCCATTTTCTACGAGTAATCTTAAAATATGCCTATCTAAAATCCCTAATCCCTTAAATCCAATATTTCTAAGAAAATGTGATGCTTCTTTAAATCCTATTCCATTAACTGATTTAGCTATCTCATTTCTTTTATTGATATTAGTCTCATTTGAATTGATTATGTTTTCAATTTCTTTCCAGTCTTCTTTAATTTTAAGCAATCTTTTTGCTTTTTGATTATGAAATCTGATGTAATGCTCCGGTGTTCTAAGTAGTTCTGCAATTATTTTAATATCATAATCTTCATCATAAAATTTCATCAATTCTAATTTTTTTTGAACTTGAAGTGCTGAAGTCGCTTTTGATTGGGGAGTGCAGATGCAAAAACATAATTCGTAAAAGTAAGAATTTTTTTCAACGCATTCAAATTCTTTAAGTCGCTTGATTATATCTAGCTTTTTAGATTTATAATGTTGTGTTAATTCTTTGTTGAGTTTCATTAATTTTAAAAAATGATAATTAATTTTAGCAAATCTATGTAAAAATCATTAAATTTGCTTAATTATAAATTAAAATTTAAAAAAAAATGAATGAAGAAGTAAAAAATTTAGTTGAAAAAGAATATAAAGTTTTAGATAAGGGTTTTGTAAGATTGATTGATGTTATGGGCGATGATGCTTCTATAGTTCAAGCGGCGAGGGTATCTTACGGAAAAGGAACTAAAACTGTTAACGAAGATAGGGGATTGATTAGATACCTACTTAGACATAAACACACTACTCCTTTTGAAATGGTAGAGTTTAAATTTCATATTAAATTGCCTATCTTTATAGCTCGTCAATGGATTAGACATAGAACTGCAAATGTAAATGAGTATTCTGGACGTTATTCAGAAATGACTGATGAATTTTATTTGCCTGATTTAGAACAAATTAGACCTCAATCAACTATGAACAAACAAGGTCGCTCTGATGATATGCTAGAACAAAATGTTGCCGCAGATATTAGAAAAACACTTCTCAATACTCAAGTAAAACTATTTGATGAATATAAAGATATTTTAGACAAGGGCTTAGCAAGAGAATTAGCAAGAATTAATCTCCCGGTGTCTAATTATACAGAATGGTATTGGAAAATTGATTTACACAACTTATTTCATTTTCTTAGACTTAGAATGGACGACCACGCACAATATGAAATCCAAGAGTATGGTAAAGTCATGGGGGAGATTGTGAAACAAGTTGTTCCAGTTGCCTGGGAAGCTTATGAGGATTATATTTTAGAGTCTGAAAGTTTTTCAAAAATGGAACTCAAGGCATTAAAACAACTTATTGACTTTTCAAAAATTAATTCTATAGATTCTGAAACTTATGGCTTAAAAAAACGTGAATATATAGAGTTAGAACGAAAGTTAAATAAAATTTCAAATTTATAAAGGAAAAAAGTATGTTAAAAACAATACTAATTGCAATTGCAATGTTTACTGTTTCTGCTAATGCAAATATAGCAGAGAAGATTATCGAAAAATATAATGATGCCAGAGGCGGATTAGAAGCTATTAATGGTATTCAAAACTGGCATTTAGAAGGTGAATCTTCAAATCCTATGACTGGGTCCAACGATGAGGTATCTTTTAAATTCCAAGGGGAAAATTCTTTTTGTGTTAAGCAAAATCTTAACGGACAAGATCATATTTTTGTTCATAATGGTACTGAAGGTTGGATGATTGCTCCAGCAATGCAAATTGCAGAACTTAGTCCTTTAAATGATCCTATGTTAACTAGTATTAAGCAAAGCTTTAATCAACAACTGGGAATGGTTAAAGGGCTGTTTAGTAATTATAAAGAAAAAGGTTTAAAAGTTGAGTTTAAGGGTAAAGAAGATTTAGATGGTAAAAAAGTTAATCGTGTTCAAATAATTGACCCTAATCAACCTGAAGATGCTGGTCAAAATATTTTTGTTTTGTTTGATGCTACAGATAACCTACTGAAAAAAGTAATTATAACTTCTGAACAAGGAAATATAGATATTATTATTTCTGATTATAAAAAAATTGGTAATTTTACATTTGCACATTCAGTTGAACAAGTTATGAATGGTCAGTCTATGTCAAAATTAACTTTTACAAAAATAGATGTAAACCCAAAATTTGATGCAAGCACTTTTGCTAAGCCAAAAATGTAAGTAACAAGTTTAATTATTTAAAAATATTAGTAATAGCCCATCTTTTAGATGGGTTTTTTTGTTTTGGAAGAAAAATTTGCACCGTATTATTTAATTCCGTAATTTCCAGATATATTTCTTACAAAAAGCAAAAGAGTTGTATGCTAAAATGCTTTACTCTGTCAATCATATTGCCCTAACTCCTTATAACGCTGTATTTGCGTATTTGCGTACACTTATGCTTACCATTTCTTTACACACTCCAAAGAGCAAAGAAAATTATTTTTTCAAAAATTTACTCAAATAAAATTCTATTTAAAATTTGTGAATTATTCAATTTGTTTAAGCAGAAATTTAGGCAAAATTTAATTTTTACTTAAATTTCTATTTCTTATTTTTTAAACAAATTTTAAACAAAAAACGGAGAATTAAAAATGTATTTTTTAATATTAATTATTTCAAATATGAATTTATTATCACAAATTCATATTGAAAAAAGCGATTTAGAATTAACACACTTTCAAATTAATGATATGATTGAGATAAACAATTATCTGTTTCTTGTTACTCAATTTGAAAATAATGTTGCATTAGAAAAACTTGATTTGAATAATAATTCAATGAGTAATGATATTCTTAAAGAAAGTGGAATTAAAATTTCAGCGCAAGCAACTTTGTTTAAAAGTATCGATAATCATTTGTGGGTTGGTGACGCTGGAAAATTGTTAAAATTAAATCCAGAAAATAACCAATTTACAAACAATTTTAAATTAGATGATATGAAGGACAGTACATCATATAGAATAACGTCTATTGCTGAAGATGAATTTGGTAATAAATATTGTTTGATGTGGCTATCGAAAACACTTTATATAACTAATTCAAATGGAACTAAAATACATCACCAAATTTGGAATTTTGAATTATATAAACTTGAAAATGAAAAACTCAAACTGATTTATGAAATAGATAATGAAGGTTTTTTAGATTGTAAATTATACTATTCAAAAGGAATATTATATTTTTCAACATGGGGAGGATTTGGTTGCAATATTTATACTTATGATATTGAACTTCAAAAAATTCAAAAAATAGAACTTGAAAAACCAATTTTAAAGGAATTAAAAGAATGGGAGAGAATTGATGATTTTAGAGTTTTAGAGTTTTTTCAATTTGATGGTGAGATATATTCTATTTTTGAAATTAAAGCTGGAAGTGTATTTATAAAATCAATTGCAAAAATTGATTTTCAAAAAAATGAGGTAGAATATTTTACATTAGATAGAAATGATGAGCAAGATTATATGGCTAGTATTCAAAGCTACTATAAAATCGAAAATAAAATTTATTGTTCAACAAATTATCACACAGACAAAATGAAAAAATTTCAATATTTTGAAAATAAAGATTTTTATTCATTTAATGCAGAGCATATAAAATCAATAGAAATGATAACAACAAAAAGTCGTTATGAAAATTCTTTTGAACTAAAGAGATTAGACTTGTTTTCAATTAATCAAAACGTTTATAATGGAATGTTTATAGACAATAAAGGCACTTTTTATGGTGGAACAAGCAATGGACTATTAAAAATTGATAACTTTTTAGAACCTACTTCTTCAGTTGAAAAGCAAGAAATTAATCTAAAAACAATTCCGGAACTAGTTAATGTGAAAAATGAATTGTATATTGAATCCGAATTTAATATAAATTCATATAAGGTATTTGATATTAATTTAAAGATGCTACTCTCGCAAACAAATCTAAATTCTAATAATATGAATTTGATTTAAAGGGCTTAACAATTGGTATTTACTTGATTGAGTTAGAAACTCAAAGTGGAAGTAAACTATTAAAATTTATTAAAAATTAAAGGAGAATGGAAATGAAGATGATTTTTACTATTTAAGTTTTGTTCGACTAATTAATTAACAATTCAAAGGAGGGTTCGGCCTCCTTTTTTTTAATTCTTCATAACACTTCTAATTTTTCAATCTTATTTTCGTAATTTTGTAGTTTAATTTTTACAATTATTATATTTATTATGGCTTACAACTTTACTGAAATTGAAAATAAATGGCAGGAGTTTTGGGAAGAAAATAAAACATTCAAAACTACTAACGACACTAACAAACCAAAATATTTTATATTAGATATGTTTCCTTATCCATCGGGAGCGGGCTTGCATATCGGACATCCTGAGGGCTATACTGCTACTGATATTATCAAACGATACAAAAAAATGAAGGGCTTTAATGTATTGCACCCAATGGGCTTTGATGCATTTGGTTTGCCTACGGAGCGTTATTCAATGCAAACTGGTATTCACCCTGAAATCGCAACCAAAAATAACATTGAAAATTTCTCTCGTCAGTTGAAAATGATTGGTTTGGGCTATGATTGGGATAGAATGATAAACACCACCGACCCAAAGTATTACAAATGGACGCAGTGGATGTTCTTACTGATTTATAATTCTTGGTATGATGAAGCCGAGCAGAAAGCTAAGCATATTGATGAATTGCCTATTCCTAATGAAATTACTGACCCAATTGAAATTGCAAAATATAAAGATGAGCATCGTCTTGCTTATATTTCTAATATTCCAGTTAATTGGTGCGAAGAGTTAGGGACGGTTCTTGCGAATGAAGAAGTTGATGAGTGGAAAGAAAAGGGCTACACCGTTGAGCGTAAGCCAATGCGACAGTGGATGTTGAAGATTACAAAATATGCAGAGAGATTGTTGAAAGATTTGGAACTTGTGGACTGGCCCCAATCAACTATGGAGATGCAGAAGCATTGGATAGGTCGCTCCGAAGGTGCGGAAGTAGATTTTAAAGTAGATGGTTTTGATGAAAGCATTAGAGTTTTCACCACTCGCCCAGATACAATTTTTGGTGCTACATATATGGTGCTTGCACCAGAACATAACCTTGTAAATCAAATAACTACGGCAAACCACAAAGACCGAGTAGAGAAATATCAAAAACTAACTTCATTCAAATCAGAAGTAGAAAGAAGTGAGTTAAGTAAAGATAAATCAGGTGTTTTCACAGGGGCGTATGCAATCAATCCTTTGAATGATGAAAAAATTCCGATTTTGATTGCGGATTATGTTCTTGCGGGTTATGGAACTGGTGCTATTATGGCAGTTCCCGGACACGACGAGAGAGACCATGAATTTGCTAAATCACTTGAATTGAAAATATTGCAAGTAGTTGCTCCAGCAAATAATTCTGAAATTGATGTGCAGAAAGAGGCATTTTCGGAATATGGCGTTGCTGTTAACTCTTCAAGCAACAAACTTGATATTAATGGACTTAAAACTGAAGAAGCAAAAAGCAAAGTTATTGACTTCCTTGAGAGTAATAAAATTGGCGAAAGAAAGATTAATTTTAGATTGAGAGATTGGCTGTTTTCGCGTCAGAGATATTGGGGTGAGCCGATTCCGATTATCTACTTTGAAGATGGAACAAAACGTGCAATGGATTTAGATGAACTCCCGCTTAAATTGCCAGAAGTTACGAATTTTCAACCTGCTGGAACAGGAGAAAGTCCACTTGCAAACGTTGATTGGTGGATAAATTATAATGACCCAAAAACTGGTAAAACTGGGAAAATCGAAACTAATACTATGCCGCAATGGTCTGGCTCGTGTTGGTATTATTTGCGATATATCGACCCAAATAATGCTAAAATATTTGTGGACAAAGACCTTGAAAAATATTGGATGGGGGAGAACGGAGTAGATTTATACGTTGGTGGTGCAGAACACGCAGTTCTTCATTTGCTTTATGCTCGCTTTTGGCATAAGGTATTGTATGATTATAACTTAGTTAGCACAAAAGAACCATTTTATAAGTTATTCCATCAAGGACTCATTATGGGATTGAGTTACAGAAATAAAAACAATGTACTTATTCCGAATGACAAAGTTGAAGAAAAAGATGGCAAATTTTACAACAAAGAAAATGGCGAAGAACTCGAAGAAATTGTTGCTAAAATGTCAAAATCTTTGAAAAATGTGGTAAATCCTGATGATGTAATTAGAGATTATGGAGCAGACGCATTAAGATTATACGAAATGTTCCTTGGACCATTGGAGCAATCTAAGCCATGGAATACAAATGGAATAGAAGGTGTAAAAAGATTTTTAGATAGAACTTGGCGAATGTTCACAAAAGAAGAGAGCGAAGGTAAATTTATCTTAAATCCTGATATTCAAGATGTTGTTTGCAATGATGAACAAAACTTTGTTCTTCATAATACAATAAAAAAAGTTGGTGAAGATATTGAAAATCTTGGGTTTAACACAGCAATATCGCAAATGATGATATTTGTAAATGAGTTTTATAATGCTAATCCAAAGCCAAAAGAAGCAATGGAGAAATACTTGCTTTGTTTATCACCATTTGCACCTCACTTAGCCGAAGAGTTGTGGCAGATGTTGGGCAACACCAACACTATAACTAAAGAGCAATTCCCAACTTATGATGAAGCAAAAACCAAGAAACAAAACATAGAATTAGTAGTGCAAGTATTAAGTAAAATCAGAGCAAAAATCAACGTAAAAGCAGGAATATCTCAAGAAGATGCTTTAGAAATTGCAAAAAACGACCCTAACATAATCAAACACATTGAAGGCAAGCAAATCAGAAAAGTAATTTTTGTTCCGAATAAATTAATTAATTTGATAGTGGGTTAAGATAATGTAAAGCCGAGCGTTAGTTCGGCTTTTTTGTTGAATTAGATACTAATAAATAAAATCTGATAAATATTGTTAATATTAAATATTCTTATTTTTCTTTTATATTTCGTAATTTTGTTAAATTTATTAGAAAAAAGTAAAATGTTATGCCACAAAGAAGAGATATTAATAGAATTTTAGTTATTGGTTCAGGACCTATTGTTATTGGGCAAGCAGGGGAATTTGATTACTCTGGCTCGCAAGCAATTAAATCACTAAAAAAGTTAGGTTATTATGTTGTTGTTATAAACTCAAATCCAGCAACAGTGATGACAGACCCTAATATCTCTGATAAAACTTATATCGAACCAATCAGTCCTGAAATTATAGAACAAATTATTCAAAGAGAAAAAATTGAAGCAATTCTGCCTACGGTAGGTGGTCAGACTGCTTTAAATGTTACTTTGGAACTTGAAAAACTTGGAATCTTACAGAAGTATAATATTGAACTATTAGGAGTAAATACTAAAAGTATTCAAGTTGCCGAAAGTAGAGAACTTTTTAATAAGGCAATGGAAGAAATTGGTTTACGTTGTCCAGAAGGTCTAATAGTCCATACTTATGATGAAGCAATGGAATTGCCTCAGAAAATGGATTTCCCAATTATAATTCGTCCATCTTTTACTTTAGGTGGCACAGGCGGTGGGGTTGCTTACAGTATGAAAGAATATGAATCAATAGTTAAACGTGGCTTGGATTTATCGCCTACAAGTGAACTTTTGATAGAAAAAAGTCTGATTGGTTGGAAAGAGTATGAATTTGAAGTGATGCGAGATGTAAGTGATAATGCTATAATAGTTGCTTCTGTTGAAAACTTTGACCCAATGGGAGTGCATACAGGTGATTCGATTACTGTAGCTCCTGCCCAAACATTAACTGACAAAGAGTATCAGGTTTTAAGAGATTATAGTTTAGCAGTAATTCGTAAAGTAGGTGTTGCAACTGGTGGAAGTAATATTCAATTTGCAGTAAACCCAAATAATGGTGAAGTTAGAATAATAGAAATGAACCCAAGAGTTTCTAGAAGTTCTGCTTTGGTAAGTAAAGCAACTGGATTCCCGATTGCTAAGATTGCCGCTCAACTAGCTGTGGGGTTAACTCTTGATGAGATAACAAATGAAATTACAGGAACAACTCCAGCTTCCTTTGAACCAACTTTAGATTATATCGTTGTAAAAGTACCAAGATGGGATTTTGAGAAATTTAGCGTACAACCAATATTGACAACACAAATGAAAAGTGTTGGAGAAGTAATGTCGATTGCATCTAACTTTAGGGAAGCTCTTCAGAAAGCACTTCGTTCATTAGAAATTGGAGTAAATGGTTTAGATATGCCATCTATTTCTGAAGATAACGACGAAAAAGTTGAATATTATATTAAAACTCCAACACCTTTAAGACCATTTTATATAAAAGAGGCATTTAAAAGAAATTGGACTTTAGATAAAGTTTTTGAACTTTCATTTATTGATAGATGGTATCTAGATAATATTTTGCAAATTGTTAAGATGGAAGAAAGTGTAAAAGGTAAGACATTACAAAATATTGGAACTGACGCTTTAAAAGAATTAAAACTTAGTGGTTTTTCTGATATACAAATTGGTAATTTATTAGGTGCTACTGAAAAAGAAGTAAGAGCAAAAAGAAAGGCGCTTAAAATTGTACCAACATATAAAAAAGTTGATACGTGTTCTGCAGAATTTGAAGCGAAAACTCCATATTTTTATTCTACTTACTTAAATGAAAATGAATCAATACCATCAAAAGAAAGAAAAATAGTTGTACTTGGTGGAGGTCCTTTTAGAATTGGACAAGGTATTGAATTTGATTATTGTGCTTCTCAAGCTGCATTATCATTAAAGAATCTTGAAGTAGAAACAATTATGATAAATTGTAACCCAGAAACAGTTTCAACTGATTATGACACTTCTCATAAATTGTATTTTGAACCAGTTACTTATGAAGATGTAATGAATGTTCTTGACCTTGAGAATCCAGAAAGTGTAATATTACAATTAGGAGGTCAAACTCCACTCAATCTTTCCAGAAGACTGAAAAATGAAAATGTAACTATTCTTGGAACAAATCAAGAATCGATTGATAGAGCAGAAGATAGAGGTTCATTTATAAAAATGTTAGAGAAATTGCAAATACCATATCCACTTGGTGATATTGCTTTTAATGAAGATGATGCTCATAAAATTGCATTAAATATTGGTTTTCCGGTTATTGTTCGTCCGAGCTATGTTCTTGGGGGTAGAGGAATGGCAATAGTTTATAATGAGTATGATTTAACAAAGTATATTAATGATGCCACTAAAATAAATTCAGAAAATCCAGTATTGATAGATAAATTTTTGGAAAATGCTATTGAAATAGATGTTGATGCAATCTCTGATGGTGATACTACATTTATTGCAGGAATTATGCAACATATTGAAGAGGCAGGTATTCATTCAGGAGATAGTTCATCAGTATTACCATCATTCAAACTTGATGCAAAAATTCTTGATTCTATAAAAGATTATACATATAGATTATCTACAGAGTTAAATATTAAAGGTTTTATTAATATTCAATATGCTGTTTACCGTGATTCCGTTTTTGTAATTGAAGTTAATCCACGGGCATCCAGAACAGTTCCTTTTGTTTCTAAATCAATTGGAATTCCTTTAACTCATATAGTTGTTCAGTTGATGCTTGGTAAAAAATTATCTGAATTTAATTTCAATAATTTTTCAATGCCAAATCATTATAGCGTTAAAGCTCCAGTATTTTCATTTAATAAATTTCCTGGAGTAGATACAGTATTAGGACCAGAAATGAGAAGCACCGGAGAAGTGATGGGTATTTCAGAATTTTTTGGCGAGGCATACATCAAATCTCAAATTGCTGCTGGAAATAAACTACCCATTAAAGGAAATGTGTTTGTTTCAGTGAATGATTTTGATAAACAAGAATTAGTGCCTATTGCTAGAAAATTAGTTGATTTAGGTTTTAAAATTTATGCTACTATAGGAACCAGAAATGTATTGAATTTTAATAATATTGAAAGCACTTTAGTTCCAAAGATTGGTGCTGGAAGCCCTAATGTTATTGAAGAAATACAATCTGGAAATATAAATTTAGTAATAAATACGCCTTTAGGAAGAAAATCATATCAAGATGATTTAGGAATAAGAGAGGCATCTTTACAAAAGAAGACTCATTGTATTACCGCACTTTCTGCCGCTAAAGCTGCAGTGGAAGGAATTGAATGGTTACAAAAACATCAGATTACAGTTTTTGGACCAATTACAAATAGAATTTAATAAAAAGTTTGGGTTTTTACAAAAAATCTTTTAATTTTGAATTCTTAAAGTTCTAAAAAAGAAATTTATTTAATGCCGTTGGAGGTGCTTTCATAGCTGAGATTATACTCCCAGAACCTGAACAGGATAATACCTGCGTAGGGAAACGGTCAGACCAATTCTGACATAAAGCAATAATATTAATACTATTGCTTCCCTTTTCAGTTTCCAACGGATTGTTTTTTTTAACAATTATTGGAGCATTTATGAAAAAATATATATTTCTCTTTTTTTTGTCGTTCGGATTATTAAAATCTAATGAACAAGATAGTTTAAAATCTTATACCTTACCAGAAGTTGAGGTGTCTCAAGATAAAGCCATTCGTAGGATATCTACTGTTCCTTTTCAAGAATTAGATAAAGAGCAAATTCAATCGCGGACTACTAATACGGACTTGCCTTTAATGCTTAATTCTATGACCTCTGTGATATCTTATTCGGAAAATGGAAACTGGATAGGATATTCAAATATGTCGCTTCGTGGATTTGACCAAAGACGTATATCTGTTTATATAAATGGAATCCCACAAAATGACCCAGAAGACCATAATGTATATTGGATAAATTTTGCAGATATACAAGAATCATTACAATCAATACAAGTTCAAAGGGGAGCAGGAATTGCTAATTATGGCTCACCTTCTATTGCTGGTTCTATTAATTTGCAAACTTCAAACATGGGAAGAGAGCAAGGTATCAATATATTTTCTGGTGCTGGATATCAGCAGTTTGGAGATAATCTTAACTTTAATAATAATAAATTTAAAGTTGAGTATTCATCTGGTCTTGTGGATGAAAAGTATTCGTTTTATGGAAAGTTAGGGAGTATAAATTCTTTTGGCTATAGAAATCATTCTTATGCAAATCTTACTAATTGGTTTTTCTCAGGTGCAAGATATGATAAAAATGTAACAACTCAAATAAATGTTTATGGTGGTATGCAGCAAGACGGATTGGCTTATTACGGTTTGCCTAAAGAATATATGGATGACCCTAATTTAAGAAGAACAAATTATAGTTATTGGGAATATGACGGAGATGGTAATATTCAGTTTAATACTCCAACAAGACCTCAAGAATTAGAAGTGTTCCAACAACCACATTATGAAATTCTAAATACTTGGAAAGTAAATGATAAAGTTACTTTTAATTCATCACTTTTTTACTATTCAAGTAAAGGTTATTTTGATTATAATGGTGGTGGCTGGGCTGATTGGTCTTTAGGGATTGACCCAAGTAATGGATTCGATAGCACATATTATCCTTCAAACTCTATTTTAAGGGGGTTTGTTGAAAATAAGCATGGCGGATGGATACCACGAGTGGATATAAAACATAATAAAGGTAAACTAACCTTAGGTGGTGAGATGAGATGGCACCGTTCAGACCACTGGGGTAAAATTAATTTTGCTGAGCAATTACCAATAGGTTTCGATCCTGATTATAAATTTTATTCATATAATGGGTCTGTTGATGTTTACTCTTTATTTGCAAGAGAAATGTATGAAGTAACTGACAAACTAAGTTTAAATTTGGAAGGACAATTAGTTTATAAAAGTTATAAAATGCTTAATGAAAAAGAGGGTTTGAATTATAAAGAGTACTATGATCAGAACAATCAACTTATAACTGGTGAAGGACTTTTGTTTGAAGTTCCATATTTATTTTTTAATCCAAAACTGGGTTTCAATTATAAGATAGATAAAGAATGGAATCTATTTAGTATGGTTGCAATAACTAATAGAGAACCAAGAATGAATAACATTTACACTGCAAGTGAGGGTTGGTCTGGTACTCAGCCGAATTTTAGTACAAATGTTATAGATGGAAATAATACTATTGATTTTTCAAATCCTCTTGTATCTCCTGAACAAATGCTTGATATAGAGTTAGGGATTAACTATACCACACCTGATTTAATTTTTGATGGAAATTTATATTGGATGGAGTTCTCAAATGAACTTGTTAGAAATGGTCAGTTAAATGTATTTGGTTCACCAATAGATGCAAATGTTCCAAGAACAAGACATCTTGGTATCGAATTACTTGCTAAAAAAAGATTTACTACTGACTATGGTATATTTACTCTTGAGGGAAATACCACTTTAAGCAGAAATAGAATTATAGATTATGATTTTGAATATATTGAAGAAGTAAATGATTCTACTGAAATTAAAAAAATGTTATCTCTTGCTGGTAATCAAATTGGTGGATTTCCAGATATAATGGCAAACGCTATTATTCAATATGATTATAGTAACTTTAATATGCTTTTAATTGGAAAATACGTAGGGGAGATGCGTACTGATAATTTTGGTGATTTTAGAGGAAATGAAATTATAACTGATTATACTGATAATGTTTTATCAGACTATTTTGTTATGAATATGGCATTTTCTTATGAAATTAAACACTTTATGTCATTAAATTCTTTAAGATTAAATATTCAGATTAACAATTTATTAAACGAGTTTTATGTTCCATTTGCTGTTGGAAGAAGATTCTTCCCTGCAGCAGAGCGTTCAATATTTTTCGGAATTCAAATGGGATTATAATTAAAAATAATTGGGGAGTTTAATAAACTCCCCAATTTTTAAACCTATGAGAGACTAAAAATATAAATATGTTTAAAATTTGTTGAAAACTTGTTAATATCTTGTAAATTTAAAAACAGTAGAGTTTTGTATTTATTACAATAACATTTATAATAACTTATGTTATTTTTTTAAATTATATTTAATTTTCACCCCACTTAAAATAATTCAAATATTTAAAACTTATAGTAAATATTACTTGCAAATAAATTATTTTCCTTATATTTGTAGTTTGTTATTTGACAAAATTAAAAAAGATGTTTAAGATTAGGGTTATTGGTTTAGAGGAAGGAATTCATAATTTAGAAATTGAAAGCAAAAAGTTTTCTGCTCTAAGTGAAGAATATATTTTTGAGAACACCAGTTTTACCGGTGAAATGCAAGTTCACACTAATAAAATAACCATAAAAGGAACTGTTTCAGCAAAGTTAGAGCTTATCTGCGATAGAAGTGGAAAAGAATTTACCGAAAAAATATCAAGAAATGTTGATTTACTTTTTAAATTCAACATAAAGGGTATTGAATTATTAGACGATGATATTGATGAATCATTATATAGACTTGAAGGTAACAAGCTAAATATAAATGACTTAATGTATGAAGAATTGATATTGGCTCTGCCTCTTAAAAAAATTGCACCTGAGTATCGTGATGTAGAGTTTGAAAAACTATTTCCTAAATTTAGTGCAAAAGAAAATATTGAAAAAGAAGAAAAAAAAGATTCTTCTACTTGGAACGAATTGAAAAAATTAAATTTTAATTAAGGAATAAATAAAATGGCACATCCTAAAAGAAAGATATCCAAAACGAGAAGGGATAAAAGAAGAACTCATTATAAGGCAGATGAACCTACAATGAATATTTGCCCAGAAACAGGCGAAGTTAAAATGCCGCATAGAGCTTCAATGGTTAAAGAAGGCAACAAAAAAGTTTTCTTCTATAATGGTAGAAGATTTGATTAATTATAATCAATTTTAAGGTGTTAATTGTCTGTGAACAAAAAATTTAGAATTGCAATTGATATGATGGGATCTGAGTCAGCTCCTTTGAGTGAATTGCAAGGTGCTGCTGATTTTAGTAAAAATCACAATCAAGCAAAAAAAACACAATTCTTTTTTATAGGCAATGAAGATATTATAAATAAAAATATATCTTCTGTAGATCTTAAAGGTATAGATTACAAAATCATCCATACTGATGAAATAGTCAGTATGGATGATGATGCAACTATTGCGTTAAAACAAAAAAAGAATTCCTCAATTGCTGTTGGAGTTCAAATGCAGAAAAATGGTGAAGTAGATGCATTTCTTTCTGCAGGAAATACTGGTGCAATGCTTTCTACATCCACAGTTTTACTTGGTAGAATTAAAGGTGTATCTCGTCCTACAATTGGAACTTTTTTTCCTTCAATAAATTCAAATCCTACTTTAATTCTTGACGCTGGAGCAAACGTTGATTCAAAAGCTAAATTTCTTTATGAATTTGCTGTTATGGGAAGTTTATATTTTAAAGAAATGTTCGGTGTGGAAAAACCTAAGGTTGCTTTGTTGAATATTGGTGAGGAAGAAAGTAAAGGAAATGAAGTTGTATTAGAAGCATTCAAATTATTGAAAAATAGTCAATTAAATTTTATTGGTAACGTTGAAGGTAGAGATATTTTTATCGGCAAAGCTGATGTTATTGTTTGTGATGGATTCACAGGTAATATCGTATTAAAATTTGCAGAAAGTATTCTTGGTTTTTTCAAATCAACCATTAGAAACTATGCCTCTAAAAGTATTTTAAAAAAATTAAGAGTTGGGCTTTTTGCTCCAACACTAAAAGATATTTTCAAAGACTTTGATTATCAAGAACATGGCGGAGTTCCGCTTCTTGGTGTAAATGGAGTTATAATTATTGGACATGGTTCATCAACTGCTCTAGCTGTTGAAAATATGATAAAACGTTCTATTGAAATTATATCAAAAGACTTAAACAAAAAAATTGAAAACGAATTAAGCGTATAAATATTATGGCAGTATCAATAACTTCAATAGCACATTATTTACCTGATAATATTATTCCAAATTCTTATTTTGAATCTTATTTAGATACTAATGACGAATGGATAAAATCTAGAACTGGAATATCAGAACGTAGGTTCGAAATAGAAGGTGCCACTTCTGATATGATAGTTAAAGCCGCAGAAAAATGTATTGAACAACGTGGAATTAATAAAAGTGAAATTGATTGTGTTATTGTAGCAACAGTAACTCCTGATTATATGTTTCCTTCTACTGCTGCATTAGTTCAGAGTAAGTTAGGACTAGAAAATGCTTGGGGATTTGATATCTCTGCTGCATGTAGTGGTTATTTATTCGCTCTTACAACAGCTGTAAATATGGTTAAAAGTAAAGGCGTTAAAACGGTATTACTTTGTGGAGCTGATAAAATGTCTTCAATTATTAATATGAATGACAGAAGCCATTGTATTTTATTTGGAGATGGGGCAGGAGTAACTCTTATTGAAGAAATTGAAGATGAGGAATTAGGTTATCGTGACCAAATATTAAGAATTGAAGGTGCGGGGGGTAAACACTTAATCCAAAAAGCCGGCGGTAGCGCTCAACCAGCAACTATAGAAACAGTTCAGAATAATTGGCATTATGTTTACCAAGAAGGTCAGCCAGTTTTTAAATCTGCAGTTAAAGGAATGGCAGATGTTTCAAAAGAAATTATGGATAAAAATGGTTTGAGTGGAGATGATATATCTTTTTTAGTTCCTCATCAAGCAAATTTAAGAATAATATCTGCAACTGCTGAAAGAATGGGAATCTCCATGGATAAAGTGATGGTAAATATCAACAAATATGGAAATACAACAGCAGCTACTATTCCAATATGCCTTTCGGAATTGTATGAAAATAAAAAAATTAAAAAAGGTGATAATTTAATATTATCAAGTTTTGGTGCAGGTTTTACTTGGGGTGCTATTTGGTTGAAGTGGAGTATGGATTAATTTCCATTAAGTTGAAAAAATTTTATTGCCGAAGGGTAATATTTAAAAAATTATAAAAATAAATGTAGAGACTTGACTTTTCAAATCTAAATTGAATTAGAAACGAATAGTCGTGTTTATACAAATTGAAAAATCAATTAATAACTTTTTATGAAAAAAGCATTTTTATTTTCAGGTCAAGGTTCGCAGTATGTTGGTATGCTCAAAGATTATTATGACAATAACGAATATGCTAATAATCTTTTAACAAAAGCCAATAATCTTCTTGGGTTTGATATAACAAGTATAATGTTTAATGGTCCTAAAGAAACTTTAACAGAGACAAGATATACTCAAATTGCAATATTCTTACATTCTGCAATAGTGTTTGATTTGATTAAAGATAAAATAAATTATGAGGCAACCGCTGGGCATTCCGTTGGTGAATATGCTGCTTTATTCGCTGCTGAAGTACTAAATTTTGATGATGCATTAGAATTAGTGGCATTACGTGGAAAATTAATGTTTGATTCTGGTAAGAAAAAACCTGGAACAATGTTTGCCATAATAGGTATGTCTGATGAAGATGTAGAAAAGATTTGTGAAGAATTGAATAAACCTGAAGAAGATAAAATTGTTGTACCAGCTAACTTTAACTCTACGGGACAGGTAGTAATATCTGGTTCTAAAGATTATTTATTAGAAATAGCAAATGAGTTTAAATTAAGGGGAGCAAGAATGGTAAAAGAATTACAGGTTTCTGGAGCTTTTCACTCACCACTTTTAAGCGATGCAAAAGAAGAACTTGCTGAAAAAATAAACTCACTAGCTTTCAATAATGCAAAAGTTCCTGTTTACACAAACGTTGATGCAACAGCAACAAATGAGAAAAATGAATTAAAAGACTTACTAATTCGTCAATTGACTTCTCCAGTAAAATGGACTCAAACTTTGAATAATATGTTTAAAGATGAATTTAATAGTTATATTGAATTAGGTCCTAGTAACGTTTTGCAGGGCTTAGTTAAGCGAACTTTAAGTGATGTTGAAATCTTTGGTGTAGATAAATATGAAGATTTAGAAAAAATTTCTTAATTTTACGTTTATTAAAAAATTAATTTAAAAATTATGTCTTTGAATTTTGAAAATAAAGTGGCGGTGATAACAGGTGGAAGCAAAGGAATAGGCGCTTCTATATGTCAATATTTTGTAAATAATGGAGCGATAACTTATTCGTTAAGTCGCAGTATTCCTGAAGATAAAACTAATGGAGTAAATTATATACAATGTGATGTTTCAAATTTTCAGAATGTTCAAGATGTAATTGCAAATATAAATAAAGAATCAGGTAGAATTGATATTTTAATAAATAATGCAGGTGTTACAAAAGATAATTTAATTCTAAGAATGAATGAAAATGATTGGGATACTGTATTAGATATAAATTTGAAAAGTGCATTTAATACTGCAAAAGCAGTTTCAAGAATAATGATGGGTCAACGATATGGTAAGATTATCAATATTGGCTCAATAGTAGGAACAACTGGAAATGCTGGTCAGTCAAACTACTCAGCATCAAAAGCAGGCTTAGTAGGGTTTACTAAATCTCTTGCAAAAGAATTAGCTTCAAGAAATATATTAGTTAATTTAATTGCACCAGGATATGTTATAACAGAAATGACAGAGAAATTAAATGAAGAGCAGCTTTCAGCTTTTTTAGATAATATTCCGCTAAAACGTGGAGCTTCTGGAGAGGAAATAGCTAAAGTTGTAGGATTTTTCGCATCAGATGATTCAAATTATGTTACCGGTCAAGTATTGCATGTTGACGGTGGCTTGGCAATGTAAGTAATTTTTATAAATTTTTATTTTAGAGGGTAAAATGGCTGATATTAAAGCAAAAGTAACAGAAATCATTGTAAATAAGTTAGGTGTTGAGGAATCTCAAATCACTGAAGAAGCTTCATTCACAAAAGACTTGGGTGCTGATTCATTAGATACAGTTGAATTGATTATGGAATTTGAAAAAGAATTCAACTTAACTATTGAAGACGACGACGCTGAAAAAATACAGACAGTTGGCGCTGTATTAAGCTACTTAAATGAGAAATTAAATTAATAATTAAACGTTCTAGAAGAACTTATGCCTAAATATAATTTTCCAAAAGTAGTAATAACTGGTTTAGGTGCGGTAACGCCTATCGGAAATACATTGCAAGAATTTCATTCTTCAATAAAAGCCGGCAGGAGTGGTGCTGCTCCTATAACTAAGTTTGACGCTACTGAATACAAAACAAGATTTGCTTGTGAAGTAAAAGATTTTAATCCTACGGAAGATGTTCTTAACAGAAAAGAAATTCAAAGGATGGATCCTTTTTCACAATACGCAATTGAAGCATCTCACCAAGCAATATTAGATGCTGGGTTAGATTTGGAGAATATAGATAGAGAAAGAGCAGGAGTAATAATCGGCTCTGGTATTGGAGGTATGTGGACATATCACCAACAACAAGAAAATCTATATAATCGAGACGGGAAACCCGATAGAATATCTCCATTTTTTGTTCCTATGCTAATATCTGATATTGCCGCAGGGCACGTAGCTATTAAGTGGGGCTTAAAAGGTCCTAACTATGCAACAGTATCTGCTTGTGCAACTTCTTCACATTCTATAGCCGATGCGGTAATGCTAATCCAACGCGGTGATGCCGATTTAATGGTTGTAGGTGGTAGCGAAGCTGTTGTATGCCCTATGGGAGTTGGTGGGTTTAATGCTATGAAAGCACTATCTCAGAACAACGAAGAGTTTGAATCTGCTTCAAGACCTTTCGACAAAACAAGAGACGGTTTTGTTATTGGTGAGGGTGCTGGTATTTTAATACTAGAAACAGAAGAGCATGCAAAAGCAAGAGGAGCTAGGATTTATGCTGAAGTTGCGGGTTTCGGATTAACTGATGATGCTTATCACATTACTGCTCCGGCAGAAGGTGGCGAAGGAGCTGTTAGGTCAATGAAACTTGCAATGAAGGATGCTGGTGTTTCTCCTGAAGATGTTGATTACATTAATGCTCACGGAACATCTACCCCATTCAATGATAAATCTGAGAGTGCTGCAATCAAGTCTGTGTTTGGTAATCACGCATATAACTTGTTTGTTAGTTCTACTAAGTCAATGACTGGTCATTTGCTTGGAGCTGCTGGAGCTGTTGAAGCTGTTGCTTCTGCTCTTGCTATTAAGCATGGGTTTATACCCCCAACAATAAATTATAATACTCCTGACCCTGAATGTGATTTGAATTATGTACCTAACAAATCAATTGAGTCTAAAATCAAAGTATCCTTGAGTAATACTTTTGGTTTTGGTGGACATAATGCAACAATTTGTTTTAAATCATATTGAGGCAAAAACTTATAATTTCGCTTTTTAAAAATATATTTAATAAAAAATCCAATCTCAGTGAAAATAAATCTGAAATTGGATTTTTTTCAGATAAAGAAAAAAGCGCCATAGAAGATATTATAGGGTTGGAAATCAATGATTGGACTTTTATAGAGCAAGCTCTTTCTCATAAGTCTGTTGTTTCTGATGAACAAATTGCACTTAATACTGATAATCAAAGATTAGAGTATCTTGGAGATTCAATTCTTGGAGCTATAATCTCTGATTATTTGTACCATAATTATGGCAATTGGAGAGAGGGAGAGTTAACAAAACTAAGGAGTGTTTTTGTTAAAAATTCTACTCTGGCTCAAATTGGAATAAAGATTGGTCTTGATATATTCTTGATTTATGGTTCTCACGCTGAGAATAATATAGACAAAGGTTACGAGTCAATTGTATCAGATTTGGTTGAAGCAATGGTTGGCGCTATTTATCTTGATAAAGGTTATGATAACGCAAAAGAATTTGTGTTGAAAAAATTATTTCCTTATATGATTGAGTTCGAACATACTGTAAGTAATAATTATAAAAGTATGTTACTAGAAAAATGTCAATTAGAACTTCAAACTCAGCCAAGATATGAAGTATTAGAAGAGAGCGGTCCTGATCATAATAAAGAATTTTTTGTCGCTGTATTCGTCAATAATATAGTTTTAGCGCAAGGAAGAGGAAAATCCAAAAAATCAGCCGAACAAGAAGCTGCTAAAATTGCTTTAAATAACGATTTTAAAAAAATATAGGGTTATAATGGAAAATTTAATTTTTGAAAAATCAGTTTACGGAAGAAAAGGTTATACTCTTCCTAAATTAGATATTCCAATCAATACTGAAGGGGTTATTCCCAGCAAGTTTTTAAGAGAAGATGATGCTCGTCTTCCAGAGGTAAGCGAAATTGAAGTTGCAAGACACTTTCAACATTTATCCCACCAGAATTTCAATATTGAAAAAGGAATGTACCCCCTTGGTTCTTGTACTATGAAGTATAATCCAAAAATTAACGAGAAAACAGCTGCTATCGCAGGTTTTTCTGGATTACATCCAATGACAGATGACCAATATTCCCAAGGGGCTTTGCAATTAGTTTACGAACTTGGTGAAGAATTAAAGCAAATAACTGGCTTAAAAGGTGTTTCGCTTCAACCGGCTGCAGGTTCACAAGGTGAGCTTACTGGTATTTTTATGATTAAAGCATATCACGAAGATAGAAATGACACAGCAAGAAATACTATCTTAGTTCCGGATTCATCTCACGGTACTAATCCTGCATCTGCTGCTATTGCTGGCTTTAAAGTTGATACGATTAAAACAAATGAAAATGGTAGAATTGACATAGATCACTTACAATCTAAAGTAGGTCCTCATGTTGCTGGCTTTATGATAACTAACCCATCTACTCTTGGTCTTTTCGAACAAAGAATTGATGATGTTGCAAAAATAATTAGAGAATGTGGTGGATTACTTTATATGGATGGTGCAAATTTCAATGCACTATTATCAGTTGCAAGACCAGGCGATATGGATTTTGATTGCGTACATATTAACTTACATAAAACATTTTCAACTCCTCACGGTGGTGGTGGTCCTGGTGCTGGTCCAGTTTGCGTATCTGAAAAATTATTACCATATCTTCCTAAACCTCAGGTTGTTAAAGAAGGTGATACATATAAATTAAATCATAATTTATCTAAATCAATAGGTAAAGTACATGGATTTAATGGTAACTTTGGTGTTTTGGTCAGAGCTTACACTTATATTAGAATGCACGGAGCAGCAGGATTAAAACGAATTTCAGAAAATGCTATAATTAACGCAAATTATATTTTTTCAAGAGTTAAAGAATTTTATGAAGTTCCTTTTGATGATTATTGTATGCACGAATTTATCATAAGCGGAAATAAACAAAAGAAACTTGGAGTACTAACAAAAGATATTGGTAAAAGACTTTTAGACTATGGTTTTCACGCTCCAACAGTATATTTTCCATTAACTGTCCCTGAATCAATGTTAATTGAGCCAACAGAAACTGAAAATAAACAAAATTTGGATTCATTTTCAGAAGCGATGATAGCAATTGCAAAAGAAGTAGAAACTGACCCAGATTTAGTAAAGAATGCTCCTCACTCAACACACTTACGTAGATTAGATGAAGCTCTTGCAGCAAGAAATCTTAATATCTGCTGGGAAGGATTTAGAAATTAAAACTTAAAAATATTTTAAATAAAATGTTTTAAATAAATTGGAACGCATTTTTGCGTTCCTTTTTTTATTTATAATTTTTATTCATAATACTTTTTTTACAATCCAGTTATTATTAATATAAATTTTAAGTAATAATGGTTGGTTAATATTTTGAAGTTCAATTTGGGTTGAATTTACATTCAAATTATCAGTTTTATATAATAAATTGCCAAGTAAATCATAAACTTGAACATTTGTAAATAGTTCTTTCTTTGTATTTTCAATAATCAATTGATTACCATTTTTGTAAACGAAGAAATCTTTGTTATCAATAACAGAAAGTTGAGTAATATTAATTTCATCTATTCTTGAAATATCACAATATTTAGATGTAGTTTTTACTCTATAAATTCCAGTTTTTGTTATCCACTCATTTATATCAATCGAAAAATCTAATCTAAAATTACTTTCGTTTGGATTAGTAGTATAAGCAACTTTATAATTATAAAGAGTATCATAATCATTTACAATAATTTTATTTGTATTAAAATCAAAACTTATGTTATTTTCACCATATTGAATATGCTCTATAGGAAAATAATCATCAATAACATCAGTACCAATATAATTAAGGTGATATTTATGAAATAAAAATTTAAACTCTCTTAAAATAGAACTAGGATTTGTCTGATGATTGATAAATGGTTCTCTGTTTTTAGGTTGTTTTCACTTACATCAATAAATTTTGTTGAATTATTTATTGGAAGTGTAAACTTTCCTTCAAAACCATTATTTGCTAAGTTTATTGTATGCAATTTAGTAGATTTAAAAGTAGGTAAATTCACAGTAATTTTATTTCCATAAAGTTCAATTATTTCTAAATTTGGAGAATCAATCCTCTCTAATTCACCAGCTAACTTTGTTCTGTAAGCAATTATTGTTTTAGCATTTTTAAGTTTGTTTAATTCTGATGCATTACCATTCAAATTACCCACTCCCATATAGTATTCAACTCCATCAGTAAAATAATATTTGCTATCAATTATAAAAGTCTCAACATTATCCATATTCACAATTGAGAAATCGCTATTTACTCCAGCATCATACAAAACAAAACTTTTGCAATTTGGAAGGTTGATTTCTAACATATCTATCTCAACATTTGACTTATCAGTCTCCAAATACACTAACTTATTCATTTCTTTAAGATTTAATTTGCCAGTAACCTTTGAATTATAGATTTTTATACTTTCAATATTTGGCATATTAAAATTATTTAAGCCACTACAATTATACAAGTTTGATATTAAAATATCGCTTAATCTTCTAAAGTTTACAATCGGTATTTCAGCGTCTTTAATCAAACTATTTCCAATGATTTTTGAGAAATCAATTAATCTTATTTTATAGATTTTAACAATTTCATCATTAATATTTGTATCTCTGTCTTCAACTATAGAAAAACCTCTACTTTTGATTTGATTAAGTTCATCATAAAGCCTACCAACTTCAAGTTTTGACCAATCATTATATTCCCAGTTTTCTCCATCAAGTTGAGTATAAATATCTATTAAGTACTTTGTCTCAGTTATATCTAACATTACTTTTTGTTGTAATGAATATACGTAATTATATAAAAATGGTAATAAAAGAATTTGTAAAACAAGCGTTTTCATTATGTGCCTCAAATAAATTATTTGTTCTTGATGATTTAATTTATAAGTTAGTATCAATTAAAAATTTATTGTTTTTACTAAAATATTTTTTTCATCAATCTTTCCATACATAATCGAATAGTAAATAAGAACTTGTTATTAAAGCTCCTGTGTATGATAAAATAATAACTAAATCATTTGCATCTGGTTCTAATTCAGGGTGAAGTGTTGCTTTTGTAAGTTCAGTTGCTATTATTAAGACAGGAAGTAAAACTGGAAATGATAAGATAGGAAGTAGGGAAGATTTTCCATTTGCTTTTGAAATTAAAGCAGATAATAATGTAGTTCCGCCTGCAATTGAAATTCCAGAAATTATAATATTTGAAAAGAAAATTAGATAATTATAAATTTGAAAACTTTCTATTAAAAGTAAAAATAATATAACAGAAACTATATTAACTAAACTTATTAAAAGTATGTTAAATAATAACTTACCAAAATAAACAGAAAGTGGGTCTGAATATAATTTCAAGAATAAAATTGTAGATTTTTCTTCTTCTGTTATAAAAGTTCTACCCAAACCAGTCATAGAAGCAAAGAAAATAACAATCCAAAAAAGCGACGAAAGTAAAGCAGGCTCTATTTCTTTAGTTCCAATTGTAAAGTAAATTAAACTAATAGTAATAAATACAAATAGAAATAATGAAGATAACGCATATCTTGTTCTATATTCTGATTTTAAATCTTTTTTTAATACTGTAAATAAATTCATTTTACCGGTATTGCTATTTCGTAATGTTTCCCTTTTGCAGGATAAGGTAAAGTTCTTCCTAATATCCAAGGATTTAATCTTTTCACATCTTTATAACTTGTTCCTTGACTCTCAGCCCATTCAGATAAATTTGTAATGGATTTAGTTACTTTGATAGTTTTATAATTATATGGTTTCCAGTAATCTTTTTCATCTAATAAAAATCCATATTTTTCTTTATTTTCCATTAATTCTTTTATAAGTGCTATTCTAAAAATATATCTTGAAGTTTCTTGATTTAAGTACAAATCAAAATAATCATTTGTCTTTTGAAACAATATATTGCCATTAAATCCATTTTCACCCATATTATAGGCAGCAGCAGCAGATATCCATGAATTGAACTGCTTATTTAAATCTTTTAAATATTTGAATGAAGCTATCGTACTTTTTTCTGGATTTCTTCTCTCATCAACTTCGGCATTTATTATTAATCCGTAATTTTTACCAGTAGAAGAAATAAACTGCCACAAACCTGAAGCACCAGCAGTAGAGGTTGACATATACAAAGCACTTTCGGCTACGGATAAATATTTTATATCACTCGGCATTACCATTTCTTTAATATATTTTTCATAAATTGGAAAATATCTTCCAGAGCGTTTAAGATAAAGCATTATTTGTCCTGGTTGTTGCAATAGCAAATAGAACTCTCTTTCTGCTCGTTCTTTTATATCTTCCCTTTCTATTGGTAAATCTACCCCAAAAAGCGTTAATTTTTCGGGTAATTTTATACTAGAAACTTCATTAATATAAGTTGAGTAATCAACCTTATTACTTTGTGCTATAATTTTATCTTTTTCTGTACAAGAGTATGATAAAAATGAAATTAATAAAATGAATAATATGTATCGCATAGTTCTAATTCTCTTATTTCGTTTGATGCTAAAATTAATGTCTTATCCTTACTTTTTAAATCAATTAATTTGTTAAAAAGAACGTCTATACCTTCAGAATCTAAATTCGTACTTGGTTCATCTAATATTAAAATATCTGGGTTAGAATAAAAACAAAGAAGTAATTTCGCTCTTTGTTTCATTCCAGAAGAATAAAACTTAATCTGTTTATTAATATGATTAGATAATTTGAATTCTTCAGTTAATTTAAAAAAAACATTTTTATTAAAATTTATTTTTCTAAAATTACAATAAAGTTCTGTCATCTCAATTAAATTAAATTCTTCATATAAATTAAAATACGGAGCAGCAAATGAGGAATATCCTAAAAATTCCTTCAACAATATCTCTTCCGAATTTTTATAATATTTGATTTCGCCTTTGTGAACTTCTAAGTCACCAACTAAAATTCGTAATAAAGTTGATTTTCCTGCGCCATTAGGTCCTTTTATGGCAAAGAAATTGCCTTTATTTATTTCAAAAGAAACACTATTAATAACATTACGTTTATAGAAAGAACGATTAATGTTTTTAACTGAAATTATCTTTTGAATATCTGATTTCATAGGGATTTTACTTAATTTTACATTTTAAATTTTACTAATTTAATTAATTTTATTCTAAAAATAAATTGTCTGAAGAAAATAAAAATAATAATAATAAAAAATGGTATAAAAGATGGCTTTTGTTAATCTTTTTGTTCTTCGTTTTTATTCTTGGAACTATCAGTATTACAATATACTTAATTCCAAGAGTTGAATATTTACAGCGTGAATTTGCTAATCAGATTGTTAAATTATTAAATAACGAATTAAAAGGTCAATTAGAGTTAGATAAAATTATTTTTCATAGTTACAATGATATTGAACTACAAAATGCAAGATTGATTGTAGCAGGAGACACCCTTGCAAACATCCCCAAATTAAATTTAAAATTCAAATTAAGAAATATACTTAAAAAAGATATTTCAGTAAGATATTTAACACTACACAATCCAACTTTTAAACTCTTACGGCTCAAAGATAGCACCTGGAATTATGAACACATCACTAAAATCAGAGAAGAAGTTGATACAAGTATAACAGACGTGCCACCGATTTCATTTAGAAAATTTGAAATCAATAACGGAAAGTTTATAATGTTCGATTCAACGATTATAAACACAAATTCAAATATTTTTTCAAATATCGATTCAACCTTAAATTCTGATATTATTTTAAATGACAAGCAACTTAATTTCTCAAACTTAAAATTCTCAAAGATTAATATTGTTGCCAATGGAAATATATTACTTAATGATAATATTCATAACTATGCAGTATCCAAATTAGAAATGAAAGAAGATAATACTAATCTAATTATAAATCATAGTTTTATAGATGAAATAGGCCTTCGAGATAAAAAAACTTTTATAAAAGGTGCAAATTTTAATGTTGACGAAAGTGAAATTAAAGTAGAGTTTCAAGCAGATAACTATAGTGTTTTAAATAGCGATTACAGTGATTTAGAAAAAATGAATTTGAAAATTGAAATAAATGGTAGAAATGTGAAATCAGACTTGTTAAATTATTTCACAGAACCAATTCTAAATACAAATGAAAACTATGAATTAAAAATATTTGCCAATGGAAATGTTAAAAATTTATTAATAAATGAATTTAATATAGCTGGAAATGGAGTCAATCTAAAAGGTGATATTAACTTTAAAAATATTCTTGAACCAAAAACTTTAAATTACAACCTAAATCTCAAAAACTCAAATATTAATGTAACTTATTATAAAGATAAACTAAACTTTGACTTACAAGATATACCTGAATTCGGCTTAACTTACTTTAATGAGTTTGAAGTTTCAGGTGGAATCTATGATTATACTACTAATTTTAACTTAAGATCAAATTTAGGAGAACTATCAGGAAAAGTATTTTTAGATATTAACAACATTCCAACTTATGAAATGTCAGTTAATTTCAAAAATATCAACTTAGATAAAATTATACCTGGCAAACAGATATCAAAATTAAATGGATATATTAAAATTAAAGGAAAAGAGTTTGATCCTTCATTAATGAGCGGAAACATTGAATTGAAATTATTCGAAAGTAAATATATTAAAGATAAAATTGATACTCTATCATTTTCATCTGCAATAGAAAAAGGAAAATTATCAATTAATGAGTTTTCACTATATAAAGGAGTTAGTAAAGCAACTATATCAGGGAACTTAGATATTTCGGATATTGATAAAATAAAATATGATTTGATGTTAAAATCAAATAATTTAGATTTATCAAAAATTGATGAAAGCTTGCCAGACAATATAAGTGGAGATATAAAGATTATTGGCGAAGGAATTGATACAGAAAATATGAAATTAGAATTAATTGCAAGTTTTAAAGATTTCAGTATTTACAATAAACATATTTTAAAGTATGATTTTAATTTAGTAGTTGATAATCAAAAAAATGGCGATAAGTATCTAAAAATTAACTCAGAAGAAATTGATTTTGAAGTTATAGGTAATTTCAGGTTAGATGATTTAATAGATTTAATATTCTATGAACTCGATTACTATGAGAATAACTATAACATCACATATTCAAGTATATTAGGCCAAGAATTAGAAGATAAATTTAAATACATTAGAAAATATCCAAAAGTAGATTTAACTTTTAATACAACTATAAAAAACTTACACAAATTTAATGAAATACTTGACCTAAACATTAATACAAAAGGTAATATTAACATAAATTTAATAACTAATGAGAATAACTTCAAATTTCAGTTGAATAATTTTGATTTGAACAATACTTATTTAGAATTTGAAGAAGACCCTATATATTCTAAACGTATTGATATGAATCTATTATATAAAAAATCAATTGTTGAAAATAATAATGAGTATATCGAAGAACATATTGATAATTTAAGTTTTAACTTATATACACCATCTTTAGTAGTTGCAGCAAATAATATAGATTCATTAGAGTTGAATTTAGATTATTACCTGCATCACCTTAATTTAAGTTTGTTATCTAAAATAAATGATGATATTTTAATAGATACAGATATGATATTAGACGAAAATAAAAATATTTTTGACTTTCGATTTCCTAAAATGAATATTTACGTGGATAAGTTATTCGACTTTAAAAATAATGATGATATATTATTAAATTTAGATAATTCTAATTTACTTTTTAATAAATTTTCTTTATTAAACAATAATCAAGAAGAACTAAATATAAATGGTGAAATAAATTTTAAAACTGAATATTTAGATAATTTAAATATAAATTTAAACAATTATGATTTGGCAAAGCTTGTAGATTTGCTTGAAATGGAGGAGTATTTTTCAACTTTTGAAGGAAATTTGAAAAATATGAACATAAATCTAAATGGGTATATGAATGAACCAAACGTAGGTATAGATCTTCAAGGAAGAAATATCGAATTTAATCAGACATCTCTTGGAAATATTGATTTTGACATGAAATATATTAATCATAATTTAATTGGGTCATTTAATGTAAATAATAAAGTATCATCTTTAAAAATTGATATTTTAAAGCTGCCATTTAATTTTAACCTATCTGAAATGGATATTTCCATGATTGAAGACCAAGATTTGAATATTATATTATCTATTAATCAATTGAATGCTGCAGTAATAGAGCCGTTTTCACCTGGAATATTAAATATTACTGGTACATTGGAAAGTAAAGTTGAAATTGCAGGTAATCAAAGAGATGGAGTAAATTATAACGGTAATTTAATATTAAATAAAGGTTCTTTTTTAGTTGAAGCAACAAATGTAATATATAATACTGAAGCTAAAGTAAATATCTCTAATGATATGTTTGAAGTTGTTGAAACTACTATTAGAAATAGAGAAAGTGATTTAAAAGACGGTAAAGCAAATATTGCTGGCTTTATTCAGATGGATGGCTTTGATGTTAGTAATTTTGAGTTTAAAATAGATTCTAAACGTTTAAAAGTGCTAAGAGATGAAACAAGATATTCTATGCCGGACTTTTTTGGCGATTTTGTTGTTTCTACAGGTCAAAATCCTTTGAAATTTAGTGGTAATTTTGATAAACCAAGTATATCAGGTGATGTTGATATTTTGAACGCAAAACTACAAATGCCCGATGAGATGACTGCTCAAATAGTAGAATCAAGACTCCACTACGAATTTATTGATGACGTTGTCAAAATATCTTTAAAAGATTCTTTAGATAACACAGAGCAAGAAAAAAGAACTATTGAAAAACCATTCTTAGATATATTAAATTATGATTTGAATATTAGATTTTTGGGTGATTTTGGAATAAAATTAGATCTTGACGCTCTTACTCAATTGAGAATAAATATAGGAACACGCTTTAAAACTGATGTAGTCAATTATAAAAAAAATAGGAATGAAGAGGAGGGAGTGTTGCTGGGTGAGATAATAGTTAAAGATAACTCAGCTCTAATATTTTTCGGAAAGAAATTTGAAACAACAGGTATTGTTACTTTTCCAACAGGCGAAATCGATAATCCTCAATTTGATATCCTAGCAAAATATAAAAACTTCACGCAAGCAGGTATTCCATTTGAAGTACAAATTATTATAAAAGGATTTAAAGATAATCCAAATATTAAGTTTTTATACGATTACAATGGTTTAAAAGCAACTGGTGACCAATCAGAAATAGATCAAAATGCCTTTTCACTTTTAACATTAAATATGCTTAAAGAGGACGCACTTGGTGATAATAGTCAAAACTCTAATTTGCAAGGGGAGATGGTTAATTATGGAAATTCATTTGTTTCAAGTCTTGCCTCTAAGTCACTAAATGAAGCTTTATTGGAATATGGTTTAGTTACAGATATTAACCTTGATTTGAATAATCCCGATCAATCCATTGTAAAAATTGAAGGTAATTTATTTAAAAATATTAAATGGAGTGTAGGCGGTAATGTTTCAAATATAGAAAATAACCAAATATCTGTTGAAGTACCTTTGGGAGTTTTATTTGGTATGATGTCATATATACAATTCACAAAACCTAATAATCCCTTTGTAACTCAGGAAAATCAATTATTATGGGAATTTAAACTAAAACTTGGTAAAACTTGGTAAAAAAAAAAAGAGAGCATTAAAAATGCTCTCTTCAATTCTTAAATTACTTTTTATTTACTTTTATTAAAATTAGTTTCTTTTTTAAATAATTTACTTTAATAAATTAAATTATATTATCTTCCAATTCCTTTATAAAAAACCTTTCCATTATCAATAAATGAAGGGTTTAAACAATTTTTACCATCTATTATAACTTTTACATTATTTTTAACAAATTGCTCTAATTCAATTTTTGATATTACATTATGATTAGTAGCTATTACAATTGCGTCGCATTTATCTAAAATTTCATCTAAACTTTGACAAGTGCTCATTTCTAAAAAGTAAGGGTCCCAAACTTCTAATTTTGCACCTTTTTTTAGTAATAAATCTCTAATTTCTAATGCAGGACTTTCTCTTAAATCGCCAACATCTGCTTTATAACTCAAGCCAAGCATACCAATTTTTGTTCCTTTAATTGAACGCTCGATTTCGTTCAATTTATCTGCAAGTAACTCTAATGTATATTCTGGCATTGAATTATTAATTTCTCTTGCTAATTTTAAAAATTTGTGGTCGAAACCAGATTGCTTTGCTCTTTCTATCAAATAGTAAGGGTCCACAGGAATACAATGCCCACCAACTCCACAACTTGGAAAATGAGCCATAAAAGCAAACGGCTTGTTAGATGCTGCCTTAATAACAACATCTAAATTAATATCTAAAACATCAAAACTTTTTGCAAGTTCGTTTACAAAGGCAATATTAATATCTCTAAAAGTATTTTCAATAATCTTAGTTGCTTCAGTAGTTTTTAAGTCTGGCATTTCATTAATTAGACCAGAAATAGCTTCTCGATACAATTCTGCGGCTTTCTTAGTTGCATCAGGTCGTGTTGAGCCAATATTTCTTGGAATATTATACACATTCCATACTTTATCGCCTGGGTTAATTCTTTCGGGGCAGTGAGCTACATCAAAATCAACCCCCGCTTTTAAGCCAGAGAGTTGCTCCGCTAAGGGAACTACTATTTCATCACATACACCAGGATTAATAGTAGATTCAATAATAATAATTTGTCCTGATTTTAAATACTTAGAAATGATTTTTACAGCACTTTTAACGGGTCCTAAATCAGGAGTAAAGCCATCGTGCACAGGAGTTGGAACGCAAACAATATAAATATCTGAATCGTTTATTACTTCATCATTGGTGGAAACATTTAAAGTAAGTTCTTTAATGTCTTTTTCGGCTTGTTCATCATCAACAGGAGAGATACCCTTATTAATTTTACTAACTTTATCTTCGCTTAATTCAAAACCAACTAAATTATGGTTTGTTTTCTTTGCTAAAGCACATAATAGGGGAAACCCTACATAACCTAATCCTAAAACTGAAACTTTCATATAATTTTTAATTTCGTAATTTTCAAAACACTAAATTATCAAAAAAAAATTATTTTATTGTTATTTTAAAATTAGTATTTAATAAAAAAACTAAGTAAAACTTATTCACCTATTATTGTTTGTTCCTCATTTGGGTCAACTAATTTATACTCGTCTAAGAATATATTAGTATTGGGAAGGCATTTAATTAAATTTGAAATCTCTTGATAGGGAAGAGAGTTATTTTTCAAATTCAATATTTTTAGATTTTGCATTTGGCATAAACAAGAAGGAAGTGTCTTAAACTTATTATTCATCAAGTTAAGTTCCTCTAAATTAACTAAATTACATATATTCTCAGGAATCTCTCTTAGTCTATTATCACTCAAGTCTAACCATTTTAGATTTTTTAATTGCTCTATATCGGGGCTTATACTTCTTATACTATTTTGACTTAAATTCAAATACTCTAACTTATTAAATCTTGATAAACCAGGGGGGAACTCTCTAAATTTATTCTCAGATAAAGTAAGATTCACAACTTCTGGAGTAAGCCCAACTGGTAGTTCTCTTAGTTTAAGTCTATCATAATTTAATACATTATCTAAATTTACTCTACTATTTTTGACTATAGATTTTGGAAAGATATTATCAAGATTCTTAATATTTTCAAGAATTTCTCTAATTGCATCCTGACTTCCATCTTTTATTGAAATCAATTTTTGATATTCATTTTTAGCTTTATTCAAATGTTCAATGGAAAGGTTCAAGAAATATTCTTTATTATTATCATCATTTTGCATTTTACTCAAATCCAAATACAAATAAGCATAATACTCATCAGCAACAGCAGTCCAATATTTATTGTCCCAGTCATTCCCAACAGAAACTAAGCCCTTACCTTTATTTAAAAATTCTTCTGCCTTATTAAATTCATTAGCTTCTCTGTAAGTATTTCCTAATTTAAGATATCTTACACCTAAATCAAGATTAGCAAACATCAAATTTGAACTTATAATTAATAATATTATTACTTTCATTCTCTAAACCAATTTTATTAAACAAATTTATAACTAAAAACAAATACCTAAAACAATCTAAAATTAATATAACGATGTCCAAAGATTATACCTAATTCCAACAGATATATTAAACATATTCTTGTTAAAGTTAATAGAGTTGTTATTTTCCAAATTAAATATCAAATCGTTTGAAAACGACTGAAATAATCCAACATTTAAAAATAAATCAATAGGATATCTCGGTTTATTAATCCCTCCAAAAAACTCCAAATCTACTTTCATACCTTCCCAACTAAAAGTGGCTTGTTCTCTGTTAAAAATTTTACCAGAACTCCAAAAGTAACCAGCCCC
Organism: Eximiradiales bacterium; assembly: GCA_965661945.1. Classification (GTDB taxonomy): domain Bacteria; phylum Bacteroidota; class Ignavibacteria; order Kapaibacteriales; family UBA2268; genus JAJRPT01. Next base: position 35,839 of record CBFIFP010000001.1, read on the forward strand.
TAATCTCAAACCGCCGTTAACTTCTTTACTACTGAAAAGAGGATAAAACTTAGTATTAACTCCCAATACATTAATATTAGAGTTCCATCTTTCACTGATTTCACCTTGTCCATAATCAAACTTTGAAATCAATCTTGGTTCTTGGTATTCATACCAAAACTCGAAATATTTTCCGAATCCAAAGGGTTTTAAAGCATTTAAATGAACTTTCAAACCAACATTAGGTTTACTTTCCAACTTACCATTAAAACTTCCAAGAAATATATTTTCTGAGATAGAAACTGATAAATAGTTAACGCAATCAACACAATTATCTTTTATAGCATTTTCAATTTTTACCATTCTATCATTACAATCCTCTTCTATTTGTTTTTTTAATTCTAATTCTCTCAACAAATATGAGTTTTTAACTACCCAAAGCGAATCTGTATAATTTGATTCTAATTCTGTAATTTTACTTTTTAACTCATTAAAATTATTAGACTTCTCATATCCTGTTATACTTAACAATTGTCCTTCAAGAGACTTAGCAATATTATAATATCTAATAATCAAATCCAACTCCATATCAGATAACTGCTCAAAAGAAGGTGCTTTAAACTTTTCATCAGGAACAAAACCTAATGAATTTAATTGAGTTGATAAAATAACTGATGCCTGATAGTATTCCATCACTTTCATTGCAAAAAGTTCTTCGCTTTCTTCATAAGCTTCCAAAACTTCATTTTGTGGTAATTCTGTAATTTTAACTGCTGGCTCAATAGCAAGTAAATTCAAATTTAAAAGAATTAATATTAAGTTAATCATATATATATACCTTAAGTTTTTGTTATAATACTTAAAAGCAATGATTATGCCAAAAATAATGCCCACAAAAATATGTGAGCATTAGTAACTATTTAATATTTATATTTTTAACTTAATGTAGTAATTGACAAATTATAAATAGAAGAAATTATTCTAAAACAATTATTCTAATACAATCTTTTCTGTTTTAAATTGATTTCCCATCTGTATAAACACCATATATACTCCTTTAGGTGCTTGAATACCTATAGTGGTAGAACCATTCCAAATAAAATTAGCAGTTCCAACAGTATGATACCCACTAAACAATCTTGATATAGTATTTCCTTTTAAATCTACAATCTTAATTGTTACTTGACTTGGAATAATAACATCAAATCTAATATTAAAATTTGATGAACTCGGATTAGGAGCAACCTCCGGCTTAGTTATAAAACTCCTCCAAGATACAGAAGAAGGTGTAGAGTTTGAATTCCATACTTCAGTAACATCTGCAAAGTTTCCAGGGTCTGGCGAGCCACTCTCCCATTCACCATTAGGGTCTAAAAGCTCCTCTCCATTAGTAAAGCCATCACCATCAGCATCTAAATTATATAATTTAGACCAATCTACATCCATACCGTTCAACCCAACTTGGTTAACTTGCTGCCCAAACACATTAAGCAAACCACCAAAAGCAGTTTCATGGCAATTTCTACAACTAAATTTAGTACCATTAGGAATTTGGTTTACCCTAAATTCTCTAGCATTTAAATTTGACATAATCAAAGCAACAAATAATATAGTAAGTAATCTCATAAAAAACCTTTTTAAAAATTAAACATACAATTCAAGTCTATACAATTCAAATCTATAGAAGTTTTGATGTACCCATAACTCTTGCCAAAATTCGAGTTGAGGGAAACTGTTCAAAAATCAACTTCATTAAAACTAAAAGAGGAACCGCAACTAACATACCAGGAATTCCCCATAAAAACCCCCAAAAAACTAATCCAAATACCACGGTAAGAGTATTTAATTGTAATCTATTCCCTAAAATTCTTGGTTCTACAAAATTACCCATTAAAAACTGCAATGAAGCAATTATTATGAAAAATAACAGAGTAATATTAAATGAGTCATACTGAATAAAACACATTAAAATAGGAGGTGTAGAACCAACTATAGAACCTATAGAAGGAATAAAGTTTAAGATAAATACCAAAAATCCCCAAAACAAAGCAAAATTTATCTGGAAAATCAAACAAGTAACAAAAACAATAAATCCAGTTATTAAGCTAATTAAAATTTTAATAATTATATATGAATATATAGCTCTCTGAACAGTTTCAAAATTTGCGAGTAATATATTTTTTTCAACATCTCCAGCAACAAAATTCAAATATCTCTTATAATTAGTTATTCCTATTAATATTAAAATATAAAAAACTAAAAATAAAATAAACGAACCAGTAAAAGACCCCAATATATTTGCTAAAGTTGTACCATATTTTGAAATCAAATCATCATTGAATAATTTATAAAACTCCTCAATCGAAAAACTTGAGCTAAATGAAAATCCTATTGAATCATTCAAAAAACTTATCATATCGTTCGAACGAGCAAATAATTTAGTTAAAAGATAATCCTTATTAAGTAATATATCCAAATACATACTCGACACAATGCTATAAATTCCGTAAATAACAAGCATTGAAATAATTGTTACAATAGGTACAATAATCCAGTCTGGAAGTCTCTTGTTTTTTAAAACAATTATTAATGGCTGAAATGAAAAAGCTAATAACATTGCTAAAACAAAAGGAATTAGAATAACGGACAACTGAAACATTATAACAAATATTGTTATAAATAAGAAGAATAGTAGTATGTTTTTAATTGCCCCTAAATTATTAATTTTCATTTTTTTTTTAATATTTTAAAAAAATATTTTGTTTATTTAAAAAAACTCCTTAATTTTGTGTCTGTTCTTTTGCACGGATGGCGGAATTGGTAGACGCACAGGACTTAAAATCCTGTGAGATTTTTTCTCGTGCGGGTTCAAGTCCCGCTCCGTGTACATAAAGTTTAAGAACACAGCCCATACTTTTAAAAAGTGTGGGTTTTTTTTTAACCATTAAAGTTTTCACAATTGAGTTATACTTTTTAAAAATTAAGAACCAATCGAAATATTCTATTACCTTAATATCATTCATATTTAGCTTTAAGTCGAAAACTTTTTACCTATGACTAATTGACTAAGGTTTATAGACTAAGGTGTTTTTGTGAAATGACTCCCAACTATGCCAAAATTCTTGATAAGCGTTTATTTTGTTTAGTGATACACTATTTGAAACACCATTTAAATCAAAACTTATAGAGTCTAAAGTAATAACATCTTTTTCGAAATTAACTTGACTAAAATTATCAATTTCATAAGCAAAAAAACTTTTGTTATCATCAGCCAGCAGAACTATTATTTGTTTATAATTAATTGTATCGATTATAAATCTTTTTTCTTTGAGCAAATTCCAATCGTAAGCTTTGCTAATACTATCAATTTCTATACCCAAAACCCAAGACTTTTTGTTCCACGAATTAAAATCTGTGCCAACTAATTTAGACTTTAAATTTCCATCGTCATATTTTTCCAAACCTTGATAAGCAGAGTTAAAATTAGTGTCCGCTTGCATAACAAGCGAGTTTGGATATAATTCAAACCATTTTTCTAAACTTGTTTGTTGAGAAAATACTTCTGGTAAAGTAACCCCCTTTAAATCACCTACAATGGCTTCTCCATTAACCTGTCGCCACCAAGACTTAGTTTTGCTATCTTCAAACATTGCATTAAAATTGTCCATTCCAACTAATCTAAACTCATCATGCTTGCCATTTACTAAAGGTTCGAATACTCTACCAGTTCTACAAACAGAACAATAAGTTACCATAATTTTTTTGTCGTCCAAATCATCAATTACTTGATGATGATATGCTATAAATTGAATCGGATACGCTTTGGATACTCCATTATGAACAACTCCAACAACTAATTTATTTAACGGAACATTATTATTTTCTTTAGTTTCAAGTTTTAAATCAATTGGTTGTAAAAACATTTTTTCGGCTGTCATCTTAAAATTAAATAAATATCCAACTATCAAAGCTAAAACTAAAACTATAGAAGAGATAATTTTTCGTTTAGAAAATGCTGGTTTTAATCCGTATCCCGCAATCAAAATAAACAGAACTCTAAAAATCCATCTATATGAATTTAAAAAATAAGCAAAATCAATGCTATTGAAGCTATTGAAATTCTGGCTACCGGGCATTGGCATTATAAAATAGACATTGCTAATTTCAAATAAAATTAATAATATTAATCCTAAAAAATAATATTTCATAAACGCCCTTCAGTTTTTTTAAAATAAATTTCTAAACTGTTCCCTGCTTCAACAATTCAGTTCTTTCTGCAATCTGTAAGTTCTGAATAACAGGATTAAGATTTCCTTCCACAACTTCTCTTAAAGGATAGTTTTTCATATCACCCTCTAATCTATGGTCTGTCAATCTGTTCTGGGGATAGTTATAAGTCCTAATTTTTTCTGACCTATCTCCAGATTTTACCATACTTTTTCTTTGAGAACTAATATCACCAAGTTGTTTTTCCAACTCCATTTCATAAAGTCGAGTTCTCAAAACTTTCATTGCCTTCATTCTATTTTTTAATTGAGAACGTTCCTCTTGACAAGAAACAACAATTCCTGTTGGAAGGTGAACCATTCTTACAGCAGTTTCAACTTTATTTACATTCTGCCCACCTTTACCTCCAGAACGGAAAATATCAATTCTCAGGTCCTCATCTCTCACCTCAATATCAACCTCTTCTGCTTCTGGCAACACAGCAACTGTAGCAGCCGAAGTATGAACTCTTCCATTTGTCTCAGTTTCAGGAACTCTCTGTACCCTATGAACTCCTGATTCAAACTTAGTCTTTCCATATATCTCATCACCAGAAAGCGAAAAAACTATCTCCTTAAAACCACCTTTTTCAGATTCATTTATTGAAACAATATCAATCTTATAACCGTTTATATCAGCCCAGCGAGAATACATTCTAAATAAATCACCACAAAAAATACCTGCCTCATCTCCGCCTGTTCCAGCTCTTAACTCAAAAATACAATCTTTATGGTCATTAGGGTCTTTAGGTATTAATAAAAATTTAATTTCTTCTTCAAGATTAGGTATTTCCACATCTAATTCTTTATTCTCGTCCTCAGCCAACTCTCTAAACTCCGAATCCATTGTCTTATCTCTCATTATTATTTTATTATTTTCATAATCAGAAACAAGTTTAAGATACTTTTTCGCAATCTCCACAATTTGAGATAATTGCTTTTGCTCCCTATTAATTTCAGTTAATAACTTCCTATTAGTTACATTTTCCGGGTCAGCAAGCTTTACAAGATTATCTTCATATTTTTTAATAATTTCTTTTAGTTTTTCTTCCACTTTTTATTTCATTAGATTCTAAAAAAAAGTTAATAAAGTAAAAAAAGAATGTCATTAATATCTAATATATAGAATTAACAACATTCTTTTGATACAATTAAAACCTATATCAAGTTATTTTTCTTTTTGTAATTATCATAGATAGAAGCCAAAACTCCAATTAACAACAAACCTATAATTACCGATAAAGATACCCAAGTTTCAAATTGATAATGATGAATCAAAAGCATTTTAATACCAACAAAACCAAGAACAAACACTAAACTCATCTGAATATACTTAAACTTTTCCATCATTGCAGCTAAAACAAAGTATAAAGAACGTAAACCAAGTATAGCAAATATATTAGATGTAAATACGATAAACGAATCCGTAGTAACAGAAAATATAGCTGGTATTGAATCAACCGCAAACATTACATCAGTAGTTTCTATTACTAAAAGTACTACAAACAATGGAGTAATATGTTTTACACCATCAATTTTTAAAAAGAATCTACCATTCATTGTTTCAGTAACTGGATAAATCTTTTTAGCAAGTTTTAAAAAAGGATTCTTATCAGGAGTATATTCCTCGTCATCACTTGTTGTCATCATCTTAATCGCAGAAAATAATAACAAAACACCAAAAACATAAGTAATCCAGTCAAACTCATTAATCAGTGCAGTACCAAGAACTATCATTATTCCTCTAAATATAATTGCTCCTAAAATCCCCCAAAAGAGTATCTCGTGTTGGTACTTCAAAGGTACTTGGAAATAACTAAAAATCATAGCTATCACAAATATATTATCAAGAGATAAAGATTTCTCAATTACGTATCCAGTAAAATATTTTAACGCAGCATCATAACCCGAGAGTTCCTCAGCTCCTTTGCCAATAGAATGTATCCATTGTAATTCATAGGCATAATAAACAAATACATTAAAAAGTAATGATACAAAAATCCAGAAAAATGTCCAAAGTAAGGCTTCTTTTGTTTTTACTTCATGGGCTTTTTTGTTAATTACTCCTAAATCTAAATATAATAGAAATATCACAAGTAATATAAAACCTAACCAGTAAGACCACTCCATATTTACCCTATTAATAAAAATTAATTTTTAAAAAATCAAAAATACAAATTATTATTTGAAAAAAAGAATTTTTACGCAAAATTATTATATTTCAATTAAAATCCTTAAATTAAAATTAATAAAACTCTTGATTTAAATTTTAATAACACTATTTAGTAACAAAAATGTTATAAGTTCGTCTTTAACCCAAATTAATAAACAAAATCAATGAATATCATATTTTTTAAAATTATTTTAATTTTAATTCTTTTTAATAACAATTTATTTGCATCTTATTCAATATCAGGTATTATAAGAAGTTCCGATGACAATGAAACTATAATAGGGGCAAATCTATCACTTGAATCTACAAAAAAAGGAGCCACAACTGATAAAAATGGATACTACATAATTAATGGTGTAGAAAGTGGCACTTACAAACTTGAAATTACTTACATCGGCTACAAGAAATTCATTCAAGAAATTAAAATATCTGATAATTTAAGACTTGATATTAAATTAGATCCAAGTTCAGTAATGAGCGATGAAATAGTTGTTCGTTCCGAAAGAGATAACGACAAACGTAATATCACAATTAGCAAAGTTGATATACCTATGTCCCAACTTAAAGAAATTAGAATTGGGGGAGAATCTGATGTTTTCAGAGCATTACAATACCTTCCAGGAGTATTAACCTCCTCAAGAGTCTCTAATGGACTTTACATAAGAGGGGGGTCTCCAGACCAAAATTTAATACTTGTTGATGGAGCAACTGTATATAACCCCTCTCACTTATTCGGCTTTCTTTCCACATTTAATGCAGATGCAATAAAAGATGTTGAACTTATTAAAGGCGGGTTCAATGCAGAGTATGGTGGAAGATTATCTTCTGTAGTAAATCTGACACAAAGAGACGGAAATGGCGAAGAATATAAAGGTATGTTTAATGTAGGAGTACTTTCCTCCAAATTAGCCGTAGAAGGTCCTCTTGGTAATGGTTCTTTCTATCTTGGTGGCAGAAGAACATATTTTGAATTAGTAAAAAAAGCATTTACCCCAAAGCCGGGACAACCTCCTATTCCAGACTATAACTTTTATGACATTAATGCAAAAGTTGTTCAAAATATATCAAAAAATGATAAAATTTCATTCACTGGCTTTTTTACAAAAGATAATCTAAGCATTAATCAATTTGGTTTAGATTTAAACTTAGGGTTAGGAAATAACGCTGGCTCTATAAAATGGGACCATATATTCAAAAAAGATATGGTTTCTACCGGTATAATTAGTTATTCAGAATATGATAATAACTTGTTCGGAAACATAAGCGGTAATGACTTTTTAACTAATAATAAAATAACCGACTATTCAGCAAAATATGACTTAGAATGGTTTACTAGCGACAGATGGACTAATAAATTTGGCGTAGAATTAAAACAAATCGAATTTTTATATCGCCAAGACTTTACAGGTAACTCAGACGAAAGAATCCCTGATAGCTTAAATAATTTTCCTAACTTCTCAATTTCAGATATTCACTCCGCTGTCTATGCCCAAAGTAATTATAATTTAACCGATTTAATTTATATTCAAGGTGGACTTAGACTATCTCATTGGAGATTTATAAATCAATTTAATTTAGACCCCCGACTTGCAGCGCTTTGGCAAGTTCAAGAAAACATAAAATTAAAATTTGCTTGGGGAATTTATCACCAAAACCTAAAATTAGCAACCCAACCCGACTTAGCAGTTTTTGATACTTGGCTTGGAACTGATACAACATTAAACGTGGCAAAATCAAATCATTATATATTCTCTGTAGAAACAAAACCTTTTGAAGGTTACGATTTAAACTTTGATATTTATTATAAAACTCTTGAAAACATAAATGAACTCAACAGATTTGCTACTCAAATTAAAACTGGAAGCGATGCTCTATATGAAGGAATTGGAGAAGCATACGGCTTTGAAATATTTTTACAAAAAAAATACGGCAAATTAGGCGGCTGGATTGGTTATGGATTAGGCGTAATAAATGCGCAATTCGATAGTGTAAACACAGGAAATTGGTTTAATCCAAGATATGATAGAAGGCATGATTTCAAAATAGTTTTGCAATATACTATAAATGAAAACTGGAATGTAGGCACAAACTTCACTTATCAAACCGGACAACCCTTTACCCAGCAAACAGCAAGAGGTCAGGCATTTCTACCTGGTGATGAAGTTGGAAGAGGAAAAACAGTTCCAGCACCAAGATTTAACCTTAGATTACCAGATAGTCATTTTTTAAATATAAACGCAAAATGGTCTTTTGAAATTTTCAAATTACCTTCAAGTTTAATTTTCGATATATATAATGTTTACAACAGACGAGATTTTTGGTTTAGACAATACAGAACAGTAGAAGATGTTACAACAATTCAAGATGTCCGTCTTTTACCAATTATTCCATCAATTTCATGGGAGTTACAATTTTAATGAAAAAATATTTTAATATCTTAATCCTTTTGCTCTTTATTTCATGTGTAGATAATAACGAAATGGATTTCGAGGAAGAATACATCTTAGAAGCATTTATAATAGTTAATGAGCCAATAAACAATATAAGGTTCATGCGAACTATTTCTATTTTAGATACCTTCTCTTTAGAAAAAGCAATGATACAAGATGCAGAGATTTTCTTGAGTTCTGCAGACGGAGACACAATCAAACTAGAACTAAGTAATAATATCAGAGAAGGATACAAAGCAGTTAACCAATCATATTTAGTCAAAGAAAACACAGAATATGAAATAAACGTTATTTATAAAGCTGACACAATTAAGGGAACTTCAGTAACTCCAAAAACATTCAACTGGATAGATAAAGGTCCAAATGTAATTCAATATCCCATTGATTCTATTGGTTTAAGCGAACAAGTTAAAGTTAAATGGGAAAACCCAGGTGGATTTAATTTTTATCATATTACAATAAGATGTATAGATACTCTAAACTATGGGATATACTTAAACCCACCAACAGCAGAAAAAAATAGACGAATCTCTCTGTGGCAAGACCAAGACTTTTTCTTCAGAAACACAACCAATCACGGATTAGTTCCGTTAAATGAGGGCTCAATTATTTGGACTACATTCAAGTGGTACGGACTACAAGAAGTATCAATATACAATCCAGATTTTAATTGGTTTAGATGGTTAGGACAATACTTCCAAACAGAATATAACGATATATTATCAAGCGTTGAAGGAAAAAATGCAAGAGGAGTATTTGGCTCAGCATCAGTAATCAGGGATACAACCCTGCTGTTAAAAAATCAGGAATAACTCAAAAAAGCATATCAAAAAAACTTTTTTGTTCTTTCTCCATATAAGCAGAAAAAATATCACTGCTCCTATTTTCACTACTACCACCATTGATAATAGATTTGCGTTCATCCATTTGTTTTTGAGTAAGTTCAACTCTCGCTTTGGCTTGTATTTTAGCTGCATTTGAAGCAACACTTCTATCCTGAGAAGAAGGCTCTGCTGGTGCTAATGCTGCAGCCTGAACTTGCTGCATCTTTCTAATAGTTGCCTCTGGGTCATCAGGCACTGGTGAAGTATCAATCTGAACCTCACCTCCAATAGCATACTGGTTCCCATCCGGTCCACGCTGATATTGATAAGTCGGACCAGAAACAACAATACCGGCGCCAGCACTTAGGTGAGATTGCTCGTGTTGTTTTACCTCTCTATCTCGCTTTTGAAGCTCTTCAACCTGTTTTTGTTCCTCATCAGACAATTCATTATTAGCTTTTTTACTATTATCGCCACCGATTTTATTCTTAGCAGGGGTTGTTCTTTCAAAATTGAAATTAAAACTATTTGAAACTTGGGTAATCATAGATTGTAAAATCGAATAAAAAATAATTTTATTTTAAATTTCATAAAAATTCAGAAAAAATACTTAGATTTGTTAGTTAGTTTTGTGGAAAAAAAAATAAATAATCAATAACGACATAGAATGGTATATCTTTAGTTCAGTAACTTGGCAAGAAGCGTTACGATATCAAAGACCATCTGGGGAATGTAAAACCATGATTCTTAACTAAATTCTTGCACACAATATTAATCATATTTTATAATAGTATGTAATAAAAGCAGTTAATAAAATATAAAAAATATAAAACACTAAAAATTGCAAAAACAGAGTAATTAACACCAATAAATTAGTTTTTTTAAAATAAAATATAAACACCACAAAAAAGAAAAAACTAAAACCAAACAAATGTTAAATTATAACAAAATCATTCTTTTTTGAAGAAATTAACTAAAACTAAATATATATTCCGTAAATTTGTAAAATTTTTTTTAGTAATTTTATGATGATGAGAAAAGACAATTTTAGAAATATAGCAATTATTGCTCACGTTGACCATGGGAAAACAACCTTAGTTGACGCAATGCTGCAACAATCTGGTACCTACAGAGAAAATCAGCAAGTAGTTGAAAGAGTTATGGACTCTATGGATTTAGAAAAAGAAAGAGGAATAACAATCTCTGCTAAAAACACAGCTGTTATTTACGAAGGTATAAAAATCAATATAATGGATACACCAGGTCACGCAGACTTTGGAGGAGAAGTTGAGCGTTCATTATCCATTGTAGATGGTGCAATCCTATTAGTAGATGCTTCAGAGGGACCACTTCCTCAAACAAGATTTGTAGTTAAAAAAGCACTTGCAAAAAAATTACCTATCATTCTAGTTATTAACAAAATAGATAGAAGCGATGCTCGTATAGATGCAGTAATCAACGAAGTTTATGACCTATTTATAGATTTAGACGCAGATGAAAAACAAATCGAATTTCCAATTTTATACACAATTGGTAAAGATGGAATAGCAAAACTATCATTAGAAGATAAAAGTGAAACTTTAAAACCACTATTTGATACAATTATTAACTATATTCCTGGTCCAATTGGTGATAATAATAAAGAATTACAATTCCTTTCAGCATCACTAGATTACGACCACTATGTAGGTCAAATATCAATCGGAAGAGTAATCAATGGTAAAATTGAATTAAACAAACAATATGCACTAGCAAGAGAACACGAAACATCAAGAAACATAAAACTATCTGCAATATATTCATTCTCAGGTCTTGGCAGACAGCAAGTCCAATCAGTAGAAGCAGGCGATATTGTAGCAATTGCAGGGATAGACGATATTAAAATTGGTGATACCCTAACAGACAATGATAACCCTCAACCATTAGAGAGAATAACAGTAGATGAACCAACTGTTTCAATGATATTTTACGTAAATAGTTCTCCATTTGCTGGTACTGAAGGTAAATTCCTAACATCAAGACACATAAAAGCAAGACTTGACAAAGAGACAAGAATAAACGTATCACTCAGAGTTAGAGAAACTGAACGTCCAGATGCATTCGATGTAGCAGGAAGGGGAGAGTTACAATTAGGAGTACTAATTGAAACAATGCGTAGAGAAGGTTACGAGCTAATGGTTTCAAAACCACGAGTAATAACAAAAGAAGAAGATGGTGTAACAAAAGAACCAGTTGAAAGAGTTTTTATTGATGTTCCAGATGAAAATACAGGAATCGTTACAGAAAAATTACAAATCAGAAAAGGTCAATTAATTAATATGATGACCCATGGACACGGTAGAACGGACATGGAGTTTTTAATACCTTCTCGTGGATTGATTGGTTATAGAAGTCAGTTTATGACAGACACAAAAGGTGCCGGAATACTGAATACATTATTTGAGGGATGGCAGTCATGGGCAGGACCTATACCACAAAGAACTCAAGGAGCAATAGTTTCCGACAGAGCTGGAAAGATAACTCCTTATGCTGCAACTGGAATGGTAGATAGAGGTGAACTTTTCCACCCTCCAGGAACCAAAGTTTACATGGGAATGATAGTTGGTGAAAGAAACAAGCAAGGTGATTTGAATATAAATATTGTTCGTGAAAAACAATTAACAAATATGAGAGCGGCATCAGCAGACAATACTGTACCTTTAAGACCACCAAAATTATTATCATTAGATGCTTGTATCGAATACATTGCAGAAGATGAATTAGTTGAGATAACTCCTGAAAATATTAGAATGAGAAAATTTGAGTTAGACCCTAATAGAAGAAAACATTCATAAAAAAAAGGAGGCAATCGCCTCCTTTTCTATTTTACTAAATACCTTAAAAATAAGTAATTTTTGTTTAAGCCACTAATTCTTTATTATTTACAGAATCATAAATGTTTTGAAAATCATCATAAATCACAACTGTATTTTTAATTCCATATCTTTTAAGAATAGAGGAAGCAATTGTACCTCTGTAACCACCCAAGCAATGAATGTATAAAGTTTCACTATCATTAACTTTGTGATATTCTTTATGAATAAAATCTAAAGGTACATTTATAGCTTTACGGATATTACCAATTTTAAATTCACTTTCTTTTCTTACATCAACTAAGTTCACATTCTCAGAATAAACTTTTGCAAACTCTTCAGCTGAGATTTGCTTTTGAGATTCAGTTGTCCCACCTTGTCTTTCCCATTCATTTATTCCTCCTTTTACAAAGCCGATAATATTATCATACCCAACCCTTGCTAATCGAGTAATTGACTCTTCAAGTCTTTCAGGATTTGATAAAATAATTATCCTTGAGTGAATATTAGTGATCAAAGTTCCTACCCAAGGAGCAAAATTCCCATCTAAACCTATATGTAGTGAGTTCTCGATATGTTTTTTAGCATATTCTTCTGGGCTTCTAACGTCTAAGACAATTGTATCTTCTGTTTTAAGTTCTTTTTTTATTTCATTGAAAGATAATTCTTTAAAGCCACTAAGTTTTATTTCCTCAAAGTCTTTATAGCCCATCTTATTCATTCTTACATTATCAGGAAAATACCCTGGAGGTGGAGTCAAGCCCTCAGTTACTTCTTCAATAAACTGTTCTCTTGAAATATCTTGCAATGCATAATTTGATAATTTTTGCAAACCGATTGTTGATTGAGTTTCATCGCTCATTTTTTTACCACAAGCTGAACCAGCTCCATGGCCTGGATAAACCACAACATCATCAGGCAAAGTCATAATCTTTTTTCTTAAAGAATCATAAAGATATGAAGCCAAATCTTCAATGGTTAAAGTGCCTTTTTGTGCTAAGTCGGGCCTACCAACATCTCCAATAAACAATGTGTCACCAGTAAAAACACTTTGTTCTTTACCATCTTTATCAATTAATAAATATGAGGTAGATTCTAAAGTATGTCCTGGCGTATGTAATACTTTAATTTTTACATCACCTAAATTTAAAATCTCTTCATCTTTTGCAGAATAAAAATCGTAATTAGGTTGAGCATTTGGACCAAAAATAATCTGTGCACCAGTTTTTTTTGCTAAATCTAAGTGTCCTGAAACAAAATCTGCATGGAAATGCGTTTCAAAAATATATTTGATTTTTGCATTTCTGCTTTTTGCAAGTTCCACATATTGATCTGTTTCTCTCAAAGGGTCTATTACTGCTGCTTCTCCATTTGATTCTATATAATATGCTCCTTGAGCAAGACAGTTTGTGTATAATTGTTCTACTATCATCTTTATTTTCCTTAAATTAATTACTAAATTCTGTTAAATCACCATCCCATCCCATAATACCGTTGCCTAAATTATAGACTGTTTTAAATCCATTTCTTAACATTACCGAACAAGCCATAGAAGAGCGATTACCACTTCTACAATAAACAAGATATGTATTGTCTTTGGGTAGTTTACTAACTTCTTTCAAAAATTCTGGATTCATAATATCAATATTATGCGCTCCAGGTATAATTCCTTCACAACATTCACCATAAGTCCTTACATCAATTATTGATGTGTTATCATTTGATTGAATTTCTTTGAATTCTCTGTTAGAAATATGTTTTACCATTTTTTATAAATCCCTAAAATATGTTTAAAATAAATTTGTTTCTTTTAAAATTATTAAAATTGACATTAGCAAAATAAAGTATCCAAAAGATTTTTTTAAATGATTACCAGAAACATAGCTATTGAGTTTATTTCCAATTAAAATACCAATACTTGATATAGAAATAAATATAACTAGAAACTGATAATCTAATCTAATTCCTGCTATAAAATCTCCTAAAAATCCGAAAAGTGAGTTTATTGCAATAATAAATAGCGAAGTTCCTATAGCTTGCTTTGTTTTTAAACCTGTGAAACTAACAAGTGCAGGTACAATTAAAAAACCACCTCCTGCTCCCACTAAACCAGCTAAAATTCCAACTATAAATCCTAAAAAAATAATCTTAAATTTTTGAATATCCTTGTTAATTATTTCTTCATCCTTTTTTCCTTTAATCATAGAAAAGGAAGCTAAGAACATAATAAGGGAAAATAAAAACATAATAAATAAATCTTTAGTTACAACAAAATCATTTAAAACAAAAATATTCTCAGGGAGATTTTGCAATATATATGTTCTTGTAAGATAAATTGAAACTATAGAAGGAATCCCAAAATACATTGCTTTATCATAAACAACTAACCCATCTTTTGACTTTTGAAATGCCGCAATTGCGGCTGCAACACCAACTATTAATAATGAGTAAGATGTAGCAAGTACAGGCGATATATCTGCAATATACACTAAAATAGGAACAGTGAGGATGGAGCCACCACCTCCGATTAATCCGAGAGATAAACCTATTAAAATTGCCAAAAAATATGTCAAAATTATCATAATTACTTGCTTTTAGAATATAGACGTAGAACTATATGAAGATATTGTCATATAGTTCGATATTTTTTATCAATACATATATTAACAAAATTTATAATTAATTATTTTAAAAATATAGATTATTAAAATAGTACAAATATATTGAAATTTAATTAAAAATTAAGCCAACACAGATGGTTGGCTTTTTAAATACATATTTTTTACTGAAATTCTTCTATTGTTTTGTTGTGGGGTTTTGGTCTTCCATTTTGGTCAACATGGACTAAAACTATTTTTTCAATTGTTATAATTACAACCTTGGTATCTTTTACTCTAACTTCACACCTTAATGTAATTGAGGTATTACCTACTCCTATAACTTCTGCACCTATTTCGATTATATCTCCTTGGAATGCAGGATTTCTGAAGTTAATTTCAGACATATACTTAGTTACAACGAAATTGCTACCTAATTGGCACATTGCATAAATTGCTGTTTCTTCATCTATCCATTTTAACATCTGACCACCAAAAAGTGTTTCTGCAGGGTTTAAATCTGGTGGTGATACTAATTTTCTTGTTTTGAATACCATTAAACTTTATCCTTTATTATTTATTCTTCAGCTCTGCACCATGCTGAAATATTGAGTCTAGGAACATCTATGTCATTAGTCATAAATGTTACTGATAAACTGTGAGTACCAACATCTGTTGGAGTGTAGTAAGCGGTAACTTCTTTGCTTGATTTTGCTTTTATTACATCTTCAACATTAATTGATAATTTCATTTCATTATGACTTTTTATTATTTTTTTAATTATTATATCGTGGTCTGAATAATTAATTAAAGTAACTTTTGCTTCAGATTTAACACCTGGTTTAACTGTATTAAATGCAAAAAACTTAGGGTTTTTATCTAAAGTTGTTACAGCATCAGCTTTCAAAACTAATTTAATGTTTTTATTTACTGGGTCATTAGTCATTATGTTTATATCTTTTTTTACAGGACCTAAATTCCCTTTCAAATCTAATTTAATATCTATAGTTGCAATTTCACCTGGTTCTAAGATATTTTTATCAAGTGGCGCAGTAGTGCAACCACACTGTGGCTTAACTTCGAATATTCGAAGTGGCTGATTTCCAATATTTTTAATTTTTACTAAGGTTTTTAAAGGAGATTCATATATTTTTACTTGACCCCAATCATATTCATTACCACCTAATACTTCAATTCTTGGTTGAGAAAATGCTATTATTCCCCAAAAAAATATTAACAAAGTAATTATTTTCATAATATTCCTTTAATTTTTTTTCTACTTATTCGTTTCTACTCTTGTAAAAACGAAATTTTTGAAATTTTGTTATTATTTTTAATAAAAAATGGGAAAAAATGTATTCTTTAAACTTAGATGAAACGCAATTAGAAATCCAAAGAGTAGCTAGACAATTTGCAAATGATGTTATTGCTCCAGGTGTGATTGAAAGAGATATTAATGCCGCATATCCTTTAGACATTTTAAAACAACTTGGAGAGCTAGGATTCATGGGTATGACAAACTCTTCAAAATGGAACGGAGCCGAACTAGATAAGCTTTCTTTTGTGATTGCAATGGAAGAGATAGCAAGAGTTGATGCAACTACAGCTGTTGTTATGTCAGTTCAGAACTCCCTTGTAAATTGGATTTTTGAAAACTTTGCTTCTGTTTACTTAAAAGATAAATATTTATCAAAATTAACTACTGCTGAATATATAGGTTGTTATTGTTTATCAGAACCAGAAGCTGGTTCTGATGCTCGTCAGCAACATACATCAGCCGAAAAAAAAGGAAATAAGTGGATTCTAAATGGAACTAAAAATTGGATTACTTCTGCTCCCCATGCTGATGTATATATAGTTTTTGCTCAAACTAATCCTGAATTAAAGCATAGAGGAATAGCTTGTTTTGCTGTTCCAAAAAATGCAGAGGGTTTTTCGGTTGGTATTAAAGAAGATAAAATGGGATTAAGAGCAAGTGATACTTGCTCTATTGGTCTTTCTAATGTTGAAGTTGGGGAAGAAGATGTAATTGGTGAAATAGGTGAGGGTTTCTATATTGCAATGAAAGGATTAACTGGTGGTAGGATTGGTATTGCTGCTCAAGCAGTTGGAATAGCTCAAGGTGCTTTCGATTTAGCAGTTAAATACTCAAAAGAAAGAAAAACTATGGGGGTACCTATTTGCGAACATCAAGCAATTCAAATAAAACTTGCACAAATGTCTATGAAGATTTCTGCGGCAAGAGCACTTACTCACAAAGCCGTTTGGTTGCAAGATAATAATTTAGATTGCAACAGAGAATCATCTGAGGCAAAATTATTTGCTTCTACTATTGCAAATGAAGTTACTCGTGAAGCGGTTCAAATTCATGGTGGTTATGGATATGTAAGAGAATATCAAGTAGAAAGAATGATGCGTGATGCTAAAGTTACTGAAATATATGAAGGAACATCAGAGATACAACATATTGTTATTGCAAGAGATGTAATAAAGAATAGTTGAAAATAAAATTAATTTTCTATTTTGAATAAAAATCAGAAAAAAAATCAAGATAAATGAATAAAGTGCTTAATTAAGTCAAAATGTTATAAAAACACATCAAGGGGTTTTAAACCCCTTGATAATAATGTAAATATGAAATATTATTATATATAATTTCTGAAAATTAAAAAATAATAAAATTTATATCTTGTTATATTTTTTGTTTAATTTGTTAAGAATTCTTAAATATTATACAAATGATTTTCTCAATTATATACTCAAAATTTTATTATAATAACATTAAAATAAAATATTAAATCAGTAACTTTATATATAACAATGAGATGCAAAACGAAAAAAAAATGATTTTTTTTGATATTAATTTTTTTATTAAAAGTTAATTTTGTAGTTTTGTCATTATTGATTTTGAATTTTAAAGAAAATTTCTTTAAAATTTGAATATAAATGATTGATACTTTTAAAATTAAAAGGAAAAAAAATGCTAACTATATTTAAAATATTATTAGTAACAATAATTTCTTCAAGTATATTATATACTTACGATAAAATTGAAACTAATAAATTAATCCAATTACCACAAATGAATCATTTTGAAGATATTGCTTTTTCTGAAACAGAGATTTTTGTTTTAATTAGTGAGTATAAAACTTTTGATAAACACCCTTATTGGGGAAAGTGTCTTAAAATTCAAAGATTAAACTATGATTTTCAAGTATTAGATGAAATTGATATAGAAAATTTAGAGATTAACGATAGCATTCAACAATTTCTACCAAATAGTTTTAAAGTAAAAAATGATACTTTGTATCTTTATGCACATTTTATTGATGGAGGTCAGAGTATATTAAAATCACATCATAATTTGATTATATTAAAATTTTTTGAGAATAAGGAAGTTTACAGAAATTACGAAATTATAAGCGAAGGACCATTACCATCAACTTACGCTGGTAGTAAAGAAAATTTGGATTTTACAAAAGATGAAGAGAATATTTATGTTGCATTTAAGGGAATTCAAATTGCTATAAGAAAGTATGATATACAAGGAAATTATATAGAAACATTTACTGTAATTGATGACTCAGTTTCTAATAGTTTTTATGGATATGAAGGTGAAATATATGTAACTGGAATTAATAAAATAAATGATAAAATTTATTTATTTTTAACAGAATTAACAAGTATAAAAAATCAAAAAGATTTCTATATATATATATGATGAAGATTTAAATTTAATTGAGAAGAAAAAATACAAAGAAAAAACATCACAAATTGAAATTTATTTTTTTGATGTAAATAACAAAAATATAATGCTTTTTGGTGAATCAATACCAACAAGTCCTCGATTTGCAAATAGACCTTCTTGGTATCTTTATGAATTTGGTGAAGAGAACATTAGATATACTGGTACAAATTTGGGATTAAACTATCCCGATTATATTTATGATATACAAGCATTTGATGATGGGTATATTGTTGTGGGAGCACATGATAAAATTCCTTCAAATCCTTTTCAGGTATCGCTTGTTCAAAAACTAAATTCAAATTTTGAAGTAATCGAAAGTTTTACTTTTTTTGATAAAGAAACTGATAAATCAAATTTTGCTACAAAAGTAAAAGTTTTAAATAATGAAGAATATATAGTAGCAGGTCCATTAAGAACCGAAAACTCGTATTATCTTGCAAAATTTAATACTACTTTATCAGTGAACACTCAAGAGGACTTAGAAGTTAATATTTTCCCAAATCCTTCAAGTGATTTCATAATAATTTCTGGTTTAGAAATAAATTCAAGATATGAAATTGTTGATATATTAGGGAATAGATTAAAAGAAGGAAATTATTTAGGGCAAATTAACGTTTCTAACTTAACAATTGGGCATTATTATTTAAAAACAAGGGAAAAAGTTTTAAAATTTGTAAAAAGTAATTAATAAAATATAAAGAGCTTTAAAATGTGGAAGATTATTATATTATTGTTGTTAGTACTAAATTTAAGTGCTAATGTTTATAACATTAAGTTAATAAAGAGAGATGGAACCGTTCTTTATTCAAGCGATGGTGGAATAACTTGGAATACATATAAAAATGTAACAGAGAAATATTACATACAAGCAGATGAAATATCTATAATGAAAGATATAGATGAAGAAGTAATAGAAACAAAATTTATGGATTACAATGGAAGAAAATATGATGATAATTTAATTACCTTTGGAAATAATCAAATTGATATTCGACTTCCTGAACAAAATGTATTTGTAATTCAAGTAAATTTCAAAGAAGTTCATTACACTTTTGTAATAAATAATATCAGGTAATTCATTTTTTTTTTACAATAATCATCTATTTTCTTAAATATTTCAATATTTTTATTTAATTTAGTTTTTAAAAAATTTCATTTATAATTTTATTTTTTGAACCTATAACTAAACTATGAAGTATATAATAATTTTTTTCTTTGCAATTACATTAAATTCACAGGATATTTATAGAGATTTAGTTGCCTATTATCCTATGAATTGCAATAGTTTAGACTCTTCTGGAAATAATATCCATGGGGTAATTCAATCTTCTCCTGAATGTATTGAAGGCAAGTTATTTGAAGCACTTAGGTTTAATGGGACTGATGACTATGTTGAAATTCCAAAGAGTGAATCAAATAAATTAATTTCATCAAAGGGCTTTACTTGGTCATTGTGGATTAGGTCGAGCAATATACCTCAAAGTAATCAACCAGGCAGGAGTAGAACTTTTATTTCAGCGGCAAGTCCGGCAGATGCAGAAGATATTTATATTGGCTTTGGCAGTTTGTCAACATCAAGAAATGAAATTTCCTTCGTAGTTGATGGACCAGGAGGTGCGGGTGCTTCAGCCGCAGCAAATAATGCCATATTGACTTGGAAACCGACTGATGGCTACCAAGAAGATGAATGGTATCATATTGTAGGAATTAGAGATTATGAAAACAGAACTGTTAAATTGTATGTGAATGGTAATTTGGTAAGGCAGGCAACTATAACTGCCGACCCATTTGTAAATCCATTAGATTTCTCGGTTGCAAGATTTAGTGATGGCTCTTCAGATATTGGTTCTTACTATGATGGTGATATTGATGAAGTTAGAATATACGATAGAGTGATAACAGACCAAGAAATATTAATTTTATATTCAGCAAGACCTGAGCAAATTGAAGTGGTAGATGTAAATATTGATTTTGATAATATAAAATGTAAGTCAGATTCTGTAATTATTGTTAATTTATTAAATGTAGGACCTTCTGATTTTATTATTGCAGATACAGAACTCTATCAAAACAAGGAGTTTAGTATTTTAAATGGGGGAGAGATATTCCTTCAAGACCAAGAAGTTTACTCACTTGGAATTAAATTTGAACCAAATGAAGAAGGTGAATTTTATGATACTTTATATTTGAAAAATAATTTTGGAGTTCAACCGCTAATACTATATTTATCAGGAAGGAAGTATGTAGAAATTGAAGTAGAAGATACTTTAAGATTTTTGGAACTTGTGGATTGTATGGATAATAATTTCACCCAAAGGACTCTCAAAATAGTAAATAATAATATTGATGATGGATTAGAGATTTCAAGTATTGAAATGAGGTCAGTATTTACTACATCATCAACTTTCCCAATAATTGAATTAGGAGATACTCTCGATTTAGAATTAACTTACACTCCTGATGAATTTGGTTTCTTTTCTGATACCGCAATAGTTAATTTTACAAATTGTAATCAAAGCAGAACGTTTACAATATTATCAAGATATACAAAAAGGAATTCAGACAAAGAGCAATTTGTGGATTTTGGCGCTTCTGAAAATGGACTTTTGTCAAGCAGAACCTATAGCATAGAGAACACAGGAACAACATCATTTGATATTTATTATGTAGAATTTAAAGAAAACACCCAATTTACTTTATTAACTGACCCAAATGATTTTATAATTTCAGTTCCAAGAGAACAATCAAGGCAAATAGAAATTGGTTTTACTCCTACTGGTGGGTTGGCAAGAGATACTATGTATATAATTTCATATAGTTTGTGTGGTGAAAAGATAGACACAATACCGCTTTCTGGAGTAGGAAGATATAGAGCGATAGTTGATATAAGCGTTGAAAGTCAGCAAGTAGAACTAAATGATAAAATTACAATTCCCATAAAATTAACTAATATAAGAGATTTAGAACTTGCAGAAATTGATAGTCTTGTAGTCGATTTCGAGGTTAACAATTCTTCGATTATTGTAAATGATGAAGAAATTATAGGTCAAGTATCAGAATTTAAATCATTTAGAAAAACTATTGCTATTGATAAAGTAGATGAGCAAACTGTTAATTTATTTGATGCGGAAATAGTGTTAGGTAATTCTTCCTCACCTAAAATAAGTATTATTTCAGTTACCCCAGTTGATGGTTTAATGACATTTACTTCTCAAAATGGTGAAATCGATATCACTAATATTTGCGAAGCAGGGGAGATTAAAAGGTTATTTATGTCAAGTTTTTGGTTTTTTGTTAGCGAACCAAGTCCAAATCCTGTAAATGATTATTTTAATTTAAACTTTGAATTAATTGAAGAAGGTGCCACTAAGATTAATATTTACAATCAGCAAGGTGAATTAGTTAAAGTACTTTTTGATAATGAAGTGCAACCAGGTAATTATAATTCAAGATTTATTGTATCTGATTTACAAACTGGAGTCTATTTTATAAATATAGTAACTCCAAGTCATAATATTACTAAAAAATTAATCAAGCAATAAAAGTAAGCAAATAAAATCAAGAAATATATGAGCATAAAAGTAGGAATAATCATGGGGTCGGATTCAGACCTTGCAACAATGCAACAAGTTGCAGATGTTTTAGATGAATTTGAAGTTAAATATGAAATTAAAGTAGTTTCAGCTCACCGCACCCCTTTTGATATGATTGAATATGGTAAATCTGCAAGTGATAGGGGATTAGATTTAATAATTGCTGGAGCTGGTGGCGCTGCGCATCTTCCTGGAATGATTGCATCAGCAACTCATTTACCCGTTATTGGAGTTCCCATCAAATCATCTACAATGAATGGCTTAGACTCTTTATATTCAATTGTACAGATGCCTCCAGGTGTTCCAGTAGCTACAGTAGCAATTGGCGCTGGTAAAAACGCTGGACTTCTTGCAGTTCAAATATTAGGACTTGCAGATAATGGACTTAAAGAAAAGATGATTGCTTACAAATTAAGAATTGCTGACGAATCAAGAGCAAAAAATAATAATCCTGCCTTTAAATTCTAAATTATGTTTAAGTCAATTATTATAGTATTATTATCAACTTTTGCTATATTATTTACTTACGGATTATTTCAAAAATCGTTAAAAGTAAATGAAGGTAAGGGATATGATGGAGTTTATTATTATCAAATAACTGAGCAATTTGCTAAAAATGAAAAAATAACTTCCTATGCACCATTTATTTATAGATTAGGAACGCCGTTTCTTGTTTCAATAATCTTTGAAGATTATATCTTTGGATTTAAAGCTATAAATTTGGTATTTTCTGTAATTCTTTCAATTCTTATATATTTATTAGCATCATTATATCTAGAGAATAAAATAGCAATTTTAACTGCAATTTTTTACCAACTTCACTGGATAAGCGGAGTAAGATATATTTTATTCGACCCAATGGGAACTGATTACATTGCATTAACTTTTATATATTTATGTTTATACATGATTTCAAAAAAAATTAATAATTATATTTTATGGGTTACATTAATTTCATCAATAGGAGTTATTTTTAGAGAAATAGCATTAATTCCAATGATTATATTAATTTATAATAGATATAAAGACAATAATTATAAATGGAGTTTTATAAATTTAAAAAACATTTATTTAGTAATATTATTTATAATTCCATTTTCAATTTATGCTTTAATTAATCTTTCAGAAATATTTAATATATTCTTAACAAAAACAAATGATTATAATTCAATTACTTCTGCAGTTCGTTGGATATATATAAAAGGTATCGGGCAGTTTATTCATTCATTTTTCAATGTTTATGGACTTCTTTTAATTATTCCATTTATTTTTTATAATAAATTGAAAGAATTTAAAAATCAATTTGAACTTCAATATTTTACTCTAATAATTATAATTATTCTAGCACTAATAGGAGGTAGCGACACAGAAAGATTTATCGCTTGGGGATTGCCTATTTTTCTGATTATAACTATAAAAATAATTATTGAAACCAAATATTACAAGTCAAGAGTATTTTATTATATTATGCTTACGATGATATTAACTTATAGACTTTTTTGGATAAGTCCTTTTGATAACTTTGAAGGCATAAGCAAAGTACCTTTTTTAACTCCATTATCAAACGAATTTCATTTTGCAGATTTATTCACAATGCATGGAAATAAAAAGTTCATTTCTTTTGCACTTTTTCAATACCTTTTTCTTTCATTCGTTACTATATTTTTAACTTTTAAATGGAAAAACAAAGAGGATTAATTATGAAAGATATTTTCGAAAATTATAACAATATTGCAGTTGTAGGTATGTCTCGACATATTGAAAAACCATCGTTTACAGTTCCATCATATATGAAAAAACAAGGATTTAAGATTATACCAATTAATCCAACTGCCGAGTCAATAATGAAATTAACAGTCTATCCAGATCTTAACTCTGTTCCAGATTACATTGAAATAGTCTTAGTATTTCGCCCATCAAGTCAAGCTTTAGATGTTGTAAAACAAGCTATTGAAAGAAAAAAAACAAAAGGTGATATAAAAGTTATATGGCTTCAACTCGGAATAAAGAGTGATGAAGCAAAAGAATTAGCTTTACAAAATGGAATTGAGTTCGTTCAAGATAAATGTATATATGTAGTCCATAAAGAAGTATATTCTTAATCTATTCTTAATTTATTGATAAAGTATCAATTTCTCTTTCTTCTGAAGCCGATTTTATAGAATCGCGAGTTTTTCTATAATCATTTACAAAACTTATATGTTCACTATGGTTTCTTGAAAAATAATGTTTTCCTGAGCCATCGCCAATTGATACCATATAAAGATAGTCATGTTTCTCAGGTTTTAATACTGCATCTATTGCTATAAGTCCAGGATTATTTATGGGGCCGGGGGGTAAACCTTCATAAACATAAGTATTATAAGGGTGTTTTATTTCAAGATGTTTATAAAGCACCCTTTGTTTTTTTCCCAACACAAACTGAACAGTCGGGTCTGCTTGCAATAACATTCCTATTTTTAATCTATTTAAATATAAACCAGCTACAGTACTTGCCTCAGATTTTAAAGGAGTTTCTGCTTCCACAATTGATGCTAAAGTTAAAACTTCATGCTTTGTTAATTTAGATTCCTGAAGTTTCTGTAATCTTTGTTCAGTCCATAATATTTTATTTTCTTGTAATAATTTTCTAATAATTCTTTCTTCGTTGTCATTTAAATAAAAATCGTAAGTGTTAGGTAATAAATAACCTAAAACATTATCACTTTCAATTTCAAATTCTTCTAATAGCAAAGAATCTTTTGTCAATTCCATAAATTTCAAAGAATCAATATTACTCATTTTGTATGCAAAAAGTTGAGCTATTTCCTCTAATTTTAATCCTTCTTGAATAGTAACTCTTACTGACTCTTGATGTTTTATATCAAAAAGTGTTTTTAGTATTTCAAGATTAGTTAACTTACCTTCAATTTTATAAGTACCAGCGTAAACTTTCTGATTTTCCTGTTCAGTATAATATTTTAGAACGTATTTGAATATCCATTCAGGTAACAAAAGTCCTTTTTCATTAAATATTTTAACTGCTTTTTCTCCTGATGTATTATGAGGTATAGTAATCTCAACAGGGTTACTAAGATAAATTTGTCGTGTTACTACTTCATTGATGTAATAATAAGTAAACCCAAATAAAACAATAATTGAAACAACAAGAATTATAAAGAATATTTTCATTAGATACCCGAATGTTATTAAGATTTTGCAATTTTAATACTATATAAACGTTTTTAGCTCAAAAATGTTTAAATAATCATATAGAAAGTACATAGATGAATAAAAATCAGATTATTGAAGTATTAGGTAAAATTAAAGATCCAGATATTGGATTATCATTTCAAGAACTTAGTGCAATTGATAGGGTAGAGATAGAAGATAATGGTAAAGTAAAAATATATTTAAAATTGATACAACCTATTTATTGGGTTGCTCAAGAAGTAAACAATATATGCATATCCGAATTAAGAAAAATATCAGATAAAACTATATTTGAAATAATTATAAGCGAAATCCCTCAGAATAATGAAACAAGACCTGTTTTACCAGGAGTTAAAAATATAATTGCTGTAGCTTCTGGAAAAGGTGGAGTAGGTAAATCAGCTATTGCAGCAAACATAGCCGCCGCTCTTTCTCTTAAAGGAGCTAAGGTTGGAATATTAGATGCTGATGTTTACGGTCCCTCTCAGCCAACCATGTTTGGAATTGGTCAAGCAAGATTAGAAGCCGTAAGAACTGAAGATGGTAAAACTTACGCAAAACCAAGAGATAAATATGGAATTAAAGTTGCTTCGATGGGTAACATTATGGAAAGAGATGATGCTGCAATCGTTAGAGGTCCAATGCTTGCAGGTTATTTTAATATGCTTCACGAGCAAATTTGGTGGGGTAACCTGGATTTTTTAATTTTTGATTTACCACCAGGAACAGGAGATATTCAATTAACTCTATGTCAAAGGATACCACTTTCAGGTGCAATAGTTGTAACTACTCCACAAGAAATAGCTCTTGCAGATGTGAGACGTAGTATAAAAATGTTTGAAAAAGTGAATGTTGATATTTTAGGTATTGTTGAAAACATGAGTTATTTTACACCGCCTGATATGCCAGAAAAAAAATATGAAATATTTGGAAGTGGCGGAGGAAGAGCAATGTCAGAAGAATATAATGTTGATTTACTAGCAGAAGTACCTCTAACAATTGAAATGAGGGATGCAAATGATGGTGGAATGCCAGTGGTTTTAAAAAATTTTGATTCACCTTCATCTCAAGCTATAGTTGGCGCAACCAATATTGTATTGAAGAAGTTAAGAAAGAAAAATTATGAAACTTCATCAAACCCAGAAATAAAAATTTCACTATAAAAAATTTTTTTCTTGCATATTAAGTTAAGAATCCTTAATTTTGAATTCTGTTTTAGAACAGGTTAAGGAAAAGGGCAATTAGCTCAGCTGGTTCAGAGCATCTGCCTTACAAGCAGAGGGTCGGGGGTTCGAATCCCTCATTGCCCACAAAAGGCAAGGTATCTCACCTTGCTTTTTTTATTTACTCGCAGATGTGGCGGAATTGGTAGACGCGTTGGATTCAAAATCCAATGAGGGCAACTTCGTGAGGGTTCGAGTCCCTCCATCTGTACTTATAATAGATACTACCTTTATTGTAATAAAAGAAATGTAAATATAATTTCTTAAATAAAGTACTTTATTTATTCACAAATATTTCACAATAAAATTCATTTTAGATTTAAAACAACTCCTCCTATTATAAGCTAATCAAATTTAAATTTATTCAACAAACATTGTATATTTGAATTACTTCCTTATTTTTGAAAATTAGACAATAATAAAACTCAAAAATATATGAATGAAGAAAAAAAAAGAATACTAAGTGGCATAACTCCATCTGGATTTCTTACTATAGGACATGTAACAGGCGCCTTAAAAAATTGGGTAGATATGCAATCTGATTTTGATAGTTTTTTTATGATAGCAGATTTACATGCAATAACAACAAAACAAATACCAGCAGATTTAAGACAGCGCTCACTCGACACACTCGCATTCTTCTTGTCTGCCGGAATAAATCCAGAAAAAAGTACAATTTTTTTACAATCACATATTTCATCTCATTCGGAACTTGCTTGGGTATTAAGTTGCTTCACTGGAATGGGGGAATGTCAAAGAATGACTCAATTTAAAGATAAATCATTAAAAAATTCAGATAATGTTAATGTTGGTTTGTTCTCATATCCAATCTTAATGGCATGTGACATATTGCTATATCAAGCAAACCTAGTTCCAGTTGGCGAAGATCAGAAACAACACTTAGAACTAACAAGAAATTTAGCTCAAAGATTTAATCATAATTACTCTGATACCTTTAATATTCCTGAACCATTTATACCAAAAGTTGGAGGAAGAATTATGAGTTTACAAGAGCCTACAACTAAAATGTCAAAATCAGATGATAATCTAAATGCAACTATATTTTTAAATGACTCTAACGAACAAATAATAAAAAAAATAAAAAGAGCTGTTACAGACTCTGATGCCTTAGTAAAATACAACAAAGAAAAACATGGAATTGCTAACTTAATTGACCTTTATAGCATAGCTACTGGTAAAACAATTATTCAAATTGAAAATCAATTCGAAAACAGCGGTTATGGTGATTTTAAGCAAGAAGTAGGTGAAAAAGTAGCAGAATACATAGCTCCAATAAGAGATAATTTCAATGAATATAGAAACAACAAAAATCTACTAAATGAAATATTACATTTAGGAAGAGAAAAAGCAGCAAAAGAAGCAAATAAAACACTTAGAAAAGTATATAAAAAAGTTGGATTTTATCAGTTATAAAATACTTTTTATAAACTCAAATTATAAATTATACATTTAAAAAACATTTTTCAACTATTATTCACTTATTAATCAAACTCAAAACCAGCGAATTGATTTTCATTAATTTCTTCTAATTGTTGAGAGTTTCTTAAACTAATAGTTGAAACTATCTCAATTTCACTATCCTGAGGGATTTCAGTGTAAGATATAACCGAAACCATAGGATATTGAGTTTTTATCATTCTAAAGAAATATGGACGAATCTGAGCCGAACAAATCACAGTTGGTAAATGACCAGCAACAGTAATATCATCTATAGCATCAGAAAGTGATTTATATATTACTTGTATTTTATCTGGAGATAGTCCCATAGTAGAGGATATATTTCCAGTTTGATTTTCTTGTAAAGCTTTTGTTAATTCTTGCTCTAAACTAGGGTCTATTCCAATAGTATGAATAATACCATTTGGATCTTCAAATATCTTTTTAATAGACTCTGACAGACTATGGCGAACATATTCAGTTAGTACATCGCTATTTTGAGTAACCTTAGTATATTCTAAAAGTGATTCCAAAATAACTGGTAAATCTCTAATTGGGATATTTTCAATAAGTAGATTTTGTAAAACTTTTTGAATTAAAGATAATTGCAGACTCTCTGGCTTAATTTCATCAATCAAAGCAGGATAATCATCTTTTAAATTATCAATTAAATGTTTAACATCCTGACGAGTTAATAACTTATCAGCATTTCTTCTTAATAATTCAGTTAAATGAGTAATAAGTACAGTAGCTGGCTCAACAACCGTAAAGCCCATAATTTCAGCATTTTCACGTTGATTAGGACTTATCCATGTTGCAGGAAGTCCAAATACTGGCTCCGTTACATCAATCCCCTGAATACTACCTTCTGCAGTACCCGGATTCATTGCTAAAAGTAAATTTGGAAATATCTTATTTTCAGCAACATCATTACCACGAATTTTAATAACATATTTTTCAGCTTCAAGTTGTAAGTTATCTCTAACTCTTACAGGCGGTATAATAATACCTAATTCCTGGGCAAGTTGCTTTCTTACATTAGTTATGCGTTTAAACACATCTCCGCCTTGAGTTTCATCAACCATAGAAATCAAACTGTAACCAAGTTCTATTTCAATAGGGTCAATTTTTAAAAGTTCCTCAACCGGTTTCTCTTCATTAGATTTATCTTGTTGTTCCGTTTCGATAAGTTCTTGTCTTAGTTTATCTTCTGCCGTTTGTTTAATAGTTTTTATTCTGAAATAAGCAGCACTACCTGCAGCTAGCGAAAAGAATACAAAAGGAATAAGTGGGAATCCAGGTAAAAATCCCATCAAAAATAAAATTACAGAAGCCACAGCAAGTGGCTTAGGGTCTCTTCCAAATTGAGTCGTTATTTGGACATCTAACTTCTCAGAAGAACCTGAGCGAGTTACAACCAAACCACCAGATACTGAAATTAAAAGTGCTGGTATTTGCGAAACAAGCCCATCACCAATAGTTAATATACTAAAAGTACTTATAGCAGTTGCAAAATCCATATCCATTTGCATCATACCAATAACAAATCCACCAAGTAAATTTATTGCAGTAATTATAATACCGGCAATTGCATCACCCTTTATAAACTTAGCAGCACCATCCATCGAACCATAAAAGTCAGTTTCATTAGTTAATTCTTCTCTTCGACTTTTGGCAGTCTGTTCATCTATATAACCAGCATTCAAATCAGCATCTATACTCATTTGTTTACCAGGTAATGCGTCTAACGTAAATCTTGCAGCAACTTCGGCAATACGAGTCGAACCTTTAATAATTACCACAAAGTTGATAATCAATAAAATTAAGAATATTATAATCCCTACAACAAAGTTTCCGCCAACAACGAAATTACCAAAAGCGTTAATTATATCACCTGCTTGAGCTTCTCCAAGTATTAATCTTGTTGAAGCTACGTTCAATCCTAATCTAAATAAAGTAGAAATAAGTAAAATTGCTGGGAAAGAGGAAAAATCAAGGGGTTTTGTTAGATAAATCGAAATCATCATAATTAATACAGCTATAGCAATATTAACTGTCAAAAAAACATCAAGTAAAAAAGTAGGTAGTGGAATAATTAGCAAAGCAAGAATTAGCATCATACCAAAAGCAAGTCCTAAATCAGGATTCTTACTAATTTTTGGTAATACTTTATTTCTTAATCCTAAAAACAATGGATTTTGTGAAATAGAATCTGGTAATTTAAATTGTTGATTATCAGCCATACTTATTAATATTAACCAACTGAAAGTATATTTTCAGCGGATTTTGTGTTAAAACAACCCTATTATATTCAATTACAATTAGCTTGCCAAAAAAAACAAAACTAAAGCTCTTATAATATCGTCTATGTGTATTTTTAAATAAACAATCTAATTAAATGAGAATAACAGTTGATATATCTATGTATCCTTTGAAAGAAGACTACATTGAACCAATAAAAAAATTCATTAAAAATATAAATGAAAATAAAGATATTTCCATAGAAACAAATAAAATAAGCACTCAAATTAGGGGAGAGCATGATATAGTTATGCCTTTGCTTACCAAAGAAATTATTAATGTATTTGAATCTATGCGTGCCTCATTTGTAATTAAAATAATAAAGGGAAATGATTAATGGATTTTTTCAAAAGAGAATTAGAAGCAGTTGGAATTGTACCAGCTAGACTTTCTTCAGAGCGTTTTCCTGGAAAATTACTTGCTGATTTATGTGGTTTACCAGTTTTAGTCCACACTGTTAAAAATATTCAATCCTCCAAATACCTAAAAGAGATAATTGTAGCAACCGAAGATGATGAAATAATTGAAGTTTGTAAAAAACACGATATAAAATGCATTAAAACACCAAATAACTTTATATCAGGTACGGATAGAATTGCATGGGCAGTTAGAAGATTAGACTATGTTTATGATTTAGTTTACAATATACAAGCAGATGAACCTTTAATAGATGCAGAAACAATAGATTTACTTCATGAAAGATTTACAAATTCACTTTCACAAGTAGGTACATTAATTAAAAAGATAGACAATATCGATGAAGTATTCAATGAAAACATTGTAAAAGTAGTTTTAGAAACAGACAACACGGCTTTATATTTTTCAAGAAGCCCAATTCCTTATCAAAGAGGAATTGATAAAAATAAATGGTTAGAAAATCAAACTTACTGGAAACATATAGGAGTTTATTGTTATAAAGTTGAATCTTTAGAAAGGTTTGTATCTATTCAACCTACAGATTTAGAAGTCTCAGAAAAATTAGAACAACTTAGGTTGTTACAAAATAATCACAAATATTTTTGTAGTGAAACCAAAAAAGAATTTATTGGAATTGATACACCTGAAGATTTAGAAAAAGCAGAAAAATATTTGAAAAAAATAAAAGATTAGTGAAAAATAATTAAAACAAAGTTTTAATATCTTTCTTTTGTATAAACTAACTTAACATCATCGCCGTATCTTTTTACTTTATGTAAATTATACGGTTTAAGTTTGTTAGGGGAATCTAATAAACAGTTATCAAAAAGTGATATTCCCTTTCCCAAAAATTTAGGTGTTTGGTAAACAACAATCTCATCTATTAAATCTTTATCCAATAAATAGGAACTTAGCTCGCTTCCTGACTCAATAAAAATTGAATTAATCCCAATATTTCCAAGGTGTGCAAATAAATATTTTAAATCTAGCTTATTATCCACCTCTGGTATGTAAATAATATTCTCTGAAATATTAAAATCAATGTTTTTTTTCAATTCTGATGTAACTATATAAGTATTAGCATAATTAGATTTATCAATCAAATTACTATAATCTAATTTAAGTTCTCTATCTAATAAAATTCTTTTGGGATTTCTACCATTTATAAGTCTTACATCAAGTTTTGGAATATCATTAATAATAGTTTTGGTACCAACCAAAATAGCATCATATTCGCTTCTAAGTTTATGTACATTTTTTAAAGACTTTTCATTACTTAACCACTTTGAGTTATTTAAGTAAGAAGATATTTTGCCATTTATAGATTGAGCTACTTTTAAAGTGATATAAGGCACTTTAGAATTAATATGCTTTATAAAAAATCTATTCAGATATCTAGCTTCATTTTCTAATATTCCATTTTCAACCCTGATATCACTATTTAAAAACTTATCAATACTACTTCCAGAAACTAAACTATTAGGGTCCTTCATAGCAAAAACAACCTTATTAAATTTCTTTTTTATAATTAAATCACAACATGGAGGAGTTTTTCCAAAATGAGTACATGGTTCTAGATTAACATAAATAGTAGATTTAGAAAAATCATAATTTTCTGGCAACTGCAAAATAGCATTCCTCTCTGCGTGGTTCTCACCAAAATGCATATGATATGACTCAGATATAACTTTACCATCTTCTACTATAACAGCACCTACAAGAGGATTAGGACTAACATAACCTTTAGCTTTTAATGCAAGTTGAAATGTTCTTTTAATGAATTTATCGTGCTTAGTTTTCATTTAATTTTAACTAAAAAAGTTGTATCCCAATTTTTACCAGTAATATAAAAAATATCATTATTTTTATTGTACGCAATTCCGTTCATTGTCTCAGCATTATCATAATTTTTAAGTTTACCTCTTAAGTCACTAAAATCCATAATTTTAACTAAACTTTTTGATGTTGGGTCAATTACAGCAATTTTATCTCTCATCCATAAATTTGCAAAAATAAATCCTTTTGCTAGCTCCAACTCATTCAAATCCATCAATGGATAACCCTCATTATCAAATAATTCAAATTTATCTACAACACTAAAATTCTTTGGCTCGATCATTTGTATTATGTTTGAACCATTACTCATATAAAAATAACCATTACCGAAACACAATCCCCATCCCTCACCAGTATATCTAAATTCGTTCAACTCACCAAAAGTTTCTAAATCATATACCTTACAAATACTATTTTTCCATGTAAGCATAAAAATTTTACCATCATAAATTTCTATACCCTCGGAAAAAAATCTTAAATTAACATACTCTTTCTTTAAAATCTCTCCAGTTATAGGGTTTATCTTTCTTATTGATGAAAAACCATATTGTCCAGTGCTCTCATACAAATATCCATTATAATACTTATATCCCTGAGTATAAGCTCTAGTGTCATGAGGAATAGAACCAATAATTTCATATTCAAATTTTAACTCATCTTTTTCATCATATTTATCATATACCGGTAAACTATCGATATCTGAAACAATATTGTTTACTTTAGCTTTATTTTTTTCCTGAATAATAACTTCCTTCTCCTTCTGTTTACTATCAGAACAAGACAATGAAAGTACCAATAAAATAAAAAACATCTTCATTTTACAACGCTTTTATAATTAACATAGTTATATCATCAAATTGAGTGGTTCTTCCAGTGAAAAGATTAATATCTTCCAAAATCTTGTCTCTCAGCATTTTAGAAGATAAATGAGCATTATTCTCAATTAATTTAATAAACTTTTCATCCTCGTACTCCAACCCTGAAGAGTTTCTTGCCTCTGTTATACCATCGGTTATTAAAACAAAAATATCATCTTTAAAATAACTGATTTCTTTTAACTCTAATTGTCTATAAAACATATCACCAGACTTCAATCCCAAAGCCAAACCAGTTGGGGTAAACTTTTCAACCTTTTTCTTAGTAGAATTAAAATAATATATCGGTAAATGTCCCGTTCTTATAAGTTGAACATTTTTAGTCTCTAAGTTAAATCTTACACAAAAAGAAGTAATAAAATAACCCGCCTTTAAAAACTCACAAATCAAGTCATTTATCTTAATCATAAATTCTTTTAATTCAATATTGAAGTCTCTTAATGTTTTTATCACACCTTGTATTTTTGACATATATATAGCAGCAGAAATCCCTTTGCCACTAACATCACCAATAATTGCAGTCAAAATGTTAGAATTATTTTTATCTACAAAAATATCATAATAATCACCACCAACTTCTAATGCAGGTATTGAAATACCCGAAACATCTAAATCTCTTATAGATGGAAGTTCAGTAGGTAAAGACTCTGTTTGAATATCTCGAGCTATATTTAACTCTTTTTTTATAGATTCATCTTTTATCAAATCTAAATAAAGCATATAATTATCAAAAGCAATAGAAGATTGTTTAGCTATAACCTTACTAAACATCAAATCACTTTGATTAATATTAGACTCTGAGAGTTTATCACCCAAAAGCAATAGACCAATAAAATCTCTTTTACCTCTAAGTGGTATGATAATATTAAAACTACAAGATTTAAAAACTTCTTTAACATCTAAGTCAAGTTCTTTTACTGAAATATGTTCTTTAAACTTTTCAGTTTTTTTGCTTAATCTTTTTTCTATGGAATACACATATTCTTTAAAACTATTATCATTAAAGTTATTATATAATTGTAATATTACTTTTCTATCTCTATCGTATATAACAATGCCACAGTGGGTTAATTTAATATTTTCGCTTAATTTGTCAAGAACTAACTGAGATAAGTCATTTAAGTTAGTTTGATTTTGAAGATCTTCAATAATTTTTTGACTAAACTCTTGATAATCAAACTTCGATATATAAAATTTATCATTCAAATAATTAAAGATTTTACCTCTCAATTTGTGTAGTAATATATAACTAAAAAGAGATAGTAATAAAAATATTATCTTCATATATGTTGATTGAAGATTAACCCTCAAAGGTCTTTCTAAAACTTCAATAGAGTTTCCAGTAAAATGTAAATTAGGTAAATTAATATTTATTAAGCTAATTAAGTAAATAATGTAAAACAATGATAATAATAAACCTACATTAATAAAAAATGAAATCAAATAGTATTGTATATTTTTTTTAAACCTAAGTAAAGACCCAAACAAGTTATATTTACTTATTGTATATACATAAGAAGAAGGAATTAAAATTAAAAACAAGTAATACTTCTCAAATTCAGGAAGTTCAAAAAAGTCTAATTGAGAACTTAATAAATTATATACCATCAAAAATAAATTTATTAAATAAGACCATTTTATTGCTCTTCCGTAAATCCTTTTTTTGTTACCTCTATTAGTTATTATACTATAAAAAGTTATGTAATATAACAACAAAAATAATACAAATATAACCTGTAAATAAAAAAGGAATATTACATTAAAATTAACAAATATCAAAATCGAGAAACTAATCAAATATAATGTTGAAATATAATAAGGTACTATAATCCAAATCTTTTTAGATAATATAGACTTTCTTTCAAAAGGAAAATATGCAAAACTATGAAACAAAACAACAATAAAATATATCAACGTTATCTCATTAAAAATCAATTTAATATTAAATATATAAGATTCATAATAATAAGAAGAGTGGGGGAGAAAGGCTAAAAACAAACCTAATAAAAATAATGATATAGATACAAGTCTTGCTTCAAATAATTTAGCCCTATTAAATAAAATAAAAATAGACATAAATATCAAGAACAAACCAACAATAAATGTAAAAAGTAAATTAAATGATAATTTTATAGTTGTTAGTTTTACATTCAAATTTGAAAACTTACCATTTCGAAAAATACTAAAAAAAACACTATTACTAATAGAATTATCAATTGTTATATTAAAAGCATGCAAAGCATTTTCAAACTCATTTCCATTTACTCTAGTTATAATATCTCCAACTCTCAAACCAGCTTTATCAGAGGTACCTCCTTTTAAAACATAACTTACAATAACTGCAGAATTAAATTCATTAAAAGTATTTGAATCAATTTTATTTTTTTCAATGTAATAACTATATCTCTTGCCCATAATTGAGTCATTAATTCCTGGCTTATATAACTCAACACTTAACATTTCATTATTAATCTCATCTAAATATCTATACAATCTATCAACAGAACTAAATTTTTTGTTATTTAACTTAAGAAGTAAAAAACCTTTTTGAATTTTTTCAGTTTTAATAACCTCTATATTATTCTCAATCCCTAATCTTTTATTTCCATAGATAGATTCTGCAAAATATATTTTGGAAGGTACATCTTGATAAATATTATCATCAGTAACAACAGATGAAATATTATGTATGTTTTTTATTGCTAAAACAATAAAAAACATACACATAAGTATAAATAACCCTAAATATATTTTAGTTTTCTTATTCAAATTATTTTAAGTATTTTAAACTATATAAAAATTCAATTTTTTAAATAACGTTCAAATCTAATTGTAGTTACAAAAAAACTGTTTCATTTCAGTAATAAAGAAATGAAACAGTTTAAAAATATATAGTATAAGATTATATATCTAAATGAACATTCCAATTATTAGAATCTTCTATCAAACCATGCTGAGTACCAGAAATAGTTTCAAACATTTTATTTGAAATCTCACCTATTTCATTATTATTAATAGTAATAGATTCTCCTTTATAATGCAATAACCCGACAGGAGAGATAGTAGCAGCAGTTCCAGTTCCAAAACACTCACTTAATTTTCCATTTTTGTGTGAGTCAAAAACTTCATGAATGCTTATTCTATATTCCTTAATAGGAATTCCAAACTGCTTAGCCAAATGTATTACAGTATTTCTAGTAACCCCAGGCAAAATAGTTCCTGAGTCTAAAGGAGGAGTAATCAACTCACCATCAATAACAAAAAATATATTCATAGCTCCAACTTCATCGATATACTTATTATGCTTTCCATCTAACCATAAAACTTGCTGAAAACCTTGTTGTTTAGCAATTCTTCCAGCATATAAGGAAGCAGCATAATTTGCAGATGTCTTAGCCATTCCTAATCCACCCTCAACCGTTCTTGCATATTCATCTGGAACTAAAATTTTAACAGGTGCCAAACCACTCTCGTAATAAGATGCTACAGGAGAAGTCATTATAATTAACTTAAAAGTAGGAGATGAATGCACACCTAAGAAATTACCATCTCCAAAACAAACTGGTCTAATATATAAAGACTGACCCTTTTCTTGTGGTATAAAAGCTTTTTCTTTTTGAACAATCTGACAAACAGCATCAATAAATCGTTCCTCTGGAAACTCCTCAATACACATTCTATTTGCAGACCCATTAAATCTCTTTGCATTCATATCAGGTCTAAAAATATTAACACCACCCTTTTTAAAGTCCTTATATGCTTTCAACCCCTCAAATATTGACTGACCATAATGCAAAGTACACATTCCCGGTTCGAAAGGTAAATTACCATAGGGTATTATCTCACCTTCAGACCAACTTCCATCCTTGAATTCTGAAATATAAACATTATCAGAAAAGTACTTACCAAATCCTAAATTCTTGAAATCTACCCTGCTCAGTCTTGTATCTTTCTCTTTTTCAACAATTAAATCCATATCTTCCTTCCATTTTATTTCACTTTCATAAATTTTTTGAAAATTTAAATTTACAAAATCAAATATAAAGAATTATTTTTTAAATACCAATGTTTTTTTTTAAAATAATATTCCGTATATTAAGAAAATTTAAAACCAATTTTTAAAAAATATTATAGGAGTTGTTATGTATTTATACAAAAATATTCTTTTGCCTACAGACTTTTCAAAAGGTTCTGAAGAAGCTTACGAACACGCTAAAGATATCGCTAAGTCAATGGGAGCAAAAGTTCACTTACTTCATGTTATTCAACCAGTTGTTTATCCAACAGGAATTGAATTAGCTCATGAAAGTTTAATTAATCTAGAAAGTGATTTAGAAAAAATTGGAGAAGAAAATCTTAATAAGGTAAGTGAAAGACTAAAAACTGTAGGAGTCGAAAGCAAAAACACTATTCTTATGGGAAAACCTTCAGAGCAAATTATGGAATATGTTAATAAATATAATATAGACTTAGTTGTTATTGCTACTCACGGCTCAAGTGGAATCGAACGTTTTCTTTTTGGTTCAACAACAGAAAAAGTAATAAGAAAAGTTCAATGTCCAGTATTAGTTGTTCATTTTAAAGATCAAAATTAAATTTTAAAGTTAATTCTAAGAATAAAAATAATCACCCGAATAAATATCGGGTGATTTTTTTAATTTATTTTCTATATCTTCGTTTTCATTTTTAGTTTTGACTTCCATATTAACTTGAATAATATAATCAATAGCAAAATCACCGCTTCCTTTTATAATCAAAAATATACTTGATAATAACATTGCCCAATCAATCCTGCTACCATGAAGCATTTCCCAAACTCCTTCTTTACTAAAAACTTCAATTTTTGTTGCCATAATAGCAACAAGTATAATAAATAAAGTAGGAATACTTGCTAATCTAACAAGAAAACCCAAAAGTATCATTATTCCACAAACTAATTCAAAAGTCGCTACAAAATATGACATAAATTCAGGAAAAGGAAAACCAATATTTATAAACCTGCCCACTCCTCTTATATTTGGGATAATAAATTTTTGTAAACCTTCAGATAAAAACACAAAACCAACAATCATTCTAATTAAAATTGTTGCACCACTACCATCACTAAATAAAATTTTTTTTAGCATTTTTATTTTTAATTAGAACAATATGAATAAATATTCATAAAAGACGAGAATAAAATATATTATTTGAAATTATTATTTAAATTAATTTTTTTCTTTTCGCTATTAACTTTTCATTTACAAAATCAGATACAAACTCAGAAACATCTTGATTATAATTATTTAATTCTCTTATTATACTTGAAGTTAAATATGAGTACTTCTCATTAGGCATCATAAATATAGTAGGAACATCACTTATTTTTCTATTCATTAAAGCAATCTGCATTTCATATTCAAAGTCAGTAACTGTTCTTAAACCTCTAATCAAAGCGATAGATTTATTTTCTATTGCATAATCAGCTATTAATCCTGAAAAAAAAATCACTTTAACATTTTTAAGAAACTTCAAAGACTCTTGAGTCATCTCTAATCTTTCATCTTCGGAAAACAACTGACTTTTCTTTGAATTAACAGCAAGAACTACAACTACCTCATCAAACATCTTCGACGCTCGTTCAATTACATCAATATGTCCCTTATGAATTGGGTCAAAAGTTCCTGCATAAATAACACTTTTCATAACCAATATTATTCCTTTTAATTATTCTTTCTTTTCACTCGAATTTTTATCTTGACCAATTATAAACATTTTCAACAAATCTTCAGTTTCTTTTCCAGTTGAAAATTCTCTACTTAAAAGAAATTGTTCTTGATTAGAAGATTGTCCACCTTCTTTAAATTGATACTCATCTCTTCCAAACATCAAAGTTATTGCATAAGTAACCAGTAAACAAAATTCTAAACCTAACGAAAAAAACACCAAAGAAGGTTCTTGAGCAGGAATAAATTTAAGCCCTCTTAAGCCAATAATAATAATCAAAACTGCGGCTCCAAAATAAACTTGACCCAATATAAAATTTGAATACTTAGTAGTAATATAAAATCTCATAAAAAAGATTATTGCTTTAAAAAAACTACCTATATTTAAAGGAAAATTAGTGTTTTGCCAGATAAGCGCACTTCTTATCGAAATAATATCTTCGGTTGACATTCTCCATGACTTTTCATAATCATGAATATCTTTTAAATCAGCATTTAAAAGCATTTCTTCAATTTTTCTTCTTTCATTGCTAGTATGAATTCCATAAACACTAAGTGTAATTTTATCAATCTCTCCAGCAATTTCTCTTTCAATCTTTTGTCTTATATACCCTATAGACTTAGGTAGCAAAGCGGAAGTAAGAAACGAAAATACTAAACCAATGAATCCGCAAGGAAATATTAAAGCTATAATTGGATTAAACCAATAACGTCCCTCTTGTGGTGAGTTTTTATAAATATCTATGGCCCAATTAAAATAATAACTTGTTTCTCTAACGTTACTTTTAGAATCTAATAAATAATTTACACTATCTCCATTATTTATAACACTTCCTGCAAGATAAGAACCAAAAAAATCTTCTAGTAATGGCACTATCAAAAAATAAGAACCAATCATCCCTAGTAGAAACAAAAACAAAAACATAAACTTTTGAATGAAATTATGTTCTGTTAAATCGAAATAGTCTTTTGAATCAGAAACTGTCATCTTTAATACTCTTTTGTGTTTTTTTATAAATCAAATTTAGTAAATTTTTTGAATTATCCGATGAAACAAATATTTTCATAACTCTGTTTTCAGAGTCAAAAGTAAAATCATGATTACTTAACTCATTTGATATTATAGATATATTAGGGTTAATTAAACAAATTATAGCATCATTAGTTTTTGAAAATTTATTTTTAAAATAAATCTCAGTTTTATCAATATTGCTTATTACTTCTAATAATTCATTTCCTTCTTTAGATAATTTTGAAAGAATAATACTAATTCTTTTTAAATATTGTTTCTCATCCTTTTTGTCAATAGTATATTTGAGTACGTTATCAAGCATTGTAATTGAAAACTTTTGCGTCATCATTTTTGAAGTTATAGAAGTTCCAATAAAATCAATATCCCAGGTATTTAAAATCTTTACCTCAATATTTTCTTCAATTGCTGGTAAAATTGTATCTAAATGTAAAACTTTAGCTCCATATTTTGATAACTCTCTAATTTGTTTATATGATATCTTGTTTAAACTCTCGACTTCTTCAAAAATCAAAGGCGATCCAGTTAATACTCCATTTACATCAGTCCAGATATTTATAAATTTTGCTTTAACTTTCGAACCAATAATCGACGCCGAATAATCACTTCCACCTCTTCCCAAATTTGAAATTTTTCCATTTTCTAAGCATACAAAACCTTGAGTAACAATAATATTACTTACCTCAAATTCATTATATAATACTTCTTCATTTACATTTATACCAAAACTATCTTTACGTATTATTTCAAATGCACTTATAAAACTTACTTCATAAGATTTTAAACCTTCTATATAAATAAAAAATAAAGATGAAGAAAGAATTTCCCCAAATGATAATATCCTATCTTCAACATTTAAACTTAGCTCTTTAACAATACTAACTCCCTGAATTATAGTTCTTATCTGTTCTATCAAAGCATCTAATTGAGCTAACATTTTATCTCTTACATATTCAATTGGATTAACTGATTTAATCCAATTTTTGTGTATTTCTTTGATATTAGACAAAACAATATATCCAGTTTCAAAATTATTTTCTTTAAGTTGTACAACCAGACTTTCTAACATATTAGTAATATTAAAAAAAGCTGATAAAACTATAATTTGGTTATCATTAGAGCAATTATCTAAAATTTTTATTATATTTGAAATATTCTCGGCACTCCCAATTGAAGTACCTCCAAACTTATGAATTATAATTTCTTTTTTCAATTATTACAATAAATTTAATAAAAAATAGTTATATATAAATCAAAATTACAAAAATAATTGGAATTTAGAAAAATGCTGAATTTAATTTTATACATTCTAATAGTTTTTAGTTCAAAATCAAACGAAATACCCAATGAAAAATTTGTAGTATTTCCTAATTTCGAAATTGACAGCAATTACAATGATGATTTTTATAGAATTATACTTAATATAAAAGAAGATGATTTATTTGAATCCTTAGATGTAACAATAAACGATATTGATCAAAATAAACTTGCAGAATTATCAGATTTTGAATTATCAGATATCCAACTTCCTTTTACTATAAATAAAAAAAACGAATTAGTTTTAATTCAATATAAAACTGTTTTCACTGATACTATAGATAACTCAAAAAACTTTGGTTATGGTTACAGATATTTTTCAAACCAAAATAGAATTCAAAGAATAGGCAAAACATTAATCTTGGTTGATTTTAAAATACAAAATGAAATTAAAGAAGAACTTAATGATTACATCCATACTCTCGAAAAATCCGGTATAAAATGCGACCTCAGAAGAACTCAAAGAGCTGAGGAATTTGATGCAAAAAAAGTACAACAAACTATGGCAATAGTCCAAGAATATCATAAAGATAATCCTGACTTAGAAAATATAATTATTATAGGAAGAGTACCCTTTGCAATGTCAGGACATTATACACCTGATGGACATAGAACCGAAAGCTATGGCGCATGGCCCACAGATTTGTTCTATGCAATTAACTCAAAAACACTCTGGCAAGACTCAAGCATAGACACAACTCCACCTCCTGATGCTTTTCCCTGGCACCACAATATAAAAGCCGACGGTAAATTCGACCCAGGATATCTGCCAAATGATGTAGAAATCAATATCGGTAGAATTGATATGTATAACTTACCTGCTTTTGAAGAATCAGAAGCACAATTAATTAAAAGATACTTCCAAAAAAATAAAAACTTTAGAACAGGAACTATCACACCTGAAAACAATGCAATTTTAGACGATGGCTGGGGAAATACTTACAGAGAAAAATTCTCAACTGAAGCAATAATAAATTACAATGCTATCTTTGGAGAAAATAACTATCAAAAAATGAAATCAAGAACTATAATGGATAAAGAAAGTTATTTATTTTTCTGGGGGGGAGCCAGCGGCGGTACAAATAGTATATTTGATATAGTTTACACCGATGAAATATCAAACCAAAATTTCAATGCTGTTTTTAATACTGTGTTTGGTTCTCGTGCAGTAGAGTGGAGCGTAGAAGATAACATTATGCGAGCAATAATTGCCTCAGAACCAATGGCGCTTACTGCAAGGTGGGGGGTACGTCCTTTCTTTTATAACTTCCCAATGGGAGTTGGAAAAACTATTGGCTACTGCCATACCTTTTCAGCTAATAATACTTATCTTTTATCTCACGGAACTCCAGTTTTTCACAGAACAATACACCAAACTTTAATTGGCGACCCAACATTAAAAATGTACTATCCTGCTCAAATTAATTTTAAATCAATAACTAAACTCAATGATGAAATTACATTTGAATGGGATAAACAAGACAATGCTGTTGGCTATAATATATATTTTAAAGATGATAATTTAAAACACTACGAATTATTAAATGAAGAATGGATAAGAGAAAACACATTCATTTCCGATAAAAAATTTAAAGGGAAAATAAGTTTTTTATTAAAAAAAGTTGAAAAAATTCAAAATAATCAAGGTTCATATTTCGAAGAAAGTATTGGCTCTGAATTGATTGTTGAAAATTAAAATTTTATTTAATACATATTCAATTTATCAATAGTTATTATTTTGTAATTTTGCATTTATTTAAAAGAATTAAAATAAAAGAGAGTTTAATGATCAGAGTTAATCCGAGTGAAGTAGGAAATCAAGAAAGTTTTAAATATTTGGCTGGTGCTGTAACTCCACGACCAATTGCATTTGTATCAACAATATCTAAAAATGGAATAAATAATTTATCACCATTTTCATTTTTCAACGTTTTTGGTGCTAATCCACCAATTTTAGCTTTTTCTCCTGCAAGACGGGGAAGAGATAACACTACAAAAGACACATATTCAAATTTACTCGAAACTCGTCAATGCGTTATTCAAATAGTTACACACAGTATGGTAGAGCAAATGAATCAATCTTCTGCCGATTATGATTCTGATATAGATGAATTTCAAAAATCTGGATTCACACCAATTGATTCTGAAATAGTATTACCTAAAAGAGTAAGTGAATCACCTGTTCACTTTGAATGTGAATTATATGATATGATTGAAGTTGGAGGGAAAGCAGGTTCTGCCAATATAGCAATATGCGAAATAAAACTAATCCATGTTAGAGAAGATATCCTTGATGTAAAAGGTAATATTGACCCATTTAAACTTGACGCAATTGGAAGAAATGGAGGAAATTGGTATACAAGAGCAAATGGCGATGCGATGTTTGAAGTGCCAAAACCAAATCATCTTGGTATTGGATATGATAAATTGCCAAGTTACGTTAGAGATTCTGATTTTTTAACAGCAAACGATATTGGTTTATTAATTTCCCATACAGAAATACCAAGTATTGAAAATGCAAAGGTTTATATAAAACAGTTTACGAAAAAAGACTTTGATAAAGTAA
Source organism: Eximiradiales bacterium (assembly GCA_965661945.1). Taxonomy (GTDB): domain Bacteria; phylum Bacteroidota; class Ignavibacteria; order Kapaibacteriales; family UBA2268; genus JAJRPT01. The sequence goes on from CBFIFP010000001.1 coordinate 80,240, forward strand.
GTTTTGAGTTTTATGAAAGATTAAATGATTTTGAATCAATGATAAAATTATTAATTGATAAAAATGTTAATATTAATTATTTTAACAGAGTGATAAAAGCAGCTCTATCACAAAGAAATGTTGAATTTGCTTGGAATGTATTAGTTTATATGGAAAACAAATGATTAAAATATTAATTAAAAATGCAAAAGTTGTAACTGATAATACTATCAGTGAAATAGATATATTAGTTGAGAACGAGTTTATAGTTAAATTAGGTAAAGATTTATCTGATTCTAGTGCAAAAATCATAGATGCCACCGGTAAATATGTAATACCTGGTATAATTGATGACCAAGTGCATTTCAGAGAGCCAGGTCTTACCCACAAAGCCAATATTTACACAGAATCAAAAGCTGCTGTTGCAGGTGGTGTAACCTCATATATGGAAATGCCAAACACAAAACCAGCTGCTTTATCCCTAGAATTACTTGAAAACAAATACAAAATTGGAAATCAAGATTCACTTGCTAATTACTCATTTTATATGGGGACAAGCAATGATAACCCCGATATTGCTTTAAGTATAAATACTAAAGAAGTTTGTGGTATCAAAATATTTATGGGTAGTTCAACTGGAAATATGCTTGTAGATAATCCTAAGACTCTTGAAAAGATTTTCTGCAACTCAGATGTCCCCGTTGCTATTCACTCAGAGGATGAAGAAACTATCACTAAAAACACAAAGCAATTCATTGAAAAATATGGAGAAAATATTCCAATGTCTGCTCACCCAGATATTAGAAATAGGGAAGCGTGTGAAATCTGCACAATTAGAGCAATCGACATCGCTAAATCATGTAATGGTAGATTGCACGTTTTACACATCACTACGGCAGATGAGTTAAAATATTTCACAAACACTATTCCATTGAAAGATAAAAGAATTACATCTGAAGTATGCGTCCATCATTTATATTTTGATAGTCAAGACTATATTGAATTTGGCTCACTCATTAAATGTAATCCAGCAATCAAATTAAAATCTGACAAAGATGCTCTTTTTGAAGCATTACTTGATGATCGATTAGATATTATTGCAACTGACCACGCTCCACACACATGGGCAGAAAAGCAAAACCCTTATTTAACAGCACCTTCAGGAGTTCCTTTAATACAACATACTTTAAACATGATGCTTGATTTTTATCATCAAGGCAAAATATCTTTAGAAAAAATAGTAGATAAAATGTGCCACAAGCCAGCCGAAATGTTCCAAATCGAGAAAAGGGGACACATTCGTGAGGGCTTTTATGCTGACTTAGCTATTGTGGATATTAATAAAATTTGGGAAGTAAATAAATTCAATATCTATTATAAATGTGCTTGGTCTCCATTCGAAGGCAAGCAACTAAAGGGCTACATAACAGATACAATAGTTTCAGGACATCACGCCTATTCAAACGGTAAATTCGATGAAAGCAAAAAAGGATTAAGACTAAGATTTGAAAGAGATTGATAAATATAAATTTACAATAACTTATGTAAATAATAAACTATTAAGAATATTAGACATAAAAGATTATATTAATGAACCAAGTATTCAAATTAATAATCATAACATTGTTCATCATATCATGTGGCGATTGTATCTAATAATAATTCTGAAATAGTTTACATAGGTTTTCCAACTAATAAGAAGTTAATTTGAGTTTTATAGTTTAAATAAAAGATGATATCCATTAACTTTTCAACAATTTTAAATAATATCTATTTTAAATAGTCATTCTTTTGTTTTTAATAAAGTGTATAAATAATGAAAAAAATTATTGCAATTGTGTTTATTATTGTTTTTACAATTTCTTGCAAAAAGGATGATGATGGAGAAAAATATTATAATCTTCACGATATTGTTTTACCAACTGGAATAAATAAAGATGAGTATATTCTTGCATTTCAATTAGAAGCAATTTTTTCTCAAACAAAACAAAATGATTATGGTATTGGTTGTTTACCGCATCCAATTCAAACAAAATCTGATTTAGTTTTTAATTTCTCTAAAAATTATAATGATTTAAAAATTCAAGTTGAAAGTCAAAAAACACCAGAAAAAAAAGTTATTTTTGAAGGTAATGTGAATGCTGGGGGTAGAAATTTTAACATTAGTATGAATGAACTATTTAATCAAAGTTATGGTTTCTATACAGTGAAATTCATTCATGAACATAATACAATTTCTGAAAGAGAAATCTTTTATACAAATGGTTATTATATTTATGAGGATAAAACAAATAACAGAAACTACTTTAATACTAGATTTATTGATTTGAAGGAAACCAACATTAATAAAATTCAATTTGTTTCTGACTTTGGTAGTTATTTCGATAAAAACATTGACAGAAATTTATCAAATGCAACTTACTTAGGAAACTATACATTAAGTAATCAAATAAGGTTAGCGATTGTAAAGCCAAATCAAAATACTTATATCGAAGAATATGTAAAAGTTATTTCATATTCAGATTTGAAGAAACTAAAAGAAATAATTTTTAAAGAAAGTGATAAAATTGAAAACTAACTTAAAGTATTCAATAGAATTAGCCGATAAATCAGATATAGATGAAGTTATGTATTTGACTGAGAAAATAAATCAAGATTTACTCAAACAAAATATGACTCAATGGGATAAAGGTTATCCCAATGAAGAAGTATTTTTACGTGATATTGAAATTAAATCTATGTATAAAATGCTAAATGATAATCGTCAAATCATTGGTATTGGCTCTATTAATCAAAACCAACATCCAAAATTTGCTGAAGCAGATTGGTCTGATAAAACTGACGGATTTAGATTAATTTATAGATTAGGTATTGACCCTGAATTTCAAAATCAAGGTCTTGCAGGAAAAATGATGGATTTTTTAGAACAATTAGCAATTAAGGAAAATGTAACTTCAATTAGATTAGGTGCATTGAGTACTTATGATAAAGTTGTTAATTTTTATTTAAAACGAAAGTATAGTATTCGAGACGAAAAAGTTTTTCCAGTAAGTAAAATGTCATATTATTTAATGGAAAAAAAACTAAAATAGCTTAAACAATATAAACAAGGATTATCAATTATGGCAATTAGTGAATTAAACGAACTTGAAGAACAAGAAAAAATGATGAAGCAAATGTTTCGTAAAGAAATGATTGCAAAAATCGAGTCCAAAATTCGTTCAGGTGATAAAAAGTTACTTATTCGTATAAGAAATCTAATATCAGAAGATGAAAAAGGTGATAACAAATAATAATATAATAATAAATACTACGCAATATAATATATATTATGTAAACTAAATAATATTATTATCCCCACCTATTGATTATTAATACTTAATATAATAATTTTGTTTTCTAAAATTTACACATTTAAAAAAACTTTAAACTCAATCAATATGAACAAAGAAACCATCTTAAAAATATTATTAGTTCTTTTCGCTATTTTTTTAGCAGGTGCCTCTCGATTTATCTCTGATATTCCAAATTTCACTCCAATGCTATCAATTGCCCTATTTTCTGGATATATGTTTAGAAATAAATTTTTAGCTTATGCTTTACCATTATCAGCGCAATTCTTAACTGATATTTACTTTGGTTTTCACCCAGATATGTTTGCTGTTTACTTTTCATTTGCTTTAATAATAACAATTGGTCAACTAAAAAACAACAACTATTCATTTAGTAAATCAATTTTATGGTCTGTAATTGGTTCAGGATTGTTTTTTATAATAACTAATTTCTCTGTTTGGATTACTGCAGACTTTTATACAAAAGATATATCAGGGATTATAAATTGTTTTACTTTAGCAATTCCATTTTATAAAAACACTTTGCTAAGTTCAATAATTTATTCTTTTATAATGTTTGGCTCTTATGATTTATTAGAAAACTATACAAAAAGTAAATTGAAATCAATAAGTGTAAAAAAGTAAAAATAATTTAAATTTAAATAAAATTGGATAACAATAATATAAATTTTAATATATAAATTATGCCTGTTATCCAGTTTTTTATATTTATTTATTTACTTAACAATTACAAAACTTTTAGTTTCAAAATCTAAACCATTCTTAAAATTAATAAAGTAAGTTCCATTTGGTAATTCATCAACTTTAAATTGGTATTCACCTACATCAACATATTTATTTAATAACTGTTTAACCAAAGAACCTCTAGAATCAAAAATCTCCACATTCACTTTTTCACCATTTGTAACGTTAAACCTAATCTCAGCAGCTTGTAAATTATCTTGAAAAACCCTTAGATTAGATTGATTTCCAATCGAAACAAATCTCTCTTCAAAATCACATATACCTATCAAAGTAACCAAACTACTATCAGTAGTTACTACTAAATTATTAGAAGATTCATACTTGAAGTCCGATATTTTAATCAAAGTTTTAGTATCATTTCCTAAAAGCGGTTTAAATCTAAACACTAAATCTGTTTCATATAGTTTATCAAAATTTACTCTAAGTTTATTATTTGGTATATCATAATCAAAATTTAAAGGTCGAGGATTTAAATTTGATGCGCTTATAAAATGTAAAACAAAAGCATTAATTTCAATATCAATTTGAGCGTTTGTTATTTCAAAATCATCCAAATCATTTAATTTCGAACTAATACTAAATATAATCTCAAACTCCTCGTTTGCATCGAATTCTCTGCTACTTGGAAGTTCTAAAAATAAATCCACATCATTTATGGGCAATGAGCTACCCACCAAATAAACATACTTTTCAATCAAACATGGATAATTCATTGTAACTTTTATAGAATCAACAAATATTCCATCATTATCTGAATAATATTCCAAATCAAAATCAATTTCATCATCAAAATTTATGAAAGAGACCTCATCTCTATAATCAGAAAAACTAAATTTATCTGATGACAACTCCCCTATTAACAATTCAAAAGCAAATAAAGATTTACTAACTAATTTTAAATTCTGAAAGTCAGCATTCCCAACAGTAACAGTATTGAAATAAATTGTATCTGGAATTGATACATTCACATCTTTATATTCTCCTTTAAGTAAAATTGAATCAATATCGCCACAAGGGAAATATTTAATTATTAAGTAATCGCTATAAGTTTGATAAATATTTGGAGTAAAAGTAACACTAATATCATTTATATTGAATAATTCTTGACCTATTTCCAAATCAGTTTCAAAACCATTAGGAACGTAAAGCGAATCAACTCTTGAATAAAGTTCTACATCTGAAGTAATCCTTAATCTTGTATTTCTTTCTCTAAATTTTGGGGAACTACAAGAAAAAAGAGTATCAAAATCTAAGTCTTTATCATCTAAGTTGTAAGCTATTTCTGTTTTTGAACCAAATATATGTAGGTTATTTAATATAGTGCAAGGAATCGATTTAAAACTCGTATTATATGCAAAATTACCATTATTATTTACTGCAATCCTTACAGCAACTTCAATTGAATCATTTTTTGGTATAACAATAGGTAAAGTTTCAAATCTTACATTGGGATTATCAAATTGCTCATCTATAGTAATATTACTTGGAAAATAATTAATCAGTTTAATAACCGTATCTTTATAAAATTCACAATCACTCAAATCTCCCACAAAAATACTATCTGGCTTAACTTCTAAAATTGGCTCATAAACTTCACCTTGCAATGGAATAAAAACACTATCCACCAATGAATTATCAGAACTTTTATAAACTATTTTCAGAGTATCATAATAAATACCATTAAAATTAGAATTGAAAGAAATAATAAAAACTTTTCTTTCCTGCTTAAACAGTTCAAATGGCACATTAGTTATTATTTCAAAAGGAATTTTAGAACTTGCTTCAATCTCCAAATCAAAATCACTATTATTTAAGATACTTACAATTGAATCAACAGAAACACTTGAGCATCTAATTTTTGGTGGAAATATTATCTGAGATGGATTTATTACAACTTCACTACTCACTCTTATTGGCTTAATTTTGATATTTCTTTCAATATTACATCCATTTTTTATATTCAAAATATAATCTCGATTCTCAAAATCATCACTATCAAGAATAATTTGAATTTTAATCTTTTCATTTTCTTCTAAAGTAATTGGAAAATTAATATTTAACAATTTAAAAGGTGCTTCAATATCAAAATCATCTTCTTCAAAAATAAGAACTCTATCAGAGTTGTTTTCAATCTCCAAATCTATAATTCTAGCCGAATTTAAATATTTAAAAAATGCAGTCTCCAAGTAATCAGTTGAAAATAAGTAATTTAAAATTTCTATTGAAACCACTCTTGAAGTATCAGCACAATCCCCATCATTTGCTATAGAAACATAATCACCACTTTCAACCGCTGCTAATCTAAAACCATTCTCAACTAAATTATAAATATTATTATTTTTTTTATACCAAGAAACCTCACCATAATCAGTTTCTGCTTTTAATTCAACCGTATCCCCAAAACACCTGACAATTAAAGTATCATCTAGTATGTATCTATCATTTGTTTTAATCCCTACAGTCGGTCTATTATTTATTTCAATTTGAATAGCATTTGAATTTCTAAAACAACCATCACCATTTATAATTTGTGTAAAATACATTCCAGATTCTGTAACTTGAAATTCTGAATTCTCTCCAAAATCTGCACCAGATATAATGGGAATACCATTCTTATACCAAGTAAACCTATATAAATTAACATCTAAAAGATTAGTACTTAAAGTTATAGAAGTATCTCTCTGAACACAAAATGAAGTTTTATTACCCTCTGTATAAATTTGAAAATTTGGAACACTTTCTCTTTTAATACTTCCCTTAGGGTAAGATACTTTATTGTAGCTAATTCCATTACTTAAAAACTGATTAAAGTTATTATCCAAATCCCTAAATCTTCCCAAAATTAACGATACAGTGTAATCAGTTCCACAATTTAATCCTGATGAAATATCTACATTCCCATTTTGATTGCCCTGAATTACCGAGATAACCTTAGAATTACCAATAACATCATCAACATTATAATTCCTACCATTTTGAGGTAAGTCAGCATTCTGAGGAGTACCATTAGTCAAAAGCAAAATAAAAGTATAATAATTATCAGCTTGAGGTAAATTTAAAATCTTATTCCATTTAACATTATATCCACTTCCAACTTTAGTAATATTTAAAGCCCCAGGATTTATCCATTCAGGTTTTCGTAACTCATCAATAAATAAATAATTAATAGGAACTCCAGAAGTTCGCCTATTTGCTCCTCCTCTTGAAACTAAGTTATTCTTAACAGCAAAATCATTAAATTCGTCATATCCACCAAAATAACTAAAAACTGCATCACCAGGAATAACTGAAACTGCCTCATTATTTGATAAAGTTAATTTTGTTAGAATGCCCATATTATTTACAAAATGTCCCACCCCGTCGCTTGTATGTCCGAGTGAATGAACATTAGTTGAGTTATTAGCTATAGAAAATAACTCCGCATTGTTATCAATTATAAATGCCTCACTTTCCCAATTTCCTAAATCACAATTCTCACACACCAAATTAAATAAAGTATCTTCCGTTGCTTCTACAACCAATCTTCCTTTAACTTTATCATTTGTCAATAAATTATTATCTACATCTTTTAAATATATAACAATAAAAGTTCCTTTTGGAATATTCCTCCAAAAATCAACATCTTTAAATTGTACCCCACCACTAAACTCTAATGGTGAAGAATCTAAAATATAAGAATCTAATAAAATTAAATTTGTTAAATTTGCATTTTCTTCCGTAACAATTAATTCAATCCATTCTTGTTGATTATTGTTTGTGTTAAAATATTCATTTATTAAAACTTGGGAAGAACTATTTGTAACATATACAATTAATAAAATGGAAACTAACAATCCTTTTATAAAAAAAGAGTTTAACCTTTTTCTAAAACCATATGTGGCAATATTACTTACTATATTTTTTGTCATATTTTCTCAAATTTTAGTGTATTTAATCCCAAATGGGACCCAAAACATACTAGTTTTTTCACTTTCACAATTTTTATTCTTATTTCTTCCAAGTTATGCAATAATTAATTATTTACAATTTTTAGGTAAAATAAAAAATCCTAAAAGTATAAAACTAAATAAATCTCATTTTATTGTATTTTTTCTTGTAATTATTTCAACACAACTTATTGGTTATATTTTTATTAACTTGTTAGATTCAATTTTACCCCTCGAAATTTTAGAGCGATTAAATAAATATTACCAAAGCATAGACGAAATGCAAAAAATGTTAATCTCATTTGATATAAACAATCCTTTTCTTATAATTTTTGCAGTCTCTATAACGCCAGCAATCTGTGAAGAGTATTTATTCAGAGGATATTTGCAAAGAATTCTTAAAGAAAACTTTTCAACAAATAAGGCTATTATAATTACGTCTTTATTATTTTCAGCAATACATATTAACTTTGTAAGTTTTTTAGGAATTTTTTTGTTAAGTTGGGTTATTGGATTTTACAAAGAAAAAACAAATTCCTTAAAAATTCCAATTTTTATTCATTTTTTAAACAATTTTATTTCAATAATATTATATAATAGCATTATATTATTTGAAATAGATTTATAATAGTTATGCAAGAAGTAGTTTATCATAGTAATTTTGAAATCGAAGAAAGTTATTTTTGGTTCCTTGCTAGGAATGAAATTCTCAGCAAAATTATCAATAATAACACCTCAATTAAAGCATACAATAACGTTGCTGATATAGGTTGTGGCACTGGTGGCTTCGCAAAAGTATTGCAAGATATGAAGTTTAACGTAACCTGTATTGATACTGAAGAGCTCGCCATTGAATATTGTAAAAAAAGGGGCTTAACCGATTTATATCATGGTGATTTAAAGTCATTTCTAGAAATTAATAATAAAAAATATCAAGCAGCTTTTATGCTTGATGTAATAGAGCATATTCCAGATGACCAAGAAGTAGTAAACCAAGTATATGAACTGCTTGATAATGGTGGTTACTTTATAGCTGCAGTTCCAGCATACCAATGGCTCTGGAGCAAGCACGACGAAATTCACATGCACTACAGAAGGTATAATAAAACTAATTTTCAGAAATTATTTAAAAACGCCGGATTCGAAATAGAATATATATCATATTTCAATACATATTTATTTTTACCAGCAGTTTTGAAAAGATTCATTGACAAAATAACACGCAACCAAAGCGAAAAACCAGTTGAAGAAGTATCAAGTTTTATTAACAATTTATTTTTTAAAATATTCAAAAGCGAAAAGAGCATTTTAGGCAATAAATCTCTTCCTTTTGGACTTTCTTTATTATTAATAGCCAAAAAAAAATAATATGAAAACAATTTTAAATACTATTAAAGAAAACTATTTAATTATTGCTATTGCTATAATTACAACTTTTATATTTTTTGGGGACCAACTACTCGGCAATTCCTACTTTTGGGAAGATTTTATCGAATATGTATATCCAACCCAATCATTTGCAGCGAGCGAGTCAGGACTGTTTGATATTCCATTTTGGAATCCCTATGCTTTTAATGGAATGCCATTTTTTGCAGATTTGCAAGTTGGTTTCTTCTATCCAATTCATAGATTATTAAACTTTTTTGTGGCTTCAGATGGAACGTTACCCGTTGGTATATTACAATTTATTATTATACTGCATTTCATAATATCACAAATAAACACATACTCACTTGCTAGATCTTATGGAATATCAAAAAACGCTTCAATTGTTTCCGCAATATCTTATTCATTTTCAATGATATTAGTAGTTCACGTAATCCACCCAATGATGCTCTATCATTTAGCTTGGTTTCCTTTAATATTCAATCTATTCAAACAGGGCTTAATCTCTGGAAATTATAAATTTAGCATCTGGGCTGGTCTTGTGTTTGGATTAACAATGCTATCAGGACATCCACAAAGCACACTTTACATTGCATTCTTTTTACTATTATTTATGATTTATTATATAATTTTTGAAAGCCCTAAAACAAAAATATTCAGTAAATTAATTTTATCAGCACTTCCAATTTTGATTGCATTCTGCTTATTCGCTGTTCAATATCTACCCTCTACAGAACTTGCTGGTCTATCCCAAAGAGATGAAAATACTTATGAGCTTGTTTCAGAAGGGTCATTGCAAATAAAACAAGCAATATCTATGATACTTCCAGAAGTTTTCGGAAAAATAACTGGAAACCCACAAGAAATTCCTTCTACATTTCATTTGCAATTCCCTGATGGTTTTAAGTCACATTATTATTGGGAAACCGCATACTACTTTGGTCTAATCGCTTTCATTTTCGGACTATTTCAATTAATTTCAAATTTTAAAGATAAAAAGACAATATTTTTATTATTTGTCTCCATATTTGGATTATTTTACGCCTTTGGTTCAAACTTCTTTTTACATAAGATATTTTACAACTTACCACTTTTTGATACATTTAGAAACCCAGCTAGGATACTTTTTTATCTAACTCTTGCTTTCAGCTTGCTTGCAGGATTTGGGATAGATTCGCTTACAAAAAAGAATTTTAAATTACTTCTAATCCCAACTGGAATTGTTTTGCTCATTACTATAATGGGAATTACTGGCTTTTACACGTCAAATCTTGAAATAAACCCAGCATTTTTAGATCTCATTAACGCAAGTTTCACAAGGAATATCTTTTTTATACTACTAATTCTTGTGATTTCTTATTTAATTACATCACAAAAGAAAATATCTCAACATCTTATTCTTGGGCTTGCTCTAATCTCCTTTGTAGATTTATACATAGCAGGAGTAAAGTTTAACCAAAGTCCAATTAACCCAAAAGATAGTTACACAATAAATACTGATTTAAAAAAACTATTTAAAATCAATCCACCTGAAGATATTTTCAGAGTAAATATGAGAATGTATAACCCTTCCTATATGGCTTTCAATCGCAGTCAAGGAATGATTGATAATATTATGCTTGTAGAAGGTTACAACCCATTGCTACTCAAAAGACCAGTTCCACGTCTATCCACAAAAGAAAAAATCCACGATATTTTAAACGTAAAATATGAAATTGGAATAGATAAAAGAAATAATCAACCAAGATTTTACGAAAGATTTGATAGATTTCCACACTTCTGGGCTGTTAATCAAGTTAAAATTGTAGAGAGTGATAAAATACTAGATGTCATAAGCACAACTGAAGATAATCTAAGGGAATTAGTTTATCTTGAAGAAAATCCAAATATAGATTTAACAAGCAATACATTCAATTTTGATTTTAAAATCATAAAATATTCAAATGACGAGTTTGAAGTTCAGACAAATTCAGATGAAAACTCAATCTTAGTGATGAGTGAAATATATTATCCTTCGTGGAAGGCATATATTAATGAAATCGAAACAAAAATTTACCAAGCTGATTATGCACTAAGGGCAATAGAACTACCAAAGGGAGAACATAAAATCAGAATTGCTTACGAGTCCTCAACTTTTAATTTGGGTAAATGGATAAGCATAATAACATTATTATTATCAATAGTCGGTTTATTTTTACCAATTAAAATAAAAAAAGAATAAATTATTTTATGAAATAAAAAAGGAGGAAATTTAAAATGCGTATTTTAAATGATAAAGTAGTATTTTCGCTTAAATATTTGAATGAATTGAAAAAAGACCCATACTTTAAATAAGTTTTAGAGTTATTAGAAGATAGAGAGGAACTTCTTGAATCTATTTAAACAGAAACAGAGTTTTTTCCTTTAGAAGTTATAGACAAAAAATTAGAGAGTTACATGAATTACAAAGTACACTTATCTAGATCATCTATAAAGTTTTTAAACAATATATTTATTATCTATAAATCTTTATTTACATCGGATATGTGATATGTATGTAGAAAAAAATACCACCACACCCTCCACAACTTCGTAAAAGTTGAAAATATAATAGTGTTTATTCGATAAATTATTATAAAATTACAGCTTACTAAAATCAACGATATTCTTCATTATAATCAAAATAACAAGCAATTATTTCTATTAAACAATCTTGAATAACATGTCCTTTTATATACCAAACTCTGTATTAAAAGTAAAAGACCAAAACTTTGTATTATTTTCTAACAACATATCCCTTAAATAATTATGTCTAACTTCTACCTTTAATTTAGCCCTATGTTTGTGTAAGTATTTTGTTAAAGTAAACTCAGAATGTCTTATAAACTCGGAACCATTAATCCCATATATTTGACTCCTTGGCTCTGATTGCGCAACTCTTGCTGCCACCTCATAAAAATTTCTAAAAGTATAAGAACCTTGTAATAAAAATCCATCTCCTACAAAAACATTTCTTATTGCCTTATTTTCTGGATTAATTGTAATTGGGTCAGGACTATGCCTACTTGCATATTCGGTATAAAAAGCAAATCCTCTAAACTTAAAAATTGCATCTGAAATAAATGTTTCAATATCTCTCGGCTCAAAAAGATAATTACCTAATTGTGCTTCTGCTCTGGTTGCTTTCTCGTTCTTCTGAAAAGATATACCAATAGATAACTTTGGATGTTCCTCAAATTCCAAATCGCCCTCAAAGTAGTCTCCCCCATTCTTAAATGCTCCAAACGGTAAAAATTCCAACCGACCAGTGTATGCAAAATTTGGACCCTCAAGCAAAGCCATATTTCTTCCGTCACCCTGTGAGAATGCAAATCTTAAATTTATAGGAACATCAGAAATTTTATTCCTATATGATAATTGGACTCCAAAATCTCTATCTAAAGTAAACCTAGAATTAATCAAAGACCTCTCCGAAAACTGTAAATCTCCCGATGATATTACTCTTTGTCTATTTCCAGGTAATTTTGTCTGTCCAAATCCAATCTGTAAATTATCAGTTGGATTATAAAAAACCATTGCATCTCTTACAATATTCGGAAAACCAGTAATTAAATCAAAATCTCGCCTTGCAAAAGAAAATTGAAAATTATAAGCTATTCTTTTATCATACAAGTTCCCGCCAAATCTAAGTCTCGCCCTTCTTGTGAGCAAGCTCGAACTAGCAATAGATAAGTTGTTTTCTGATTCCGAATTAAATATCATCTGATTCTGAATCCTAAATCTCATATAAACAGTAGTAGCAGAATCTGAGGAACTAAAACGAATACCTCCGTCATTAAAATCAAAAGATGATGGCGAAGAAGTTGTTTCCTGAGCAACAACCTTAAAAACATTTAATATTATAAAAATTAAAATAATCTTAATCATGATAATTAACTAAAAAAAAAAACAAAATTAACACAATTAATTTAATATAAAAAAACGTTTTCTTTTATCATTTTTAAACTTTTAATAGATTTTAAAGAGTATTTTTGTTAATTTTGAACTATATTTATATCAAAAAGGAATTTATAATGTCTTTCGAAACTATAATTTTAGAAAAAAAACAAAATTACGCAATAATCACATTAAATAGACCTGATAAACTTAACGCATTAAATAACCAAATATTTAGCGAACTTGATAAAGCAATTACTCAAATAGAACTTGATGATGAGATTAGAGCAGTTATACTAACTGGAACTGGAGAAAAAGCATTTGCCGCAGGAGCTGACATCAAAGAATTAAATCAATCAGATAAAAATAGTGGAAAACTATTTTCTGAAACCGGCTCTAAAGTAATGCATAGATTAGAATCCTTAAAAATCCCAGTAATTGCAGCAGTTAATGGCTTTGCTCTTGGTGGCGGTTGTGAACTCGCTATGGCATGCCACATAAGATTCTCATCCGACAATGCTAAATTTGGTCAACCAGAAGTTAATCTTGGAATCTTACCAGGTTATGGGGGAACTCAAAGAATGCCTCGACTCGTAGGGATTGCAAAAGCTACAGAACTAATAATATCAGGAAATATAATTGATGCCGAAGAAGCAAAAAGTATCGGACTTGTAAACCAAGTATATACTCAAGAAGAACTAATGAACAAAACATTAGAATATGTAAATTTAGTTTTATCCAAAGGCTCAATTGCTGTTTCAGCAAGCATTGATGCAATTTATCAATCTCAAAATTTATCTTTAAGCGACGGACTTGCTTACGAATCAAAACTTTTTGGAGAAGTATGTGGTACCAATGATTTTAAAGAAGGAACCTCCGCATTCATCGAAAAAAGAAAAGCAGAATTTAATAACAATTAATATTTAATATCTAATTGTTAATCTATTAATTAAATATCTCAATTATTTAAATTATCTATAACTTTTGTGTATTTTTGTAAATATTAAATTTATTTTGGGTAATAAATGAGTAAAACAATCGCTATTGCAAATCAAAAAGGCGGAGTAGGTAAAACCACAAGCTCCGTAAATATTGCCGCTTCTCTTGCAGCTCTAGAAAAGAGTGTTTTACTAATCGATATGGACCCTCAATCAAATGCATCAACTGGGCTCGGATTCGACACAAAAGAAATAAACAATACAGTTTATGAAGTTCTCATAGACCAAGTTAACCCTAATGATGTAATACTTAAAACAGAAATGCCATACCTCGATATTCTTCCATCACATATAAATTTAGTTGGTGCAGAAATCGAACTTGTAAATGCTGATAATAGAGAATCCTCATTAAAAGATATAATAAGAAAAATTAACAAAAACTATGACTATATAATTATTGACTGTCCACCGTCTCTTGGACTTTTAACATTAAACTCCCTAACAGCAGCTAATTCTGTTCTAATTCCAGTCCAATGTGAATATTACGCCCTTGACGGACTAGGACAATTACTCAACACTATATCTATTGTAAGAGGTAATCTTAATCCTAAATTAGAACTTGAAGGAGTTTTACTAACAATGTATGATAGCAGGTTACGTCTTGCAAATCAAGTAGTCGAAGAAGTTAAGAATCACTTTGGAGATAAAGTATTTAAAACAATTATTACTCGAAACGTCCGTCTTTCAGAATCACCATCTCACGGAAAACCTGTAATTTTATATGACATTTTAAGTTCTGGTTCCCAAAATTATATATCACTTGCTAAAGAAATCACAAAAGAATAAATATTATGGTTAATCAAAAAAAAATAAAAACTGGATTAGGTAAAGGTCTTGGAGCATTAATTCCTAACGTTAGTCAAAAAGATAACAAAGAGAATGTAAAAATATCCAATAACAACAATTTCGATTATGTCAATATAAAAGACGTAATCAAAAACCCATATCAACCCAGAATTACATTCGAACCAGAAGCACTTGAGGAATTAAAAGATTCTATTTCTCAGCACGGGGTTATCCAACCAATTACTGTTCGCAAAACATTCAACGGCTTTGAGTTAATTTCTGGTGAGCGTCGTCTAAGAGCATCTAAAGAACTCGGAATTGAAACAATACCAGCTTACATTAGAGACGGAGTTACAAACAAAGATATGCTCGAGATAGCATTAATCGAAAACCTACAACGAGATGACCTAAACCCCATAGAAATTGCCTTAGGAGTTAAAAGACTTATAGAAGAATGTGACCTTACTCAAGAGCAAGCAGCTATAAGACTAGGAAAAAAAAGACCAACAGTTACAAACTTTATAAGACTTTTAAAATTACCTTCACAAGTTCAAAATGGGATAAAAGATAACCAAATTACAATGGGACACGCCAGAGCTTTAATCACTCTACCAACAGAACAATTAATAATACAAGCGTTTAACAAAATTGTAGATAAAGAACTTAATGTAAGAGAAACAGAGAAATTAGTTAAACAATTAACAGAAAAAAAGGAAGATAAAAAAGATCAATTTGTTAAAAATCCCGAAATATCAGACATCGAAGACCGACTAAGAGGTAACTTTGCAACTGAAGTAAAAATAAAAACAAAAAACAATAAATCAGGTACAATAGAACTACAATTTTATTCCGAAGACGACTTCGAACGAATAATGGAATTATTACTAAATGAAAATGCTTAAACACACTTCAAATTTTAGAGTCAGATACGCTGATACTGACAAAATGGGAGTAGTTTACAATGGAAACTATCTCGCTTTTTTTGAAACTGGAAGAACAGAACTAATGAGACACTATGGTCTACCTTACACAAAAGTAGAAGAACTCGGCTTTATGCTTCCACTTGTCGATTGTTATGTAAAGTTTGTATCCTCAGCAAAATTTGACGATGTTTTAGAAATAAATTCTGAATTAAAGTACAACAACTCTGCTATAATCCAATTTAATTATAAAATTTATAGTAAACAAGAACTTATAACAGTAGGTTACACTAGGCATGTATTTGTAAATTCAGAAAATATGAAACCTGTTAAGCCGCCATACGTTTTTACAAGTATCATAAATAAAGAAATAAAAAATGATTAAAATAATTATAATAACCCTAATAGCGAACCTTTCAATTTCATTTGCTCAATCTCCATTTGATTTTCTCGATTTCGAACAATCAGCTCGCGATGCAGGATTAGCCGGCTCAGGAATTGCAATCGAAAACGACTTAGGATTAACATCACTAAATCCAGCATTATTTCATACCATAAATGAAAAAAAACTATCGCTAACTTTTCTTAGAAATGTAGCCGATATAAATTCAGGTTATGCTTCTTATATAATTGGAGATTACGGATTTGGAAGAATATCAACCTCAGCCATTTTCAATAGTTATGGTACATTTGACTATCGAGATACGGATGGCAACCAATACGGTACATTTGGAGCTAATAACATAGCATTCGCAGCTCATTTATCTGGTGAATTAGATTCAAACTTCTACTATGGAGTATCATTGAAATACATATACTCAGGTTTGGAAAAAATACAAACATCAGCAACTGCAATAGATGCAGGTTTATTTTACAGAATAAACCCAAATTCAAATATTGGATTTTCTATACGTAACGCAGGTTTTCAATTAACAAAATTTAATGGAGAAACTAATAATCTACCACTCGATGTTCGATTAGGAGCAAACCATCAAGTAAAAGGATTACCACTACTTGTTAACTTTTCTTTTCATCATTTAGCAAATGAAAATCAAAAAATATTAGAAAGATTTAGAAACATATCTCTCGGCGGTGAAATATCTTTTGGGCAATATGTAAAAGCGAGAATTGGTTACAACTCATACATCCGTAGTGAAATAGCATCAGAATTTAACCCAAGATTAGCAGGTATAACTACCGGATTCGGGATAGTATTCGATAAACTTAACTTTGACTACGGATTTGTAAACTATTCAGCTGGAGCAAATCAACATAGATTTACATTAAATTTTGATATTTAGAATTTATACTATATAATTCTAAATAAAACTAAATTTTAAATTAAAAGTCAAAGCAACCCAAAGCTCTTGCAATAACAATGCGTTGAATTTCTGAGGTACCTTCTCCAATTTCTAATAATTTTTGGTCTCTGTAATACTTTTCAGCATCATATTCTTTCATCAGACCATAACCACCCAAAATTTGAACGCAGTGATTAGCTGCAGTATGAGCTAATTCCGAACAATATAATTTTGCGATAGCACCTTCTTTTGTAATATTCTTTTTCTCTTCTACCATTCTACAAACATCGTATAAATAGTTTCTTGAAAGTTCTAAGCCCATTTCAACATCTGCCATTTTAAAAGCATTTGCTTGATAAGTAGAAATTGGTTTACCAAAAGTAACGCGCTCTTTAGCATATTTAACCATATAGTCTAAAGCTCCTTGAGCCAAGCCAAGACCCATTGCAGCAATCGAAAGACGACCTTTATCTAAAGTTGAGAGCATCTGCTTAAAACCATCTCCTCTTTTACCAAGAATAGCAGAATCCTTTACTCTAACATCTTCAAAATGAAGTTCTCCTGTATTAGAAGCTCTCCACATCATTTTTCCATGCATAGCATTTTGAGTGAAACCTTTTACATCATTTTCCACAATAAAGCAAGTAAGTTCGCTTTTTCCATTTTCTAAAGTTCCAGTTTTAGCAAGAACAGTAGAACCCAAAGTAATATCACTCGCCGAATTAGTAATAAATATTTTAGAACCGTTAATAACCCACTCATCGCCATCTTTTACAGCAGTAGTCTTGCTATTTCCAGCATCAGAGCCAGCTTCAGGTTCTGTTAAACCAAATCCCCACAAACTACCACTAGCAAGTTTTGGTAAATATTTCTTCTTTTGCTCTTCATTTCCATATTGTATCATTGGTCCTGTGCCAAGTGAATTGTGTGCAGCTATAGTTGCTCCATGAGAGCCATCAATTCTTGAAATCTCTTCAACGGCAATAATATACGACACATAATCGAGAGCTGAACCACCATATTGCTCGGGAATCAAAGCACCAAGCAAACCAAGGTCTGCCATACCTTGAGTAAGTTCGTAAGAAAACTCCTCTTTTTCATCAAGTTCTTTAGCTTTAAGATAAATCTCTTCTTCAGCAAATTTTCTAACCGTTTCTCTAATTGATATTTGTTCTTCGTTTAAATTTCTATTTATAGGCATTTTTGTTTAAATTTAATTTTAAAAATAATATATAGAACGTATTTTAATAAAAAAAATTGAATAAAAGTGTAAAAATATTTCTGGTAATGATTATTTAGTTTTATTTAATTTTTGTTTATCTAATATTTAGTAATATACTTACACCTTATTCAACTCCTAATTCATTTAATTTTGCTTTTATTTCATAATATAAAGAATCACTGTTTTTAGAGCATTTGTAAAATAGTTCATTTCCTTTATATATTTGAGTTGTAGGGTAACTGCTTATTGTTAATTTATAAGCTAACGAATCAGCGCCAAGCACATAAGGAAAATTAATATTATTTTTTTTGATATAAGGAGTTACTTTAGTTGTGTCTCTTTCCATTGCTCCCCAGCCGATAACTTCTACCTTATCGCCAAATTCATCATATATTTTTTGGATTGATGGGTATGATTTGTAACAGAAACCACACCACGAACCCCAGAAATTATAAACTTTTATTTCCTTTTGTTTAGTTATATCAATTACTTCTTTGTTTAAGAGTGGGAACTTTTCAGGTAAAATATGCGTTGTTATTTTTCTTTCTTCGTATTTTCTTTGGTCTTCCTGCATTACAGAATCCATATTTATTAATACTTTATATGGTCTATCAGTATTAAATAATGATGAATCTGGTGTGTTGAAATTGTAGTTTGTGAATTTAATGTCTTTATATGTTGTATCATAATCTAAAAATGTATTTTCTCTTATTTGTTGTTCGTAATATCGTAAAAGGTTATATTTTTCATCATATTTAAAATTAAAGTGACCTTTTACATTAATATTATATGGTTGATTTTTAACAACATGATATTTTAAATCAATTACTAAAGTATCCTTAATAGTATAAATACTGTCAATTAGATATTTATAGTCTTTGTTATTAGTATCCATTTTATCTAGGTGAAACTTTTCATAAATTTTTAATGTATTTGAGAATTTCATGTCACTAATTTTAGGATTTTTAATAGGATAAAGTAATTGACAAGTTGATGAATAATAACCATCTACTGCATAAAGTTTATCTGTATCTAAAAATAATGTATCATTTCAAAATTCATATTTTTTATAATTTTTGATTAGAACTTGAGAATTTAAATCGTAATCATACAAATATAAATATGGTAAAGTAGAATCTAATTCATTTTCTAAAAAATAAAAAGAGTATTTGAATATTTTGTTTACTCCAAAATCGTATTCCATTTCAACAGAAAAAGATTTGATCTTTTCTTTATTTTCAAGTTCATTAATTAAATCTGGGAGAGTATTAGTGAAGTTCATTAATAACAATATAAATAACATTTTAATAATCCTTAATTTTCAATAGTCAGTTTGTAACCTCTTTTTTATAATCGGGTTGTTTACATTATAACCATAAAAATAATCAATTATTTTATTATTTTCATCTAAAACAAAATAAGAAGGTGAAAATTCTACATTATATTGTGATAGTAAATCATAATTCATTTTAAACATTCCTTCTTTTGTAACTTTATAAAGTATGTTATTCTGAATTTTGTAGATATACTTTTTAAGTTTTATTAACTCAATTTCATTAAGAAAATTAACTTCATCTAGATATTCTGACTCTTTATAAAATATTACAAGTTTTTTACCATTAGAAACTAAATTTGAGTCAAAAATAATATTCCCTTTATGTTCTACATTAATTTGACATGTAGTTTTTTTGAAATTTACTTCCTCATAAATTGAATATTTTAAAAGGTATTTTTTAAAACTAATTCTATCATAATCTTTTTCTTTTTGCATACTAAAACTGTCAATATACCACTCTTCAAAGCGAGGTAGATTTGTATATTCATTAATATTTATATAATTGTAAGTAGGTGTAAAATTTTCTTTTTTAAATTTATGTCTATAAATGTAATTAAATCCAAACTTATCAAGATTTTTATTTAAAATAAAATAGTGTTGAACATCTTCAGAATCATACATGAATTTTATATTTGGTTCAAAATATACATCTAAATTAAAATCTTTTAATTTTATAAATTTTTCAAAAATATTATCCATAAAACCTAATTGTTTACTAATTTTTTTGGAATTAATATTGGGGGAAAATAAAATATTGTTTTGATTTTTATTATAAACAAAACTTTTATAGTTTTTATAATAATAAATTTTATCATTTATATCAATTAAAAACATTGAATTATAAATAGAATCTTCATCATTTCTAATTATTATTCCTTTGAAAGTGCTACTGTCTAACGCTCGATTTTTATAATTATGTATATAATAATTACCAGAACATTCGAACTGATTATTATTATTTATAATTTCAATATAATTTAAATATATCCTTTCATAATCTGTTCCTTTTTTAAAAGAATAAATTTGGGAATTCATATTAAACGTAAAAATCATGAAAATTATTAATATCATAAAGGCCTCCTTAAATTTAAAATTAGGCGGAAATAAATTCCGCCTTAATATTTTCAATCAATATCAATATCATAAAGACCATCAGAAAACACAAATTCTGAAACAGAAATTTGATTCAGAATTTACAATCCTTGCTGATATAGTACTTCAGTAAACTGTGTGTGATTCCTTGTTACTTTACAATTATGAGAAACTTGAAAACAACCATTACATCTATGATTTTTATTAGATGAATTTTGCTCCCATTTGCAATCAGCACATTGTTTTACACATTCATAATAAACATTTGAATTGTCATTATGCAATATATTTGAAGTTACTGTAATGTGGCTTGGGCCGTCAAAATATTTAATGGTTATATGCTGTTGTTCATTATTCAAGAGACTATCAAGTGTTTTAACAATTGTATATAAATATCTTTAACTATCTAAAGTTGTAATTACAGTATAATATACAACCTCATCAATGAAGTAGCCTTCGTTAAATAATTCTGCACATACGCAAGCTAAAACTGTATCTGCTTCAAAGTTATTAGTTTGATGAATATTGTTTAAAAAGCCTGGTTTTATTGTTTCATCAATTATTTCCTGTTTTTCAAAACAGGAAACCAAACCTAAAAAACATAATAGAATAATTTTATAATTCATAACAACTCCTAAAAAGATTGTACTGTGACAATTGGTGGATAGCCTATTGTTGTAAGTACAGTGTGTCCTTCATCTTTGTGATTTTAAATAAAATTACTTTTTGATTCTGTGTACTTCTCACAGTCGTCACCTTCTTCACAAGCTGTATCTGAAACACAATCTTCAGTGGATTGTATAATATTTACTTCTATCTCACAACTGTTATCACAATTTCTACACTTGATTTCTTTT
Source organism: Eximiradiales bacterium (assembly GCA_965661945.1). GTDB lineage: Bacteria > Bacteroidota > Ignavibacteria > Kapaibacteriales > UBA2268 > JAJRPT01. The sequence goes on from CBFIFP010000001.1 coordinate 102,055, forward strand.
GCAATGACTTCATCAGAGATACTAAAATATTCAAATTGAATATAATGTTTCTTTAAACCTAAATTTGTAATATAAATTATTTTACAATATTTAGTATCACTTGTAGTAGTTAAAAATTCAATTGTATTACAACCAACAATAGTATCATTTTGACTGTCATTACCAACATAAGCAGCTAAAATATCATACATAGATAATGAATCTTCAACATTTACATTTGTCAATAAATCTTTAACTTGAAAGTCCTTATTGTAATTTATTCTTTCTTCATCATTACAAGCATAAACAAATATAATGATGAAAATAAATGCTGAAAAACTTAAATACTTTTTCATTTTTAATCTCCGTTTTTGTTAAACAATTTTTTTTTAGTTTTTTTGAATCTTTTATTCAAAGATTTTTTAAGAATGCAATAATATCATTCTTATTCGACAGTATCCTTTTTGAATAGACGAATTATTACTTTTTTTTGAGAATCCTTTTGAGATTCTTTTCAGGATGGCTCGCAATAAACTTCCAATTCTACATTGCGAGTCATTTATTAATAATATTTTGAATTTAAGTTTCCATAATCCTACACAAAATTTTAAACATAATTTTAAAATTTAATGAAATTAAAACTTTTAAAGGTGAGAAAGTTAATAAAAAGAGTATGGGATGCTCAACTTGCTCACAAGTTCAAAGGTAGCGACAATACCTCTCATACATGAACAAGCATCACACTCCATATAAAATATGGAGTGTTACATGCACTTTGGTGTATAAAAAAAGTTGTCCCTTTTTATTGAACTTACCAAAGTTTCAAGAACAAAATATACAATTTTAAATTAACATTTTAAAAATGTTAATTAATAATAATATAAAAATATAACTATTATTTTAAGAAACAAATTTTTTATAAAATTTATTTAATTAGTGAATTATTTTCATTTTTTAATTTTTACAACTAATCCAAAATTAAAAACTCTACCCTTCTGTTTTGACTTCTGGCTTCTTCAGTTTTTTCTTTAATTAGTGGTTTAGTTTTGCCAAAGCCCTTGATTTTTAGGCGACTTTTTGGTATTCCATGACTTATAAGATAGTCTGCTACTGCCTTTGCTCTATTTAAACTTAGTTTCATATTTCGGTCATCAGCACCAACATCATCTGTATGTCCATTTATTTGTATTTGCAAATCAGGGTATTTGTTTAGAATTTCAACTAATCGATTTAACTCAGGAAATGATTCGGGAAGTAATTCAAATTCAGCAAAACTAAAGAAGATATTGTTTATTCTTATAGTTTCACCCTTCTTTATCGGAAACATTGTTATATCTTGATTTATTTCTTTAAAATCCGTTAAGCTATCCAAATTAATATTATAAGTTACCGCAATAAAATCATCTGCTTCAGAATAAATACCATAATTTTCACCTTTAGTCAAAGCAATTTGATACTTTCCTGTCAAAGGATGAGTTCTGGCTTTTCCAAGTTTTTCTCCAGTCTTTAAGTTTTCATATCTTATAATTGCCTCCAGCGGACGCTCTTTATTATCTTTTACAAAACCACTTATCAAAATAACATCCTCTGGCTTTAAATCATCTGGAACTTGTATTCTATAAATATCCTCATATCCAATTGAATTATTAGTTGAAACAAAATAAGCATTATTACCGGAGGCAGGAATATTAAAATAAGCATCCCACCCATCAGAATTAATCTTGTTACCTAAATTTTTTGGTTCAGACCATTTTGTCCAACTATCATCTAATCTTTTAGTATAAAAAATATCATTATTACCATACCCTGGAAATCCCGAAGTCGAAAAATAAAGAGTTTTTCTATCAGCAGCTAAAAATGGAGAAGTTTCGTAAGCTGCAGTATTAATTGTATTTCCTAAATGAATAGGTTTTATCCACTTATTATCTTCTCTTAAAAAAGAAACAAATAAGTCAGTTTTCCCAAGTGATTCTTCATTTTCTATTGATATAAGCAAGGTCTGACCATCGGAAGCAAGTTGATAACTACTATATTTTCCTTTTCTTTCCAAATCTTCAATTATTAACTCTTCAGGATAAGACCACCCATTCGAAGTTCTATGTGTTATTGAAATTCCCGGACTTGGTTCTTCATCTTTTACGTATATATTACCCAATAAAAGTGAGTTTCCATCCGGAGTAATCGAAAATGCAAAATTATTATATTCATCATTTATTGGCTCCCCAAGATTAACCGCTTCCTCAAACCTTTCATCATCACCTATTTTTGAAAACCAAATATCCTGTTTCCTGTCCAAACCAATATTATCAGGATGATATTTTCTTGTAAAAAACAACTCCTTTTCATTTGAACTAATAACTGGAGCAAGTTCAATAAATTCTGAGTTTATTCTGTATCCTAAATTCTCTACTTCAAACAAATCAAAATCATTACTTGAAAGATTTATTTTAACAGATACATCATCTTCCATATTATCAGAAAGAGCAATTGCATCAATTTCATTATAACCTGGAACCCTATTAGTAGCAAGCAAAACCCTTAAATACTTAATTTTAAAATTTAAAGGCATTGGAACTTCAATAACTTTTATTTTACCACTCTCACCTGAATAAATAAATTGTTCTTGAGAGTATACTTTTGAACTTTTGGTTTCATCAGAGTTGTAGGCAACTATTTCCGAAATCGAACCTGGATTAAAATTCTCATAAACTACTATTCTTTTAGCTATCATTGGCTCCGAGAACATCACCTTTATAAACTCTCCAGTCATGCTAAACTCATCAGCAGGTCTCCATGCAGTCAAAGATGAACCATATTCCATAAAATTATTTGGTTTGCCGATTATTTGCTTAGCACTGTATGGCTTATCTTCATATTGAGTTGAATATTCTACAACCTCCGAAACATAAGTAAGTTTTGCAAAGCTGAATAAATTTAATATTAAAAAGTATAAAATCATAGTTCACTATTATTTGGTTCTACAAACTCATCGTCTAACATCTTATCATTATTATCATCACTTACAATGTAAGCTCCAATTTTTGCTTCGCTAATACTCGGTAACTTATTATTAAAAAATACAAGTAAAACAATTCCAACACTAACACATGAATCAGCAACATTAAAAACTGGCCAATGAGACATACCAAACACATCCGGAATATCTACAAGTATAAAATCAACAACTTTCCCATAGAAAAGAGCAGATTCCCCGAATATTACTCCATAAAAAACTCTATCAATCATATTACCTACAGCACCAGCAAGAATCAACATTATTGCTATTCTAACAAAATTATTGGCAAATTTTATCTTATACAAATACCAAGAAAGTCCAACACCAGCAAACACTGAAAACAAACTTAAAAATATTTTTCCTACACCAAACTCTATTCCAAAAGCCATTCCAGGATTTTCAACAAAAGTAAGAGCTAAAGTATCTCCAAACACAGGTATAATTTCACCGTAGTAAAACCCTTCCACTTTTACTCCAAAGATATCAAAACCTTTTACCAATAATTTTGTAACTTGGTCTAATACAATAAATAAAAAAGATATAACAAACAATATCCACGTTTTTAGCATAATAATATTTTGAGTTGAAAATAAAATGCAAAATAAGGAAAATTTATCAAAATACAAGAATCAACGTTATTTCAACTTTAAGCAACCGCAATCTAAACTAATTTATATCTTCTAACATTAAAATCGCTATATTTTTTAAATAAATCTCTCAAGACATATATAAACATATATATTAGTAAAAAGTTAAGTAAATATATTTTAATAATTATCGTTTTACGTTTTTAGTTTTTTTTTCAAATTCTTTGTAAGTGTTGTTATTTTTGGTTAATTTAGTAGATTATTTAAAGAAAATTAACAAAAAATATAATTTAGGAGAATTTTATGCAAGTTGAAGTCGTTATGCCCAAGATGGGAGAATCACTCCAAGAAGGCACGATAATAAATTGGATGAAGAAAGAGGGCGAGGTAATTGAAAGAGATGAAATGATTTTAGAAATATCTACTGATAAAGTAGATACTGAAGTTCCATCTCCTGTTTCAGGTACTTTATTTAAAATCTTAGTACAAGAAGAAGAAACCGTTGAAGTTGGTACTCCTATAGCAATTATTGAAACAGAGGCGAGTGCTGTCGGTTCTTCAACCCAACAAGAAGCTCCATCTCCACAGCAAACTCCAGCTCCTGAACCAACTCCGGCACCACAACAATCTCAACCTGAACCAACTCCAATTCCAACTCCACAGCCAGAACCAGTTCAAGAATCTGCTTCTGCTTCTGGTGGCGATACAGTTGATGTTGTAATGCCTAAAATGGGAGAATCACTACAAGAAGGTACAATCATTAAATGGATGAAGCAAGTTGGTGATAAAATTGAAAGAGATGAGATGATTTTAGAAATATCTACTGATAAAGTGGATACAGAGGTTCCTTCACCTATTTCTGGCACTTTATCTGAAATCTTAGTACAAGAAGAAGAAACCGTTGAGGTTGGAACTCCAATTGCTAGAATTTCTACAGGTCAAGGAGCAAGCGTTGCTAAATCTGCACCAGCACCTCAAGCATCTGCTCCAATATCTCAACCAACTCCGGCTGCACCAGTACCTCAAGCAAGTCAGCCACAAACTCAAGCACCTGCTACGCAAGTTTCAGGGACTACTTTTGAGATTCCAAGACAAAAAGATGGCAAATTCTTCTCACCTTTAGTTAGAGAAATCTCTAAAGATAAAGGTATTTCGCTTGAAGAACTTATGGCAATTAATGGTACTGGTATTGAAGGAAGAATTACTAAAGATGATTTAATGAAATATATTAATTCTAAAGGTACTCAATCAGCACCTCAAGCACCAGCTCCGCAAGTATCACAACCATCTCAAGTTCAAACACAAGCACCAGCTCCGCAACCTGCACCTCAAGCACCTGTTCAAACGCAAAATGTTACTCAAACTGCTCCTCCTTCTTACTCAGGTAAAAATGTTGAAATTATACCTATGGACAGAATGAGAAAACTTATCTCCGAACACATGGTTAATTCTAAAAGAACTTCTGCTCACGTAACCTCTGTTGCTGAAGTTGATGTTACTAACCTTGTTAAATTCAGAGAAAAACACAAAAATGCTTTTGAAAAAAGAGAAGGTATAAAACTTACTTATACATCCTTCTTTTTAGCTGCTGTAGCTGAAGCCGTTCGTCAAAACCCTATGATTAACGTTAGCGTTGATGGTACTAATATTTTAAGACACAGAAACACAAACATTGGTATGGCTACAGCCCTTCCTGATGGTAATTTAATAGTTCCTGTTATCAAAAATGCTGATGGTTTAAGTATAACTGGTATTCAAAGATCTGTTAATGACTTAGCAGACAGAGCAAGAAACAAAAAACTTGATCCAGACAATGTAATGGGCGGAACTATTACCTTGACAAACGTTGGTACATTCGGTACATTATTCGGAACTCCTGTAATTAATCAACCACAATGCGTTATTTTTAGCGTTGGAGCTATAAAAAAACAAGCAGTTGTTCGTGAATTAGATGGAGCCGATGCAATAGTGGTAAGACACATTATGTATATGTCTATTACTTATGACCACAGAGTTATCGATGGTATGTTAGGTGGTAAATCACTTAAAACTGCTGTAGATTACTTAGAGTCATTAAACGAAAGTAACATTCAATTATAATTTAATATAATTATAAAATAATATCTCAGGAGGGTTTCAAACCCTCCTTTTTTTTGAATTGTCTCTCCTAAACAAAAAATTCTTCCTAATGTTTCACACTTCACAGTCATATTTAGCGCAAGCGAAATATCCAGTCTAAAATTAATTCTAATCTGTATTTAAACGATCTAATAGTTCAACCCCCAACCAATATTTTAAAAACAAAATAAAAACAAAATACTATATAAAAACATTTAACTCCATAATTTCGGATTATTTATTTTCTTTAAAACAAAAACAACAGTTTTTTGACATATAAAAAAATTTAGTTTAAATAATATTTGCACATAATATTAGCCATAATTTATAAACCTATGTTAAATTGATAATTATAAAACTAAGAAAAACTAAAAAACACCATTTTTTGCAAAGATCAGTTCTTTTACAATAAAACCGACACATTAAAATATTTATAAACATACACAAATGTTCATTAAAAAATGTTTAATTATTTGATTTACAAATTAAAATTCATTAATTTTGTAAAATTATATTTAATAAATTCGGAAAATAAAAATGAGTGTTTTAGTAAATAAAAATACTAAGGTAATTGTTCAAGGTATTACTGGCTCAGAAGGTACTTTCCATACCTCTCAGATGATAGAGTATGGAACTAAGATAGTGGGTGGAGTAACGCCTGGAAAAGGTGGAACTAAATATAAAGGTTCCGATAAAGGTGAATTCAAAAAAGCAGTTCCTGTTTTTAATTCTGTTCAAGATGCAGTAGATAAAACTGGAGCAGATACTTCAATAATTTTTGTACCACCTCCATATGCGGCGGATGCAATATTAGAAGCAATTGCAGCAGGAATAAAATTAGTAATATGTATAACAGAGGGTATTCCTGTAAAGGATATGATAACAGTTAAAACCGCTCTAAGTAGTTCAGATGCAAGATTAATTGGTCCAAATTGCCCTGGAATAATTACTCCTGGTGAAGCAAAAATTGGAATTATGCCTGGTTTTATACACCAAAAAGGAAGAGTTGGGCTTGTTTCTCGTTCAGGTACTTTAACTTATGAAGCAGTAAAGCAATTAACAGATGAGGGCTTAGGTCAAACTACTTGTATTGGTATTGGCGGAGACCCGATTATTGGAACTCAGTTTATTGATGCAATTAAATTATTTAATGAAGACCCCGAAACAGAAGCAATTGTAATGATTGGTGAAATTGGTGGAACTGCTGAAGAAGAAGCAGCTGAATATATCAGAGCTAATGTTAAAAAACCAGTTATTGGATTCATAGCAGGAAGAACTGCACCTCCAGGTAGAAGAATGGGTCATGCTGGTGCGATTATTTCTGGTGGAAAAGGCGGAGCTGATGATAAAATTAAAGTAATGAAAAAAGCTGGTATTCACGTTGTGGATTCTCCAGGACATATCGGACCAACAGCTAAAAAAGCTTTAGAAAGTTTAAGTTCTAGTAAAGCTAAAACAACTGCAACAAAATCGACTGCAGCTAAAACAACAAAAAATGCAACTAAATAAAAAACAGTAATAAAAATAATTTTTTTAAAAAGGATACACAAAAAATGTCTAACAAAACTTTTGCAATGATAAAACCAGATTCAGTTTCTCAAAATGTAATTGGAGAAATAATCGCTCATATCACTAAAGCTGGTTTTAAAGTTAAAGCTATGAAATTAACAAAACTTTCAACAGAACAAGCTGGTAATTTTTATGCAGTTCATAAAGAAAGACCATTTTATAATGATTTGGTTGCTTATATGACAAGTGGACCAGTAGTACCATTATCATTAGAAAAAGATAATGCAGTTGAAGACTTCAGAAAATTAATTGGAGCTACTGACCCAACAAAAGCAGATGATGGAACAATTAGAAAATTATACGGTAAATCTATCGAAAATAATGCTATACATGGTTCTGATTCTGATGAAAACGCAACTATTGAAACAAATTTCTTTTTCTCAACTTGTGAAAGAGTGTAATTTTTTATAATTTAATTGCACCCTTTTTAATAGAAGGGTGCTTTTTTTATGTCTAGATTTAATAGAACAATAGATACATCTGTAAAATTTAAGAACCCATGGTGGACATACAGAGTTGATAATTATAAATTAATTAATGGTAATACAGCAGAGTATCATTATGTAGATACATTTGGTTCAACCTTTGTTATACCAATTACTAATGATGATAAGTTTGTAATGGTGAAGCAGTTTAGATATTTAAATAATAGATATTCTACAGAGTTCCCTGGTGGTGGCCAAAAGGAATTCCTAACTCCACTTGAAAATATTATTGAAGAACTAAGAGAAGAAACTGGTTATCTAAGTAACAAAATACATGAATTAGGCGTATTTAATCCCTATAACGGTGTTACAAACGAAATATGTAAAGTTTACGTTGCTAAAGACCTTATTAAAGGAGAAAGTCAACCCGAAGAAAGTGAAGAGATAGAGATTGTTTATCTTACAGAAAAAGAAATAGATAAAATGATAATTTCTAATGAATTATGGGATGGAATGACTTTAGCTGCTTGGGCATTATATAAATTAAAAAAAGGAGAATTATTATGAGTTTTTTATTACTTATTTTATTTACATTTCAAATAAATGCACAACAAGATGAAAAGATAATGTCATCGTCAACTAATAGTTCGGAACTATCTTACGATATTAAGTTATTTTTCCCTTTTAGTGTTATTCACCAATACAGAGTTGATGAGGAAACAGAAGTAGAAAGAGTCTATGAAGATGGCACTCCCTATTCATACACCAAAAGACTGACTTGGTATGTAACTATGGTTGCTCCCTCTATTAAAGGTAGCGAAGGTGAGAAACAGCTTTATGTAACCTTAGATTCACTTGACTATGAGTTTAAAGATGATAAATATGATATAAATTTCTATAATACTATGCCAGGTGTACCTCCTGGACATGTTTGGGATTTTGAAAAAACTTTTTTCTTAAATGCTAAAGAATTTGATATGTATTATGATTTTTATAATAAACCATATAAAATTGAAAGTGAGAGACTTGAAGAGGACAGATATAATATATCTCAATACACTGAGAAGAGTCAAGATTTTAGGGCTTCTTTATTAGAGAGAAGATATAGAGATAAAGAACTTATCCATATTGCAGACCCTGTCAAAAATTTACTACCACCCGGTACGGTTGAAATAGATAGTAGTTGGAATTTAGACTTCACTTTTGATATTGATTTTGTTGAGTTTAACAACACTACTTCTGCTACTTTTTCCAAAATATTAGATAATCATTTTTATATTAATATGAAAGCAGATACTCTCTATTGTATTGATAAAGAAATGCTTTTGGATAATATTAAGAAAGTTGGAAAAATAGAAAGTGGAATAGCTTCTGGAGAGGCAGAAATGAAAATCTCAACAAAAGGTCATATTAAATATCTCAATACTAAGTTTGAGGCAGAAATATATGGTATTGTAGAAAATGTTAAATACATTGAAAAGAAAAAAACTACTGTTAAATGGGATTTAGTTGGCATGTGGCAGCAATAAGTTTTAGGATTTAACGTCAAATAAAATAAAACATTGGATAAAAATATGAACTTTGATTTTTCAAAAATAGGCGAAATGAAAGAGATATTCGAAAAAGCAAAAGATATGCAAGAGAATATCAAAAAGATGAAAGATGAACTTGATTCTAAAACTTTTACAGGTGAAAGTGGCGGAGGTATGGTTACTATTACAATGACTGGTGCAAGAAAATGCAAGAAAATTGAAGTTGCAGAAATATGTTTACAAGATAAAGAAATGATGCAAGATTTATTAGTAGCTGCAGTTAATAATGTGTTAGTAAAAGTTGAAGAGGAGTATAAAAATAAATTATCTTCAACAGCAGGACTGCCAAATTTTCCTGATTTTTCATTATAATATATGATGTCATCATCTGATTCAATACAAAAATTAATAGAGCATTTTGCCAGTTTACCATCTATCGGAAAGAAAACAGCTCAAAGATTAGTTTTTCATTTACTTAAAAAAGATAAAAATTATTTAAATGATTTTGCTAAATCAATTATATCTATTTCTGAAAACGTCAAGTTATGTAATACTTGCTTTAATTTCACTGATACCGACCCCTGCCCTATTTGTAGTTCGAATAAACGCAACTGTAAAACAATATGTGTTGTCGAGCAGGCATCTGATGTTTTAGTGATAGAAAAAACAAATGAGTTTTTTGGTAAATATCATATTCTACATGGACTTTTAAATCCTCTTGATGGAATAACTCCTGATTTATTAAAAATTAAAGAGTTGATGCCAAGACTTACAGAAGTTGATGAGATTATACTTGCATTAAACCCTACGATAGAGGGTGAAGTTACTATTCAATATTTAGCTAAGTTAATAAAACCTCTTGAAATAAAAATTTCAAGAATAGCACGAGGCGTACCAATAGGTTCTTCTCTAGAATTTACAGATCAAGCAACAATATCAAATGCCTTCGAAACAAGAATTTATATATAATTTTTATATTAATAACTTTAATCTTATAACTATTAATAATACTTACTTATTTTAGAATAAACTGTATTTATGTAATCATTTACATTTGTTTCCAAAGTTCTGTATAAATTATAATTTGCAAGTAGATTAATTATTTCAAATTCGAATTGACTCTCGAAACCGATTCCAGTTCTGTATGCAACTAATTTAGCCCACTCTTGAAAATCATCAGGACTAATTTCATTATTTTTATATCTTGCAAAAATTTCAACAATACTAAATTTATTTATTTCTACAAGTTGATCAATATCAAAAGGTAGTGCCTTTAAGCTTTCTTTTAGTTCAATTAGGGGCAGTCTAAAATGTATTAAGTTTTCTAATACCTCTTTGTTGTTATTCATATTGATATATTTATTTTAAAAAGTTATAAAAGTTAAACTGTAGAGAAGTTTAGACAAAAAAAAACTGATAGTTTTATCTATCAGTTTTAATCTTAAATTAAATGATTATTTATTTATTAACCATTTCCATAGCTTCATCATTCAAGCCAAGAGATAATAAATATTTAGCATACATTACTCTGTAAGCTTCTACATTTTCATCAATTTCAATAGCTTTTTGAAAATGAGTTGTTGCTTCATTAACTAATTTGTTATTAGCAAAAAATTTAGCAAGAATCATATTATCAAGAGAATTATTTAGGTCTAATTCAGCTTTTAAATTAGTAAGTTCTTGATTAAGATTAGTAGCTAATTCATTATTCATTCTGAATATACAAAACTCTTCAGAAATTTTATCTCCTGAGGATACTAACCAATAGTAACATTCATCATAAGGAACATTAGCTTCATCTAAATTTATTTGAGTTTCAGTAGTGTTTACTTCTTTAGTATAAATAACTTCATCACTACCATTTTTAATAATAAGTTTGTAAGAACTTGCTCTTTCTAGTGGATACCATGCGAAGTTTAAAGTGTTATTTATTGCAAAGGTACTTCTTGGAAGCCCTGCAACTATAGCAGAAGTAGTAAATTTGTTACCAAAGGCTCTTTCTACAGCACCAAGAGTAGACATTTTTTCACTTGCGTTTCCAGTAGCAAGCATATCATCACTATCGCTTAATTCATCTAATAGTGAGTTTGCTAACTTAGAAGAAACATTAGTGTTTTTAGTTTTTGCTTTTGCAGATAGTTTAGCAATAGAATAGAAACCAGATTTATCTACATTTATAGATTTTCCTGAACTATGCTCTAGTGTAACCACAGAGCCATCACTAAGTTTAATTTGGTCAGATATCTTTAGATTTTTACCGTTTGATAATTTTTCCCATGAACTTCCATTCTTAAGTTGAGCATCACCTTTAATTTGTTTAACAGTGAATTCTGGACTTCCTGCAAAAACTAAGCTACTGGTTAAAAGCATAACGATAATAGTCATTAGATTTTTCATCTTTCTTTCCTTTTGAAATAATTTACATATAAATTACATTAATTATTTTTAATAAACAAATTATTTTTTAAAAAATTTAATCTAAAGAGAATGTTTTTGGTTTTTTTCCGATTTTCAATAGAAATTCTTGTGAAAAAGATTTTATAGAATTAGTATAAAGTTCATATAAAACTATAGTTAAAGCAGTTGCCAGTATGACTAATGTTAAATCTAAATCAATTTGATATGTGTAAAACAAATTTACGGTTAAAAAGGCTATACCAAAAGATTCGACCATAAATATTAGTACTGCAAGTATTTCATAAAACTTTTTAGCTTTTTAACCAATGTATCCAAAAATCACCATGTTAAAATAACATAGAAAAAAAGTTATAACAAGTGAAACCCATGATGAAACTTCGGTAAAATAATCATCTGTTATTAACATTGAAACTATATTTGCTAATATAATTGTTTCGTACATATCTGGAAAAGTTCTTCCAGATGTTGTTTCGTTTAAAGGAGTGTAGTAAAGTCTTGAAAAATCATCAGATGTTCCAGTTGTATCTACAACTCCTGTTAAAACAATTTTATTAGTAAAATAACCTTCTTCATATTCATTATTAAGAACTTGAGTTACGTCAATGATTTCAAATTTATCCCAATTACCTCTAAAATTAATTCTTTCGCTATCTTTTCCTCTTAGAAGGAGTCTATCTACAGCGTCTGGATTATACTGTCTTACTAATTCAATACCAAAATGATAAAATGTATCTAACTCATTAATGTATCTTGATTTGAAATTTCTTACTGTATTTGTTTCTTTTTTTCCATCACTAGCTAGGTTTTTAAATCCCCAACTTATTCAATACTCTACATTAGTTTCGGTGATTTCTTGAAAATCTTTAGTTTTAATATTTCTTGAGAGAATTATATTCATAGAGTTAAGATATGTTTGGGTAGCATCGTATAATTTTGAACCAGGTTCAGATTGAAAATTATGGTCAATTCCCAAAACAGTTACATCTTCTTCAACTAATGCTCCAATTAATTTTAGATATCCAACATCTGATATTTCTTGAATACCATCTAAAGTTCTAATTCCTGTATTTATTATAACTATATCAGTTTCTTTCTTAATGTCAAGTTCAGGTAAAATTACTGAAAAGTAAACGTCTGTAATTTCAAAATCAGCAAGAGCATTTTTGAATGGTTTGAATATATCTAATGAAAAGAACAGTGGTATAACCCATAAGAAAATAAATACTAATATGGTGCTATTAAATACATCTAAACTAAATAACTTAAAACTATAACTTTTATAAAAATCATTACTCGGCATTTTGTGCACCTCCTTAGTTATTTTCGTTATCAATATTTGAGCTATTTGTGTTTGTATCTTTTATTGTATTGTCATTCTCATTTTCACTTTTGATATTATTTTCATTTTTTCTAATATTCTTAAATTCTCTCTTTTTGATAAAAGTCATTATTATTGGTTTTAGTGAATCTGTAAACATTTCGTATGAAAGTACTGTAACCATTATTGCAAAGAAAGATGCAGCAAATCTAAGCTCTATTTTAAACCAATACATTAGGTATATCATAAGCAATGAAAATCCAATTAATTCAGCAAGTATTAGAATTATAGTATATGGTTGATACCATTTTAATAGCTCTTCACTTCTTCTCCAATAATTAAATAATATCATATTCATATAAACTATTAAAATCATAAGTATAAATGCGAATGTATCGGATGTTCTTTAAATATAGTCTTCCTCTAATATCATTGAAACTACATTTGCGTGAATTACAACTCATACATATCAGGAGATGTTTTTCCTACATAATTAGTATTAATTGGTGTATAGAAAATATCTTCTGTGGAAGTTACTCCTAATCTAGGTCCGAGATAACCTATTAGCACAATTTTATCTTTAAGTATATTTAAATCTATTTCTTCATTTAATATTTCGTCATAATTGTAGGTTAAATATTTATTTATATTTCGTTTATAATTAATTTCTTCGAGTTCGCTTTTCCTGTTTTTATATCTTTTATATTTTTTGGGTGCATAAATTTCAACTATTTTTGAAGAGAAACTTGCTTCAAGGTCTTTTCCAACTTCAGCAAATGGTTTTACTAATCTAACTGTTTTGAAATCGTTGGGATCTATGTAAACATTAGCATATCCATTAGTAGCATATTTATTAAATATTGGATTACTAGTTTTTATGGAGTCGAATTCTTCATCATCATTTGTATTAACAAGTTCATTAACCAAAATTAAATTTTTAACTTCCGAGAATGCTTCTTGTAAAGGAATGTCTTGTTCTTCACCTTTTTCTGCCCTGAAGAAAGCATCTATTCCAATTAATTTAGGCTCGTATTGATTTAGTATAGTTATCATTTGAGCTATATTTTTTCTGTCAAGATGACCGTTGTTTATTAGAATTATATTTGAGTCTATTGGGGTTTTTGAGTAGTCTTTAATTTGTGAAAACACAATATCCGTTAATTGCATATCTTCAAATGTATTTTGAACTGGGTCAAACATATCGATATTGAAAAAAACTGGAAAATATTTTAGTATAATCAGTACTAAAATTGTAGCAAAGAAATTATCAATACTTAAAATATGTTTTTTTTGAATAGCCATTTTGTTAAATATTTAAATTTATTATTATTGGACAATGGTCACTACCCTGTTGCTCTGGTTGATGGTATGATTGCTTAACATTATTTTTTAGGTTTGCCGAAACAAGATGATAATCAATGCGCCAGCCTACGTTGTTTTCTCTAGCTCTTCCTCTTTGACTCCACCAAGTGAAATTATTTCCATCTTTGTTAAATATTCTAAATGTATCTACAAATCCCATCTCAAATATTTCATCTAATTTCTTTCGTTCTTCGGGTAAAAATCCTGATGTTCCAACATTTTCTTTAGGTCTGGCAAGATCAATTTCTGTGTGAGCTGTATTATAGTCTCCGCAAACAAGTATTTTACGATTTTCTTTTAATAGTATATCTAAGTAAGCAAAAAGTTGGTTGTAAAAATTTAGTTTGTATTCAACTCTATTATATCCTGAAGTTCCGTTTGGAAAATAGATATTTAAGAGTGTGAAATCACCATAATCTGTTCTTATTAATCTACCTTCGTTGTCGAATTCTTCTGAACTGAAGTTTTTTTCTGATTTATCTGCTTTCTGCTTAGAGAATGTTACAACTCCTGAGTATCCTTTTTTTCTTCTACAAGAGTGGTAGTAATGGTGGTATCCCTCTGGTGCTATAAGGTCTTCTCTAATTTGTTCAAGATCTGATTTAATTTCTTGCAGACAAATAACATCTGGGTTTTCTTTTTCTATGTATTCAAATAACTTATTTTCATAAGTTTTTTTTCCAAATTTTGTAGTTGGATTTTGACCAGTTATAGATCTGTATCCGTTTATATTCCAAGAAATAATTTTCATATTTTTAAAAAAGATTAAAAAATAACTTAAAATTATTGAAAATTTGATGTAAAAACAAATATTATTAAAAAAGTGGAAAAATAAATAATATTAATTTTATGGTTTTACGTAATTTTGGTAAACGTTTAAGATAATGTCTCTGTTGTTTTTCCAATCATAATTTGTGGTAGCATCAATCCTTGCGTTTGTAGATATTTTTTGTTTTAAATCATTGTTATTATGCAAGATGTTGATTTTATCAACAAATTCATTTATGTCGAATGTTTTGAAAAGCAAACCATTTTGATTATCTTTAATAATTTCTTTTTGCTGCCCTATATCTGAGGCAACAAGTGGTTTACCCATTGATAAATATTCAAATATTTTAACCGGTGAATTTATGAATTCACCTTTTTCGTTTGGAATGCAAGGTGAAACTAATATATCGCAAGCGGCTAGGTATTGAGGAACAATTTTTAAATCAACTAGACCAGCCATAATTACTTTATCTTTTATTCCTAATTTTTTTATTTTTTCATCAACAACTCCTCTTAGTTCGCCGTCCCCTATTAAAAGAAGTTTCGAATCCGGAATTATATCAAATATTTTAGGAGCGGCATCAATAAGAAATTCTATTCCATGCCATTTACCAAAAGTTCCAAGAAAACCAATAATTGTTCCATTTAAATTTAAGTTTTTTCTTACTTCTTCCCCATTCACATCTGGTCGGAAATGTTCTGTATCTGCTTTTGAAGTAATTACATGAATGTTTTTATTATTTACGCCATATTCGATCAATTGGTTTTTAACGAAATTAGAAACCACAAAAAATTCGTCAATTCCTCTCCAAGATTCTAATTCAATTTTTTTTAAAAGTGTAGAGAAATATGTTTTGCCCCAATTAGCTTTTACCCATTGCAATAAACCCTCTAGTTGCATAAATATTGGAATATTATAAGATTTTGCAATGTTATTGATTTTATAATTAAAAAATGCTTGAAAATGATAAATTAGGTCTGGTTTTTCTATTTCAATGATTCTTCTTAGTTCTCTTTCTGATTTAACATTATACCAAAGCAAGGGTATTTCTGGAAGATTTCGGAGAAGTTTATTGTGCTTTATTTCATAAAATATTGTTCCTTCTGGCTTTCTTAGGGGCCCAGAATGAACCCAAATGGTCTCTATACCTAATTTATTGAAAGAACGAACAGTTTCGTAAAATGTAGTAAATAACCCTCCTTCAGGCGAAGCGTTATAAAAGTCTGCTCTCCAGAATAGAATTTTTTTTGGTAAGTTCATAATTTTTCTGATTTAAAAAGAAATTTTATTTGATAATAAAAGACAACAAAAATAGAAGAGATTATTTCAAGAATGAATAATGGTATATCTTTTATGATAAATGATGTTTTACTAAATTTGATTTGCCTTCCATTTTGGTCAATTATTGCTCCTTTTAGATTGTTTTTGTATAAGAAAAATTTCATAAAAAATGAAAATCTAAGGTAATCTAAGTTATAAACAGAGAAAAGTAAATTTTCAATTTCTTCATCTTTTATTAATGAGTTTATATAGCTAAATTTAGATAAATCTTTTTCATCAATTTTCTTAATTTTTATGTTTTTATTAATATTATTAGCGATTAAAATTTCTGAGATTTTACCGCTTACTACTAACAATAAATCCATTATTTACTTTTTTTTGCAAGAAATATTATCCAAATTTAAAAATTTTTTTTTAAAATTTGTTATTAAAAATTTATTAACAATATAAAGTTATTTTTAGAGTTATTTCGTCACTATTGTAATTTACAAAATTTATAGAAAATAATTGGCAATAATACTTTTTATTTTAGTAGTATTACAATTCACTCACATAATGGATTTTATGATTATTATGCCATTGGGTGACGAATTTATGAGATTATTTGAGATTACTCCAAGAGAGTTTAGTTTACTTGTTTCTTCATATACTTTTACAGCGGGGACAGCAAGTTTTACTGGTGCTTTTTTTATTGATAGATTTGACAGAAAAAAAGCGTTAATTTTTGTAAACATTGGTTTTGTAATTGGTACTTTCTTTTGTGGAATTTCAGATTCATATACTTTTTTACTTTTTTCCCGAGTTTTTACAGGTTTTTTTGGAGGTCTAATAAATGGTTTGTTGTTTACGATTGTGGGTGATGCTTTCCCAGTAGAGAAACGTTCAGGGGCAATGGGTATAATTACTTCTGCTTTTTCATTTGCTTCTGTTTTGGGAGTTCCTAGTGGTTTATATTTAGCAAATTTATATGGATGGCAGTTTCCTTTTCAAGTAATGGCATTACTTGGTTTTATAGTTTTAATATTGATTTTTTTATTTATTCCAAAGATGAATTCTCATTTAGTAAAAGACAATATAAGAAAAAGTCCTTTGGAGTTATTAAAGATATTTTTGGTAAAAAGAAATCAGCAACTTGCCTTGATATTTATGATGCTTTTGGTTTTAGGTCAATTCATGGTTATACCTTTTATTACTCCGTTTATGATTAGAAATGTTGGGTTCACTCAAGAGCAAATCCCTTTTATATATTTTGTTGGAGGTGGTTTAACCATTTTTACAGGACCATTAGTTGGAAATCTTTCTGATAAATACGGTCGAAAAAATATTTTTTTAATAATGGCATTAATATCTATAATTCCATTGTATTTAATTACAAATTTAACACCAATCCCATTGTATTTAGCTTTGTCTGTTAATGGATTATTTTTTGTTTCAGTAAGTGGCAGAATGATACCTTCTAATTCTCTAATGACATCAGTTGTATCTCCTGAGAACAGGGGTGGTTTTATGAGTTTATCTTCGAGTTTTCAACAAATTGGAGCTGGAATTGCTTCTTTGATTGCTGGTATTTTGGTTTATAATGCGAATGATGGTGCTTTATTAAATTATGATTTGGTTGGTTACATTGGTATTTTTACAACTATTGTTGCAATATTAATATCTTTTAAGTTAACTACTTTAGAGGGCAAATAATGAAAGTTTATGATGCTATTAAAGTAGAGTTAGAGGGTTTTGATGTTATGCAGGCATTTCCAAGTAATGAAATTAGATTTCTCAATCCTTTTATTTTACTTCATCATGGGCATACATATTACAATGGTGGAGGCAAACAGGAAGATTTTGGAGTTCCTCCTCATCCTCACAGAGGTTTTGTTCCGGTTACTATAATTTTAAAAGGAGCTTTGCATCATAGGGATTCACTTGGTAATAGTAGTGTTATCAGCGCTGGTGGAGTTCAGTGGACATCATCTGGTAAGGGTTTAATTCATAGCGAAAGACCTTCAAAAGAACTTGTTAAAAGTGGCGGTGAATTAGAGTTAATTCAACTTTGGATTAATCTACCTGCTAAATATAAAATGATAGAACCCGAATATTTTGCTTGGGAAAATAGTGAAATTCCTAAATTTAATGATGAAAATATTATTGTTTCTGTTATTTGTGGTAAATATAAAACTTTAAATGGCGTTGCTAAATCTATTTATAAACTAGATTTACTACTTGCTGAGATAAAAGAAAACACCACTTCGAAATTAACTATTGACAACACAAAAGATACATATATTTATGTAATTTCTGGTAATTTAAAAATAAATAAGAAGCAACTCGAAAAGAATAAGTTGTTAGTTTTAAATAATTATAACGTATTAGAAATTGAAACAACACTTGATTCTAAAATTTTGGTTATGTCTGGAAATGACAATGGTGAAAATGTTGCGGCAATTGGACCTTTTGTAATGAATACAATTGGTGATGCGAAAAGGTCATTTATTGATTATTCAAATGGATATTTTGGAGTTTTAAAGGAGGAGTTTTAATGGATTATGAAATAAAAAAGATAGACAATTCAGCTGGTGCACCTTTGATGATTTTAATTCATGGGTATGGTGCTAATCGATTTGATTTATTAGGATTAAGTAGATATTTTCCAAATGTGAATATTCTATCTATTGAAGCGCCTTATAAGATTAATCCTCAGCAAAGTTATTGGTATGATATTCAATGGGTTGGAGATGATAAAATTGTTAATGAAGAACAAGCAAATAGCTCAAAACAATTATTGATAAAATTTATTGATGAAGAGTTAGAAAAGATTGATGATGATTTTAAAAAAGATAATGTATTTTTGATGGGTTTTTCTCAAGGTGCAATATTAGGGTATGCTGTTTCGTCAGAACTAAAGTATATAAAAAGAGTCTATGGTCTAAGTGGTTATATTGATGAAAGGATTACAAATTTTAATGGCTTAAACAACAAGGAATTAGAAATATTCGCTTGTCATGGAGAAGCTGATGAAGTTATTCCTATATCTCAAGCAAGGGAAGCTAACAAAATACTAAGTCAGAATGAATTTAAACGTTATAAATACGTAGAGCATAATGAAGGGCATTGGATAAATGAAGATGTATTAAAAGAATTAATTAACTGGCATAATAATAATGATTAATCAAGAGTTTAAAGAATTAGACGAAATTACTATTTCTGGTGCGAGAGAGCACAATTTAAAGAATGTATCTTTGAAAATACCAAGGGATAAACTAACCGTGATAACTGGCTTATCTGGTTCTGGTAAGTCTTCTTTGGCTTTTGATACTCTCTTTGCTGAAGGTCAAAGGCGATATGTTGAGACTTTATCGAGTTATGCAAAGCAATTTTTAAATGTTCTTAAAAAACCAGATGTGGATAGGATTGAAGGTCTCTCCCCTGCTATTTCAATTGAGCAAAAGACGTTATCGAAACACCCACGTTCAACTGTTGGAACTGTTACAGAGATTTATGATTATCTTAGATTACTTTTTGCAAAAATTGGAATTCAATATTCAATTGATGCAAATGTTCCTGTTGTTGCAAAATCTCATGAACAAATATTAAATGAAATTTTAGATTACTTTAAAAATCAAAAAATAATGATTTTATCTCCTGTAGTTGTAGCTCGAAAAGGACACTATAGAGAGCTGTTTGCTGATTTGCAAAAACAAGGTTTTACGAAAGTTAGAGTTGATGGTGAGCTATTGAGTCTAGATAAAGAGATAAAACTTGCTCGATATCAATTACATGATATCGATGTTGTAGTGGATAGATTAGAGGTTAAGGAAGAAGACTTACAACGAATAAGCCAATCGTTAGATCTTGCTTTGAAGATGAGTGATGGAAATGTAATAATTCATTATAATACTTCCGACGATTGGGAGGATAAATTTTATAATATTAATTTTTCTTGCCCCGTTACAGGAAAAGCCTATAAAGAATTAGCTCCAAATAAGTTTTCATTTAATTCACCTTATGGTTATTGCCCAACTTGCCATGGTATTGGTTATATGTTTCAGATTGATCCAGATTTATTGGTTCCAAATAAAAATTTATCGATAAATCAAGGTGCGATTCAAGGTCTTGAAATAAAAAGAGGAAATTGGATGTATGTTCAATTGATATCTTTTGCAGAAAGTATTGGGGTTAATTTGGATACACCAGTTAAGGATTTAGATAAGGATAAATTTAATTTAATAATATTTGGTTCAAACGAAAAGGAGTATGAGTTTGATTATACTTTAAATTCGGGTATGAAAACTCAAATAAAAAGTAGGTTTAAAGGGTTTATTCCGCTTTTTCTAGGTCAATATGACGTTGCAACAACATCAAATCAGAAAAAAAGATATGAAAATATGATGCGAGATATTCCATGTTCTACTTGCAACGGAGGAAGATTAAATTTAGAAAGTTTGCATGTAAAGATTCAAGAAAAAAATATATCTGATATTGTTAAAATGGATATTGATGAATGTGTCGAGTTTTTTGAAGATTTAAAAAAGAAACTAACAGAAAAAGAGTTAAAGATTTCATATTTGGTTATTAAAGAGATAATATCAAGATTACAATTTCTGCAAAATGTTGGTTTGAGTTACTTAAATTTAGATAGAGCCTCAAAAACTCTCTCTGGTGGCGAAGCACAAAGGATTCGTCTTGCATCGCAAATAGGATCTAAATTAGTTGGAATTATGTACGTTTTAGATGAACCATCAATTGGTTTGCATCAGCATGATAATAATAGATTGATTAATTCTTTACGAAAGTTGACAGAAATTGGGAATACATTGATAGTTGTAGAACACGACAAGGCAATGATTGAAGCATCAGATTATTTTATAGATATGGGCCCTGGGGCTGGTGTTCATGGTGGTGAAGTTATATTAGAGACAACTCCTAGTGAGTTGTTAAAAATGAAACCAAATTCTGAAATGTCTTTGACCGCTCAATATTTACTAGGCTTTAGGGATATTGATGCACCTGACAAACGAAGAGAAGGTAATGGAAACTTTATTGAAGTGATTGGTGCAAATGGTAATAATCTCAATAATGTAACTATGAAACTTCCACTTGGAAAACTTGTTTGTATTACTGGAATGTCTGGTTCTGGTAAATCGACTTTAGTAAATGACACTCTAATTCCAATTCTTCTTAATACCTATAATAATGCAAATAGAAGCGCTCTTGCTTACTCAGATATTAAAGGATTAGAAAATATAGATAAAGTTATTGAAATTGATCAGCAAGCAATAGGTAGAACTCCACGTTCTAATCCTGCCACATATACTGGTCTTTTTACACATATAAGAGATTTTTTTACAATGTTACCAGAATCTAAAATTAGGGGTTACAGTGCTGGAAGATTTTCTTTTAATGTAAAAGATGGTAGATGTCCTGAGTGTGAGGGGGGTGGAATGAAAAAAATAGAGATGAATTTTTTACCAGATGTTTATGTTAAGTGTAATGTTTGTAATGGTAAACGCTACAATAGAGAGACGTTAGAGATAACTTATAAAGGAAAAACTATATCTGATGTATTAGATATGACTGTAGAGGAGGCGCTTGTATTTTTTCATGATATTCCAAAAATTAAAAATAAAATTCAATCATTGAATGATGTAGGACTAACTTATATAACTCTTGGTCAACAAGCACCAACTTTATCAGGTGGCGAAGCTCAAAGGGTAAAATTAGCAACTGAATTAGCTAAGAAACAAACTGGAAAGACAGTTTATATGTTAGATGAACCAACAACAGGGCTTCATTTTCATGATATTCACATATTAATGAAACTTCTTAATCAATTAGCAGATAAAGGTAATACGGTAGTTATTATTGAACATAACTTAGATGTTATTAAGTGTGCCGATTGGATTATTGATTTAGGACCAGAAGGAGGAAAAAAGGGTGGATATATCGTAGCAGAAGGTACTCCAGAGCAAATAGCTAAATCTAAAAAAAGCTTAACTGGAAGGTATCTTAAAGAGGAATTAAAAAAGTAAATGTTTTTAAACATTTTTGAATGAAAAACGTAATAAGCTAATAGTTGTAAAAAATATTATTTACAAAAATTTATTAACAAAATATTAAAAGAGAGGCCTATGAATTTATTATTTACAATAATTTTATTTCTATCTATGGTTGCTTGTACTCAAGAGAACAATAAACCTGATAAAGTAAAAGTTGATAAAGCATCTATTTCTAAGATAGTAAATGGTATTTTAGAAAAAGAAAAAGCGACTGTTGAAGAGGATAAATATAGTTATTTGATTGGACACGGTTACATAAAAGATGCATTGAAAGATACAAATTTTAATTTCAATTCTGAATATTTTATTCTTGGTGCTTTGCAAGCTCTTGATGAATCGGGAGAGGATATGTTTTCTGAAAGCGATTTAAAGAGATTAAGAATGGAATTTGAACAGTTTATGCAATTAGCTGGACAAAGAATGCAAGAAGCAGAGTTGAATAAATTCAACGCTCGAGGTGAAAAATTCAAAAAGATGCATGATGAGTTTATTGCAAATTATATGAAAGAGAATCCTAATGCTAAAAAAACTCCATCGGGTGTTATTTATGAGAAGATTCGAGATGGCGTTGGTCCTTTTCCAAAAGAAAAAGATTTTATAACTTTATTAACTAATGGCTTTTTTATGGATGGTGAGCAGTTTGATAACTCTTTATCAACTGGTCAACCAAAGCAATTTATGTTAAACCAGATTTTTCCTGGTTTAAGAGAAATTGTTGAAATAATGAATAAAGGAGCTAGATATAAAGTGGTAATTCCATATAATTTAGCTTTTGGTGAGGAAGGTGTTAATCCACAATTCCCTCCTTTTGCTACTTTAGTTATGCAAGTTGAATTGGTTAAGTTAGATGTTTTACCTGAAAGTACTGGAGGTATGCAAATGCCTGAAGGTGTAAAAATTAAAGATGTTAGACAAAAAAGAATTGCTGGTCCTCCAAAAAGATGATATATGTAATATTATTATTTATAAGTAGTTTTTCCCACTCCAAAGATAATAATCAGCTTGGGGTGGGATTTTCTAATTTATCAGGTGCTGGAGCAAGTTATAATTATAAATTTAATAGTTTGATTCATATTGAATTAAACTCATTTTATTTTTATCTTGGTGATAAACCTCCATTAGTTTATGATACCTACTTTAATTTTGGCGGAGAGATTCAATTAAATTTATTGAGATATTCAGAATTTGATAACCGATTATATTTTTTGATAGGTACTTCTTATTGGAATGTAAATAAACATTATTCAAAAGATATAACTTCCATAAATGGTTCGCCTGACCAAGAAAATGTTGTAGATAATTATAAATTGTTTAATTACGGAGTGGGAGTTGGAAATCAATTTATTTTTAAGGAAAACTACTCACTTAATTTTTCAATTTTATATCAACTACAGAATTCTGATGTTTCACCTTTAAATAATTTAATTGATAGAAATCCTAAAAGTAATAGTTTTAACGGCTTAGGTTTTGGTATTTCTTTAAAATATAGATGGTAGTCAATTATATATTCATAATTAATTTAAATACTTCCTTGAATCTGAAGTGATATATGTCTTGTCATTCCTAAGTTTCCAACCATTTGAGTGTAATAATAATCAAATATATTGAAGCAATTTAAAGTTATATTGTAGTCATATTTTTCGCTAAATAGTTTTTTTGTATTATAATTTACTCTAACATCTACAATGTTTGAATGATTCCTAATATCTGCATCTGTAATTTGAAGCGCAAGTAAATCATCTATTCTATCAATTCTGCTGTAATGTCTATAATCTATTTCAAATCTGAAGTCATTGATTAAATAATATATTTTGTTTTGTGAAATAAATTTTGACCTATATTTTAATACTTCGCCATAGTTATCTGTTGACAAATCAATTGGGTCGAGAAAAGTAGTTGATAAATCTATGCCAATTTTACCAAAAATACTTCTCAAACTTATCTCCAAACCTCTAATCCTAGCTTCTGATAAATTTTGGAATTTTATAGTAGTTTGCCCTGTTTCTGAAAATGATGGCTCAATTAAGTTTTGCATATTATTTTGAAATAAGGATATGTCAAAATAAACTGGAACTTGATAAATTCTATCTTCATAAGTGTATGCTAATTCGGCTGACCAACTTGTTTCGGGGATTAGTTCTAAGTTTTCAATTACTTCAAATCCCTGAAATCTAATTTGTGAAAATCTTTCTGCAATTTGAGGCGCTCTAAATCCCCTTCCACCGGATAATTTTATTGTGTTATTATCATTCAACTTAAAATTATTTCCTATTTTTGGAGAGAATTGTGGAACAGAGTTAATATCTTCAATAGATTCATAATCAATCCTCCCTCCAGTTGTGAAAATCCAATGAATTCCGTTACCAAATAAATTTATAACTGAACTACGTTCATATTGAGTATATCCAGAATATATTGTTTGAATTCGGTTACTATAAACTGCAGAAGTAACATCATTAGCAAGAATATTAAAACCATAAGTTAAGTTATTATTTTTATTTAAAATAGTGTTTATCTGAACTTCATTATTATAAGATACTGCATTGGATTGACGATATTCTTCATTGTCTTTTGAGTAATTATTTTCATAATTAGTATAATAGATTCCACTTTTTATATTTAAAATAGTAGAGTTAGATAAAATATTTTCATAGCCCGTAAGTACTGCAACCTTATCTGATTTCACAAAAATACTTCTATCTTGGCTTGCCGGCGGTATTGTAGCCGAATCTAAACTTTGCCAAAATGCCCAATCGTCATTTTCGGCTAAACTTATATTTGTAATTACCTTAAACTTTTGATAATCATTAATTTTATAATCTAATTTCAATAGACCATTTACAATTTGCCTTTGGTCGTAATCTCTCCAAGAATTTCTATCAACATATCCTATATTTGCAAGTAATCCTAAGTTATTGATTTTTTTCTTAAATGTAAAATCCATACCACTATCAAAACTTAATTGGTCTTGATAAATCCATGATTCATATTTGGGCTTGGTATAAAATCCAGAATATGCTCTAAAGCTTGCTGTTTCATTTTCGTAATCATTATCAGTTATTAGGTTTATTACTCCTCCAATTGCACTTGTACCGTATAATGCAGAGCCAGCACCTTTTACCACTTCAATTGATTTTGTGTTGAACATTGGAAGTGCATCAAATTTTATATCTCCGTTATCACCAGATAAAAGTGGAAAACCATCAAGCAACATTGCAACTCTTGAGCCAACTCCATAACTGAAACCAGATGAACCCCTTATGCTTATGTTATCTCTATTGATTTGAACTCCAGGAACATACTGCAAAGCCATATCTATGCTATTCATTTGCCTCATCTTAAGTTCTTGCTGACTGATTATCGAAACTGAAATAGGAACATCTTGAATTGATTGGACTTTTTTATTTGCAGTAACTACAACATTATCGCTTAAAAAATTATTTTGTTCTAAATTTACTCTTACAAATCGATTGTTATATTTGATTTTTAATGTTTTATAACTTACTGCTGATATTATAAGATACAGATTATTAGTGTCAAGTTTATCATTCTTTAAGTTTATTTTGAAATTGCCATCTTTATTAGTAACAGCTCCGTAATTAGTTGATTGTACTTGAACTATTGCACCCGGGAATCCAATTACTTTTTTATCTTCAATAATATTTACATTACCTTCAATGACTTTGGAAGTTAATGACATTGAAAATATTAAAATTAAACTAATTATCAAATGGTTGCGGTGGTAAATCATCAAAATCAACCTCTATATTCAAATTATTAAATGTATCACCAATATCAACTTTTACCCAACTTGGCTGA
This sequence comes from Eximiradiales bacterium, assembly GCA_965661945.1. Lineage (GTDB taxonomy): Bacteria > Bacteroidota > Ignavibacteria > Kapaibacteriales > UBA2268 > JAJRPT01. The sequence goes on from CBFIFP010000001.1 coordinate 128,298, forward strand.
GTTTTGTCTCCTGAAATCGTATAAACTCCAACAACTATTTGATTTAAAATGTCAGAAGTTGGTTGCAAAGCCACAGCTATATACTTTATTTCAACTGGAGGGTCAGGAATATTAAGAAACCATTCAATCGATTCAACTCTGATTGGTAATGAGGTAAAATCAACATAAGCGTTTCCTTGTGCGATTTCTTCAAAAAATACTTCTGGATTATCATTTTTAAATGCAACAACTCTAAGAGCAGTAACAGAGTCGGGCCAAGAACTGATTCCACCTTTAAACGTTATAACCCCACCTATAAATGAACTTGGGATTAATTTTGGTTCTAACCCCTCCTGACAAGATATTAAAATTATTAGAAGTAAAAATATATATTTCATAAATTTAAGATATTTTTATAAACTGCTATGACGGAGATTTCAATATTTAATTTTATTATGTTGAAATGTTGTAGAAATAATTTTTTATTAATTATTTTTAAATAGTTTGACACAAATCTAAGAATAATAAATTAAAATAAGTAATATAACAAAAAAACGAGCCACATAAAGTGGCTCGTTTTGAAAAATTTTATAAATTTATTCTATAATAATTGTTTCACTTTTATTTGAACCACCTATCTTAAAGTTGATTAGATATGCTCCTGGTTCATGCCCACTTAAATCTAATTCAATTTCCCCCCAAAAATTATCAACTGAAGTTACATTATATTTTTTAATTTTATAGGATTTTCCACTACCAATTTCGATTAATTCTACTTGTAGTTTAGCTATTTTATTCATCATTGCAGAATAAAACCTCATTTTTAATATGTCTTTTACAGGATTAGGATATGGTGGAAAAGTCCAAATACTTGGTGGAATAGGCCTTTCCATTACTGAAGTGTAATAACTGAGTCTATCGTTTTCAATTGGAATATAAAATATTGTTTGCAAACCTAAGAATTTATAATAAATTTGATAATCATTGTCAAGCGATTGAATATATCTTCTTCTATCAGTAATTCTCTCAAATACATTAAAATTATAATTTTCATCAAAATAATATCTTACTTCCTCATAAAATATTACTCCTCCTTGATTTATTTTTTTTGCACCTAGAAAAACTTGCTTTTCAATATTATCAATTCCTCTTGTTTCGCTTACGTTAAAATCATATTCTGATTCTATTGTTTTAATAAATTCAAAATCTTTATTATAAATATCAATATTTTTTTCTCGAATTAAAATGTAATTTCCTTTTGAATCTTTGTATAAACTTATATCAATATTTTTTGTATCATTTGTTTGAATTTCTTTAAAAGTTTTACAACTATCTTCACTTAAAAATAATTTTGATTTAAACTCATTGTTTTTATCAAAAATAGAAGTCTTCCCCCATACCCAAAATTTATTACCGTCTAACATTGTGTTATATAATGAAATACTATCATTTATTTCACCTAATGTGTCCAAACTATTTTCATTAACTTTATAAAAGATAGTTTTTCTTATTGAATCTTTAAAAGAATTATTTTCATCTTTTTCTTTTGTTGTTATTCTACTAGATGCAAATAAAAGATATGATTCATTATAAAAATTTGAAATTGACAATTCATTTAAAGAAAAATTATAATTTGGTATTATGTGCTCTAATCTTTTTAAAGTATCATTTATACTTAAAACAAGCCTTTTTCGAATTGATTTTGCACCACCATTTCTACCACTACTCTGCAAATCGTACAAAAGGAGATAATTCGTTTTATTTTTAGCAACAAAGTTAATAACATTAGGAATATATATATCGCCATCTATCGTATCTCTAACAATATCATGAGTATAACTAAAAGATTTCCCTGAGTTAGTTGATTTTAATAAATTACTTTTTAATGATTTTGTTTTAAAAAAATTATCCTTATCAAAAAGTACTATTAATCTTGAATTGTCAATTGTATTATTTGATTTTAAATCCCAATTTATCAAATCATCAGCATCAGTTTTTAATATAGTTTTGTAATAACTTGATATTATAACTGAACCATTTGATTCAATAATATCTGTAGGAAGATATTCCCAATAACTAATCTGTTCTATTGCCAGCCTATCATCTTTATAATTATGCAATAATACTTTTGATTTGGTTTGTTTATTATATTCAAAAATATTTAGCCCCAAATCTTTAAAAATCGCAAAATCTGGTGAAAATATTATATATTCATTATCTTTATCTAAAAATTCAAAATTTCTTTGAGTTTCAAATATATCATGTCTTTCCCAAGTTAAATCTTCTTTAAGTTTTGCAATAGAAGTAGATGAATAAATATAAAAATTATCATTTGTACTTTTTATAAAATTATATGTGAATGGAGTTTTAAGAAATTCTACATCAAAATTATTTTCACTAGATATATATGTTTTGTTTGTAGTTGTGTTAATTATTAATCTGTTGTTAAAAACACTTAAATATCTAATTGAATCAATATTTAGTTTTATTTTATTCCAACTATTACCATTATCTGTACTGATTAATAAAGTGTCAGAATTAGTTGAAGCAACTAAACTATTGTTATACCAAACAATATCTGAAAAACCTTTTGATAATTTTTGAAAATCCCACCAGTCACCTTTATCTGATGATTTCATAAATTTTCCATCAGAAGTAACTCCATAAACAATATTATTTTCTGAAATTAACTTCTTAATTTCACTTTTAGTTCCAGAATAATCCTGATAAAAAGTTTCGCAGTTATCATAAGTTCTAAGAACATTTCCTTCATCTCCATAAAATATTAATTCTCCTTCATTAATTTTTAATATTTTTGATGTTAAAGTTGAAATTGAATAGTAATTGTCAGGATTATGTTTATGAAGTTGTGCATTTAAGCTTATAAATGTAAATGTTAGGATTATTAATAATGATACTTTCATAATTGTCCTTAAAATATTAAATGAAAAAAGAATATAAAGAAGAGTTGTAAGACAACACTTCTTTATTATTAATTATTATAAATTATAGCAAGAATTAAAACAATCAGGATATAAACTAGTTGGGTTTTCTGGTATAAATATAGGTTGATAATTACATTCTCCAGTTTCAATTAAGACAGGTGCTGAAACATTAACATTAAAGTTAAAACCATCCCAACATAATTCAAATTCTTGTTTACAAATTCCTGGATCAGCAGGGCAAGGTTCTAATAAAATGTATGGTACTTGGTCAGGAGGATTTACAAATACAAGTCTTTTACAAGCTGCATCATATATTTCATAAATTTTTCTTTGCGGGCAAGGTCCAATATTACCACATATAATTGCGGCATCTAATACCATAGCTTTTTTAACAGCTATCCAAAAGGCAGCATCAATAGCCATACCAATACATGGATTATCATAAGGATTTATAACGTGACACAATTCCATAGAAGCATGCCCTGTTGGTTGACAATCTAAGCAATAAACTACTGTCACTTGGCAAGAAGTACCTGGTATTGTCATATTAAATGTTTTTTGATTTGCTGGGGGACAAGTACATTGAGCAGAACTTTCAACATTAGAGATAATCAATAATGAGAAAGTAATTATTAATAATGAAATGAAGTTTTTCATTTTATTTTCCTTTTTAAGTTTTTAAATATTTTAAGAAATAAAGATAAAGGCAAATCGTCAATAGGTACGGACGTAGTTTTTATAACTACGTTTGCAAATGGGTTCGCAAAAATTCTTTCGACGGGATTTTGCGAATCTTTTTTTTTGTTATTTCAAGTGCTCATTTTATTCTCCTTTTATAATAAGCCAACATTTGTGTTGGGAAACTATAAAACAAATAGTAAAATGTCATTTAATGTTAATATCATAATTGCAAATTAAAACATTTTTTTTTTTTTTGCAAATATTTTATTAATTATTTTTAAATAGTTTCCCACAAATATATGAATAAAAATTTAAAATAAGTAATATAACAAAAAAAAGAGCCACAAAAAGTGGCTCGATTTGAAAATGTTAATAATTTTATTCAATAATTATTGATTCACTTTTATTTGAGTCACTAAGTTTAAAATTGATTAAAAACGCACCAGTATTAATATTTCCTACATCAAAATTTACAGATCCTGAGTATTTATCATTAACGCTAAGATTAAAGTCTTTAATATGAAATATTTTGCCAGAACTTATTTCAACTAATTCGATTTTTAAGTTTTGAATATTATGCATTTCCCAAGTTCTAAATTTTATAGTAACGCTATTACTAACTGGGTTTGGATAAGGTGGATATATCCAAATAGTCGATGGTGTAGATTTTTCCACAACTGAAGTATAATATTCTAATCTTTCTGGTTCAATGGGAATATATAAATGCCTTGGAGCATAATAAAACTTTGTTGAACCATCTTCTGAAATATATTCAGAACTACCAAAAGTTGACTCTCCTAGTGTGTCTATTTCAAATTTATCATTGTTAAATTCTAAATTAACATACTTACTTTTAATTCTATATGAAAATCCACCATTCTGCGGGTCCCCTGTTACTGTTGCTGAAGTCTGAGTAAGTGTTTTATTCTCAAAATAATCAGGTTGAATATCGGAAAAATTAATATTAGAAATCATACTTAAAGTTGTATCTTCTATTTCGAATAATTCAAGTTCATCCATTAAAACTTTATAAAATTTATTTTGAAAAGTAGATACAAAAAGTAAGTTTTGATTATATCTAAAAATACCATTTAATCTATTATTCTTTATAAAACCTGTTTCTTCTATTAATTCAATATTAACAAAATTATCTGTAGTTTTAAGAATTTGGATATTAAGTTCTTCACTATTAGTGTTACCAACTGAAGTAAAAATCAAATATTCTTTCTCATTTAATTTATGAAAAACTGCCCTATTTGTATTTTCTAATCTATTTATTTCAACTTTTTTATTACTGCTTAAATCTAGTTTATTAATATTAATAAAATTACTAGCATTTTTGTATGTTTGAAGATAAAAACTATTGTCTATAAAATCAATGAAACGAGTACTTACATCTTTAAAAGATGGTATTGTGTCATAAGTTCCCCCTCTGTTTGTAGTATAATAAGCAAAAGATTGGGGAATATTGGAAGTTTCAGGATTCAATAACATATACCAAATATCTTTAGAAAAGAAAAAAATATCGTTAATATAAAAGTCATATCCAGATTTGCTTGATATTGTATCCCTAATATAGCTTTCTTTTAACTTGAATATTTTTCCACCATCATTGCTATATAAGGATTGAACAGGGTAATCTTGAATCATACTAATTTCATTGTTATTAAAGAATTTTACATATCTAGGTACATAAGGTATATACATAATTATTTCATACTCGTTTGATAAAGGTTTACTTTTAATTAATGTCTTAACATTATGAGAATTAAATAAATTACCATTTAAAATAATAATATCAAGTAATTGATAATTATCATAACTTAAACTTATTAATTTTTTGTTTCCAATAGTAGTTAACGAATTAATTGATATATCATATAAATATTTAGTTATTGACAAAGTAGTTAGTGATGAGTTAATTAATATAAATCCCTCATTATATTCATAAAATTCAAATTGTTTTTTTATACCTATTACATAATTTGTTAAAGTTAAATCTTCATTAATTTTGATTATCTCATTTGTCCCATATAAATACAAGTTATTATTAATTTCTTTATATCTAAATTGACCCATAACTGTATTTAATTTAAACTCTGTCCAACTTTCACCATAATCATTACTCTGAAATATTTGAAATTTTCTATTTACTATAAATAAATTTTCATTTTTACTAAAAACATAAAATATTGAGTCTACAGGTGTTACTTTTTCAACAAAGTTTGTTCCATAAATATCAGTAAAATAGAGTTTATTTGAGTATGTACTAATTATTATATTTTCATTAATAGTACAAATATCATTAAAATCGAATTGTGTTTTTTTGTATTTCCAATAGTCTCCACCATCTTCAGAATACATATATTCAAAGTTGTTATTAATCCCATATATCATATTATTTGAATTTTTCAATTTTAATATATTGGAATGTGTTCCAGTAAAATTCTGTTCCCAACTTTCACCAGCATCTTCACTTCTTAATATTACACCATTATCTCCATAAAGCAAAACTTTGCTTTCAGATATTTTTAAAAATTTCAAGTTGTTTGCAATTGAATTATAATGGGTTTTCTCTTCCATTTGCGATAATAATATTGATTGGACCAATATAATTAAAAATATAATTGTTTTCATAATAAAACCTCTTTTTTGAATATTTGTAATATCATAATTGCAAATTAAAACATTTTTTTTTTGCAAATTTTTTATTAATTATTTTTAAATAGTTTTCCACAAATATAAGAATAATAATTTAAAATAAGTAACATAACAAAAAAAAAGAGCCACAAAAAGTGGCTCGATTTATATAAAGCTATTATTTAATAATTATTCTACGATTTCTAAAACACCTTCATTGACTTCGTTTTCAACCTTTTTGAATTTTACTTCTTTAATTTTTCCATCTGGGTATTTAACTTTTACAATGTCGTTTCTACCAATTTTTGGTTTTTCATTTTTTACGGTTTTAATACTTGTGGCATCACCCTCTAAAGATTGACCTTGAGGCATTCTTCCACTAGTATGTTGTCTTGGCTGCGAATGAGGCATGTTATCTTCTCTTGAGAAGTTTAAGTTTGAGTTTAAACTATTAGACTTCAATTGAGGAACGCTTCTTTCAGATTTTTCAAGTTGGCTTTCAACAACTTTTGGGAAATATTTAAAAGCAAAATGAACAGTTTCTTGATTAATATCTTTAATAAGTTCTATAAAAACTTCAAATGCCTCTCTTTTATACTCAACGATTGGGTCTTTTTGAGCATAAGAACGTAAATGGATACCCTCGCGTAATTCTTCCATCACTCTTAGGTGGTCTCTCCATTTATCATCTATTGTTTGCAAGAAAGCAACTTTTTCAAGTTGTTTCAAAAATTGCAACCCAACCATTTCTTCTTTTCTTGAATAAAATTCATCAGCTGTATCGATAATTCTTTTAACACATTCATCTTCCGTCATTTTTTCCCATTCATCTTCTTCAATTTTAGGAACTGAGAGAAGTATAGACCTACATTCATTATTTAATCCATTAAGGTCTAAATCTTCTGGTTGATGAAATTCTCTATACCACTCACTTGCTAAATCTTCAATGTAATCAAAGAGTTCACCGCGCAATCTTTCACCACTTAATGCGTGTCTTCTACGAGTATATATAACTTCTCTTTGTTGATTCATTACGTCATCGTAATCAATAAGGCGTTTTCTAATACCAAAATTATTTTCTTCAACTTTCTTTTGAGCATTTTCTACAGCTCTTGTCATCATTTTAGCAGATATTGGCTCACCATCAGGAATATTAATCTTAGAAAGCATTGAGGCACTTTTATCTCCACCAAAAAGACGCATTAAATTATCTTCAAGTGAAATAAAAAATTTAGAAGACCCAGGGTCTCCCTGACGACCAGCTCTACCTCTTAACTGACGGTCAATTCTACGCGAATCGTGGCGTTCAGAACCAATAATTGCAAGACCGCCATTTTTCTTAACTTCTGGGTCGAGTTTAATATCTGTTCCCCTACCAGCCATATTTGTAGCGATTGTTATTGCACCTTTTTTTCCAGCAAGCGATACAATTTCAGCTTCTCTTTGATGTTGTTTAGCATTTAGAAGTTCGTGTTTTATAGATAACTGCTTGAACATTCTGGAAAGTAATTCAGATACTTCAACAGATGCGGTACCAATTAAAACTGCCCTATTTTGATTGACTAATTCTTTTGCTTCCTCAATAATTGCTTTATATTTATCTTTTTTAGTTTTATATAAAACATCTTCTTGGTCATCTCTTTGTATTGGTCTATTAGTGGGGATTACAACAACATCAAGTTCATAAATTTTATTAAACTCACCTTCTTCTGTTTCAGCAGTACCAGTCATACCTGCAAGTTTATTATACATTCTATAATAGTTTTGCAAGGTGATAGTAGCAAATGTTTGAGTATCTTTTTCAACTTTTACATTTTCTTTTGCTTCAATAGCTTGGTGTAATCCATCGGAATATCTTCTACCATCAAGCACACGACCTGTATGCTCATCAACAATTTGAATTTTACCTTCTTGGACTACATAATCAACGTCTTTTTCAAATAGAGTATATGCTTTTAATAGTTGATTTACGGTATGGATTCTATCACTTCGTTCTGCAAATAAAATATTAATTTCATCAATTTTTTTTGTTCTTTCATCTTTTGGCATATCTTTGTTACCCTCAATATCACTCATAATTGCAGCAATATCAGGTATAACAAACATTTCAGGGTCTTCTTGTGAATTTGTAATTAAATCCCTACCCATATCTGAAATTTCAACGCTATTATTTTTTTCTTCAACTACATAATATAACTTCTCCCCTAACTCACGCATTTGGTTTCCGTGGTCTTTTAGGTATTCTAATTCAGTTTGATGAAGAAGTTTGGCAAGTTCTGGGTCTTGCTTATATTTCATTAACTTATTATGCTTAGGCAAACCCTTGTAAGCCATCAAAAGTTTTTCGCCAGCAATGGCGATGTCTTCTTTTTTACCCGACTTCATTAAATCTGGAACAAGAGCTAATTCTTTATTAACTAATTGATTTTGAGCTTGAACAAGTTTTTGAACTCTTGGTTTCATTTCATCAAACTTTTGGTCTGATTTTCCAACAGGTCCAGATATTATAAGCGGAGTTCTTGCTTCATCAATTAATACCGAATCGACCTCATCAACTATTGCATACCAATGCTCTCTCTGTACCATGTGGTCGTACTCTATAACCATATTATCACGTAGATAGTCAAAACCAAACTCGTTGTTAGTTCCGTAAGTAATATCAAGATTATAGATTTTCTTTCTTTCAGTATTTTGCATTTTAGGTTGCAAAGCCCCAACTGTAATACCAAGAAAATCAAATATTGGTTTCATCCACTCACAGTCTCTCATAGCAAGATAATCATTAACAGTTACAAGGTGAACGCCTTTTTGAGGAAGTGCATTTAGGTATAATGCTAAAGTCGAAACAAGTGTTTTACCTTCACCTGTAGCCATCTCGGCAATTTTACCTTGATGTAGCACAATACCACCGATTAACTGCACATCATAAGGAATCATATCCCAAACGTTATTTTGATTTGCATAAGTATAAGAAAACTGCCTATCAGTCATTCGCTTACAAACTTCTTTTACAACAGCAAAAGCTTCGGGAAGAATTTCATCAAGTACTTCTTGAACTTTGAAAAATATTTCATCATCAAGTTGTTTTAGTAAGTCATGTGAAACTTGAGTATCTTCTGGACTAAGAGCTTCGTTTTGTAAACGTTCTTTATTTTCTTTTTTTTGAGTTTCTAAATCGTTAGTAGCAAGTTTAATTTTTTCTCTAAAAATATCAGTTTTAGCTTTTAATTCATCATCAGAAATATTATGAAGGGTGTTGTAGATATTATTAATCTCAGATACAATTGGCTTGATTTGCTTAATATCTTTTTCTGATTTAGTCCCACCAAATATTTTGGAAATAACTTTTAACATTTTTTTTAATTTAAATTAATATAAAATTCAAAATTACGGAATTTTAACTATAAGACGAAATAGTAAATAAAGTGTTTAAAAAAAGACTGCTAAGTAAAGCAGTCTTTCAAAATTTATATAAAGTTAGTACTTTACTCCCAATCGACCAGCAAGGAGAACCGCATGGTATTTGCCAGAGGGTGATTATCTTGGAAAGTTAATATATAGCCAAAATCTAATTTGAATATATCATATTTTATACCTGTTCCAAGAGTGAAAAAGTTTCTGTTTCCTAAAGCAGCAGGTTCTGTAAAATATCCACCTCTGAATGCAACAATATCTTGATACCAATATTCCATACCCATAGCAAATTCAGCACCTGGATTTTGCCAAGCTGTTACTAAAGATTGAGGAAGTGGATCTGAACCTAAGCTATCTCTGTTTACTAATAATTTACCGAAATCAGTTGTTACAGTAATTTTATTAAATTCATCTTCAAATAATTTATAGGCAACTCCTAAATTAAGAGTTGTAGGTAATGGATCTGCTTGACTTATATATGTTATTCTAGGACCTAGGTTTTTTAAAGTAAATCCAAGTGCGAATCTATCTTCAATGATTCCAAGATCCACTGGTTTCCACATAAGTCCAATGTCAAATGAAACGCTTCTACCAACCCCTGCATCTCCAACTGTTGAACCGCCAGTAGGTGTTAAGTTAGATTGAATGTATCTAACTTGGATTCCAGCTCCTAAATCTGGAGCAATAATAGTTCCATAGGATAAACCAAATGAGAATTCATTTGAGATAAAAGTACCAAGTTGTTGTCCATTAGATGCAGTTCTAATAAATTCACCAAGATTCATCAAGATGAAGTTAAAAGCAACAGTACCGTTAAGTTCATCAACTCTTTGCCCATAGGTACCATAAGCGTAATACAAATCTGCATTGAATTGTGGTAGCCAAGGAGTAAAGGATAAGGCAAATTGTCTATATTTGCTTGGTTCTACGTTTTCAAAACCATAAGGAACTTCAAAATAGTCTAGGAAAGCTAATCCTCCGACATTCCAATAAATGGCATTAATATCATCGGTAATTGCTGTACCAGCTTCACCCATGGCACCCGCTCTGGCATCAGGGGCAATTTGCAAAAATGGAACTGCAGCAGCACCAGCTTGCGAATAAGATTTCATTGAAAATGATAAAGATAATAAAATTGCTATTGTACAAAATTTAAGCACATTTTGCATACTTTCTCCAAAAAGTATTTTAAAAAATTATAAACTTACGAAAACTATTTTAATTTTAAAGATAAAATTCCAGATTTTGTAATTTTTTGGTTGTTACCGTCTTTCAAATTTATTTGAATGTAATAAGAACCATTAGTAATAGGAACTCCATCTTCGTCTTTTCCGTCCCATTTAACTTCATCGATAAATTTATTGTATTTTATCTCTGATAGTGTTCTTATCAAACTGCCATTAATATTGTAAATTTTAATATCAGCATCAAATGGAATTTCAAGATTGTGTCTGAATGAAATGTTAGTTTCATATTCAAATGGATTAGGATAATTCTTAATATCACCTACCCATAATTCAGATTCATCCCCTTTTATATAGAAATACGCATCAGCGATTGAAAAGTTATTGAAAATATCCCAAGCTCTAACAGTAACTTTATTTAAACCGGGCTTAACATTATTTAAGATAGCTTGCGAAGATCCAATTCTACTGTTACCTATCATAGTTGAATAACTTTGAGTTAAATCAATAGAACGAGGATTATCGTTAACCCATGCTTCGATTTTATGACCTATTCCATTTCCTGTAGAATTAATACCGTAATCATGTTCTAAATCTGTTATAAGAAGTGGTTTGTTGCTTACAACATCACCGTTTTTGAAACTTCTAGAGTCAAGATATATTGATATCTTAGGACCTTTATTATTGTTATCAATACCTTCTCCTATTCCACTTACATAGAATTGATTATAAGTTCCTTTAGCTGTTAGTGAATTTTCATTATTTATAGCATAAGCAAACATTCTTCCGTTTCTATTTGAATAACTTATATCTTTAGGTAAGATAATATTTACTTCAAATTCACCATTTGAAACTTCAAATGAACTTTTATTTAATATTCCGCCATATTTTGTAAAGTTAAAGGTTTTTGGTCCGTCTGTCAGATTTACTTCTTCATCACCATCAAAAATTGAGAATAATACATTACCATTGAAATTAGAAACAATATCATAATTTTCATCAGTAATTTTTCCTTTAATTGTGATATCAGTTAATCCTTCTAAATCAATCATATCACTATTATTATTAAGTTGTATATCATTAATTTGCTCAAATACAACATTGTATTCAGGAATTAGAAGTTTAAGGGTTGGATCTCCGAGTAATATATATTTTTCATCATTGTTACCTGTTCTAAATTGCTTTAGATGATATAGAACATCGCCCAAGTTATCGTATTTATTTTGATTATTTTTAGTTAGCATAATATCAAAGAGAAGTTCGTTTAGTTCGTCATTTGCAGAAACACCAACTAATCTTGTAGCGGCAAGAATTCCTATAGCTCCTCCTCTTTTGCTAAGAAGTAATTCTTCTGCGGTAGTATATCCAGTTGTTTGATCGAACCTTCCATACTCGCAAGTTGCAGCACAAAAGAAAGCTAATTTGTCTAGATTATTTAATTCTCTTGATGCTTGGGACTGAGTAAATACTCCTTCGTGTGCCCAAACTGATGGGTTTCCGTGACCGGTATAATTTATTATAATAGACCCATCATCTCTTAAAGAGCCAATAATTTCTCTATTTGCGTCTGGTTTATTTCTTCCATTTGCAGAAAACACTGTTTGAAATTCAGGTAAATAAATTTTATTTGTTATAAAATTATTCATAATTGATAGGTTCGCTATATTTTCAGAGGCATTTACGTGGTTGGAGTTTTCAGGTCTTCCAGAACTAACAAAGCTATCATCAGCAACAAGTGTTATTCTTTTTCTCCAGTTATCGGTTGAAGAGTTATTTTCGTAATGTCTTAATTTATTAACATAATCTAATCCCTCTTGGTTAGAATTAATAGTAACTCTTCCGATAGCGAGATCGACTAAAGGGTCGTTACCATCAATTCTTGAGTAATAATCATCAAAACATGTTGAAAAAACTTCGTTGTAGGTATTAGTTGAGTCAACTGATAAATAAGGGAATATATAGTTAGGTTGATTGTGTGTTATATTTTTATAATCAACGTGACCATCTCCCCATAAAACAACGTATTTTGGAGTAGTTTCCCAATTAAAATATGCGTTAGATATAAAATCTCTTAGCGCAGTTGGGTCTTTTACTCCAGATGAAAACTCATTATAAATATTTTGTGTAGTAAAGACTCCAGTGGATATTCCAGATTGATTTTCTCGGTAATTTTTAAACTCATTTGCTGATTCTAAATGCGCTTCATCAGTTATTACTATAAATTCATTGTTAAATTTATTATTTCTTAAATCTCTAAATTCAATACTTTCTATAGAATTAATATTTATTACTTGGCAAGTAAGAAAAAACCTTTTTGGATTATTTCTAGTTTGTTTAGATTTGAATATAATTTTATCTAAATCAGATGCATTATTCTTCAATAAAATTGGATTTTCGAGATTTGTAATATCATAAACATATTTTTGATTAGAAGTAAATCCTCTGACGTTAAACTCTGTAACACCTTCTAATTCTTTATCAGACCAAAAATACAATTCATTATTTAAAGCTACAAAACTTCTTGGATAGTGGATTTCATAATAATCCATATAGGCATTTCTTATATTGCTACCTTCATATTGAAAGTTTAATCTTGATCGGTTATCGCTTGATATATTTTGTGCATCAAAAGTATATGTTCTCCAATTTCCTCTTGCTACATCATACTCACCGGAGTTAGAACCCAAAAATAAGTTTGGTCCTAGTTCTGTATTGTTTTCTGTGATTTTAATTGAAGCACTTTCAGGAGATGTATGAGCCACAACAACTTTATAGTATATTTTACCATTTCTATCTAAGTTGTGAAGTATATTAGTTTGAGTAAGTGAAGTAAAAGATTTTCCTAAGAATTGTCTTCCACCACCAACAGGGTAAGGATTGAATAAATCTTCCTCAACAAATAATCTATGATAATATGTTGTAGGTGTGTTTTGGATTGGTTCAATAATGTTTTGAGGTTCAGCTCTTAATCCATCGCTACCACCCCAGGTAAGTAAATAGTAATTGTCATTAGAATACCAATTTGTATATCTTTTAAAATGATTCCTATCGTATTCAAAACCTTTAGTTCCACTTCCAAAGAAAACAATATTAGAAAGGTTACCTGAACCATCTTTATTAACTATTATTGCTTGTTCGTTTAATTGATTATTTTGACCATCTGTTGGGAGTTCGCTTAGGGGTTTTCCACCATTTCCAAATATTTTAATTGTATTAATTTTATCTTTTGGAATATTAATACCATTTACTTGTAATTGGTTTAAATTTATATTGTAAACACCATCTTTTGAAACTTTAATTTTAAACCATTTACCATCTGATAAGATTTTCTCCTCTAATATTTTTTCATCATTTAAGAGTTTTAATGATTTGTTGTTTTTTTCAGGATATAACCAATTTTGAGCAACTTGTTTATTTAATATATTTAAACGAATATCTAATTGTTTATTAGAATTTGAATATTTTTGGCTATTGTTATATGTTACTCTTACTAAGAATTCTTTTGGAAGAATTATGCTTGATTTATTGTTATCAAAATATGCAACATTGAAAGATATTTTAAGAAGTTTTGTGCCACTACTAGTTCCTAAAAATTCATATTCAATAAAATTTTCAACTTTGTGAGAAAAATAAGCATTTGAAATTCTATATTCTTTTTCGCTTTCATTATTTCCATAAGTATTTATAACAGGAGTGATAAGGGCATCAACTTCATTTAGTTCTGGTAGAGCTATTAATTCTACGTTGAAATTATCTTCATCAGGAATTGCTATTAATTCGGAGTGAATAAGTCGAGAAGGTAATCCTGGCAATTCATTGGCGGAATATGCACTTTCAACGCTTGGCATAAAAGTAATGAATCCATCTTTTGTTCTAATTTCTTGAAATCCATTGAATTGAGGTTTGTAAGAAAACAATAAATATTCTTCTGTAGATTCAACTACTGTGGTTTTCCCCAAAAGAGAGAAAGATGTGAATAGTAATATTAAAATAATTTTGCTCATAAATTTCCTTTTTCAACAATAGTCAGTATTTAAAGACTATTAAGTTCTATTATTATTGTCTAATAAGTAGTATTAATTTATATGAGCAAATCCTTTTAATTAATTTAATACCTTTATTACTTATAAATTAGTAAAAATGTTTCAAAAAATTAATATTTTTAGTTAAAACTTTATAATTTTCTTTTTGTTTATAAAAAAGTTTTTTATATTTTTTAATTATAAATTCATCATCGGAAAAAAATATGAAGTCAAATAATAACAACAATACTGCTATGATGAAATTATTTATTATTATTTTATCTATTTCATTTAATGCAACTACTAAAGAATATGAGTGGAATAGGGGTACAATAAATTTAAATGGTAATGTAAAAATCTTAGAAATATCAAGTTTTGATGCTGAAATTTATTTTGATGATATTAAAAAAGGTAAATCAAGAAAAAAAGTGTTATGTAAATACAATGAAAAAGGTAATTTGATTGAAAATAATGATTATAATTCAGATGGAAGTTTATATGAAAAATATATTTATAAGTATGATTCAAAAGGTAATTTGATTGAAATAAATAGTTATAAGTCAGATGGAAGTTTAAGAGAGAAAAACACTTATAAGTATGATTCAAAAGGTAATAAAATTTAGTGGAATAGATATTTTTATGATGGAAGTTTTATCGGTAAAGATACTTATAAATATGATGAAAAGGGAAATGTGGTTGAAGAGAATACTTATAATTCTGAAGGAATATCAAAAGGAATATATACTTATGAATATGTTTATGATGAAAATAAAAACTGGATTCAAGAGATTAAATATTTTAATGGAATTGCACAAACTATAGAAATTCGCAAAATTGAATATTATGAATAATCTTTCCCTCAAAAACTCTTTTCCACCTTAAATTATTCTTTTTCAAAAATATTGATTAATTTGCATTTTTAAAATGGAAAATTAGAATTTAATATTTTTATGGCTAAACTACTTGTTACTTCTGCTCTACCTTATGCTAATGGGTTTATTCACCTTGGGCATCTTGCTGGGGCATATCTCCCTGCTGATATTTATGTTAGATTTAAACGACTTATGGGCGAAGATGTCCTGTATGTTTGTGGCTCTGACGAACACGGTGTGGCGATTACTATTGCCGCTGAGAAGGAAAAAGTTACTCCGAAAGACATTATTGATAAGTATCATAACTCGAACAAGGAGGCATTTGATAAGTTTGCGATGAGTTTTGATGTGTATTCAAGGACTTCTCATTCGGCTCATCATCTGACTGCAAAAGAGTTTTTTGCGGATTTTTTAAAAAAAGGACACCTTGTTAAGCGAGAAACAGAGCAATTCTTTGATAAGAAAGCGAATATGTTCTTGCCAGATAGATATGTTGAGGGTATCTGTCCTAATTGTGGAAATGAAAGTGCAAGAGGCGACCAGTGTGATAGTTGCGGAGCATATTATTCGCAAACGGAGTTGAAGAATCCTAAGAGTTTGGTGTCGAATGAATCTCCGATTTTGAAAAGCACAGTGCATTGGTATTTTAAGTTTCAGGATTTTCAAGGTTTTTTAGAAAAATATATTGATGATAATCAAAAATTGTGGAAGGATAATGTTATCCAGCAAACTAAGAGTTGGTTGAAGTCGGGACTATCGGAAAGGGCTATTACGCGTGATTTGGAATGGGGAGTTGATTTAACTGGTATTGAGGGTGTTAGCGATGATGAGGCAGTAGGCAAGCGACTTTATGTTTGGTTTGATGCGGTTTTGGGTTATATTTCTGCAACGAAAGAGTATTTTGGTGATAAGCGATGGAGAGAATGGTGGCAAGGGCAAGATACTGATTATATTGCATTTATAGGCAAAGATAATATTGTATTTCATACGCTTATTTTCCCTGCAATGCTCGAGGCAAGAAAGGACAAAGATAATCCATATATTTTGCCAAAAAATGTACCTGCTCACGAATTTTTAAATCTTGAGGGACAGAAATTCTCTAAGTCTCGTGGCTGGTCGATTGATTTGAGAGATTTTATAAATGACAATCCAGAGCCAGTTAGTATTGATTTTATGCGATATGCTTTGGCAATGAACTTTCCTGAAACAAGAGATTCGGACTTCACTTGGAAAGATTATCAAGCAAGAGCAAATAATGAACTTGCTGCTATTTTGGGTAATTTTATTAATCGGACATTACAGTTTTTGAATAAGAATTTTGAGGGTAAAGTTCCTATATTAAAGGGAAAATATAATAATTATAGCGAGTTACTTAATAATTCAATCGAAAATCAGAATTATGAAGAGTTAGAAGAAAATGATAAGTTGTTGCTTTCTACAATTAATTCAGAACATGAACTTGTTACAAAAAATTGGAGTAACTTTAGATTTAGAGATGGACTTGTGAATATTATGAATATTGCAAGGGCATCAAATAAATATTTTAATGATGAAGAGCCGTGGAAGTCAGTGAAATCTGATAATGATAAAGCAGCAAAGACTTTATTTGTATGCTGTCAGATGATTAAAACGCTTTCTATTATCTTCTCCCCTATTATTCCGAATACTGCGAGAAAGGTGCAAGAACTTATAAATGTTGAAGTTAATGTTGGCGATAAGTCGGAGATTGGAAGAAATTATTGGAATGAGAGTATAAAGTTTGATTTGCCGAGCGGACATCAAACGAATATGCCAAGTATATTATTTCCAAGAGTTGAAGATGAATTTGTAGATAAGCAATTTTCTAAATTAGGTGATAAGAATAAAATGGAAAATACAGAAAAAATTGAAGGAGTTCTTGATTTTAATGATTTTATGAAAGTGAAATTGAGAACAGCGAAAATTATTGAAGCGGAAAATATTCAAAAATCAGATAAGTTATTGAAATTGCAAGTAGATTTGGGAAGTGAGAAAAGGCAGATAATTGCTGGAATTGCAAAATTCTATAAGCCAGAAAATTTAATTGGGAAAATGATTGTAGTAGTAGCAAATCTTAAACCAGCAAAATTAATGGGTCAAGTATCAGAAGGAATGCTACTTGCAGCAAATTATGAAAATGGTTTGAAATTAGTAACATTTGATGGTGAAGTAGAACTTGGTGCAGAAGTAAGGTAAGTTTAATAAATAAATAAAATTATGCTATACGAACTTTTAGTTTGGATTCACAAAACATTTGATACACCTGGCTTTGGGGTGTTTCAATATATTACTTTTCGTAGTGCAGCGGCGGCTATTACTGCTTTATTAATAAGTTTTATTGCTGGTCCGAAAATTATTAATTATTTAAAAAAGAAACAGATAGGTGAACAAGCAAAAGCGGAACTTCAAGGTATAGGCTTGCATGTGAATAAAGCAGGCACACCTACGATGGGTGGCTTGATAGTTCTTACAGCGGTTTTGATTCCTTCTTTACTGTGGGCAAATCTATCTAATATGTTTATTATTCTTGTTCTATTAACAACTGCTTGGATGGGTGCAGTTGGCTTTTTAGATGATTATTTAAAAGTTATCAAAAAGTATAAAAAAGGACTTATTGGTAGATATAAAATCATAGGGCAGATTAGCATTGGGACTATTGTTGCTTGTACTATATATTTTTTTCCTGAATTATTTTCAGATACATTTGAAAAATATAATACTCTTACCACTGTTCCGTTTTCTAAAAATTTGAACTTTGATTATCATTATGTTTTTATTTATATACCTGCTGTTATTTTTATTATAACCGCAACTTCTAATGCTGTTAATTTAACTGATGGGCTTGATGGTTTAGCTATTGGAACTGTTGGGATTGCCTCACTTGCTTTTGCAATAATTGCTTACGTGAGTGGTAATGTTAATTTTTCGGATTATTTGAATATAATGTATTTAGAAGGTGCTGGAGAACTAACAATATTTACAGCGGCATTGGTTGGCGCTTCCCTTGGTTTTTTATGGTTTAACTCCTATCCTGCTCAGATATTTATGGGAGATACTGGTTCATTGGCATTGGGAGGAGCAATAGGAGCATTAGCGATTTTACTTAAAAAAGAGTTTATTCTTCCAATTATAGGTGGGATATTTTTTGCAGAGACTTTATCTGTAATTTTGCAAGTTAGTTATTTTAGATATACTAAGAAGAAATATGGTGAAGGTCGTAGGATATTTAGAGTAGCACCTTTTCATCATCATTTTGAGAAAGTTGGCTGGCATGAATCAAAAATTGTAACTCGATTTTATATAATGGCAGTTATGCTTGCTATTATAGCTATGGCAACCTTTAAGGTGAGATAATGTTAAAAAATATTAGTAGAATAATAAGTATTTCAGCGTTTGGACTATTACTTTACGACTTCGGAATAAACCGTTCGGAGAGTGTTTCCGAATATTTGCAATACTGCTATTTTATAATTTTAATATTATTTATAATCTTTGAAAGTATATCAATATTTAAGAATATTCTTGATGTAAAATGGATAGTTTATTTAAAGCCAATTCTACCATTAATCACAGTAATGCTTATTATCCTCAACACATTAGATGTTAATGTTGATTTTTACTATTCAGTAGAGAATTATAAATTTCTTTATATTATTTCAATGTTAATTATTATAATTCCTGAAATAAACGCTGTTATTTCTAAACTTTATATTCGCAAATTTAGTCCAGCAATAATATTTGTAGGTTCATTTCAATTATTAATAGTATTTGGGGCTTTACTACTTCTTTTACCAAACGCAACAAAAGATGGAATATCTGTAGTAGATGCTTTCTTTACAAGTACTTCGGCAGTATGCGTAACTGGATTGGTGGTTATTGATACTGGAAAGGACTTTACTCTTTTTGGACAAACAATTATATTGATATTAATCCAATTAGGTGGATTAGGAATGTTAACCCTTACAAGTTTCTTCGCTTACTTCTTTAAAGGTTCATCATCATACCAAGAAAATCTATATTTAAAAGATTTTTTATCCTCAAATGAAATGAATGGATTGCTTGGATTTGCACTAAAAATTGTATTATTCACTCTTATACTTGAAGCGATAGGTGCTGTTTTTATATACTTTAATATTCCATATAGTCAATATCCAAATGTATTTGATAGAATTTATTTTGCAATTTTTCACTCAATTTCTGCTTTTTGTAATGCTGGATTTTCAACTTTAACTAATTCATTTTATGAAGATATATTTAGATTTAATTATAACATTCACTTGACTTTAACTTTACTATTTATTTTTGGTGGTTTGGGCTATACTGTGATATTTAATGTGTTTAAGTATCTAAAATCAAAGAGTATAACAATATATAAAAAATATATTCAAAAGGTTGAAAACTACCAAAAATCAATAAATGTATTAACTTTAAATACTAAAATAGTTTTATTAACTTCGATTATTTTGTTTTTGATTGGAACTGTTTCATTCTTTTTTGCAGAAGCAAATAATTCTCTTGTTGAACATAACTCTTTTTATGGTAAGTTAATTACATCAATCTTTGGAGGTGCAACCCCAAGAACTGCTGGATTCAATACTGTTGATTATTCTACCTTAACTATGCCTACAATAATGATAACTTTACTTTTAATGTGGATTGGTGCATCTCCGGCTTCAACTGGTGGAGGTATAAAAACATCTACATTTGCTATATCAATATTAAATTTATTTGCAACAATTACTGGTAAAAATAGAATAGAAGTTGGGACAAAAGAAATACCTCAAGTATCTGTAAATAGAGCATTTTCAATTATGGCAATCTCGCTCTTAGTATTGGGCTTTTCAATTTTTTTAATTTCTTCAATAGAAGAAGATATCGAATTTTTATCTATTGCATTTGAATGTTTTTCTGCATATTCGACAGTTGGCTTAAGTTTAGGAATTACTGCCAAATTATCAGATGCAAGTAAAATAATAATAATCTTAGTAATGTTTATTGGAAGAGTTGGTGCGATAAATATTTTGATTGGAATGCTTAAACAAATTCAATCATTACCTTATCGTTATCCTGAAGAGTCTGTATTAATTAATTAAAAGGTCAAATTATGAAAGTAATTATTTTTGGAATGGGAAACTTTGGTTCATCTTTAGCAATTCAAATGGCAGAGATGGGACATGAAATAATTGCAATTGATTATGATATGCAAAAAGTTGAAATGGTTAAAGATAAAGTAACTCACACTATATGTCTTGATTCCACAAATCTTAATGCTTTAAAGAGTCTTCCCCTTCAAGAGACAGATATTGCTGTTATAGCAATTGGAGAAAACGAAGGTGCTTCCATTATGACTACAGCAAATCTTAAAACTTTAAATGTTAAAAGGATAATCTCGAGGTCTATTTCTTCTACTCAAGAAACAGTTTTAGAGGCAATGGGTGTAAGTGAGATAGTTCAACCAGAACAGGATGCAGCAGAGAGATTAGCTAAAAAACTAAATTTAAAACTTGCTGTAGAATCCTTCGATCTCGACCAAGATTATTCAATTGTCGAATTGAATATTCCACCTGGAATGGCTGGTAAAACTCTTGGAGAATTAAATTTAAGAAAAGAATTCGGCGTGAATATTGTAACAATAATTCGCAAAAAAGATAAGAAAAACTTACTTGGTGTAAACAGGGTTACATATGTATCAGAAGGAGTCGTTGGACCATATACAAAGCTAGAGGAAGGCGATTTGCTTGTAGTTTTCGGCTCGAATGATAACATTATGAAGTTTTGTAATGTGAAGAATTAGGTTGAGTAATGAAATTTTTTATATATTTTCTTATTTTATTTTCAATAATTCAATTAAATTTATTTGCGATTGAAAATTCAAATATAAAAGTATCTGGTTTCTTAGATAGTTATTATGCTTATGATTTTAATGAACCACAAGGAAATCAAAGGCAGAACTTTTTGTTTAACCACAATAGACATAATGAGTTTAATGTTAATTTAGGTTTAGTTAAGTTGAATGTTGAGAATGAAAAATATAAAGTAAATCTTGCATTTCAAACTGGTACTTATGCAAATGATAATTATGCACAAGAACCAGGATTGCTGAAGAATATTTTTGAAGCAAATATCGCTATTTCTCTTAATTCAAAAAATAATCTATGGTTAACTACCGGAGTTATTCCTTCTCACCTTGGTTTTGAAAGTGCTATTTCAAGTGATAATTTTACTTTAACTCGCTCTTTATGTGCTGAAAACTCACCATATTTTCTAAGTGGTGCAAAACTTGATTATAATCCAAATGAAAAGTGGAGTTTTGCTGGCTTAATTGTCAATGGTTGGCAGAGAATACAAAGATTAGAAGGTAATTCTTTACCAAGTTTTGGAACTCAAGTTGCTTTTTCGCCCTCTGAATATTTAACATTAAATTGGAGTACTTTTGTTGGGACAGATGACCCAGACTCTACTCGCAGAATGAGGTATTTCAATAATTTATATAGCATTGTCAAAATATCGCATAAGTATGACATTATTGTTGGTTTTGATATTGGACTCCAACAAAAATTGAAAAATAGTAGCGATTATAATATGTGGTACACTCCAGTAATTATTAATAGATACAAGTTTTCAGAGAAATTTCATTCTGCATTAAGATTTGAGTATTTCAATGATGAAGCGGAAGTTATTATAATTTCAAGTAATCAAACAGGGTTTAATACTTTAGGCGGTTCAATTAATTTTGATTATTTGCCAAACGACAATGTTATGTGTAGAATTGAAGGTTGTTTATTTAATAGTAATGATAAAGTGTTTAATCAATCAAATTCTCAAGTAAATTCCAATTTCTTTATAACTAGTTCTATTTCTGTTAAGATGAATTGATTTATGGTTTCTATAGTAAATTTGCAAAAATACACGTTTTTTATTTTTTTTAATATCAATATCTATATATATATATATAGTAATCGTATATAAATTATGGCTAATATTGTGTGCAAGAATGTAATTCTTTTATTACTACCTGAAGTTGAGTAATTTTTAATTTTGATTGTATGTTTTTCCCATTTAAATTCTATTCGTTAAAAATATTTTTTTATATGTCAAATAACTGAGGTGTTTATTTAAATAATTAAAAAAAGTGCAAATTTATGGATTATGATAATTTTATCAAGTGCTTTGTTTTTATATTATTTATAAAATTTGGTTTATGAGGTTTTAATGAATTTGAATAGGTGTAAGAATATTAATATAAGATAAATCTTACCAAAATAGTATTTTATATATGGGTTATTTACTATTTAATTGGGATAAGTTTCTTAAGACAAGATAAATCTTGTCTCTTCAGTAGAAGAGTTAACTCAATTAACAAATCCTAAATAGTTGGAAATGATATGTTGTTCTAAAATAGTATGTTATACAAGAGTTAAAATTTTAAAATACTTTTTCGATTGTTAAGGAGTCGTCTTCTTCTCTAAATGTAATTTCGGCTGAACATACAGAGTCGGCGTAAACTTTATCTTTGCCAAATAAATTAACAATGGATTTTTTTTCTTTTGTTGGAGCTTTTATGTGGATGAAAACACTTACTATTCCACCTTGTTCTTCTTCATTCCAATATACATAAGCGTTGTTAATATCACCATCAGATTCAATTGTAATAGTTTGTAAGGAATTTAATTCTTCATCTGTAAATGATGGTTCTGTAACTTGCAAAAAGGTTAATTCGTCGTCAAATATATTTTTAATGTATTCATTTTTATCACTTCCAATATATTTAAATACTGAATTAAAAGTACCATCTTCATTTAGGTCTAAAAATAATTCTTTAATTCCTGAAAGTTGCTCGCCATTTATGTAAATTGCTGTTTTTTCTAATCTTCCGTTACTTGTTATTGATAATGATTTCATAATGTTCTAAAAATATTTTTTATTTAAAGTTTTTATTGAATAGTTAATTAATTTCTAATGCTTTAATTCCAGGCAGTTCTTTACCTTCTAAGAATTCTAAAGAAGCACCTCCGCCTGTTGAGATATGAGTTATGGAATCTTGTAATCCAATGTTAGAAATTGCTGAAACAGAGTCTCCCCCACCAACAATTGTTGTAGCCCCATTTTTGGTAGCTTCGGCAAGTGCTTTAGCTAATTCATTAGTGCCATCTGTATAATTTGAAAATTCAAAAACGCCCATTGGACCATTCCACAGAATTGTTTTTGAATGTTTTATGAAGTTTTTAAATAAATGAATTGTTTTAGGTCCTATATCTAAGCCCATATAATCTTTATGAATATCATTCATAGGATAAATTATAAAATCTGGGTTGTCGCTGTATTCTAAAGTGGCTTTTGTGTCTATTGGTAGAACTATTTTTGACGGGGATTCATCTGCTTTTTCTAATAATTCTTTTGCAAGGTTTAATTTATCTTTTTCTACAAGAGATTTACCTACTTCGTATCCTTGGGCTGCTAGAAATGTAAACATCATTCCACCACCGATTAAGATGTAATCACAACCTCCAATCATACTGTCTATAACATCAATTTTTCCTGATATTTTGGCTCCTCCGATGATTGAGGTAAAAGGTTTTTCGGCATTATTAACTTTATCACCTAAAAAATTTAATTCTTTTTCAATCAAATAACCCATATATCTGTTTTTGAAATATTTAGCTACCCCAGCAGTTGAAGAATGCGCTCTATGAGCTGTTCCAAAGGCATCATTTATATAAACATCACCAAGTTCTGCAAGTTTTTTAGAAAAATCCTCATCATTGGCTTCTTCTTCTTTATAATATCTCAAATTTTCTAATAGAACTATAGTTCCAACTTCTGAATTTTCAATTTCATTTTTAACTTCATCGCCAATGCAATCATTCAAAAATTTAACTTTGTAATTTTTTGAAAGATAATTGGCAACGGGCTTTAATGAATATTTTGGGTTCTTTTCGCCATTTGGTCTTCCAAGATGCGACATAAGAATAGCAACTCCCCTATTATCAATAATTTTTTCAATTGTAGGCAGAGATTGTATAATCCTTGTGTCGTCTGTTATGATACCAGCAGAGTTAATTGGCACGTTAAAATCAACTCTAACCAAGCATCTAAGGTTTTTAGCGTTTAATTCACTTATAGATTTAATCATTTTTACCCCTATCTATTTTTTAAGTTTACGAAATTAAGCATTTTTTGTGTAATTTTCACATTCCAATATTAAATATTTTAAAATTTCATTTTTATCTGCTAAAGAAATAAATTCATTTTTATTTTGGTTGTTAATCCATGTTATCTGTCTTTTAGCATAATGCCTTGTAAATTTTTGCATTTCGGAGATTGCCAAGTCTTTAGTTATTCTATTTTCTAAGAATGCAATGGCTTCTCTATATCCAACTGAGTTTAATGCATAATTATGCAGTCCGTAACCCATATTTAATAAGTTTATTACTTCTTGTTCAAATCCATTATCCCACATTTGAATTGTTCTTTTATTAATTTGGTTATAAAGAATATCTCTTTGTGTTTGTAGGATAAAATATTTGGGTTTAAAATTTGATTTACTAAAATGCTCTAAGTTAATGATTGAATTTCCTGTTATTAAAAAATATTCTAAAGCACGAGATATTCTTCTAATATTTTGACCTTGATATAAATCATGAGCTGTTTTATCTAGTTTTTTTAATTCTTCGATGATATATTTGTCGCCATTTTCCTTTCTTAGGTTGTTAATTTTATTTCTAACAATAAGTTTTTCATTTTCATCAAGTTTATCATCTTCCATTCCTTGAATTAGTGCTTTGATATAAAAGCCAGTTCCTCCTGCAACGATTGGTATTTTTTTTCTTGATTTAATTTCATTTATGGTTTTAATTCCATCATTTTCGAATTTTCCGGCGTTGTAGTTTTCGTCTGGATTTATTATATCAATAAGATGATGTTTGACTTTTAGGTTATCATCGGAAGATATTTTTGCTGTTCCGATGTTCATGTACTTGAATATTTGTCTTGAGTCTGCAGAAATAATTTCTATGGGAAAGTGTTTAGCAAGTTCTATAAGAAGTTCTGTTTTTCCGGAACCAGTAGGTGCTGTTAATATTATTATTTCTTCAGTCATTAAATTTTTAGATTATTATTTATTGTTTCTTTTAATTTTTATTTTTTAATTTTACTCTTTAAAACCATCTTCCCCAATGAGAGGAACAAATTTGAACTTACCTTTTTTTTGAATATCAAATTGGTTGTTTTTTTTGGTTATTAGGTGCATAATTTGAGATTCTGGCGTTCCAATGGGTATTATCATTTTACCGTTATCATCTAATTGTTTTAGTAATTCTTCTGGAATATTAGGAGAGGCTGCCGTAACTATTATTCTATCAAAAGGTGCGTGTTTTAACAATCCCTTAGTTCCATCACCAAGATGGCTCGAGATATTTAGTTTGTTATGTTCAAAAAATAATTTTGATTTTTCGTAAAGTGGTTTATGTCTTTCGATTGTGTAAACGTTTGCTTTTAAGAAGTATAAAAGTAGTGCTTGATATCCACTTCCTGTTCCAATTTCAAGTACTCTCATTCCTTTTTCAACTTCCAATAATTGAGTCATGTAAGCAACAGTAAAGGGTTGAGAGATAGTTTGACCACAATCAATTGGCAAGGCATTATCATCATAAGCTTTGTTCCAAAATGTTTTTGATAAAAATAGTTCTCTTGGAATTTTTTGGATTGCTAATAAAATGTCTTGATTTGAAATCCCCTTATTTTCAAGGTCTCTTATAAGTTTTGATTTTTTTTGTGTGAAATTTTGTTGCATTAAATTTTGGTTAAATTATTTTCTTGTATAAAAAGTTCTACTTCGTTGTAGTTAAAAACGGTGTCTAATGTTCTTTCTACTAAGTCTTTTGGTATATTTAAGTATATATGCCCGCTGTCAGCAATGGATATTGCTCCGGTTTCTTCAGAGACAATTAATACCACAACATCGGTTATTTCGGAAAGCCCTAAAGCAGCTTTATGCCTCATACCGAGATTTTTACTTCCCATTTTATCTTTGTTAGATAGTGGTAAAGTATTTTTAGCTGAGATAATTTTTCTGTTTTCGATAATTACAGCTCCATCGTGAAGAGGAGATTTAGGGTTAAAAATTGAGGTTAATAGTTCGACAGTTAGTTCTGCATTTAAATATAAACCACCACCCACGCTAATTTCGATATTTTGTGTTCTTGGAAAGATGATTAAAGCACCGATATGCTTTTCTGAAAGATTAATGGCAGATTCTTCTATGATAGCAAACATTTTTTCGCTATTGTCATTTACAAATATTCGAAAGATTGGACTACGGGTAAGAATTAGGAGTAGTCTTCTGATTTCTTCGCGAAAAAGTATGATAAAAGCAATTAACCAAATATCAGAAAGAGTTCTTAAAATCCAATTTATAGACCTTAAATTAATTGCTTCAGTTATAAATGAAAGACCGATTAAAACTAATAATCCAAAAAGAATTTGAACTGCAATAGTATCTTTAAGATTAATATAAACCCAATAAAATAATGTGCTAACAATTAGTATGTCAACTACATCAAGAATTGAAATACTTACAAAACCTACATTGAATAGTTCAATCATTTTACTGGAGTTTAATAAATAAAAATAAGATGAATTAATATTCATCTTATTTTAAAATTAGAAATAGTTAAATATTATTCAACTTCACCATATTTTTCTGGGTATGGAGGTAAAGCTAGTGAACCTGGGATACCTGTAAGAGGAAAATCTTTTCTTAAAGGATAAATCGGTTCATCAGTTTCGGGATCTACATAATCTTCTGGCATATAGAAACGTCTTAAATCTGGATGATTTTGAAAAATGATACCGTACATATCGTAGGTTTCTCTTTCGTACCAGTTAGCACTTTCCCATATTTCACTTAGGGTTGGGCAGGTGCAGTCATCTTCTTCTATTGTAGTTTTTATTCTAACTCTGTGATTGTGCTTTAAAGAATACAGAATATAAATTACTTGAAATCTGTTTTTTGGAGAGTTCCAATCAACTGCAGTTGCATCTACGCATAAATCAAAAGCCGTTTCAGAATTATTTTTTAATTCTTTAGCAACTTCTACTAATTTATCTTTAGGTACTGTTAGAGTTAACTGATCTCTGTGAAGGTAAACTTCAGGATTGTTGTAAATATTTTTTACAACGTTGATTATTGTTTCTCTGTTTTTTATTGAGTTTTGTTTTTCTGACATTTTTAAATTTCCCAAATAATAATTTCAAAAATAGGAAAAATTATCTTAATTTTAAAGTTTTAATTGATTTTTCGAATATTTGTTCATAATATCTCCACTGAGTATCTGGCGCTTGTAGGTAAGCATAGAAAAGGTTATCACTTGACGCTGCAACGACTTCGAATGATTCATAAGCTATAGATTTGTTATCTACTTTTCTCATTGTTCTATAAACTCTTGCTTTTAATCCATCAATTTTTGTTAATTTTTGAGAGCCAACTTTGTAATCAAAATAATCTTCGCCGTTTTTAGCGTTGCTATCACTCCAGAATTCTATTAATTGGTCTTCCCCACTCATACCATAAATTGATTTCATATTTCTACTCATTACAAGATTTACAGAAGTAAGAAGAGAAGGTGATTTTTCGTCCCATTTATTGGGTGTGATAAGAACTTCGGTTCTATCTAAGGATTTTTCAACTTCATAAAAGAACCAGTCGTCAGGTAAATCAATGCTTACTGAACCATCTGAGGATTTAAAAGTTTTCCATTTAATTTTATCAATTGGTGTGAATTTTACTCCTGCAAGTTTTTCTAATGTTTTCCTGTCTTTTTCGGCATCTGTCTTATTTCCAATTTTATCGTAAGACATTGCTCTATTATTGATAGATTTGTCGTGTCTTGGGTTTAGTCTTATTGCTTCGCTATATTGCTCTATGGCTTTTCGCCATTGTTCTGACATATAATAACAATTTCCTAATTCGAAGAAGACTTCGGGGTTTTTATATCCCATGTTTATAGAGGTGTTGATATCTTTGATAGCTTGGTCGAACTGACCTAATTGCATATACATTTGCCCTCTTTGATAATAAACAGATGGATTTTGAGGGCTTAATCTTAATGATTGAGAAAAATCTTCAACAGCTTCTTGTATTCTTCCTAATCCATTTAGTGCAGTAGCTCTGTTAAGGTATGCCTCTGCAAAATTAGGATCTATTATTATTGCTCTATCAAAATCATCGAGTGATGCTTGGACTTCACCAATATATCCATAAGCTAATCCTCGTGAGTTATAATTATCAGCGTATTTATTATTGATTTTTATTGAAGAAGTGAAATAATCAACTGCAGCTTCGGGGTCTTCGAGAACTAAATAACACATCCCTAAATAGTAATAGGCTTTGTAGTTGTTTTTATCGGAATCTATAACTTTTTTTAATTCTGTTATTGCTTGTTTGTAGTTTCCTGCTTGATATAAAGACGCGCCTTTCTCATAACCTTGAGAGAATAAGCTAATTTGAATTAAAATTATAATTAGTATTAGTTTTTTCATTTTTTATATACCATTGTTGTTTGTTAATATTTATAAAACGTTTTTATTACGAAAAAGTTTATTTTCTAAGCCATTCTTCTAATATTTTATTGTATTTATTTTCTTGAAGTGATGTGGTTTTATACATTCCTTTACTTAATCGCTGTCTGTATGCTTCATAGAGTGTTACTGCAGCTGCAACTGATATGTTTAAACTTTGAATCATTCCAACTTGTGGTATTAAGAAGTTTTCATCTGCGAGTTGAACTGCCTTATTACTTACTCCATTTTTTTCGTTACCAAACACTAAGCAAATTGGTTGAGTAAAATCCATTTGATACATATCTAAAGATTTTTCAGTGAGTGAGGTTGTGAATATTTTTCTTCCTAAGTTTCTCTGTTTGGAGTATGCTTCTTCTATGTTATCATAAACGCAATAATCTACCCATTTTGCTGCACCTGCTGAAGACTTCTTGCCGAGGTTAAACTCTCTACCATCGTTATAGACCAAATCTATATCAAATATACCAACTGCATCACAGCTCCTCATAACTGCAGAGATGTTATGAGGGTTGTGAATATTTTCCATAATTACAGATATTGAACTTTGTCTTTTTGAAAGAACTTCTTTTATTTTTTTTGATCTTTCTTCTGTTCGGATTGTATTTGTTTTTACTCTATACAGTTACTTCCCCATACAATTCTTCGCGTCGTTTTGAGATTTCTTCGTCTTTTAGATAATCATCATAAAATGTCATTTTATCTATAATACCATTTGGTGTTAGTTCAATTATTCTATTTGCTGTGGTTTGAATTAATTGGTGGTCATGTGAGTAGAATAATATTACTTCTTTGTATGCTTCTAATGCGTTATTTAATGATGTAATTGCCTCTAAATCTAAGTGGTTGGTAGGGTCATCAAAAACTAATACGTTAGCTCCAGATAACATTACTTTAGAAATCATACATCTTACTTTTTCACCACCGGATAAAACACTGGTAGATTTATTTGCTTCTTCTTGTGAAAATAACATTCTACCAAGGAAGCTTCTGATGAATGTTTCATCTGTATCTTTTGAGAATTGTCTTAACCAATCTGTGATTTTTAGACCACTTGTGAATTCTTGGTCATTTTCTCTTGCTATGTAACTGTTTGTTATTGTAACTCCCCAATCGAACTTTCCTGTATCTGGTTCGACATTTCCCATTATTATTTCAAAAAATGTTGAAATTGCTAAATCATTTTCTGAGATAAATGCAATTTTGTCATTTGCATTTACAGTTAGATTCAAATCTTTGAATAATACTTGTCCGTCGATGGTTTTACTAAGATTTTCAATGTTTAAAATAATGTTTCCACATTCTCTTTCTGGCTTAAATTCGATATACGGAAAACGTCTTGATGTTTTAGGTAAATCTTCTAAGGATAGTTTATCTAATAGTTTACGTCTTGATGTAGCTTGTCTTGCTTTTGAAGCATTTGCGCTAAATCGCTGAATAAAATCTTTTAGTTCTTTTGCTTTATCTTCATTTTTCTTTTGTTGGTCTTTTAATTGTCTTGTTGAGAGTTCAACAGCTTGCGACCAGAAACTGTAATTACCAGTGTAAATTCTAATTTGACTGAAATCTATATCTGTGATATGGGTACAAACTTGATTTAAAAAGTGCCTGTCGTGTGAGATAACTAAAACAAGGTTGTTAAATTTATGTAGGAAGTTTTCTAACCATTCAATTGATTTTATGTCTAAGTTGTTTGTAGGTTCATCTAATAGTAATATATCAGGATTACCAAAAAGAGCTTGAGCTAAAAGTATTCTAACTTTTTCACCTGACTCTAGGTCGTTCATTTTTTTATCTAGGAATTCATCTCCTAAGCCAAGTCCGCT
This sequence comes from Eximiradiales bacterium, assembly GCA_965661945.1. Taxonomy (GTDB): domain Bacteria; phylum Bacteroidota; class Ignavibacteria; order Kapaibacteriales; family UBA2268; genus JAJRPT01. The sequence continues at coordinate 159,457 of CBFIFP010000001.1, forward strand.
TAAAAGTGTTGCTGCTTCTGCTTCTGCTTCATAACCATTTAATTCAGCAAATTCTGATTCTACTTCAGCTATTCTATTTCCTTCTTCCTCTGTAAATTCTGTTTTAGAGTATAATTCATCTCTTTCTTGCATTAATTTCCAGAGTTTTGCATTACCTTTGATTACAGTATCTAAAACTTTAAACTCATCATATTTAAACTGGTCTTGTTCTAGAATTGATAGTCTTTTACCGGGTTCTATGAAGACTTGTCCTTTTGTTGGGTCTATTTCACCAGTAATAATTTTAAACAGGGTTGATTTTCCAGCTCCGTTTGCTCCTATGATTCCATAGCAGTTTCCGGGTGTAAACTTTAAATCGACATCTTTAAATAAAATTCTTTTTCCGAATTGTAAATTCAAGTTACTTAAGGTAATCATTTATTTCCTAAAATTTAATTTTTTTAATTTACAAAATTAAGCACTTAAAGTTAAAGTAAAAAATTGAAATAGGGATAAAATTTACTGTTTTATTAATAATATTCAACATTTTAAATATAAATGTGTATAAATTAACATATTTTGTTAATTTTGCGTTAAGATTTATCTTAAATTAAAAACATTAAAAAAAATGAAAAATTTAATTATTAAATTTATGCTGATATTTTTTGTTTCGTTATTTTTATTTTCATGCGATTTGCCTGAGGGTACTGGAGGGAAATCTACTGTTAGGGGGCATGTTTATGTTGTAAGATATAATAGTGATTTCACAAGGGTGATTCAAGAATATTATGAGCCAGATGAAAGAGTTTTTATTACTTATGGAAAGGATACTACAACTTATCATGATGATATTAGAACTCATTTTGATGGTAGTTATGAGTTTAGATATTTAAGACCAGGCATTTATTCGGTTTATGCTCTTACTTTGGATACAAACTCGATTACTGGAAGACCTAAATATGCGGTGATGAAAACAGTTGAAGTTAAAAAAGGCGATGACGTTATTGAACTTGATGATATAATTATAGTGAAAAATTGACTTTAGCAGAAGTAATATATAATTTTAATGTAGTTCATTTTTCTGAATTACCAGAGCAAATGCTTATTAATAGAGTTGATTCTAAATATTTTTTTAATAAAAATATTATTGAAGAGATTCTTTTAATGATTAAAAATGATTATTCAATAGTTGATTATGGTAATGGTTTGATAAATGATTATTACACAAAATATTATGATACCGAAAATATGATTTTCTTCAATATGCATCACAATAGAAAAAATAATCGTTTGAAAGTTAGGCAAAGAACTTATGTTAATTCAAAGTTAAATTATTTTGAAGTAAAGCATAAAATTAATAAAAGGACTATAAAAGAGAGAGAAGTAATTAAAAATAGTGAAATATTAACATCATTAAAACCTTCTATAAAATCAAAATTAAAAGATTTTGAGGATAAATATTTTACTGAAGATATTAAACTTAAAAAGACTTTAGTTACAAAGTTTGATAGAATTACTTTGGTAAATAAAGAAAAAGATGAAAGGGTTACTATTGATTTTAATTTGATTTTTAAAACAAAGTCTTCTTCTATGGAAATGAATAATTTGGTTGTTTTGGAATTAAAACAAAGCAAGATTAATAGGAGTTCAATTGCTTATAAAACTTTAAGAGAAAGAGGTGTTTTTTCTACAAACTTTAGTAAGTATTTTGTTGGAATTAGTTTGTTGAACAAAAAAGTTAAATTGAATAATTTTAAACCAATAAGGTTGAAATTAAAAAAACTTAATATTGGAGAATTTAATGATTGATTTCGCATCAAATTCATTTTTTGGAATGCAATTTTTTGAAATGGAAGATTTTCTGTCATTTTTATTTAGATTTGGATTTAATTTCGCTGTAGTTTTTTCTATTAGTAAGTTTATTTATTATCCTTTGTCTAGAAAAAAAGAATATTTGTTTACTTATGTGCTTATAAGTAGTGTTGTATTTTTAATTTGCTTTTTACTTGACAATGTTAAATTACAAATGGGCTTGGCTTTAGGTCTTTTTGCAATTTTTGGGATTATTAGATATAGAACTGATGCAATACCTATAAAAGAAATGACTTATATATTTATAGTTATTGGATTATCTGTAGTAAATTCATTAGCAAACAAGAAAATTAGTTTTAGTGAAATTTTATTGGCAAATTTTTTAGTTTTTGCAATTACTTATGGTTTAGAAAAGGTCTGGTTTCTTAAACATGAAATTAAAAAGACAGTAAGATATGAAAATATAGAAAATATAAAATTACAAAATTATCAGAAACTTAAAGATGATTTAGAGGAAAGATTGGGATTAGTAATTAACAGAGTTGAATTGGGTAGAGTAGATTTTTTAAATGATACTGCTATAGTTAGCATCTATTATTACGAGGAAGACCAAAAGTTTAGATTACCAAATGAATAAACTTATTATTATCATTGTTTTATTTGTATTTTATAGAGCTTCATATTCTCAATATGATGACTTTGGTGTTTGGTCATCAGTTAAAATCGATTATGATATTTCAAATAAATTAAATTTAAATTACTCTTTTGCTTATAGAACTGAGGAAAATTCAAGACTTACTAAAAAAATATTCAATGAGTTAGGAGCTAATTATGATGTTTATAAGTATATAAGATTAGGATTCGAATATAGAAATACATTTAGAAGAGATATTGATAATAGTTTTGATAATGAGCATAGAATAGCTCCCTTTTTACGATTTGATTATAAATTGAAAAAAGATATTAGATTTGATTTTAGGACTCAGTATCAATTTGAGACAAGAACTTATACTGGAGGCCGTTCTCAAAATTTAAGAGATTTTGGTGTTTGGTATGATGAAGGTTTTTTTTATGAAAGACAAGTTTTAAGATTAAAACCTAGAATTAAATATGATATTAATAAAAAGAGTAGAGTTAATTTTTCTTACGAGATGTTTATTTTGCTTTCAAGAGATTTTACACAAATAAGACGGGAAAGGTATTCGCTGGAGTATGAAAAAAAGATAAATAAAAGAAATTCGTTTGATATTGCTTTTTTGTACCAATATCAATTGAATATTACTCAACCAAGAACAGACAATGTTATAAAATTTGGATATAATTATACTATTAAATAAGTTAACTTATAATTGTTTCATACAATACACTTCTTTGATACAGTATTTATGTTAATTTTAAGTTAATTTTTGCTAAATTATCAACTTTTTTATAAATAAATTTCAAGTTTTAAATATTTATCTATATTTTTGTATTTTAACTTTTGTATTTATTGATTTTATTATTTTAGAGAAAGATTTATATGTCCCAAATAAAAATTGAAGATCAAATAGGTGGTTCTATAATTCATCTTAAAGGTCAGTTTGTTGGCGGAGAAGAAACTGATGAGTTAAGAGATACGCTTAAAAGTATAAGTGATTTTAAAAAGAATAATTTAATTATTGATTTGAAAGATACTACATATCTTAACTCTACTGCTCTAGGTGTATTAATATCAGCACATGCAAATTTTGTTAAAAGAGATGGAAAGATAATTTTATGCAATATCAGTAAATCAATTGAAAATATTTTTGTAATTACAAAACTAACTATGGTTTTTACAATTACAGAAAACGTTGAAGAAGCAATAAATAAACTTAAATTATAATTAATTAATATATTAGGAGATTCTAATGAAGAATGCATTTAATTGGATAGTAATTGTCCTTACGCTGGTAATCTGTTACACATTTTACGAATATTTTATGGGAATGGAGTCTAGGTTCCTTGATGGAGCTATTAGACACGAGCCAGATCCGAATGACTTATTAGCCGTTATCTATACAGGTGGACCAATTGTATCCTTGTTAATGACTTTCGTAGTACTTGGAATTACTTTCTCTGCAGAGCGTTTGTGGGTTCTTGCTAAAGCTAAAGGTAAAGGAAATCCAGAAATCTTTATCAAAAATGTGATAAATGACCTATCTAATGGTAATTTGGACGATGCACTTGCAAAATGTGACCAACAAAGAGGTTCTGTAGCAAATGTACTACGTTCAGCAATAATTAGATTTAAAGAAGTAGAAAAAGATCCAGAGTTTGCAAATGAAAAGAAAATTTCTGAAGTTCAACGAGCTATTGATGAGTCTATGAACTTAGAAACACCTCTTTTAGAGAAAAACTTAGTTATTTTATCAACAATTGCATCTATTTCTGTATTATTTGGTTTGTTAGGTACAACAATTGGTATGATTAGAGCTTTTAGAGCATTAGCTCAATCAGGTACTGTATCTGCAACTCAATTATCTCTTGGTATATCAGAAGCACTTTATAACACTGCTGGTGGTTTGATTGGTGCATTAATTGCGATTATGATGTATAATTTCTTTACAACTAAAGTTGATAACTTTGTTTATATGATTGATGAAGCTATTTTGAGTGTAACTCAAATTTTCACTGGCAGAATTAAAAAATAAGGAGTTATTATGCCAAAAGTAAAGAAAAAAAGAGTCGGTTTTGTAATTGATATGACACCATTAGTGGATATCACTTTCCTTCTTCTGACTTTCTTTATGTTCACTGCAAAGTTCAAAACTGAAGCAGAAAATGAACAGAAATTTTTTATTGAAAGACCTAAAGTTTCTGCTGATACTTCTAAATTACCAGAAATTAATCTTGCTACTATTAAAATCGCTTTTACCGACTCTTCTAGAGCCGATACGAGTTATTATTTTACTTTAACTAATCAAGATAATTTTGAGAAAATCAAAGGTAGTACTGAGGGTTTAACTGATGAACAAAAAACAAGTGCTTTAATTCCTGTTGATTTATTAACTCTTGAAAAGTTAGTAAGAGAGGTTTATAGATTAGATTATTCAACGGGAAGTTTAGACACTAAATTTGCGATTGATGCTGACCAAGACTTGCCATTTGATTGGGTTAACAATGCTATGGATGTTTTGAGAGGCAATAACTACACTACATTTAATTATGTAACTGACAAGAAACAATAATATTTTTTGGACATAGTGTAACTTTTTAGTTGTTTACTGTGTCTATATACTAAGAGCATATACAAAAAAGGAGAAAAACATGGCTGGCGGCGGAAGTTTAGGCGGCGGTGGAAAAACCAAAAGAGGAAAGAGTAATAATAGAAAGAAGAAAAAAAGAGTAGGGTTTTATATTGATATGACTCCTCTTGTGGATATTACTTTTTTGCTTTTAACATTTTTTATGTTTACTACTACTATGGCTACTCCTCAGATTATGAAGATGGCTGTACCACCAGAGCGTGAAGTAGAGGTACAAGTTCAGGAATCAAAATTATTTACAATACTTGTAGATGAGAATGAAAGAATATTTTGGTATCCAAAAAATGATGAACTAATACCAACAGATATAAAGGAAATTAAAAATCTTGCTATTGAGCAAAATTTAAGACCAGAAGTTAAAAATGAATTAATTACTTCATTAAAAGTATCATCAGGCGCATCTTATGGTTTGCTTGTTAAAATATTAGATGAGTTAAATTTAGCTGAGAAGTCTATAGAAAATACTTTAAATAAAGATGGTGTTAAAAGGGAAAGAAAGTTTTCTTTGACTAAATTATCTGAATTAGATATGAAGAAATTAGAAGAAGAAGCTCCCGCTATAGAAGAAAATGAAGTAGAAAAGGAGAATTAAAATGGGACAATCGGTTGTAGAACCAAATATATCGGATTACGGTGCTAGGGAAATAAAAGAACTTATAAGAAAATATACTTGGCGTGCTTTTATAGTTACAAATAGTATCTTTTTAGCATTGTTTTTTAGTTTTTTTATATATACCCAAGTTGCAGATATAGAAAAAACTGACTTGGTAGCTCCAATAGCATTTAGTTCGATAGATATTATTGACTTGAACGAACCTCCTCCTCAAGAGGATATGGCAGCACCTCCCCCACCACCTCCACAGGTTATGGTACAGGGTGGTCCTCCTCAAAGAGCTGGAACTCCAATTCCGATTCCTGATGCAGAAATAGCACCAGATTTAAAGGAGTTTGCTTCGATGGATGTTATGAGTAGAGCTTCTGCAGAAGGTGGAGATGGTATTGACCTTGGCGGTTTCTCTGATAAGATTAAGTTTGCTGATAAGGATTTAGATGTAAAAGCTAGAGACCAAGAATTACCTTCTCCTGATGATTTTATTCCTGTTGAGAAACAACCAGGTGTTGATATTGGGAAATTACAAAAATTAGTTGAATATCCTGATTTGGCAAGACGCTCTGGAGTTGAAGGAAGGGTTATTGTAAAAGTTTTAGTTGATAAATCTGGTGAAATAATTAAAAGAAAAATTGAATATTCGGATAGTCAATTATTAGATCAAGCTGCTTTGGACGCTATTAATAAATATGGGAGATTTACGCCTGCTATACAAAATAAGGAGCCGGTTGCTTGTTGGTTATCTGTACCCATAACTTTTAAATTAAGGTAAGTAAATGTGTAATTATTTACGCATATTAACATTGAATTGTTAAAGACTCAGCATGTCTGGGTCTTTTTATTTTTTTTATTATTGAAAGGAGTGTTTGAAATGAAATATTTTATCCTGTTTTTAATTTTATCTTTGAGTTTATATTCTCAAGATAATGTTGATAAACCTATTAAATTTAATTTTAATGATATTTTATTGAAGATTGAACACTCTAAAATCAGTGGTAGTCAAGCTGGTAAAGTAGTTTTAAATGTATTTGTTAAGAAAAATGCTGAAATCGAAAAGATTGAAACAGTAGTTTCTGATAATATAGATTTAGAAAATATAGTTAAAAAAGCTATTAAAGATTATAATAAATTTACTCCAGCAATGAAAAACGGAAAATTTGTGGATTCTTATATAAAGATTCCTTTTGTGTTTTCAGCGAATAGTGGTGTTAATAATTTATCATTTCACAATGCAAATCCAGAAATTGAAGAGATAAAACTTGATAAATATCCTGGTATTGATATGGGTAAATTAATGTCAAATGTAAAATATCCTGATGAAGCTTATAAAAATAAAATTGAAGGTAAGGTGATTACTTCTGTTTTAATTAATGAAAAAGGCGAAGTGGAGGATGTTAAAATTGAATCTTCAGATAATTCTATATTCAATAAAGCAACAGAAGATGCAATAAAAAACTTTGGTGAGTTCACGCCTGCTGAAAAAGATAATAAACCTGTAAAAGCATGGGTATCTATTCCATTTAGTTTTAAGATACCTCCGCAAGAAGTTGCTAATAATAAGAAGCCTAAACAGGTTGATGCTAAAATAGATTTGAATAAACTTCAAAAATTTATAAAATATCCTTCTGAAGCTAAGAAAAAGGAAGTACAAGGAAAAGTGATTATTAAAGTTCTTTTAGATGAAAGCGGTAAATTCACAAAATATGAAGTAGAACACTCTGATAATGAGTTGTTAAATGAAGCAGCCCTATTCGCTGTAAAGAAATATGGAAAAGCAGAGAGCCCTACTACTTTAGACGGTAAACCTGCTTCAAGTTGGATTTATTTACCAATTCAGTTTAGATTGAAGTAAGGAGTTTAATGTTTTTAAATTATTTTCAGTATTTTATTAAATTAATAATAATAATCTTTGGTATTATTATATTTTTTAATGTAATAGAATTAGACCTTCCAGATTCAACAAGACAAGTTATTGGAGTAATTGTTATTATGTTTGGAGCATACAGACTTGTTTTATATCAATCAAAAAAGAAAAGATACGAATTTGAACAAAGGAGTGATGATGAAAATTAGTTTTATAACTTTACTATTTACATTACTTATATCTTGTGGGGATAATAAATACAAAGCAAAAGATCCTGATGAAGTTGAGACTATGAATTCTGGGAAATTAAAAGTAATAATTGATGAAAGTATCAAAAATGTATTAGATACTGGAATTGTGATGTATCAAAATGATTATGAGAAGGTTTTAATTACTAAAGAATTCAAAAACGCTAGAAAATCAATGGGAGAATTGCTTGGTGGGTTGTCAAGAGTTGTTGTGATAGCAAGAGATTACTTGGAGGACGAGGATTCCTTAATGGTTGTTCATAAGGTTGATAAGCATTATAGAATGAAGATTGCAACTGATGCTTTAGTTTTATTCACTAAAGTTGATTATCCAATTGATACTTTAAATCATAGTGAAATTAAAAATATTTTTCAAAATGGAGAAAAGTTGACAAATATTTTTAAAGTTGATGGAGAACCAAAATATTATATCAATGAGGTGAATTCTTCGGAGTATGCTCATTTTAAAAAAAGTATATTGGAGAACAATCCATTAAAGAAAAACGTAATGTTTATTGAAGGAATTGATGAAATCAAAAATCAAGTTTATGAAAACAATGGTGTTGGTTTCGGGCTATTATCACAATTAGTTGGAGATGATAGGTTTAAGTTAATTCAGATTGGCTTTAATGATTCAACTGGTAAATATATTAGACCTGTTCCGGTGCATCAAGCTTATTTGGTGCAAGGAAGATATCCTTACCCAGTTGATTATTGGGTTTATTTGTTGGAAGATAGGCGAAATTTACCATTTTGGTTTGCGAGTTATTTAGCTAAAGAAACTAAATATCAGCAACTTATTTTAGATAAAGGAATTGTTCCTGAGTTTGCACGAATTCAATTAGTTCCTGAAGAAAATTAAAAAATTTATGTTAAATTAAATTACAGAGTGTAATGAAAAAACTATTTGTATTACTAATACTTATAACATTTCAAACATTTGCTCAAACAACTTATGAGCAACTAAAGGGTCTTTATGACCAAAGTAAACTTTTTGAGGCAGCTAAATTAGCTCCAGAATTAGCAAACTCTTCGACTGAAGATTTGAATGTACAAATTTTGGTTGGTGATGTTTTTTATGATTTAGAAGAATATGATAAATCATTAGTTTATTATAATAATGCTTATGAGATTGATAAAAGAAATTTTGAAGTATTGTATCGTTTAGGAAGGGCTTATCACAGAACAGGAGATGCTGGTAAGGGTTTTAAAATACTTGATGACGCTGTAGATGCAGTAAAGAAAAAGAAAAACGTAGAGCCATATATTGAAATTGCTAAGGCGCACATTAGAGATAAAAATATTACTGAAGCTGAAATTTGGGTAAATAGAGCGAAAGATAAAAATAAGAAAGAACCTATTGTATATGTTACATTAGGTGATATGTATTTTTCACAAGGCGTTTATGAATTAGCTAAAAATAATTATTTAGAGGCAATTCAGTTAGATAATAAAAATATACAGGCAAGAGCTAACTTGGCAGAATCTTATTACTGGTTAGCAAATAGAGCTGTTGACCAAGATTTAGCAAATGAATTGTTCAAAAAAGCTATTATGGAATATGATGAGGTTGGAACTCTTGATCCTTATAATGCAAAAGCTTTTTTCCAAACTGGAAAGGTGCTTTTTTGGGCATCAAGATTTGAAGATGCTGCTCCTAAACTTTATAGAGCTGTTAGTTTGAATCCTGAAAATGAACTAGCTCGTTGGTTGCTAGCTCAATCTCTAACAAGTTTAAATAGATGTGATAGTGCTGCTCAGCACTTAGAATGGGTTTCACAAAATATTGACTCTGTTAAAATTAAAGCGCAATTGCTGTTAGCAAGATGTTATTTTTCGAATGGTGATAATCTTGAAGCTGTAACTCAGTATGAAAAAGTAAAAAGAGATACAACTCTTGATGTAATTGATATGAAAAGATATGGTAATGCTGCGTTTTTAACTGAAGATACTGTTAAAGCTGTTCAAATATTTGAAGAAACTATTGAATTATATAAGACCTCTTCTTGTGATTTGATGATGCTTTTAGGTCAATTATACTACGTTAAAAAAGATTATGCTAATGCTATTAAGAAATTTTATGACAAAATAGATACTCCTGAGTGTGATGAGTCTGTTGCAAAAGCAAATTACTTATTAGGTCTTTCTTATTTATTTTATGCAAATGAAGCCGAAATAAGTGATGAAGATAAAACTATTCGTTTGGACAATTCTGCAAAGTATTTTTTAAAAGCAATTGAATTAGACCCACAAGATCTTCGTTCTATGATTTATATGGGTGATGTATATGCGGCTAAGAATGATTTTGAATCTGCTGGAACGCAATATGAAAAAGTAATTGAACTAGCTTCTGCAAATCCTGAAGAGTTTAGTCAGCAAATGAGGCAATCATTTGCGAAAATATGTGGTATGTATTTAGAGAGAAAAAACTTTGAAGGAGTTATTAAATACGGATCTTTATGGACTGAAAATCAACCTGAATCAGAGTATGGTCCATTATATGTAGCTATTGCTTATCAGAATAAATATGTAAAAACTCAAAGTGATGCAGATATGAATAATGCTTGCAAGTGGTACAAAAAGGTATTAGAAGCTAACCCAAATAATAACTCCGCTAAAAATAATTTAGAAGCTTTGGGTTGTTAATTATTTTTTGATTTATTGATTAGTTATAAGGAACAGATTTTCTGTTCCTTATCTATTTATAGGGTAATAATTGGAAAAAATAAAACCATATAAATCATTGGGGCAAAATTTTTTGACTGATATGAATATCAGAAAAAAAATAGTTGATGCTTTAGATATTCAAAATAATGATAAAATTATTGAAATTGGACCTGGGACTGGTTCTTTAACAGAATTAATAATAGATTATCCTGTTGAATATATGGGTATTGAAATTGACAAAAGAGCTGTTGAAATTATTGAAAAAATGATTTCTAAATGTAAAAATGCTAAGGTTATTAACCAAGATATTCTAAAAACTGAATCAGATATTATTACTGCTGGTTCAAAAGTAGTTGGTAATCTCCCCTATTATATTACTAGTAGTATAATTTTCAAGATACTTGAAGCTAATCAAAAACCCGAAATTGCAATATTTATGGTTCAAAAAGAGGTAGCCCAAAGGTTAACTGGTAAGCAAAATACTAAAGATAATGGTATTTTAGCAATTGCTATCTCGTTACTTGGAGAAGCTAATTTGCTTTTTGATGTTTCGCCTAATTGTTTTTATCCAAAGCCAAAAGTAACTTCCTCTGTCATTTCCATAAAATTTACAAGAGAACTTGTTGAGTTTAGACATATTATAAATTTAGTCAAAATAGCTTTTAATCAACGCCGAAAAACTTTATCTAATGCTCTTTCTTCTTACTTTAATGATGTTGATAAATCAAAATTTGGTGATGTTTTGGGTAAAAGAGCAGAACAACTCACAGCTGACGATTTTATATCTTTATATAATAGATTAAAGTATGAACAAAATAATAAATAAACTTACCTCTGGTGAAATTTATACTCTTCTAACACTAATTATCTTTAATTTAATAGTGTTAGTTTGTATGTTTATAAATATAAATATTTATACTACATTTATTTTTAATTCCATACTAATTATGTTTGTGTTAACTGCTTCTAATTTATTTAATCGACGAAATAGTTTTGGGGTTTATCGTCAGTTATATTTGGTTCCGTTTATCTTTTTGGTTTACAATAATGTAAAAAGTATAATTAATGTTTTGTTCTCACATGATTTCGACCAATATTTAATTCGAGTAGATGAATTTATTTTTGGAACACAACCCGCATTTCTATTAGAATCAATTGTAAATCCAATATTAACTGAATATCTGGTAATATCATATTTCTTATTTTTCTTTTTACCAATTATACATTTAATTGAATTATCTAAAAATAAAGATAATACTCACTTTAATCAACTTACTCGAAATATTATATTTGGATTCTATTTCTCGTATTTACTTTATTTATTTATTCCAGCAATAGGACCGAGATTTACAGTATTTGAATTTAGCACATATAATTTAGAATTACCTGGGTTATTTATATCAGAATACCTCAGGGAAATTATAAATCTTGGTGGTGGTATTCCCTTAAATTCTACAAATCCAATGGCTGATGTTAATCGCGACTGTATGCCTTCGGGACATACAATGATGACTTTGATTAATATTAATTTCGCTTTCAAATTTCAATCTAAATTGCGTTATTTTTATTATTTAATTGGATTTAGTTTGATATTTGCTACTATTTACTTGCGGTACCATTATTTCATAGATATAGTTGCTGGCTTGCTTTTTGCGATAATTAGTATAAATTTGGAAAATAAATTTCACAAAATAATAAAAAAGAATGGCTGATTACTACTTTACAATTCAAGAAAAACAAAGCGCTGAAATTAAAATCACAAAATCAAGGTTTATTGCAACTGCCATACCCGTTAGAAATCCCGATGAAGCAAAAGAAGAATATGATAAAATTAAAAAACAATATCACGATGCAAGTCATAATTGCTGGGCATGGCGTTTTGGCGAAAATGGCTTAGATTTTCGATACTCCGACGATGGAGAACCAAAAGGAAGTGCCGGTAAACCAATTTTATTTACAATCTCGAAATATGAAGTAAGTGATATTTTAATCGTAGTTACACGCTTTTTTGGTGGTAAAAAACTTGGTGTAGGTGGCTTAGTTAGAGCATATTCAGATGCAGCAGAAGAGTGCTTGAAAATATGCGAAAAAAAGCAAATCGACATCACCAAAAAGGTTAGAATATTTACAACTTACGAAGATTTGAATACTATTAAATCACTTTTAGACACTTATGCTGTTTCTTACACCGAAAGTTATACTGATATGATAGACATAAGTGCAAATATTCCAATTAGTAAAGTTGACGAATTTACTGATAATATCACCCAAAAAACAAACGCAAGGTCTGGCTTTCGGGTGATGTGAGGGTTTATTCTATTATTATTGCTTCACTTTTGTTAGAATCTCCTAATTTAAAGTTAATCAAGTATGCGCCTCTGATGTAGCCAGTTACGTCAACTTCAATTTCTCCCCAGTAGTCGTCTTGTATGTTTAAATCAAAATTGTTGATTTGGTAACTTCTGCCTGTACCGATGTGGATTAACTCTACTTTTAGTTTTGCTATTTCGCCCATCATCGCCGAATAAAATTTCATTTTCAAGCGGTCTTTTACTGGGTTTGGATATGGTGGATATGTCCAGATTGGAGGGGGACTAGGTATTTCAACGGAAGAGTAATAATCTATTAAATCTTCTTCAATTGGCTTAAATACACCATACATTAAGGTTCCTATTGCGTAATTTTTTAAAACCTCAACTTGACTTTGATAGTAGTTTATATTTTTATCATTTAGAAAATTAATGAAAAATTTAGTTTTATTTTTTTCGGAATATCTATCTATATTTTTTATAAATTGTTCAACAAATAGAGTGTCGTTTATTATTTTTAAATTAATAAAATCTGTATATTTTTTAGAATTTTCAAAATATTCTCCATATATTTTATCATTTTCTAAGTTCAAAACTCTATTATATGTATCTAAATGACTAATACTATTAAAAAGTTTTCTTGATAGTTCAGTATAATTTGAATTTAAAATTAATTTAATTAATTTATTTTCTTCTAAGTCATACTTAAAAGCTACATTTGAATTAAAAATAATTGAAGAGCCAACTTCTTTAACTGCTATCTCATAGTCATTTTCTTCATCTAAAACTAAAGTTATATTTTCAAAATTATCAGAGGTATAATAAATTGAAATTTTCTTTATGATTTCAAATTCATCATTTACATAAACTGAATCATTATAATAGTTTTTAATCCAAATTAAACCATTTATTTCATCATTTAGTATTTGAATATATTTTGATTTATCGACATTAAAAACGGTATCTACTGTATTTTGTTCATCTAATTCATACACATAAGAAGTATTGTTGTAAGTTTGTGTAAATAAAAACGAATTTTTAATGTACCCTTGAGCAATAATTTTTGAACCATTTTGAGAATTGTCGTCAATTGCTCTAAGAATTTGTATATCATACAAATTTATTATTTCCCAAGAATTGCCAGCATCTGTAGTTTTTGCAAATTTGACAGGATAACTTGAAGCAAAACCTCCACTATTATATTTAGTATTAAACACTCCACTAATTGCAGAAATCAAATTATTTTCATCCTTAACTGCATAATTTTCTGAACTAAGACCGTAATAATCTTTAAATTCAAGAGTTGAATCACTATTATAATCAAAAATAGGATTAGAGTAAGTGTATGATATACCGCCATTAGTAGTTTTCAAAAAACCCGATTTGTGTTTATATAATAAATACCAATTATCTTTATCAAAAAATATAGTTTTAGTTAAAATGATAAAATCTTGATTTGAAACATCGTTAACTACAGTCCAATTTAATTGATTTTCTGATTTTATAATTCTATTATTCAAATTTAAAATTATAAATTCATTATTTGTCATTTCAATATCCAATATGAAATGTTCATAATGTCCAAAACTTATATCTTTAGTACTTAAAACAGAAAGAGTATCAAATACAATAGTTGTATTATTTTCAGTATTAATTTTATAAATTTTGTAATTTGGGTTATAATCATTTTCTCCAATTGGTTCAAAAATATAATATATATTTTCTAAAGGGTAAAAGTGGAAATTGTAAGTATTGTTTACATTTATAATTTTCCAATTATTATTTTGCGATATTTTAGCAATCTGATTATTATTTTTTAGAAAGACATAACCATTTTTCTTTAATAAATCAAAATCTGTATTAAAAGGATTATCTATAATTTCCCAAGTTTTTGAATTATCGTAACTAACATATATTTCATTATTATTTGTTTTAATAATCAGTGAATTTTCAAAACAAGTTAAGGTTTGAACATTTTGAATATTAATATTAATAGAATCAAAATTATTTCCATTATTATTAGAATAATAAATACTATTATTTTCAGTTAAGATGTAAATATTACTATCAATATTGCAAATGGATTTAAGACTATTTTCAAATCTTCTAATTTTCCAATGTTTACCTATGTCATCAGAAATTAATAATTCTTTAAAGTCAGTTATTGAAAATAATCTATTATTATAATTAATAATTTCAATAAAATTAGCATAAGTTCCATTAAAATTTTGTCGCCAAGACAAACCAGTATCCTCTGTAATTAAGATAGTTCCTTCATTCCCATAAAATAGAATTACATCTTCGTTAATTTTTAACATCTTTTTTTTAAAGCCCTCAGATGTATAATATTTAATTTCAGAATCTCTTTTATAAATATCAGGTACTTCAAAAGAAGAAAGTAAATTTAAAAATAAAATAAAAATTAAATAAAACATAATTTTCCTTTTTTTAGAATTAATAAATGGACAATTATTTCTAACTGTCCATTATAAAATTAATAACAAGTTTTAAAGCAATCTTCATATTTATCATCAGGGTCAATAGTTGGAATAAAACTTGAGCAATCACCATCACCAGAAGTAGGTATAAGAAATACTATATATTCAGGATCAGCAAAACAAACATAGGCATTTTGAGTACAAGTTCCTTCTTCTTCATCACAAGGTACAATATTAGTTTCTTCAGCGATATCATCAAATTCTAATTTAAAACAATCTGCTGCAGTAACAATTACTTGAATTCTACCACTCGGTGGTCAACTACAAGGACCTGCAGCACCAAGTAAGTCACATTTAGTTAGTGCGTCTAATATCGCCGCTTTTTTAAGACCATCCCAAAACCCTGGATTTAATTGAATTTCACAATCTTCGTAAGGTACAATTATATTACAAATATGTACAGTTACATGGCCAGTTGGTGCGCAATTAGTACAATAATAAACAGTAATTTCACAATCTGTCCCTGGTACTTCATAAACAAAACTATAATTAAACCAACCCATTGGACAATCAGTACATTGACCTTTACTCTCTACATTAGATAAAATCAATAATGTGAAAGTTAAAAAAAAAGTTATGAAAAACTTATTCATACTTTGTTTCCTTAAATTTTATTAAACAATTTTTGGTTAAATCGACCTCTTTTTGCTGAAAGAAAAATAACGTGCTTAAGCGATAGAAAAACGCCGAAATTTTTGTTTTAATAAATTAAATAAGTCCCAAGTTGAGTGTTCAATTTCATAGTTGATTTTCTTGAATTTTGTGAAAATTGTTAAAAGTTCAAAAAGTATATAAATTATGCAATATTGACCTAAGTCTATAAGTGGGGTGGGGAAGGTCATAGATGAAATTAAATTCATCATATTTTTTATTACATTTTTTCCAAAGTTATTTTTTGTTTTGTGTTTTCAAAAATTTAATTTAATTAAAAAATTTTATTTATCCAAAAATATATTATTTTTTTTACATTCGATTCCGACGGAGTCGCACCTTGTTTTTTTTTCTATAAATGTTTGAATTCGAGGGATTCAGTATTCGAATTAATTTTTGACTAAAACTATATTAATATTAGGTTTATGTGATGTGGCTAAAGTCCTATCCTATTTATATATTTTAGATATAATAATTTGTAAAGGTTATTATTTTTTTTTCATTTCGACATAAATTAACAAATTGCCTAAAAATCAGAATAAACTATTAATATCTTCGCTATTTAGAGATTGTTTATAACCAAGTTGAGTGTATGCCTTTGGGGTTGCTTGCCTTCCTCTTGAAGTTCGCTGAATGAAGCCCTGACGTATTAAAAATGGTTCATATACCTCTTCTATTGTGTCAGATTCTTCTCCAACTGCAACTGCAATAGTATTTATTCCAACTGGACCTCCAGCAAATTTTTCAATGATAACTGATAAAATTCGTTTATCCATATCATCTAATCCAAATCTATCTACATCTAAAGCGGCAAGAGTTAACTCTGCTATCTCTTTATCTAATAGCCCGTTATTTTTTACTTCTGCGAAATCTCTAGCTCTTCTTAGTAAACGGTTGGCAATTCTTGGAGTTCCTCTTGAACGTGAGGCAATTTCGTAAGCACCATCTTCTTCTATATCAATTTTAAGTAAATCGGCGGAACGCAAAATCACTTTAACTAAATCGACTATATCATAGTAATCTAATCTATTTATAACTCCAAAACGAGAGCGTAAAGGAGCAGTTAATAAGCCCGCTCTTGTAGTTGCACCAATTAAAGTAAACTTAGGAATTGAAATTTGAACTGTTCTTGCTGAAGGACCCGAATCAATCATTATATCTAACTTATAATCTTCCATTGCAGAATAAAGATACTCTTCGACAATTGCAGACAAACGATGAATTTCATCTATGAATAAGATATCGCCTTCATCAAGGTCAGTTAAAAGTCCAGCAAGGTCGCCGGGTTTTTCTAAAACAGGACCAGAAGTAGTTTTGATGTTTGTTCCCATCTCTCTTGCAATAATATAACTTAGAGTAGTTTTGCCTAAGCCAGGAGGACCTGTTAAAAGCACATGGTCAAGCGCTTCTTTACGATTTTTAGCAGCTTGAATGAATATTTTTAAATTTTCTAATATTTTTGGTTGACCTACAAATTCGTTAAAATTTGAGGGTCGAAGTTTTAAATCAATATCATCTTTAACTCCAACTTCTTCAACTATATTTCTGAATTCACTCATTTTGATTACCAGTATTTTTGAATAAATGAACAGGACATTTTCTTTCACCTTTCATTATGCAGTCTTTAGGACATGGAGTTGCATAGATTCTAGAAATTGATGTAGGATAAATAGATTGAATTTGCTTTTGCACTTTTTTTTCCATATCGTATTTTTGCTCCATAGTATAGTCATAGGGCAAAATTATATCGAGTTCCACAAATATATCTTTACCAGATTGTCTTGTGTGGACTGTTCTAAATTCACACATTTGATTGACATTTTCAGCAACAACAGCGATTAAATCGAATTGAATATCGTCCGGTAATGTTTTGTCTAATAATTGATTTAGGGCTTCTTTAGAACCTCTGAGAGGAACTCTAAGAGCTAATGCTGTTAATGCAATTGCTGTAAGAGTATCTATCTGTTTTGCAAGTGAGTTATATTCGATATTGATTAGCAAAACACCAAACAATAAATTTGCAAGAACACCTAACTCAATATAACTATCCATTTTCCAAATTTCAGCATCAAATTTTAGTATAGGCATTCGATATCTTTTTGAACTTGAAAGTTGATATTTATACATCGCGTACATAATAAAAAAAGTAAGGAACGAATAAAGCGATAAAAGTGAGTAATTCCCACTTGTTGACTCTGGATTTGAATAAGTAAGAATTAACTCCCAAAAGGCATAACCTAATACTCCTAAAAGTAATATAGCACTTAATAAAAGTGTCAAACTTTCATATTTTCCATAGCCGTAGTTAAATATATAATCTGGTGTTCTTACGGAGTGATTAACAGCAAACATTAAAAGTATTGAATTAACTACATCAATGAGAGCTATAAATCCATTGATTTGTACAGCCAAAGAAGACTCTAAATACCCTAAAACTATACCAGCAGATGCTAATACTATCCCTACTAGCAAAGATAATCTAGTAGACATCAATGGGGAGCTTGTGTCAAATAATTTTTTAAAATTTAAAGAAAAAGTCAAGATGTTTCCAAATTATTTAGAATCTGTTTACACAAAATTATGAATTAAATAAAAAAAATCATTATTTTAGTTATTAATTTTGAAAGTAAATTTACTTCCTTTTTCGAGTTCACTTTCAACAAGTATTTCAGAGTTTTGTTTTCTAGCTAAGTCTCTACATAGTTTTAAACCTAAGCCTGTTCCTTTTTCTTTGCTTGTTCCCAGAGTTGTTATTTTTTTAGCAATATTGAATAAATCTGGTATTATCTCAGCTTTTATTCCTACACCATAATCAATAACACTTAAATAATGAACATTATCTTTAAAATCATAGTTTATTTTAATTTCATTACCTGCTTTTGAGAATTTAATGGCATTATTTATTAAATTTCGCATAATTGTATCAAATATAAAAGGGTCAGATTCAACAATAACATTTTGACTAACCTCGTTAATAATACTTAGGTTTTTAGTAGTTAACTGAGTTGAATAAAGGTTTATAACACTAGTAATTTTATCAAAAATATCAATATTCATTGGCGAAACTTCAAATGTAGATGTTTGGGCTCTAGACCAAATTAGAAGATTGGTTAATAAATCATTTAAACTATTTGCAGCTTTGTTAAGAGTATTAACTAATTCTAGTAATTTATTGAATGTTAAATCACCTGCTTTATCTTGAATCAAGCTTGTAAGTGTTAAAAATCCAGTGAGAGGATTTTTTAAATCGTGAGAAATTATAGAAAAGAAGGCATTTTTCTGGTCAATTTGTTCTACTAATTCGCACTCTTTAGCTTTTAATTCTGTTATATCAGTGTGAAGAGAAATGTAGTGAGTTATATTACCTTTTAAATCTTTTATAGGTTCAATTCCCCATTGATTATAAAATTCGGTACCATCTTTTTTATAATTTACAGTAGCTCCTCGAAAATCTTCTCCCTTAAAAAGGTGTTTTTTTAGTTCAAACAGAACCTCTTTATCAGTATTAACGCCTTGTAATATCCTTGGAGATTTACCTACAACTTCTTTTTCTGTATATCCTGTTGCTTTTTCAAAACCTTTATTGCAATAAACTATAAAAGGTCCTGGTTTTTCTAAGCTAGCATCGGTAATTAAAACAGGCACGTCGAATTCATACAGAGAGTGAGCAATATAAGTTGTTATAGGATTATCAAATATATATTTTGATTGATATACTGAATTTTGATTTAGTATTATATCTATCAATTCGTCTTTAGATAATTCTAATAAGCTTTTCCGTAACATATTTATTATATAGATTTATTTATAAAAATTTTGCCAAGAACCATAGCTTGGATTGGGAAGTATGAACCACCTATCTCCAAAGTAATTTAAATTTTTGTAGAGACCATCAAGTTTTTCTTTTTGATTTAAGTTAACAGCATTATCAAAAAAATCATTGAAATCATCACCAATTATTAGTAATATTCTATATTGTTCTGTTAGTATTTGCCTTCTTAGTGCTTTATCACTTTTCCATTGCTTGTATTCATTTTTCAATAATACATGATACTGGTCAGTTTCAATACCAATTTTTTTGAGATTTTCTATGGTTTCAATTTCTTGAGGACAATCAATTGTATCTCTTTTATTACAGTTACGATTTGTAATGAAAAATATTTCAATTCCGAGTTTTTTTGTTGTTTTTAAAAAATCAACTGCACCAACAACTGCTGTTGCTTCTGCTTTTTGAACCCATTTATCCCATAATTCTGGAGTGTAAACAGTATCTAAATCAGCAAGATAGTCTGCAAATCCAATATTATCTAAAACTGTTTCATCTATATCAATTATAATTGCTGGTTTTTTGTCCCATATTTGCTCATTCCCAATTTGGGATAATTCTGCACTCCACATAACATCTTTAAGCGCTATTTCTAATTTATCTGTTGCAGTTCTATATGTTTGACTGCAAATTGCTTTATATTCAGGAGAGTGTTTTAGCCATTGTTCGGCTTTATCGGATTTCTGACTAAATAATAAGCTTATAAGAATAAAGAAATAAATCAATTTTAAATCCTTTTTAGTATTCTAGTTTATGAAATTCTATCAATAACAAAATCAGTTAAGTTAAAAAGAGAATTTTTATAATCACTTTCAGGGTAATCATTTATATAGCTTTTTGCTTTATTACAAAACTCTCTTGCTTTATCTTGAGCGTAATTTACTCCCCCTTCTTCTTTAACAAAATCAATTATGTAGTTAATTTCATTTTTTTCAATTTTCCCACTTTTAATCAATTTAACTATTTCATTTTGTTTTGATTTATTGGTTTTGTTCAAAGCATAGATTAAAGGTAAAGTTAGTTTCTTTTCTTTTATATCATTACCCACTGGTTTTCCAATTAAACTAGATTTTGAAACGTAATCTAATAAATCATCTCTAATTTGAAATGCCAATCCTAAATTAGTTCCAAAATTTCTTAAATTCTCGCTATCTTTTTCGTTATTTGAACTACTAAAAGCACCAATTTCGCAACAAGATGAAATCAAAGATGCTGTTTTACCATTGATTATTTTATAATAGTTATCTTCGGTTATTGAAAATTTTCTGGCTTTATCGATAGCCATTAGCTCACTCTCGCTCATTAGTTGAACTGCGTTTGCAGTTATTTCAAGGAATCGATGCTCATCATTTTTGACTGAAGTTTGAAGACCAAGAGATAGAAGGAAATCTCCAACTAAAACTGCTATCTTATTATTCCATTGAGAGTTAATAGAAGCAATACCCCTTCTTACTTTTGCTTGATCGACTACATCATCATGAACTAAAGTTGCTGTATGAAGTAACTCTATCATAGCAGCACCGACATAACTTCTTTTATTAATATTTCCGCAAAGTCCTGCACCTAAAAAAACAAGAATAGGTCTTATTTGTTTACCTTTTTTACTTGTCAAATATTTTAAAACTAGAGTTAATAAGGCTACATCAGTTTTTAACAGAAGTTTGAAATAATTATCAAATTCATTTAAATCTTTAGTTATAGGTTTACTTATTTCTTTTAAATCCATTAATTTTCTCTACTTTTTAAATATTGTCTTAATGCAAAACCGCTTATAAGTATGCTTATTTCATATAATATGTATATAGGAGTAGCAACCATAAGTTGGTTAAATGGGTCTGGAGTAGGAGTAACAATTGCCGCAATAATTAATATAATTATTATAGAATGCTTTCTATAACTTCTCAAAAATTTGGGAGTAATAAGTCCCGCTCTAGATAGTATATAGGAAACAATTGGTAGTTCGAAAAATATACCTGATGTTAAAAGTAACATCATTATAAAACTCCAGTACTCATTTATATCTATTACGTTTTTAATTTCTTTAGTTCCAAACTCAACCGAGAAACTTAGCATTTGGGGTATCATAACGTAATAACTAAAAACTACCCCACTAATGAAACAAATAAATGTAAAAAATGCAATCCACTTTGCCCAATTTCTTTCATGGTCGTATAGTCCGGGTTTGATAAAAGCCCAAACTTGATATAAAATAAAAGGTAATGCAAACGTTAAACCACTATATAGTATGATTTTAAATGTTAAAAATACTTGACCAAAAGGTTTAAGATTTTGAAGTTCCATTCCTACTTTTTTTGCAGGAAGAAGTAGAAAATTATCTACTAGTTCCTGATAAAATAAAGCAGAAATTCCAGCTGCAAAAATCAACCCGAACAAAGACCAAAAAAGGCGCTTTCTTAATTCGCCGAGATGGTCCATAAAGCCCATATCATTTTCTTCTAATCTTGATTTTTCTTCAGTCAATTTAAAATTCTAAAATTATAAACTCAAAATTAACTAAAAATACCGAGAAATTAATATTTTCGTTCATTTTCTCTCATATTTTTTTTAAGAATACTTATCATAATGATTTTAATAAATAAAACAGGGAAACTACAATTAATTGAGTTTCCCTGCAAGTATTAATTGATTAAGGAGATAATATTTTATTCAATTATTAATTTTTCGATTATAGACATTTTCGAGTTTTGAATTAGAATTGAGTAAACCCCTGAGGACACCTCTACTCCATTATTTGATTGCAAATTCCAGAGTAATATATTCTCTCCTAATGTTAAGTTTCTTTTACCATAGTCATAGATTATATTTCCATGAAGGTCAATGATTTTGATTTCAAAACTATCTGATTTTAGGGAATTAAATTTAATATTAATTCCTTGATTTGATGGGTTTGGAAATATATTTATTGATTCGAAGTAATCTGTAACTGAACCAAAAACAGAATTACCAGTTAAGTTTACTTCGATTGATTCTGAATTTGAGAATATAAAAATTAATTTTTCATTTATTTCACCTTCGATAGAAGGAATAAAATTAATAAATAAGTTCAATTCTTCTTGAGTTTGAATTTCAATTGGTAAATTAAGCTCTTCAGCTAATTTGAATTGGTTGCCTGAAAAAGATATATCAATTAATGAAGCTGCAACCTCATTTGACATATTTTTTAAAATTAACTCTTCACTTTTTGTTAGAAAAATCTCAATTTCACCAAAATTAATAGAATTTACTGAGCTAACAACTTCTGCATTGTTAGACTCTACCCCAATACCAGTTAATTGTACGATTATTGGTTCACCATCAACATCTAAAATAATGTGCAGTTCGGCACTAAATTCACCTATTTCTTGAGGTCTAAACGTTACCAATAAATCTTTTATTTGGTCAGGCTCTAGAGTGAAAACAAACAACTCTTTCATTGTAAATAATGTGTTTTGTGAAACTATATCAACACCTCTTATCAAAAGATTATCATCACCAATATTTTTGAAGAAATCATCAATTAGTATATCTTTTTTTTCACCAATCTTTACATTTCCGAAATTGATTATTTCTTTTGATAATTCAAGTTTTCCACCTTCTCCAGGATTTTTTATTGTTAATTTTATTGGAGTTGATTCGATAAAGCCACAATCATTACTAACTTTGCAAGTATAATTACCTTCATTTTCTTTTCTAACATCATTGATAACTAAAAAATTACCATTTTGGTCAGTAATTTTTTCTCCGTCTTTGAACCATTCAAATATTAAATTATCTCCTTGGGCTTCTACAGTCATCTGAACTGAAACTCCTTCAGGAGCTTCAATATCATCTGAAACACTTGTTATTTCAGGTAGTTGTCCAAGGGTAACTGATACAGAATTTGTAAAAACTTCGGCACAAGAGTTTTTAACTTCACATTTATAGGCACCAACATTTTCTTGTTTTATATTTTCAATAATTAATTCAGAGTTGATTGCATTTTGTAAAACAACATCATCTTTGTACCATTGATAGCTTAAATTACTTCCTTCTGCTGTAAATGTTAGTGAAATACTTTCATTAACACAAGAACTTATATCTTGAGGTTGTGAAGTAATTTCTGGAGATCCAACTACCGCAAAATCTGCTGATGAGGTATTGTTAATATCTGAATTTGAAACATCAGAGATTCTTATTCTTAAATTATTTCCAGATAAATCTGATGGTAGGTTCCAAGTATAACTTCCTTCATCTGCTGAGGTTGAACTAACTATTGTTTCATCATAACTTGAACCACCATTTTTGGAAAGTTCAATTTTTACATTAGTTAAGCCAAATTGAGTCCATTTAATGTCAACAGTTTCGTTTGAGCATATTTCTTGACCACCATTCAAAGTAATAAGAGTTATACCTTTAACTGTTACTTGTCTTGCGCTTAACAAATTCCATTGGTCACCACCAGTTCCTCTATTACCATTAACAGCATTTCCAGCTGCTTGAATATAATATATTCCTGGAGTTGTTGGAGCAGTCCATTCAAATTCAAAGTTTGCTTCGCCGTTTCCATCAAGAGTAGCTCCACCAGTAGATCCATGAGTTAATTCATTACCAATTTTTTTTAAGTTAGTTCCTGCTGTTACATTTCCAATTATACTTCCTCCGCTTGTTCTATCTTTGACAGCAATATTTATTCCTGCTTTAGACATACTTGTGTTTGTAACTTTAACTGTTAAATTCAATTTTCCACCTGGCTCAACAGAAAAACCATTTGCGCTTGATAAAGTTACAGATGTATTTGAATTAGATGAACCATGACAAGAACATCCACTACTTGAAGCTCCAGTGTAACCAGAACTACTAGAGAAGAGGTAACTAACGCTTGAAGCTAAAAAAATAAAAATGAATAAATTGATTTTGTATAATCGTTTCATGTAAAGTCTCTTTTTTGTTATTAAATTTAGAACAATAACAATATAAACAATAAATTGTTACAAATGTAAAGTGTATAATAATACTAACACAAATATTATCAATTAATTATATTTTGATTCTTATTATTATGATATTTTAAATATTTAAAATAATGGATTATTTTTTAAGTGTTATTAATCTATCTTCAATTTTGCAATCATTAAAATTAAAATTATCTTTAATATACTCGAATGTTGTTGATTGGTATAAAAAAACATGTGTAGGGTCATTTTTATAGTACCATTTTTCAAAATTAATTGATGGTTCATATAAATCTGTCATTATGTATAATATTCCATTTTGCTTTAATATTGAATTTAACAATTCAAACTCTTTTTTAGGACTATGAAAATGCTCTACAACTTCACAAGATACTATATAATCATAGTTAGTTTTTAAAAGTGATTTATTATCAGCAAAAAAAGGATCGTATTGTTTTATATTATAATTATTATCTTCTAATAGTTTTGAAATTACTGGACCTGTACCAGCTCCAAAATCTAAACCAGTATGTTCTTTTTTAAAATCTTTTAAAACATTAGATGTAATTGGACTAACAAATTCTTGATATCTTGGATCATCAATATCATTGTTATGAGTTTCATATCTAAGTTTCTCACTAATAGGATTTAAATAAAAATCTTTATTCAAAAAGATACCTTTACAGTTTCTACAAATATGATATGTTTTACCTTTTTGATAAAATAAATCAGATTTACTTTCACATAGAGGACATAAATTTATATTCAACAATAGACTCCTATTAAATAAATTCTATTTGTAATACGTATAAAACTATAACAAGTTTTTTACAATATTATTAATTCATCCTCGTTATTACCTAAAAATTAATTTAAGGGACTTATGGGTATAATATTTTTCGGTGTAGTAGTTTTAGTTTTAGGATTAGTTGCTAAAAATCAAGACAATCCTCTTTCAAGATTTAGAAGTTTATTAATAATAGTTGGTGCATTAATTACAGTAGTGGGTGCTGGTACTCAATCAATTAGACAAATAGATGCTGGTGAAATTGGAATTCAAAAATTATTTGGTAAAGTTCAAACAAAAGTACTTGTAGAAGGTTTAAATTTTGTTAATCCTTTAGTTGAAGTTATAAAAGTAGATGTAAAAACACAAAATTACACGATGACATCACAAGATGAAGATAAAACTATTGGTGATGATGCAATTCCGGTGCTTACAAGTGATGGACTTCAGGTTGTGATTGATTTAACAGCACTTTATAGAATTATTCCTGAGGAAGCTCCTAAAATTATAAGAACGATTGGACCAGTCTATGAAACAAAAATTGTTAGACCAATTATTCGTTCTAAAATTAGAAATAATGCAGCAGCTTATGAAGCAATTCAATTATATTCTTTAAAAAGAGAAGAATTTGAGATTTCATTACGAGATGAAATTGAAAAAGATTTTAATAGTAGAGGTTTTATTTTAGAACAATTACTTATTCGTAAAATAAACCTTCCACAATCTGTTAAAGAATCAATAGAAAGAAAAATAAATGCTGACCAAGAAGCTCAAAGAATGGAATTTGTTTTAAATAAAGAGAAACAAGAAGCTGAAAGAAAAAGAGTTGAAGCTCAAGGTGTTGCTGATGCACAAAGGATTTTAAATCTTGGTTTATCAGATCAAGTATTAAGATATGAGAGTATAAATGTATTAAAAGAACTTGTTAAGTCTGATAATGCAAAAGTAATTATTATGGGTGATGGTAAAAATTCTCCACCAGTTATAATAGGAAAATAGTGGTCGGGATTGGTTATGATATGCACAGATTAGAGGAAGGAGAATCTCTAATCTTAGCAGGTGTGAAATTAGAATCTAAAAAAGGAACTGTTGCCCATAGCGATGGAGATGTTCTTTTACATTCCGTTATTGATGCACTATTGGGTGCAACTGGAAAAGGCGATATAGGTGATTATTTCCCTGACATAGATGAAAAGTGGAAAAATGCAAATTCGGTTTTACTCACAAATGAAATCATCAATTTAATTGAAAAAGATAATTTCAAAATCATAAATATTGATTTAACTATCATTACAGAAAAGCCAAAAATTTCACCATACAAACAGATACTAAAAGACAATCTTGCAAAAATATGCAACATCTCCCCTTCTCAAGTCAATATAAAAGCAACCACTAATGAAAAAAGTGGCTTTATTGGTAGAGAAGAAGGAATTGTAGTTTTAAGTGTATGTCAAGTTGAAAAAAAATAAAAGAGAACAATCAAATGTTCTCTTTTTCTTTTGTATCTAAAATTATCCCAAATTTTCCCTTAGAAATAGCAAAAGTTGTCATTCAGAGCGAAGCGATGAATCCAGTTAAAACACCCCGTCATATTGAGCGAAGCGAAATATCTATAAATCAAAATACACCAAAACCCTAATGCTCCTTTAGGTGCGAAATATTAAAAAACAATTCAACAAAAACTAATAACATCATCCACCTCACATTTTCAAAATAAAATAAAAAATAACAAAAATCTACTCCTTAAATTTGCAAAATAAAACAAGTTCTTTGACATAAATATAAAAAAAACATATATAATTTAAGAAAGAATTTAATCGCAGTATTTGCACACAATATTAGCCATATTTTATAATTTAATATAAACCAACAACTTAATTTTTCAAAAAAAAAACGAAAAATCACTGCAAATTCTGCAAATTCTGCAAATTCTGCAAATTCTGCAAATTCTGCAAAATATCGCCCTAACTCCTTTAAATAAGTTCTTTGAAAACTTAACCAAAATTCCCATCCTTTGGAGGGGTGGATGCGAAGCA
Source organism: Eximiradiales bacterium (assembly GCA_965661945.1). Taxonomy (GTDB): domain Bacteria; phylum Bacteroidota; class Ignavibacteria; order Kapaibacteriales; family UBA2268; genus JAJRPT01. The sequence goes on from CBFIFP010000001.1 coordinate 186,962, forward strand.
GACGGGGTGGGTTCTCTTTTCAGTCATTCAGAGCGAAGCGATGAATCCAGTTAAAACACCCCGTCATATTGAGCGAAGCGAAATATCCAGTCAAACAAATATTCCATTGTGTTTTATTAGTAGCTATCATCATTATACAATTGTAGAAACACGATTTATCGTGTTTTAAAAAAGCAACATCGTTGCGAAATATCTATAAACAAAAAAATCACCAAAACCCTAAAGCTCATTTAGGTGCGAAATATTAAAAAACAATTCAACAAAAACTAATAACATCATCCACCTCACATTTTCAAAATAAAATAAAAAATAACAAAAATCTACTCCTTAAATTTGCAAAATAAAACAAGTTCTTTGACATAAATATAAAAA
>CBFIFP010000001.1:187432-1094851 GCA_965661945.1 Eximiradiales bacterium
ATCGCAGTATTTGCACACAATATTAGCCATATTTTATAATTTAATATAAACCAACAACTTAATTTTTCAAAAAAAAACAAAAAATCACTGCAAATTCTGCAAATACTGCAAAATTTCGCCCTAACACCTTGTAATAATTTAAGTTATAATTTAACAAAAAATGAATCCATCGGATTCAAACGTTTATAGAAAAATTTTATCAAAAAAATGGTTCCTTTCATTCGGAGTAGAATGTAAAAAAAAATATTTTTTGGATAAATAAATATTATTCAATATATTGCTTTTGAAAATTAACCAAATCAAAAAATAATTTTTTGATTTAAGAAAATATAGAATTTGGGTTGCAAATTTATTTATTAGGATATTAAAAAATGAAAACACTACTAATAATTTCAATTATCTTATTAACCTCTTCTTGTAAAAAAGAAGAGGTTAATGATTACCCAGAAAGAAAAGTGAATAAAGGATTATCACTTAACCTTATTTGGAAATCAAAAAGAATATTTCCTTTTGAAAACTATAGCGGTAGATTTTATAAAACTAAATATGCAATTATAAATGACAATATTATAGTTGGAAAAGATGAACTAATTGAAATGTACAATAAAGAAACTGGAAGTTTGGTATGGAGTTTAAAATTAAAGAACTATGGTACTGGAGAAAATCGATATATTAGTATGAATGATTTTATTATAGAAAATAATTTTGTTTATTTTATTGAGCGTCGATTTGTTTATTGTATAGATATTACTTGCGGCGAAATTATTTGGACTTCTAAAGATTTCGGTTCAAGTTTTAATATGGCATTAAGGCATACATTAGATTGTCATAGTCCAAGTGCAATTTTTATAGGCGAAAGAGCAACAGGTACTCCTAATCAATATGTTTATGCTATTTCTAAAACAGATGGCTCTATTTTATGGAAAAGCGAAAATCCTTTAATAAATACTACTCATCTTGATGAAGGTTCTACTAATCGTATTGAATCTCCAAGTTATTCACCTATTAGTAATTGCGTTTATGTTGGTTCAAGGAGTTATGGCAATCTTGGTTCTTTAATTTCTTTAGATGCTGAAACTGGAGAAAAGAAATGGGAAACAAGATTTGAAATTCCTGATAGTAACGCTTCAGAATGTAATGTTGATTTCCCTGCTTCTTATGCAAGATATGCACCTCAAATTTTGTCTGACGGTATTATTATAAGAAGCGGAACTTACTGCACTAAATTAGATTTTGATGGAAACATTTTATGGCAAACTCTTGAACATCATAATTGTGATTATGGTGATACTTCAGAGGGTGGGTTAATCTTTAATAATCATTATTATAATTACTCACAAGGAAGCAATAGGTCAATAGTTTATAAAATTAATGTAAATTCAGGAAAATTAATATGGTCTAATTATTTAGACAACGGGAATAATGATTATAATACTATTGGCAATTATACTAGCTATGTTGTTGATGATAAACTATATAAATTAGCAGATAATGGTTGGCTTTTCGGAACTAATATTGAAACGGGTAATCACGACATTTTAATTAATTTACCTGCACAAGAATACGAAGACCCAGAAACTGGTGAAATAATCAAATCGGGATGTCATGGTGGTTTCGCAGTAGAGGGCGATAGAATTTATTATCTCGGTAATGATTATCTTTTCTGTGCGGAAATTGATAGAACAAAGTAAACATTTAATTCATCAAGGGGTTTAAAGCCCCTTGTTGATTATTAATTCTTCATCTTCATCGTCTTCACCATCTTCATCATCATCATCATCGTCTTCATCTTCATCTTCACCTTCATCATCGTTATCTGCAACTTCATTTCCACCTTCACTTATTGCAACTTCAATAGGATATAAGCCAGTTTGCGATGATATATTTAACAAAATACCAATTGCAATTGAGTATAATAATATTGCTGTTCCACCATAAGAAATAAATGGGAATGGAACTCCAGTTGTTGGTAATAATCCCGTATTAACTCCTGCATTAACAAAAACATAAAATGCAAAAGTAATAATTATTCCAACTGATAAATAATATCCAAAATTATCAGGAGCATTTTTTGCGATAATTAAACCTCTCCAAAATACTAAACCAAAAGCACTTAAAATCAAAACTAAACCGATAAACCCAAATTCTTCGCCTACTATAGAAAAAATGAAATCCCCATAGGATTCAGGTAAAAATAAATTACTTTGTCTGCTTTGCCCAGGACCTAAACCGGTTATTCCCCCATTACCTATTGCAATTAGGGCTTGATTTAATTGATAATCGCTACCAGAAGCTGAGTTAGCATCACCCATACCCAAATATGACAAAATCCTTTTCATTCTATAAGGTGCAGAAACTGCATAAATACTTGCTGCTACGATGCCAACAAAGAGAGTTGAAAGCCAATGTAATAAATTGACATTACCTATAAACATTATAGCAAAGCCAATGAAGAGAACAACTAACATTGTAGAGAAGTTTGGTTGAAGCGCAATTAGTATAGCAATAATACCTAACCAAATTATAAAGGGTAAAAATCCTTTTTCAAAGTCTTTTATTATAGCTTGCTTAGCTGATAGCATAGAAGCAAAATGAATAACAATAGCAAATTTTACAATTTCAGATGGCTGTAAGCTAATAGGACCGAAGTTTAACCATCTTGTTGCTCCTTTTGCACTAGAACCCATAAATAATACCAATATCAGTAAAATAACAGAAGTAATTAAAAATGGTTTTGATATTTTTCTATATATATGATAATCGATTTTTGCAAATACAATCATTAGAAACAATCCAAAAATTACTTTAGTTAAATGACTGAAGAATAATGCTTCGTTTGAATCTAGTTTTAATCCTGAATATGCAGATGAGGCAGAATAAACAAAAGAAAGCCCAAAAAGCATAATCCCAGCAATTGGGAGTAATATGTACCAGTCTATATGTCCTTTAATTGTATTCATTATAAACTATTTACAATATTTTTAAAATGTTGACCTCTTTCTTCGAAGTTAGTATATTGGTCAAAACTTTTACAAGCAGGTGAAAATAAAATTACTTCATCTGATTTTGCAAATTCTTTAGCTTTTAAAATACTAAGTTCTAGGTCTTTTTCTTTAATAACTGGCAAATAATCTTTAAAATATTTATAAATATTGTCGCTTTCTTCACCAAATGCTACAATTGAAGTAACGTTCTTTTTAACTAATTCTAATAGTTCTGAATAGTCATTATCACCCTGACCTCCTGCAATCCAAATGATAGGTTTTTCGTAACTTGATAAGGCATACCAAGCGGCATTAATATTAGTTGCTTTAGAATCATTAATATAATCGTTTTTTCCTATTGTTCTGATATACTCTAAACGATGTTCCACACCTTGGAAAGTAGCCAAACAGTCCCTTAGGTCTTCATTAGTTATTTCGAACCTTCTTATGGCAAGAGCTGCCGCCATAGAATTATATAAATTATGGACACCCGGTAGCGCCAAATTTGATATTTGCATAATTTCCTCTTTATGTTGTTTATGGACGGGGAGTCCATAATGCTGCATTTTAAAATAATAAATCATTTCATTATCAGCGTACATGCCATCTGAAAATCTTTCGTCTAAGATTAAGTCAGGATTGGTAGTGATGGCTGATAAAATTGCATTGCTTTTGTGTCCCCCGACAGCAATGAAATTCATTAGTGATTTATCATCAACATTCAAAATTAAGGAATCATTTTTGTTTTGATTTTTAGTAATTTTCCACTTTGCTTCGAAGTAGTGTGGAAAACTGCCATGATAGCTTAAATGGTCTTCAGTAATATTTAGAAATATTGCAACATCTGCTTTAAACTTATCTACCCTATCTAATTGATAACTTGATAGTTCCAGCGTTAATATAATATCGTTTTTTGGATCTAAAGAAAATGTGGAAAACGGGTTTCCCACGTTTCCTAAAAGCGCTGATTTTTTTCCACATTTATTTAAAATGTATTGAATTATATTAACGGTAGTTGTTTTTCCGTTGGTTCCAGTTACAGCTATTATAGGATTATTAACAAAACTGTATGCATATTCTACTTCAGAAATTATTTTTTTGTTATTTTCATTCAATTTTTTAATAATTTCAGATTGAGGTTTTATTCCTGGAGACGCAATAACCAAATCTGAAGCTAAGATTTCATCGAAAGAATGACCACCAAATTCATATTTAATTCCCAATTCTTCTAATTTAGTAATTATATCTTTGTAATTATCTGAGTCATTATATTCACTTAATAAAACATCGTTATCATTAGATTTTGCAAGAATAGCGGCAGAGACTCCACTTTTGCCTGCTCCCAAACAAGTAATTTTCAATTTTTACCCTTAATTTTTTTATGCTGCATTAAAAAACAAAATTAATGATTTTTTAAATTATTTACAAAAATTATATTTTTTACTAATTTTTTATTTTTGTTTTAATTAATAATAAATTAATAAAGGTTTTTTAAAACATTTTAGTATAAAAATCGTCTTATACCACTTGCATAAAGCAAAATTCAGAAAACTACAGAGGGGAAATGGAAAATAATCAAGGTAAAAAACCATTAAGACAAGCAGCGAACGCTGCAAAAGATATATATAATACTTATGTAAAAAATACAGATAGAAAAATACCTATTGACTCTGATGATGAAAAGTTGGAGGATTTAGAGGAAAAGATTAGTGCTGCTTTTGCTGATGATTTGGGTGATGAACAAGAGAATATCTCAGATTTAGAATTTGAAGATGATAACAATAATTATAAAGAAAATAATAAAAATGAATCAGATGAGACTGACTCTGATAATAATGATGAATATTCTAAATTAAATGATGAAATTATTTACTTAAAAGAGCATTTAGCCAGAAAAACAGCTGAGATGGAAAATATGCGCCGTAGAATGGAAAAAGAAAAACAAGATATCATTTCTTATGGAAATGAAAAGATTTTAAATAATTTTTTAGAAATTCCTGATACTATAAAACAAGCGCTTAATTCCTCAGAGAAAACTAATGATTTGGAATCAATTAAAAAAGGGTTAGAATTGATTTATCAGAAAACAATAAAACTATTCGAAAATGCTAATGTTAAAATGATGGACGATTCCACTGGAAATGAGTTTGATGTTGAATTTCATGATGCTCTTATGCAATCTCCAAATGAAGATATACCCGAAGGTCACATATTGCAGGTATTACAAGATGGTTATATGATAGGTGATAAAGTATTAAGACATGCAAAGGTTATTACATCCTCAGGTTCGTTAGAGTAACTAGATTAATGTTTCATATTTTAGAATTAGATTAAATTGTTTTCAAAAAAAATAAAATAAAATGAGCAAAAGAGATTATTACGAAGTTTTAGGCGTAGATAAAAGTGCTTCAAAAGATGAGTTAAAAAGTGCATATAGAAAATTAGCAATTAAATTTCACCCAGATAAAAATCCTGGTGATTCCCAAGCAGAAGAAATGTTTAAAGAAGCATCAGAAGCTTATGATGTTTTATCAAATGATGATAAGAAAGCGAGATATGATAGATTTGGTCACGAAGGTATGAGAGGTGCGGGGCACTCTGGTTTTTCAAGTGCTGAAGATGTTTTTTCTTCTTTCTCAGATATATTTGGTTCAAGTATTTTTGATGATTTTTTTGGTCAAGGGCAATCAAGAGGTAGAAGAAGGGAGCGTGGGCAGCGTGGTTCGGATATTAAAATTCCATTAGCTTTAACTTTGGAGGAAATAGCAAAGGGTGCAACAAAAACTATACAATTAAAAAAATGGGTTTCATGTAATACTTGTACTGGTTCTGGAGCAAGACCTGGTTCTGGCTCTAGTTCATGTCCATCTTGTGGTGGTGCTGGAGAAGTTAGACAAGTATCAAGGTCGTTGTTTGGGCAATTTGTTAATGTTAGCGTTTGTCCGCAATGTAACGGCTCTGGAGAAATAGTTAGAGATAAATGTCAGGATTGTTCGGGAGAAGGAAGAGTTAGAGGTGATGACGAAGTTAAAGTTGAAATACCTGCAGGAGTTGAAGCTGGAAATTACTTACCGCTTCAGGGTAAAGGTAATGCAGGAAAAAATGGTGGGTTAGCTGGAAATTTAATTATAATTATGGAAGAAAAAGAACATGAACTTTTTATTCGAGAAGGAAATCATGTTATTTACAAATTAACTATAAGTTATCCGGAGGCGGTTTTAGGTACTGAACTTAATGTTCCTACTTTATGGGGAGATGAAAGTCTTAAAATTGAATCTGGAACACAGCCTGGAACAACGTTAGTTTTAAAAGATAAAGGTATTCCTAACTTAAATAGTTATGGGAAGGGTAATCAGTATGTCATGGTTAATATATATGTTCCTCAAAAATTAAATTCTAAAGAAAAAGAGTTGATTAAAAATTTAGAAGAAATTGATTCTGTTTATCCTGAAAATAAGAATTCACATAAATCTGGATTTTTTGAAAAAGTATGGGATAAGATTTTTTAAGATAAATTTATTTTGTTAAAATAAAATATCTAATGGTGATAAAAAAGCCACTACTAAGTAGTGGCTTTTTAAATTAGATGTTCATTAAATGCTTAGTTCTTTGCATACATTATATAGTTTTTCAAAATCTCTTTGGACTTTTTTGTCGAAGAATAAGTAATTATCGATTGCAGTACAGGAATGTAAAACCGTAGAGTGGTCTCTTCCACCAAATTCTGAGCCTATTGCTTTGAGTGAGTTTCTTGTAAATTTTTTAGAAAGATACATACTCATTTGTCTGGCAAGTGCAATTTCATGTTTTCTAGATTTGCTTTCAATCATATCAATTGTTACTTGATAGTGATCTGATACTATTTCTTTAATATCTTGAATTGTAAATTCTTTACTAGTTAACGAAATTTGATTTCTTACAACTTGTTTTGCTAATTCAATATTAAGTTCTTTATTATCTAAGGTATGTTTAGCAATTAAATTTATAAGGATACCTTCTAGATCTCTAATTCTATGAGGTGCATTATTTGCTATATATTCAGCAATATCCATAGGTAAATCAATACCTGAGTTTGCTGCTTTTTGAATTAAAATAGCTATTCTTAACTCCAGTTCTGGTCTTTGAATATCTACTGTTAGTCCCCATTTGAATCTTGAAATTAGTCTTTCATCAATTCCATTAAGTTCTGAAGGAGGCGTATCGCTACTCAATACAATTTGCTTACCTTGTTGATGAAGGGCATTGAAAGTATGGAAAAAATTATCCAGAGTTTTTTCTTTACCGGATAAAAACTGAATGTCATCCAAAATAAGAACGTCGATGCTTCTATAAAACGAAGATAATTCATTAACTTTATTTTTTTGGATGGCATAAACAAATTCGGTAATAAAATTCTCACTATGAGTATATAACACTCTTTTAGAGGGATTATTTTTTAAAATATAATTTCCAATTGCATGTAGCAAATGCGATTTACCTAATCCAGTTTCGCTGTAAACAAAAATTGGATTAAATTGAGTTCCTCCTGGATTACCAGCTACTGCTTTAGCTGCAGAAACAGCTAATTGATTGCTTTCACCAGTTAAGAAATTATCAAAAGAGTACCTAGGATTAAGATTGTTAGAAAAATGCTGAATCTTATTATCGGTTCCCTGGAAAGAAATACTCTGCTGAACAACTGGCGGCGGCGATTGAAATGCAGGAATAATAATTGAACGCTCTTCGACATTTTTGTTATTTCTATCAACAACAATATCATATTGTAGTCTGGCGCCATCACCAAAAACTCTTTCAATAGTTTTTCGTAGTAAATCGTAATAATTATTCTCAAGTTGCTCGTAAAAGAACTGACTTGGAACTTGAACAGTGATTACTTTTTCACTCCATTTAAGGGGGGTAATTGGAGTAAACCAAGTATTGTAAATAAGAGATGATACATTATCTCTTAGTATTCTAAGGCATTTATCCCAGAGTTCATTAGTAATTGAATCTGGAGCCACTTTTTTCACCACTTTTTCGTCATACTTAGTAAGCATTTCAGCTTCTGTGTTTTCGAAAAGTGGTATTGTTTCTGGATAGGTCAACAAAGTTCTCTCTCTTTTTATTTTTACATCTAATTATAATATGCAATATGTAAAATTTAAATGTGTAAGTCAAGAACTTTTTTTTTCAAAAATGAAAAATATATCTTGCATATTTCAATTGTGTTGAATTATAAACTATTTAGAAAGTCATTTTTTTTAAAGAAAAATTAATATTTCTTTTATGATAAATGACACTAAATTGTGATGTAAAATTCATATTTTGTTTTTTAGTGAATGTTATATGTTAAATATATTAATATATTTACAGACATGACTAAAAATAAAATATAATTTGTAAACCATTAAAAATAATGTTTTATTGTAAAGATTAATTAACAGAAATTTTAGATTTTTTAATAGTTAATAATTAAAATTTAATAAAAAAATGAAAAAATATATAGTTTTTATTGTCATTATAATTTTGAATATAAATTTATATTCTTATGAAAATATTAAATGGGTTAAATCAGATTTACCTGAAATGCCTGCGAATGATATTAGAAATTTAGGTTTTTCTATAGGTAATACAGTTTTACTTGATATAATGTTTTTAGAAGACAATCCAAACTATGGTTGGGTTAGTGGATTTAATTCATTGATACTTAGAACTACTAACGCTGGAAAAACTTGGGACTATGTATTAATAGATAGAGAAAGCAGCTATCAATTAGAAATGGTATATTTTGTTAATGAAAATGTTGGCTATGCCTCGGGTCCTTGTAATAATTGTCCAGATAGACAAGGAGGAATTTTTAAATCAATTGATGGTGGAAATACTTGGAAAGATGTAACTCCTATTTTTAATGTTTTTCAAGGTCAATTCTTAATATCAAGAACTCTTCCACTATGGGGGTGCTATTTTGTTGATGAAAATGAAGGATATTTAGTTGGTGGGGAATGCACTATAGAATATAATTTAGGTTTAACTCCATTTAGACAAGTTTTTTATAAGACTTTAGATGGTGGAAATACTTGGAGTTTAACCACAGTAAATATTGGAAACTCAAAATTAGCAGATTTAATCATTGATGAAAATGATGTTGGCTGGGCTATTTCAAGTGGATTGCTATGGAAGTCGAATCCACAAAAAACAGAATGGTCTGTTTTCAGTGAAACTGGTGGAAGAGATTGGCACGAAGATATTTCTAAATTTAATAATTCAATTGTAGTTCCGGTTTCTAATTCTTGTTCTGGTAATAATGGTGAATCAGGAAGTATAAGAATAACTAATAATTTAGGAGAATCTTGGATTAATTTTGATACTAAAGCTGCTATGTATGGTTCATTAATGGTTGATGATTTAACTGGCTGGGGAGTTGGTCATGCAGCTTCAGTTTATCAGACTACAAGTGGAGGATTAGAATGGAAAAATATAAATACTTGCTTAGAAGGTGGAGATTTTATTGATGATTTAGCATTAAATTCTAATGGTGTATATTGGTTAGCTGGAGATCATTTGTGGTATTCTAAGCCAGCTATTTTTGATACATTAACAAGACAAAATGAAATTATTAATATTTGTAGTGGCGAGAAAATTATTTTAGATTTAGACACAAATATGAAAAATATTTCATGGAATGTTAATTCATTTTCGTCAACTTTTGAATTCGAAGCATTAGAATCCAGGACAATAACAGCTCAGTATTATGAAGAATCTTGCCCAGATACTGTTTATAATTCTATATTTGAAATTAATGTGTTACCTTTACCTGATTATATGCTATCGATTTCTGATGAAGACCCTTGTGAAGGAGATGAAGTTATATTAACTGTTAACCCTACTTACACAAGTTATAGATGGTTTAATAATACAAAACAAGTGGAGTTAAATACTAATTCATATAGTGCTACAATTACAGAGTCAGGAACTTATTCAGTGTCTATTATAGATGAGTTTTTATGTGAACATAGGATAGAAATACCAATAAACTTTAATCCTCTACCTCAGATTAGTTTGGATTCAATTGGAAGAATTAATTTTTGTTTGGGCGACACTTTATCTTTAATTGCAAATCATAATGGTACTTCTGTTGAATGGTTTAAAAGTGAATCAGACGAATTAATTTCAATAGAAGATACGTTGTCTGTATTGGAATCTGGTGATTATTATGCTCTTATAACTTCTCCTTTTGGCTGCACAGTAACTTCAGAAGTAATTTTTGCTAGGGCGAGAATTGATACTAATAATTTTCAACTTACTGCAGAATTTGATGGGAACTGGTTTGAAAGTGATATTGTTGAAAAAGATAAATTTATTTGTGAAGATTTAATAATTACTAATTATAGAGATATAGATGCCCTAATTGAGAACCCTATTATGTTAGGAAATACTGAGTTTTCAATTCCAACTTCACAACTTCCACTTTTTATTCCTGCAAATTCTTCGGTTACTTTAGAAGTTTGTTTTCTCGGGGTTGGGAGAGAAATTAGATTGGATACGATTAAGATAATAGATAGATGTAAAGACCATTATTTACCAATGAAAGCTATTATTAAAGATAAGTTTTTGAGTACAAGCTCAGATTGTGAGCTATCTATCGAGTTAGTTGATGTTTCTTTAACTGATAAGTATTTTATAACTTTAGGTCTTCCCTATCCTAATCCAACAGAAGATTTAGCTGAGTTTCAATTTATAGAGTTTATTCCTAATGATTATACTCATTCGATATCAATACAATTATATGATTTATTTGGAAACTTTATCAGAGATTTAGATTATATTCAGGTACAATCTCAATTGCAAAAAAATGGAATGATTGTTAAATCAATTTCTGAAATAGACTTATCCGGATTAGTAGCAGGAGTTTATGTAATTCAAATTGAGAGCCCTCAATCAATCGAAGTTTTTAGAGTTTTAAAGAATTAATTTATATTTAGTTCTGTAATAGTTTTAATTCTTCAATAACTTGTTTGATTATGTTATAGTCATATCCGTTTCTTTGAAGAAATGAAACAATAGAATTGGTAATTTTTACTTTATCTTTTTTATACTTAATTTGATTGAACTTTTTATTAGCTAAGATTAGAGCGCTTTCTAACTTGGTATCATCTAAGTTGAAATTATTTAATTCTTTAAAAATTATATATTCTTTAATTCCCTTTCTTAGCAGTTCAACTTTAATTCTTCTTTCCCCCCAAAGTTTTATTTTAGATTTATCGCTTATAAATATTCTTGCAAACTCGTTATCATTCAGTAAATTAAATTCATATAAAAAAGCAATTGCATTTTTAATAACTTCATCTTGGTAACCTTTTTGTCTTAATTTAGTGATAACTTCAAACTCAGTTCTTCTTTTATATGTTGCTATTCTGTATGCTTGAGTGCGTGCATTAAATTTACTATTTGCTAAAATTATCTCATTATATTCATCTTGATTGATTGATTTATTAATTGATAATTTGAATTGCAAAACTATATCATAGTTTAGTTCAATTTCTATGATTTCTGCGTTATTTTCAATCAAACAAGAACATATATTTCTTCTGGCATTTAGTTTAATTCTGATAAATTTCATCAAAAGTTATATATTATTTAAAAAATTTAAAAAGTTAAATTATTTTTCGTAATTTAGCAAAATAAAATTAAAAACAAATAAAAATATGGAAAAACAAGTTAAAATTTTAGTAGTTGAAGATGAAATAACGAGCACTATATTTCTAAAAAGATTACTTATAAAAAATAACTATGATGTAAAAGTTACATATAATGGTTTAGAGGGTATAAAAGAGTTAGAGTTAAATAAATATGATGTAGTATTAACTGATTGGATGATGCCACAAGTAGATGGTATTGAGTTAATTAGAAGAATAAGAGAGAATATACAACCACTTCCTTATATTATAATGTTAACGGCTTTATCAAGTGAAGGAGCAAAGCAACACTCAATTAGTTCTGGTGCTGACGATTATCTTGCAAAGCCTAAAGAAATAAATGAATTGCTTGAAAAAATTCAAGTTGGTTTAAAAAAATTATCTAACCAAGTAGATGAAAATAGTACAAAGAATTTTAAAGTTAAGAAAAGAAGTAAATTACCTGGTTTTTTTGGAATTGGTATAGCTACATCTACAGGTGGACCTCAGACAATTGTTGAGTTTATAAGTAAATTATCAAAGGATACAGCTGCTTCTTATTTCATAGTTCAACATGGTCCTCCTTGGATGATTGAAACTTTTACAAATAGGTTGAAGAATGAAACTAATCTTAAAGTAAATCTTGCTGAAAATGGTATCTCTGTTAAACAAGGAAACATTTATATTTGTCCTGGTGATTTACATTTAATTGTTAATTCTGATTTAACATTATCTTTACAAGATAGTCCAAAAGAAAATTTTGTTAGACCATCTGCTGACCCGCTTTTTAGGTCTTTAGCGCAAGTTTTTAATGAAAGGTCAATTGCTGTTATCTTAACAGGATTGGGAAGAGATGGAAGTGCTGGAGCTTCAATTATTAAAAGTACTGGCGGTAAAGTAATTGTGCAAAATCCAGATTCTGCCATAGCACCTTCTATGCCTCGTTCGGTAATTGAAGAAGGAATTCAAGATTATATTTTGCAGGTGAATAAAATCCCTTCCATTTGTGAAGCAATAATAAAAGATGCTGGAATAAAATTATAAAATTATTTAGAACAGTTTTAATATTAATAAAAAAGGAGGCGATTGCCTCCTTTTAATTTTTGATATTTTTGACTTTATTTGTCTAAATTTCCTCTTTTACCTTGATCTATTTCTATTGCTTTAAATAGTGCTTGGAAGTTACCTTGTCCGAAACCTGACGCGCCTTTTCTGCGTTGGATTATTTCATAAAAGAATGTAGGTCTATCCCCTATTGGTTTTGTAAATATTTGTAATAAATATCCTTTACCTTCAACGTCTATTAATATTCCATTTTCTTTTAATTTGTTTATATCTTCAGTCAAACCAAAATCTTTATTTGCGATATCATCATAATAAGTGTCTGGTGGCGTATCTAAAAATTCAACACCATTTTTTCTTAAGTTAGAAACAGTAGTAATAATATCGGTAGTTAATATCGCAATATGCTGGATTCCAGTTCCATGATATTGCATAATATATTCCTCAATTTGACTTCGCTTTAGTCCGTCATAAGGTTCATTTATTGGGTTTTTAATAATATCATCTTTAGAGCGAACAACTTTTGATAATAAAGCAGAATATTGAGTTGATATGTCACCAGGACCAAAATGAATGAATGTTTCAAAATCCAAAGCTCTGTTGATATAATTAGACCAATAATCCATTTCATTTATATTAACATTTCCAACGATATGGTCAATGCCTTTTAAGTTTGTTTCTTCTCTTGTTATGTTCCAGTTAAAATGTGGTTTTTCAAAACCTGGCTGAAAAAGCCCTTTGTAGTTATCGTAATTAACAAAAACTATTTCACAATCGTCATATAAGCGAATTGAAGCCATCATAACAAATCCATCTTTATCTTCTATTTTATATGGCTCTAAAATTGGAACTGCCCCATTTTTAACTGCTTTTGCGTAAGTTACTTCAACATTATCAACTTCAACAGACCATCTTTTGATACCATCTCCATGTCTTGTTTGGAAACCATTTACTTCATAAGTAGAAGGTTGTAAAGCAGAAGTTATTACAATTTTGAATTGTGGATTAACAGGGGAAGCAAGTAAAATAGACATTCTATCTCTGTGACCGGTTTCTGGTCCTTTATATGCAACAATATCTAGTCCCATAGCACTTGCATGCCAATATGCTAACATTTTTGCTGAACCTGAGTAAAATTCAATAAAATCATACCCTCTTATTCCCATTGAGTTGTTATGTATTTTGGTTGGAACTCCACCGTAGCATATTCCCATTTCCATAATTATTTTCCTATTTCATTTTTTATAATTACAAAATTAAGAAAACTTAATTTCAATAGCAATATTTAAGACAATTTTGTATCATTTATCTTTTTATTATAAATATCTTTTTATTATAAATATCTTTTTATTATAAAAAATATAATATTTTTTTAAATTTTTTTAAATTTTTTTAAATTTTTTTAAATTTTTTTAAATTTTTATAATTATTAGTTAAAATTTAATGAGCATTGATAAAAATAGAGTACATCTAGAAGCACTTATATCTACAATTCCAGATTTAATATTTATTTTTGACAAAAATGAATTTTACTTAGAAGTTTACACTCATCAACCTGAAAAATTATACATGCCTGCAGAAGAATTCATTGGTAAAAAAATGAGTGAGACACTGCCAGAGTCAGTTTATTTAAAAATTAAACCAATTTTTTTAAAAGCAATTGAAACTAATAAATTACAAACAACAAAATACAATTTATTCATAAATAACGAAACTTTATATTTCGAAGCAAGAGTACAGTTTTTTGATAATGATAAAGTTATGTGGATTGTAAGAGACATAACACATGAAGAAAAACTAAAACAAATTGATAGTAAATGGGAATTTGCTATAGACTCTATTGGTGATGGTTTGTGGGATTGGGATATGGTTACAGATGTTGTTTTTTATTCAAAAAGATTTAAAGAAATGTTGGGATATAAAGATAGTGAATTAGAAAATCACTTAGATACATTCTTTGAATTATTACATCCAGAGGATAGCAAACTTGTTGAAGAGCATATTGATGATTATTTAAATGATAAAGTTTCTAAATACGAAATTGAATTTAGATTAAAAAATAAAAATGGTGTATATCAATGGATTTTAGCAAGAGGAAAAGTTTTAAAAGATAGTGATGGAAATCCAATTAGATTTGCTAGTTCTCATACTGATATAAATGATAAGAAAATACAACAAATTCAAAAAGAAGATTTAGAAAGACGATGGGAGTTTGCTTTAGATAGTAGTGGTGATGGGATATGGGACTGGAATGTTCAAACAAACAAAGTGTTTTATTCCAAACGTTGGAAATTAATGCTTGGATATGAAAATGATGAAATTAGTGATTCAATATCAGAATGGGAAAGTAGGGTTCATCCCGATGATTTAGGTAACATTTATAAATTATTAAATTCTCATTTTGAAGGTTATACTGAAACATATATTTTAAAACATCGAGTATTATGTAAAGATGGTAGTTATAAGTGGATTTTAGATAGAGGAAAGGTTATCGAAAAAGATAATGATGGTAATCCTTTAAGAGTGATTGGAACTCATACAGATATAGATGAATTAATAAACACTCAAAAAGAATTAGAAAGACAATCTATTCTATTGAATGACGCTCAAAATATAGCTCAAATTGGTGCTTGGGAACTCGATCTAAAAACAGGCAAGACAATTTGGACTGATGAAGTTTATAATATTCATGAAGTTGATAAAGATTTTGACCATAATAAAATAAATGGAATTGAATTTTATCACCCCGATTATAGACCTATTATATCTAATGCTATTAATAATACAATTAAAACTAAACAACCTTTTTATGAAATATGTAAGTTTATTTCAGCAAAAGGAAATGAAAAATGGGTAATTGCCTCTGGAAGAGTTGTTGAAGAAAACGATAATATTGAAAAATTAATTGGAATGTTTCAAGATATAACTAATAAAAAAAATAATGAAGTTGAACTTGAAAAAACAAAGCAAAGATTAGAAAGTATATTAAATGAAATTAATGATGTTGTATGGTCTGTTTCTTTACCAGAATATAAGATACTATTTGTTTCTCCATCAGCTGTAACGTTATATGGCTATCCTATTGAAGACTGGATGAATAATTCAAATTTATGGGAAGAAATTATACATGATAACGATAAACATGTTATTGAAAAAATAGCTAATTCTTTTAAAGAGTACGGAGGATATAGTGATATTGTTTATAGAATCATCACAAAAGATGGGGAAGTAAAATGGATTAATAATTCTGCAAGAATAATAAAAGGAGAAAATGGGGCAACAGATAGAATCGATGGGATTGTAAAGGATATAACACAACAAAAAATCCAAGAAAATGAAATACGTTATAAAGAGTCATTATATAATTCATTTATACAACTTGCACCTTTGGGCATAGCATTGAATGACTTTAAAACTGGCAAATTTATTGAAGTTAATGATAAATTAGTAGAACCCACAGGTTATTCAAAACTCCATTTTATGAATTTAAGCTATTGGGATTTAACACCTAAAGAGTATGATTCAGAAGAAGAGAAACAACTCGAAAATCTTAATAAATATGGTTTTTATGGACCTTATAAAAAAGAGTATATAAAAAAAGATGGCTCAAGATATCCATTATTACTTAATGGAATCAAAATTACTGATATGAATGGAAAAGAGCTGATTTGGAGTATTATTGAAGACATTTCAGAGAAAATTAAAAAAGAAAAAGAAATCAAGGAAAAAACTAATTATATGGAGTTAGCTGAAAAGACAGCTAAATTAGGATATTGGGTTGTTGATTTAGTTAATGGAACTGCAATTTGGTCTGATGAAACGAAAAGAATCCATGAGGTTCCTTTAGATTATATTCCAGACCTCGAGACTGCTATTAATTTTTATGTTCCAGAAGTTATAGATCAAGTAAAAAATGTAGTTGAAAATGCAATAAAAACAGGTAAAGGTTGGGAATTTGATTTGCCTATAATTACTGCAAAAAATAATAGGGTTTGGGTAAATGCAATTGCTGATGTAATTCAAGAAAATGGTGTTACTACGAAAATTTTTGGAACATTTCAAAATATAACTGATAGAAAAAAATTGCAAGTTGAAAGAGATAATATTTTTAATTTGTCTTTGGATATGATTTCTGTTTGCGGTCCAGATGGTTTTTTTAAACAGTTGAATCATGCTTGGTCAGAAACTTTAGAATTCTCAATAGAAGAATTGACTTCTAAACCTTTATGGGATTTCATTCATCCAGATGATATAAAAATAACTGAACTTATTTTTGCAGATGTTATGAATAAACCTGTTTTAAATTTTGAAAATAGATATATAACAAAATCTGGAAAAATAGTTTGGTTTTCATGGAGTGCTCAAATTAATCCAGTAGATAATTTAATCTATTCGATAACAAGAAATATATCAGAAACTAAGAAAAGAGAAGAGGAGTTAGAAAAAGCAAAATTAAATGCTGAACAAGCCAACAAAACTAAAAGTATATTTTTAGCAAATATGAGTCATGAAATTAGAACTCCTTTAAATTCAATACTTGGTTTTGGTGATTTATTACTTAATAAACTCGAACAAGAAGATAATATTCAATATGTTAGTTCTATGATATCAGCAGGTAAAACATTGCTTACTTTGATTAATGATATTCTTGATTTATCCAAGATTGAAGCTAATAAGCTCACAACTGAAATTAAAGAATCAAATCCAAAAAAAATGATATCAGAACTTTCTCAAATATTTTCTCATCTTGCTTCAAAGAAAAACCTTTCATTTAAAACAATCATTAGTGAGAACTTACCTGAAAGTTTATTGTTTGATGAAATCAGAACAAGACAAATTTTATTAAATTTACTTGGTAACGCTTTAAAATTTACAGATGAAGGTATAATAGTCTTTAAAATTGATTTTGAAATAATAGATGAAAATCATATTGATTTAAGAATATCTGTAGAAGATAGCGGTATCGGAATAAAACAATCTAATTTAGAAATAATTTTTGATGAATTTAGACAACAAGATGACCAATCTACAAGAAAATATGGTGGTACCGGCTTAGGGCTTACAATTTCTAAAAGGCTTGCTAATATGTTAGGCGGTAAAATAAATGTAGAAAGTAAAGAAAATATAGGTTCTACTTTCACTTTAACTCTCAATAATTTAGAATTTAAACAACAAAAACAAATTCAAAATATGAACAAATATGATATAATTTTTCAAGATGAAGAAATATTGATAGTTGATGATAACGAACTTAATATTTTGTTATTACAAACGATTTTAAATAATCTAGGTTTAAAAAATATTCGCAGAGCATATACAGGAGAGGAAGCAATCAATATGATTAAAGAATCAAAACCAAAACTTGTTTTGATAGATATCCAAATGCCTGTTATGGATGGAATTCAAGCTACAAATTTCATAAAAAATGATTTAAAAATTAACGTACCAATAATTGCACTAACTGCCCTAGCTATGCAACATAATATTGATGAAAATTCAATTTACTTTGATGATTATTTAACTAAACCAATAGAATCTGAAAAACTTGTTGAAGCATTAAAAAAACATGTTGGTTTTACAGAATCTAAGAAAAATATTACAAATAACAAAAGTAAAATAAACTTAAATGCTGAAGAGATTAATCAAATAAAATCACATTTTACTAATAATATAATAGATAATATCGAAAATTTAGAGCTTGATAAAATAAGTGATATTTGTGATGATTTATTAAATATTATTGATAATCCAAATATTATTAATTACTTAACCAATGTAAAACAAAAAGCAAATAATTTTGATATCGACGATTTAAAAGATTTGATTAAACAAATTATATAAATTAACTCCAATATTATTAGTTGTAATAATTAAAATATTGGAGTGTTAATTAAATATTTATTACTCTTTATTTATTGATAATCAAACTTTGGTTTAAGATGTAGTTTTGGTTAATTAATTCTAAAAAGTAAACACCATTTGAATATGATTGTAAATCTATTTCAATGAGATGATTTAGAGAGTTTATTTCAAACTTTTTTTCATGAATTAATATGCCCGTTAAATCATAAATTTTAAGTTCATCTCCATAATTTACATTTACTTTAAGGGTAAAAAGTCCGTTATTTGGTTGAGGATATAGCAATAATTTTTCAGAGTTATTTATTCTTTTAATATTATCGGTTATAAGGGATGCCTCAAAGTTAGCATTTGAAATATTTCCATCTAATTGTATTATAATTAACTCTGGAAAGAAATTATATTCATTAGAAACAGGTGTTATTATATATTCATTTTCAGCAAGATTCTCAAAGATGTACTCACCGTTTTGATTAGTAATAACAGTAGTTAAATCATTAGTAATTTCAATTCCTTGAATAGGTAAACCTCCAGATAAAATTTTACCAGAAATAGAATATGTTTCTTCATTATCAATTGCGATAAAGTTAATATTATCAAGATTAGAATTTAGATTAACTTCTACAAACTCTGGTTGAAAATCATAATCATTTGATATTGGGGTTACGATATAAAGGTCTTTAACTAAATTTTTAAATTCATAAAAGCCTTCTTGGTCAGTAAAAACAGAAAAGCTCCCATTACTAACTTCTATATTTGGTAATGGATTACCCATACTTGTTATCTTGCCTGATAGACTATATGCATCGGGTTCCGTTTCTTGAATTTTTAGAGCTAAAACATGATATTCACCGAGACTAACTGCACTCCAATCTGTATCTTGGTTAATTTTTATTGGAGAAGAAACAAACCAGTTTATTGACGCCTCCCCTAACTGTCCAAATTCATTATCTCCCCATATCCATAATGTACCATCTGATTTTATACCAAAGGAGTTCCAGACGCTTGCACCAATAAAATTCCAATCATCATTATTTTGAATTTGTTTTGGAATCTGACTTTCAAATACATCTCCATCCCCTAATTGACCATATTCATTATCACCCCAAGCCCATAGTGAACCATCAGTTTTTAATGCAAGATTATGGTATCCTCCTGCGTAAATTGATTTCCAGTCATTGTCTTGATTAACAATGGTTGGAACTGAAAAAAATTTACTATTATCATTTATTCCTAATTGCCAATAATCATTATCACCCCAAGCCCACAAAGTGCCATCGGTTTTTAAGCCAATTGAGTGAAATATACCAGCTGATATATCTGTCCAGTTGTTATCATTACCAATTTGAATAGGAGTTAGTTGTAAAATAAAAGAACCATCCCCAAGTTGACCGAAATCATTATCACCCCAAGCCCATAAAGTGCCGTCGGTTTTCAAGCCAATTGTATGGCCACTACCGCTTGATATTTTAAACCATTTATTATCATTTCCTACTTGAGTTGGAATGTTTCTGCTTATCACATCATTTAATCCTAACTGCCCATAATCGTTCAAACCCCAAGTCCATAGAGTACCATCAGTTTTAATTGCAAAGTTATGGCTAGTTCCACAAAAGATTTCTTTCCAGTTGTTATCCAAGCTAATTTGTGTTGGTAAGTTTTTATTAATAAAAGTTCCGTCCCCTATTTGTCCATACTCATTATCACCCCAAGCCCATAGAGTGCCATCGGTTTTTATGGCTATAGTATGGAAATCTCCACCTAAAATTACCTTCCAATCTGTTTGATCTCCAATTTGTTCAGGGATAATTTTTCCATTTATTGTCCCGTCGCCTAATTGTCCAAACTCATTGTCACCCCAAGACCACAAAGTGTTTCCTTGTGCAATAAGACTAATTGATGAAACTAATAATAAACATAATATAACTTTTATTAATATAAAATTGTGTTTCATTTTTTACCTTTTGTTAAAAATATTTTTCAAATTAATTAAATAATTTCAAAACTAAAAATTTCAAACATTATTTAATTTTATGATTTATATTCTGTATTTTTGAATTATTTATAAATTAAAATATGAAAATGAATAATCTTTATTTAATTGATGGAATGTCGCTTGTTTTTAGAGCTTATCACGCAATGTTTAGAGCTGGTTTATCATCACCAGAGGGATTGCCAACTGGAGCAATTTTTGGTTTTACAAATATTATAACTAAGTTACTTGAATCTGAAAAGCCGGAGAATATTGTTGTTGTATTTGATACTTCTGCTCCAACTTTTCGAGATGAGATGTATTCAGAATACAAAGCTAATAGAGCGGAATTCCCTGCAGATTTAGCTCCTCAACTTATTAAAATTAAAGAACTTTTAAAACACTTAAATATTCCACAATATGAATTAGACGGCTATGAAGCAGATGATATTATTGGAACTCTTGCTAAAACAGCATCAAATCAAAATATTAAGACTTTTTGTTTAACTTCAGATAAAGATTTTATGCAATTAGTTGATGATAAAATCAAACTTTTAAGACCAACCTCTAAATCAGAGGAATTACAGTTAATTGATTATAAAGAAGTAGAAGAAAAATTTGGTGTTACACCTGAACAAGTGATTGATGTTCAAGCTTTAATTGGTGATTCGGTTGATAATATACCTGGAGTAAAAGGAATTGGTGAAAAAACCGCAATTCCGTTTATACAAGAGTATGGTTCACTTGAAGGGGTTTATAATAACTTGGATAAAATTAATAAAAAGGCAGTGAAAGCCAAATTAGAAGAACATAAAGAGATGGCTTTTTTATCGAAAAAACTTGTTACGATTAAAATAGATTGTCCAATAAAATTGGATATTAATCAAACCAAGATGGGAGATGTAGATTACCACAGTTTAGATAAATTTTTTCAAGATTGTGGTTTTACAACTCTTAGGAGAAAGTGGCAAGAAAAAGCTTTAAAATCTGAAACTAAAATTGAATTTGAAAATAATATTACAATCCAACAGATAGATAATAATAAAGTTAATTATAATCTAATAAATACCGATAATAAGTTAGATGAATTGATAAATAGATTAAAAAATTGTAAAGAATTATCTTTTGACCTTGAGACAGATTCACTTGATACTATGAATTGTGAGATTGTAGGGGTTGCTCTTGCAGAAAAAGAGAAAGTTGCTTATTATATTCCAACAAGTTATAAAGAATCTGAAGACTTATTTTCTGATAAAAATAGTGAAGATACTTTAAATATTGATTTTGTTGTAGAGAAATTAAAACCAATATTAGAAGATAAAAACATAAATAAAATAGGACAAAATAGTAAATTTGACTCATTAATTTTAAAAAGACATGGGATTGAAGTAAGTCCTATAGCTTTTGATACGATGCTGGCAAGTTATGTTTTAAACCCTGATGAAAAGCATAATATGGACGATTTAGCTGTTAAGTGGTTAAACTATAAACCAGTTAAAATTACAGAATTAATTGGAGAAAATAAAAAAACTCAAAAGTCAATGAAAGAGTTGCCACCTGAGGAAATAAAAGATTATGCTTGTGAGGACGCTGATGTTACTTTAAGATTAAAAAATATACTTGAAAAAGAAATAGAAAAAGAAAAGTTAAATGAATTAGCTCACAATATTGAATTTCCGATGGTTGAAGTGTTAACGGAAATGGAATTCAATGGAATACTGATAGATTCTAAAGTATTAAAAAATATAGAAGTCGAAATAAATAAAGAAATTGAGGTATTAAAAGAAAAGATATTTAATGAAACTCAAATTGAGTTTAATTTAGATTCACCAAAACAGTTGGGTGAAGTTTTATTTGAAAAACTTGGTTTACCTGTTATTAAAAAAACAAAAACTGGATATAGTACAGATAATCAAGTTTTAACAGAGTTGAGTGAAAGTTTTGATATTGCCAAATTACTTGTAGAGTATCGTTCCTTGACAAAATTGAATTCCACTTATGTTACTGCTTTGCCAAAACTAGTTAATAAAAAAACTGGAAGACTTCACACCACATATAACCAAACTGTTGCAAGTACTGGAAGACTTTCTTCTACAAATCCAAATTTGCAAAATATACCAATTAAAACCGATTTTGGAAAAGAAATAAGAAAATCTTTTGTTGCAGATAGTGGGAATTTAATTTTTTCTGCTGATTATTCTCAAATTGAACTAAGAATTATGGCTTATTATTCAAAAGATAATCATTTAATAGATGCATTTAATGATGGTTTGGATATTCACTCTGCTACTGCATCTAAATTATTTAGAAAAAAATTAGAAGAAGTTTCAAGTGATGATAGAAGAGTAGCAAAAACTGTAAACTTTGGTATAATGTATGGGTTAGGAGTTTACGGACTTTCTCAACGATTAGGTATTTCAAGAAGTTACTCGAAAGAAATAATTGACAACTATTTTGATACTTACCCTGGTATTAAAAATTTTATGGATAGTACTATAGAGGAAACCCGTAACAAAGGATATGCAGAAACTTTATGCGGTCGAAGAAGATATTTTAAAAACATAAATAACTCAAATCACAACATTCGTTCACAAGACGAAAGAGCTGCAATTAATTTACCAATTCAAGGAACTGCATCTGATATGATAAAAATAGCAATGGTTTCAATTTATAAAAAATTGAAATCAAGTAAGATAAAGGCAAAGATGCTACTCCAAATCCATGATGAACTCTTATTTGAGGTTGATAAAAGTCATATAGATGAATTAGAGAAAATAGTTAAAATTCAAATGGAAACTTCATTATCTTTGGGTAAAATACCAGTTCTTGTTGAAACAGGTTATGGTAATAACTGGTATTTAGCCCATTAGATATTTTGAAATAAAATAAAGTAACATTTTTTATCCTCTGATTAATTGTAAAAATGCAGACGGATTTTGATTTGCTTGAGCAAGTGAAGTTAGTGATGCTTGTTGCAAGAATTGCTCTCTAATCAATACTAATTGTGACTTAGCAACATCAGTATCTTGAATACGAGAGATAGCAGCATCATAGTTCACAACTTGTTGAGCAAGAACATCTTCTTGAGAAGATAATCTATTATAAATACCACCAATATAGGAATTAACTTTTGTAACGTTATCCAATGCGTTTGCTAAAGAGGTTAATGTTAATCCTATGTTGTTGTCACTAAATACTCCCATATCATTTTCCGTGACATTATTCAGCTCTCTAAGGTCTAATCCAGTAACACCAGCAAAGTTACCTCTATTCATAGCATTCACATCAAAATCAGGAGAATTTATATCAAAATCAACAATATTATCATTTCTCATATTAAGAGAAATTGTTAATAGGTTATTTATTGCATTAGTACCAACAAAGAAATTTGCTGAGTATGATCCATCAATTAACTGTCTTCCACCAAAAACAGTAGAATCTACAATTGTTTGAATTTGCTGTGACATTCTGAAAGCAGCTTTTGCAAGTGATACCTTCTCATTTGTCCCCATTACACCTGAAGTTGCTGTAGCAACATGCTTTCGAATTTCTTTTATCATTTCTGCTACGTTTTCATACGCGTCCATTGAAATGTTTGCTACATTTTTAGCATCTCCAATTATATTTATTGACGATTTTATTATGATGTTTCTAGATTGTAACGCCCTAGCAGTAATGTATCCTGCTACATCATCTGATGCATTATTTATCCTCAGTCCTGTAGACATTCTCAATTGCTCTTTTGAGATTTGTTTATTAGCCGATGACATTGCGTTGTAAGCAAGTTCTGAGGCAATATTTGTTCTAATTCTTGAATTAGAACCCGTTGAAAAAGGCATAGTATGCTCCTTTAATAAATATTTTCTTAAATTACAATTCTATAATCCATTATTCTATATGCTATTAACTTTGTAATAACTGTAAGAATACCTGTGGATTAGAGTTTGCTTGAGCTAAAGATGTAATAGAAGAGTTCTGTAAGAACTGTGATTTAACTAATTCTAACTGTTCAATAGCTACATCTGAATCTTCAATTCTTGAAATTGCTGCTTTATAGTTGGTAATTTGACCTTTAAGAGATTCCTCTTGAGATATTAATCTATTAACCACACCACCAACATAAGAAGCAACTTTATTGATGTTTTCAATTGCATTTGCTAATGAAACCAAAGTTAATCCAATTACAGATGCATCAAATATACCTAAGTCTTGAGAATTTACTTCATCAAACTCATTCATATTAAGCCCAGTAATTCCAGCAAAATCAGTAATTTTAGTAGAATTTAAGTTAAAATCACCACTAGATACGTTAAAATCTTGATTGTCTGTTGTCATATCAAGAGCTAAAGTAATTAGATTATTTACCGCATTTGTAGCTATAACAAATTCTGCTGAAAATCCACCATCAACTAATTGTCTTCCACCAAATACAGTAGAGTCTACAATTGTTTGGATTTGCGAAACCATTCTAGCTGCAGCTTTTGCAAGTGCAACTTTTTCAGAAGTACCCTGTATACCGGATGTTGCAGATGCTGTTGAGTTTTTGATATTTTCAACTAGTGAAGAGATGTTCTCTAATGAATCCATTATAATATATGATGTATTCTGAGCATCACCAACTGTTTTCAATGCTGCATTTAATGCGCCATTACGAGCTAACAAAGCACGTGAAGTAATATATCCAGCAACATCATCAGCAGCGTTATTGATACGCTTTCCTGTTGATAATCTTAATTGCCTATTTGAAATGTCTCTATTAGATACTTCTAATGAGTTGTAGGCATTAAGTGCGGAAATATTTGTTCTTATTCTGGAGTTTCCTCCTATTCCAAAAGGCATTTTCCACCTCGGTGTGAATTAATAAAAATTTATTTTCAATGTTCTATGAACCTTATGCAAAATACTCTTTTCAAGCAGTGTGCCAAAATCCATTTTATTACATTTTGTTAATTTTTTGTATATAGTTTAAACTGATTACAAAATTTCATAATTATTAATTGAATTTATCGTGCCAATTTTTATTTATATTGATATTATAATTTATATCTTATTATATAACATTAGGTTATATATTTATTAACATCTATAACTTACAATATAATTTTTAATTATTCGGTGGTTAATATTAAACATTGATTATATTTTAGCCAAAATCAATTAATTATAATTTATAAATTGATATATAAAATTAATAAATCTTATTGTTAAATTTTGGTTAATTTTATGCAGAAATTTGGGGGGTGGTTAAAATTTTATACTTTTTTACTAATTGTGTAGTTATAAAAAAAGAGGCATATTAGCCTCTTTTTTTAATTTACAGAACAAGCGCATGAACTTGGTGTGGAACAAGAACTACTTGTTTCTTTCTTTGAATCATTTGAGGGTTTGTAATCTGTCTGATAGAAACCGCTACCATTGAAAATGAAATTTACATTTGAAGTTAAGACTCTTTCGACTTCTTTAGGATTATGTGCATCAAAACCTTCAACATCTTCAGGTACATATTTTAATGGTTCATCTTTTATTGATTGTTTGTATTCAAAAGTATAATCTGAATCTTTTACTTTATATACATAAGTTGGCATTTACAGTTTCTCCTATAATTTGTAAATTATGTTTTTTGTTTGATAATAATTGCTATAAACGTTTTTATTATTCAAATGTTTTATTCTTAATTATAAAAAAGGTTGGTTAAATTAATAACCAACCTTTGATACATTCTAATAAATAACTAAATTGTAGTTATTAAACTATTGAATTTCATCAGCAATAATGACATTCATACCACCAACAGAATTAATTTTACCTTTAACAGTTACTTTTCCATCTTGTAATGAACGAGTTAGTGACTTATTTGCATAAGTACCATCAGTATTAAATACCATGAAAATAGTACCATTATAGTTAAAACCAATCATTTTATTATCTTTTACTAAAGCGACTGCTTCTTCTTGTGATAAATCTTTAGAGCTGCTTGTAACAAAGTCTGTTAAACTTATTAAAGAACCAGTCCATTGGCCTTTACCTTGAGCAATTCTTTTAGCTCCACTAGCAAGTTCTTCAGTTTTCTTAGCTATATTTTTGACTTCTTCTTTAACATCTTCAACAGTTTCTTCAACTACTTCTTCTGTATTTTCAGCAGTTTCTTCAATTTGTTCTGTAACTTCTTCTTTAATTTCATCTACTTTTGGTTGTTCTTTTTTACCGCCACAAGCAAATAAAATAAAAGATAGTGTAAATAAAGCAATAATTTGTTTCATTTTTTCTCCTTATTCGAATTTATCGGCAATAATATATTGAAAACCATTCTTGTTGTGAACTTTTCCAATAATCTTAAAATCATTTCCAGCATTTCTTGCTAAATTTTTATCAGCTACAGTACCATCAGTATTGAAAACAATATATAATTTTCCGTCATTTGACATAAATGCAAGTGGTTTATTTGCTTTTACTAACTCAACTGCTTGAGCTTTATCAACATTTCCATCTTTTCCAGATACTACCTCGCTAAGGTTAACAGTTTTACCTGAAACTTCTGCTGCATACAAATTATAAGCACCAAATAAAATTGATGTTATAACTAATATTGATAATATAATTTTTGTGTTTTTCATTTTTATACCTTCTATTTAATTATAAACCAAGTTTTGCATAAGGTACGTTTGCAGTTCTTTGGTAAGAAACAACACAATCAATATATTGGTCAGATGTTCCAGCATTAAATACATATCCACCTTCAGGGTTTTTCTTAATTAAGATTTTACCATAGTGATATATATCTGTTTCATTAGTTGGTACTCTAAAAGCAAGTACAACACCATCGTAGTTAGCATATTCTGCTTCACTTAATGTTATTAATTTGTTAGAAAAAGTACTTTGGTTTAGAGCTTGAGAGTCAAACACATCATTAAGAGTTGCAGCGTTATAAACATTACTTAATTGACCAGGAAACTCAGGGTTATCAGCGTTTGCACCAATTGATACTTCATCAGCTGAGCCAAATCTAAACATATCGTTAGAATCATCAAATGCAAAATGCCATGCAGCTTTTTGAGCAATTGTTAAGATTTCTGGTCCTTTTGTATCAAAAAGTTCATCCTCTGCATAAATTCTAATTCCTGAACCAAATTGAGAAGCAGAACCGTATAATTTAATCTCACCTTCATTTACAGTTTCGTTCAGTCTGATTGCTGGAGACCATTTGATAGTAATTGGCTCACTATCACCATCAGCATTAACAGCAACAACTGAGAAATCATAAATTTGACCTTCAGTTAAACCAGAAACAGTTACAACTCCACCTTGTTGGTAATCATTAACAGCTTGATTTGATAAAATGGCATTACCTGTTTCATCAATTACAGATAATTTGTAACCAATAAAACCTTCAGTTGCTTGGTCTTCAGATTCTGTCCATCTAATAAGAACTTCAGTTTCGCTTGCAGAAGTTGCTTGCAAGTTAGTAGCTGGTTTTGGTAACACAGGAGTAACTTCCTCTGTAGTATCTTCACAACTTGTAAAAAAGATTGACATTGCTATGAACGCCATTAAAAGAATTTTTGCTTTATTGAGCATAAAACCTCCGAATAATATTTATTAAAAAAAAATTAAAATTTATAAAAATTAAGAAACTTTTTAGTTTAAATTAAAATTTATTAATTTAATACTAAAAACATTTATTCTAAAGAACCAATTATGTTTTCTACATTTTCAATAATCTTGTTTGATCTTACTAGTTCAGCCATTTTATCGTGGTCATAATGCAGTGGTCTATCAATATCAAGAAAATCTATATGTTCTCTAATAGTATCAAAAGCGGCTTTATTCGCTTTTCCAATATTAAATTTTCTAAAATCAAGAGCTTGAGCAGCTGCAATTAATTCAATTCCAATGATACCATAAGCATTATCTCTTATTTGCTCATTTTTGATAGCTGTATTCATTCCCATAGAAACAAAGTCTTCTTGGTCAGCAGCTGCAGGAATTGATTGAATAGATGCAGGAGTAGATAGTATTTTCTGCTCCACAATTAAACTATCTGCTGTGTATTGCGAAAGCATAAGTCCGCTATAAAAACCAGGGTCTTTAGTCAAAAAAGCAGGTAATCCTTGCGAGAGTGCTGGATTAAGTAACCTATTTAATCTTCTTTCTGAAAGTATGCACATCATTGTTATGGAGGTTCCCACCATATCCATGGGTAAACTTACTGGTGTACCTTGGAAATTTGCACCTGAAAGTACTAAGTCTTCATCTTGAATAAAAAT
Organism: Eximiradiales bacterium; assembly: GCA_965661945.1. Lineage (GTDB taxonomy): Bacteria > Bacteroidota > Ignavibacteria > Kapaibacteriales > UBA2268 > JAJRPT01. The sequence goes on from CBFIFP010000001.1 coordinate 216,228, forward strand.
AGGGTTATCTCCTACCCCATTTAACTCAATTTCAACTTGACTTTTAGCCCATTGTATAGCATCTCTTGTTGCTCCTAGAACTTGAGGAGTTGAACGCATGGAATATGCATCTTGTACTTTTGTTTTAACTTTACCGTTTAGTAAATCACTGCCATCAAATAATCTTCTTAAATTTCTTGCTGAGATGACTGACCCAATAAATCCCCTTAATGTATGTATTTTTTCATTATAGGGTTTCATATTTGCCATAAGAGCTTCTAAAGATAGGGCGGCTGCTATTTCGGCATGTTTTATTAAATTAATATAATCATGAATATGTAGTGCCGACATTGCAGTCAATAAGTTTGAACCATTTATTGTTCCAAGTCCATCTCTTACATGCAATCCTGGTATTTCTATTCCTGCTTTTTCAAATGCAATTTTTGTTTGATATTTTTCGCCTTCAAAGAATACATACCCTTCTCCCATAAGAGTTTGAGCAATTTGAGACATTGGAGCTAAATCACCACAAGCGCCAACTGAACCTTTCTGGGCAACTACAGGAGTAACTTCTTTATTAAGCATTTCAATTAAAGTTGATGTTATCTCTGGTCGAATTGCAGAATATCCTTTAGAGTGAACATTGATTCTTCCAGCCATAGCACCTCGAACATACTCGATTTTTGCTGGCTCACCAATACCTGCAGAATGATTATAAATTAAATATTTTTGAAAATCATTTAGTTTATCGTCATCTAATACAATTTCAGAAAACTCGCCAATACCAGTGTTAACACCATATATAACTTCTTTATCTGCTATTTTTTTATTTAAAAATTCTCTAGATTTTTTTATTCTTTCCCAAGAATTATTGGTTATTCCTATTTTTTCATTGCCTCTAGCAACTTTAACTAAATTATTAACTGATAAATTATATCCATCTAATTTTAGCATTACACCCTTATTATGATTTGTTCTTTTGTAGAACTCAAAATTACAAAAATTAACTGTAAATTAACAATTTTCTTGTATATTTATTTACCGCCAGTGAAAAGAGCTTTGAATACATGTCCGGCAATTTTTGGGTTTTCTTTAAATCTTCTCATTGAATATCCATACCAATCTTTACCAAAAGAAACATAAATCCTCATATTATGTCCTAACTCTACGAGTTCATTTCTTTTAAGTTCTCTAACTCCTAAAAGCATTTGAAATTCATACATATCTTTTGATATTTTTTGTTCATTTATCTGATTTAATGCATAATCTATGAGAACATCATCATGAGTTGCTATGCCCACATACATTTTATTGTCGAATAAAAAATTTAATAATTTTTTGTAGTTATTGTTAATTTGATCATAAGTTTTAAAAGCAACTTCCTCAGGTTCTACGTAAATTCCTTTACATAATCTAACACTTGCATTAAGTTTAGATAATTCTTGTAAGTCTTCATAACTGCGTTTCATACAAGACTGAATTACAACGCCAAGATTATCAAACCCATCATTTCTTAATTTTCTATATATCTCTAAAGTCTTGTCATGAAATGGAGAATCCTCCATATCAATTCTTATAAAAATATTCTTTTCTTTTGCATATTTTACTATTTTAAACGTATTTTCATAGCAAAATTCAAAATCTATTTCTAAACCTAATGAAGTTAATTTAATTGATTGATTTGAAGTTAGATTGTTATTTACAATTGCATCAATAACTCCATATCTTAAGTCCATTTCTTTAATTGTTTGCTGTTTATTTTTCACATATTCACCAAGTAAGTCAACTGATGCTCTGCAATTAGCAGAATTCAACTTGTTTACAGTATTAACAGCGTCGTCAATTGATTCACCCGCAATATAACTATTAGCAAATAAACGAACTACTGGTTTTGGAACAAAATTCAAAGTTGAAAGAATGACTTTATTAAGCATATTTATCCGAAATTAAATTAAGATTTTGAAAAGAATATTCCACAAAATTAAGAAATTGTAAGAGATTTTAATAATTTTATTTTTTTAGATAGTTATTAACTAAACTGTCATTTAAGTTTTGTTTTCCAAAAAAATTATTAATTTTGTATAATTAGTGGAGAAAATAATTGACAAAAGTTGAAAATTTAGCAAAAATTGATAAAGGTGTAAGGAAGTTAATGACTAATCTTCCTAATAACTATTATATTTCATTTTACTCTAATCAAAAGAAAATTTTTGTTAGAGATTTTGCTAACGACTATATAAATTTTCGTATTAAAGAAATATTTTCTAAACCAACTAAATTATGGGAATTAGATTTTAAAATTCCTATTTTTAACTCCGCTGGTATGTTTAAAAAATCAGAAGCTTATTATACTGTCGCAATGCAGGGAGCAGGAGCTTGGCTTTCTGGCACATACACTACAAAAAAAAGAATTGGTAATTTTAAGAAAGGTGTTTTACATCCTTTCTTACCTCTACCCCATTCTAATATAGCTGTAAATTGGATGGGTTTACCAAACTTAGGGATAGAACAAGCTGCAAAAGATATTTCAAATTTAGAAAAATTTAATAATACACCAATTGGCGTTAGTATTAGCCCAGACCCTGGTAAAAATCCGTTAGAGATACTAAAAGACTTAGTTAATGGAATGAATTTACTTGATAAAGCAAAAGTAGATTTTATTGAATTAAATGAAAGTTGCCCTAATGTGAGTGATGGACATACTTTAACTAATGATAAATTGGATCAGGAATTAATTAAAAGAATGGAGTATATTTCTACCCACTTTTTAAAAAAACGAAATAAAAATCTGCCTTTAATTTTAAAATTATCTAACGACACAGACCCAGTTTTAATTCCTTTATTTATTGATATTGCAATAGATTTAGAGTTTGATGGATTGAATCTTGGAAATACATCAACTAATTATGCTCAAGCAAAAGAATTATTAAATAATAAAGAACGTAAAATGTTTAATTACTTTACTAATTCTTATGGTGGAGGGGTATCTGGAAAAAATTTAAAGAATATTTCAAAAGATTTATGTAAATTAGCAAATGATTATTTGCAAAATAAAAATTTAAAAAAAGAATTTCACATAATCAGAACCGGCGGAATTGATAATCCTCAAGATATAATTGAATCAAAAGATATAGGAGTTAAGTTAAATCAATGGTATACTGGTTATTTTAAAAATTTTGGCATCTATGGACACTCTATTTACTCTGAGTTTAGCAAAAAATTAGTTTAATCATTTTAATAAAAGGTGTTTTATGAAAAAAATATTAGTATTCTTCGCTCTTTTACCAATTATGGTAACAAGTTCTTTTTCTCAGTCTTATCCTGAGGAATCATTTAGTATTGGGTTTCAGGTAACTCAAGGGGAATTTGGATATGGTCCGGTTCTTAATTATGCTCTTAAATCAGATTTGCACATTGGTATGCAATTAGGATTATATTATGATACAGGTTATGAAAATAATACTGTTGAAATTCTTGCAAATAATTTTTTCTTTTATTTTGCTCCTTATGCAAGATATTATTTTGAAAATATTAAAAATCTAAGACCATTTGTACAAGCACAATATGCTATTTACACTGTTGAAAGTAAAGTAAATGGAACTCCAATACCAGAGAAAGCTACATCTGCAAGATACGATGGTAATAACTTATGGATTAACGTAGGCGCTTCTTGGTTTCCTTTTAATAATTTAGGATTAAATGCAGGAATTAGATTTATTGATTATAATGTTGATAGATCATGGTTGAGAGCTGGTTTAGGTAATCCATTTATTGGAATTGATTGGTACATTAAATAAAATTTACTTTTAAATAGATTTATTTAAAAAAAACAAAAAAAAGGTTGATATTATTTCAACCTTTTTTTTTAAAACTTACATTACTAACTGAGTATCTCTATCAACTAAATAAAATAAATACAATACATAAAATAAAATAAAAATATAACCCTGCCACCTATCAATTGTATATTTTCTGCCAATAATCATAAACAAAATCAATAAAGTGCTTGAACCAATAATTACTAACAAGTCAATATTGCTAATAACGTTAAACGGTAGAGGGGATATAAGCGAAGTAATACCTAATACCCACAAAATATTAAATATATTAGAACCAACGATATTACCAACTGCAATATCAGCATTTCTCTTTAAAGCTGCAATAGCTGAAGTTACAAGTTCTGGAAGCGATGTTCCAATACCAACAATTGTAAGTCCTATAAAAGTTTCACTAAAGCCCCAATATCTTGCAATTTCAGAAGCGTTATCTACTACAAATTTACCACCAACAAACAGTCCGATCATTCCTCCTATAGTATAAAACACAGCTTTTCCGTTTGGTAAATCTCCAATTTCTTCGCTATCAATATCTTGATTTTGTCTTGCCATATAAATTATATATAGTAAAAATAAGAAGAAAAAGAGTATAAGAATCATACCATCAATTCTGGATAAACTCATAGCTGGTTCATCATCTAGAATTGTTATATTTGCAAGAAAACCAAAAAGTAATGCTGATGTCAAAGAAAAAGGAATTTCTGATAAAATAGTTGATTTTTGTACAGGTATTTCCATTATTATAGCGGTAATGCCCAGTATTAACATAATATTAGATATATTACTACCAATAATGTTACCAATAGCAAGGTCTGGCTTGTCAGTTATCCCTGCAATAACATTAACAACCAGTTCAGGAGCTGATGTTCCAAAAGCTACAACTGTTAGTCCAATTATCAAATCGGGGATTTGGAAGTTTTTAGCTATTGAAGAAGAACCCTCAACTAACCATTTTGCTGAATATATTAGTACAACAAAACCAACTATAAATAGTAGATAAGGTAGAATCATAATTTATTTAGTATTAATTAATAAAACTTCAAAAATAATGCAAGAATAGTGAAAAAAAACTAAGTAATTATACTTAATTATCTATATCTGGTGAATGTTTTCTTAAAAACTCTCTCAAAAGTAAGCCAATAGATGATTTTGCTAGTTCTTCATCAATCTTTAATAAGTTATTTAGCCAATTTACAACTGTTTTAATTGGTGGCTCTTTAGATGGATTTAATAAAACATATTCTTGAATTCGTAAGGACTCTTTTATAATTAAGTCCATATAATTATTAAAACTATTATTTTTTTTCCTTTCTTCATTACATCTTTGAACAATAATGTTCAACTCTATAGCAATAGTTAGGGTATCAGTGATTTGATGATTTTTGATTGTCATATTACATTACTCAAAAAATGATTTAATATACCTTTATCTCCATAAAGTATTACTGTTAATATTATTCCTGCTAACGCCCCCCATAAATGAGCATCATGACCAATGTTATCTTTAGCGTTTCTTGCTGCATACCAACACCATACTAAATATAATAAAGCGAATATAGGAGATGGTATAGGCAAAGGAATAAACATCATATAAATACTCATATCTGGTCTAAATAAAATAAATGTAAATAATATGCCAGAAATTCCGCCTGATGCACCAAGTGAATAATATTCGGGATTATCCTTATTTTTAATTAAAGAAGGTAAATCCGCAATAATCATACTACCAAAATATAATAAAGCAAAATTTATACCCCCAACAATTGACTCAAGAGAAAATGCGAAAAAATAAAAGGTCATCATATTAAAAATCAAATGCATTGTATCACCATGAACAAAACCACTTGTAATTAATGTGTGCCATTTATTATTTCTTATAACAGAAAAGGGATGTAATACTGATTTTTCGATAATTCTTGGGTTTTTATAAAATCCAAGTAAACTAATCACTAAAGTTGTAACAAAAATTAGTATTGAAACAGGAGAATCCGAAAAGTTTACCATTAGAAGGCCCATCCTATTGCAAATCTAAAATTTGGTAAAGTGTTACTTTCGCCAGGGTTTAATTCGGTTTCTTGTAGTGCTGGACCAGTATTGTAAGATATTCCACCACCTAAATCAAAAGTAAAATGTTTTCCTAAGACAAAACTATAACCAAATAAAAAATTAAAACTATATATCTCTATTTCCTCTGTAACTCCATTCATATTATTTCCTTTTAATTCCACTCTACTTAAACTAGGATTAAAATACCCACCCTTAAATGCCTTACTAAAGAAATAATGCCTGTAATCTAATCCAACTCCAAAACCAGTAATATTTGCATTTACAGGTATTTTTAAATCAACACCAAAAACATTTTTACAAGTTAACTTTCTTAAATACTGTGCATTGTAAAATATAACATTATCTATCGGAATAAAACTCCAAAGATTAAATTCAATCAAGTTATCAGCTGAATGGCAAGAATCTGATTTTATCAATTCTTTTTTTCTTAAACTTCGATTACTTGATAATAAATTAACAGAAAATAAAAAAATTAAAATAATAAGAAGTCTATTCATCGTAAACATCATTAAAATCGTTAGTTATATACAAACCATGTATTGATTCGATTAGTTCTTCTGTTAAATACGCAATATTACGCATTTCGGTTATAATATTGAAAAATAAAATTGATCTTCTAGTTTTTGAACTTTTTTCTTTAATTCGTTTTAATTGGTTTTTATTAATTTTTCGGAGTCTTTTTAAGAACTCTGTTTTTTCTTCTCTAAAACTATCTAAAGAATCAAATTCTCTATTTTTTAATATTTTTATAAAGCCATCTAATAATTCAAAAAGCCCTGAAACTGCATTTAATAGATCATCGGTTTGTTCTTTTGTAAGTGGTGTGTGGTTATTATTAACATATTGATGAATGTGTTCAGAAACATTTTTAGTACTTAATCCAATATCTCTAAAGCCTGCGAGAGTTATTGCAAACATTGAAGCATATTCAAACTCACTTTTGTGGTCAAACTCAAGTATAACAAGTAACTCTGCATTTAATTTATTCAATTCAAATTCAACATTTTTTGCTTTTTTATAAGCAACCTTAGTTTCGGTTGAGTTTTCTTTAATCAATGCTTTAAGAGAACTTTCAAAAATAAGCTTAATATCATTACTAATCAAATAAGCTCTATTTATTACCTCGTCCATTATATTTTTATTTGAAGCTGAACTCAATTTATGGCTTAGTTCTTTTTGACTGTGTTCTAATTCTTTATCATTATGAATTACATTAGTCTTATAAAGTATAATTCCTGTTAACAATACAAGTCCTATCACAGCATAAATTTCTCCAAAATAGATGATTGTTGCGATTAAACCAGCAACAAGCATAGCTGAAATTGCAGTGAAAAACCAACCACCAATAACAGTTATAACTCCAGATACCCTATAAACTGCGCTTTCTCTTCCCCAGGCATTATCTGGTAGAGCTGCAGCCATTGCTACAATAAAAGTAACATAAGTAGTTGATAAAGGTAGTTTCAGGGAAGTTCCAATTGATATTAAAGCTGCCGCAACAACCAATATAACCGCAGCCCGAATTAAATCGAAGGAGGCTTTCTCCCCGTCATCTCCTATATCTGCTGTATATTGTGATTGATCAAATCTCCCTCTGATAAATAATTTTACTGGTTCAGGAGTAATATCTCTAAATACATAAATAACATTAATAAACATTCTAACTAATGAACGAGCTATCATATTTGACTCAAATCTCTCATATCCATCTGACTGCCTTGATAAACTTATAGTAGTTTTAGATACTGTGTATGCTTTTTTATTAAAGAATAGGGTGATTATCATTATAACACCAGCTAAAAGCAATATCCAATAATCTGCTTTTACTTTTCCTGACATAACTGCCATTCCAGTTGTGAGAGGGTTTTCTAACCCTTGTGCTAATTGATATGCGTTTAAACCAGCAAGTGGAGCGCCTATAAAATTCACAAGGTCATTAGCGGCGAATGCAAGTGCAAGCGCAAATGTTCCAAATAATACAATAAATTTAAGGGGGTTGAAATTCTTTATTAAAAGTAGTAGGTATGTTAATATTGTCCAAAAAGTAAATAAAATTCCAAAAAATGACCAGAAACTATCTTTTACAAATGAATTAATTTCTGCAGGTACAAACTCAGAACCTTTTAAACCTTTAATTATAATAAAATAACTTAAAAATGAAAGTGCTACACCAGTCCATACTGGACCATATTTTTTAAATCTTTCTTTGTAATTAAAAGAGAATATAAGACGTGTTAAATATTGAACAATACTCGAAACAAAAAATGCAATAAAAATAGAAGCAATTATACCACCTATTATGGCTAATACTGTTCCTGATCTTATATAATCTAGGATAACTACATAATCTTGCCCGGTATTAATAACTTTTATAATCGATACAGCCAAAGCACTACCAAAAAGTCCAAAGACTACTGATACAGTTGTAGATGTTGGCAGTCCGAATGTATTAAAAGTATCTAATAAAATTATATCTTGGAACATTACAGCAATAAATATAACAAGTAATTCTGGCATAAAGAAGAACTCTGGATTAAATATACCCTTTCGGGCAATCTCCATCATTCCGCCAGACATCACCACACCCAACATAATACCTATTGAAGAAACAATAAGTATAGTTTTAAAATTTGCTACTTTAGAACCTATCGCAGAATTTAGAAAATTTACAGCGTCGTTTGCAACTCCTACTATTAGATCAATTGTTGCTAACAATAGTAAGATTATTACGATAATTAGATTTAAATCCACAAATACCCAATATTACTTTTACAAAAGTTTAAAGTGATAGTGATATTTAAAATGGTATTATTCATTTTAAAATTCAAATTTAAAGATTTTTAAACATATAACAATAGAAAAATTTATTTTATTAATAAATTAAGTAGTTGGTATGTTATTGTGTCTGCTACAAGATAACCCTTATTTGTTAATTTTATGTTAAGATTCTTTAAAGTTATATAATTTTCATTTATCATTCTGTTAATTATATTGTTATTCAACAAGTTATTTATCTTTTTATCGTTTATATCTAATTTAGTTAAATTTATACCCTCTGCTCTTAAACCAAGCAATATATACTCTTCATATTTATCTTGTTGAGTTATATTTCTTTCAAGTTTTTCAACTACTCCCCTGTTTCTTATTGAAGACATATACTCTCCCAACTTTCTTGTATTTTCGTAGCGATTACTATCCATATACCAATGCGCACCTACACCAAACCCCATATACTCTTCATTCCTCCATACACCAAGATTATGCTGGCATTCTTTTCCAATTTTAGCAAAATTTGAAACTTCGTATTGACTAAAACCATTATTTTCCAGAAATTCTATGGTTTGCAAATAAGAATCAGCATCATCTTCTTCATTTTTTTTACTTATTTTTCCTAAAATTAATTTCTGATGTAGTGGTGTTCCTTCTTCATAAGTTAAACTATAACAAGATATATGGTCAGGAGATAATTTAATTGCTTCTTCTAAATTAAAAATCCAATCTGATACACTTTGGTTAGGAACTGAAAATATCAAATCAAAATTAACAACATCAAATCCTGCTTCTTTTGCTTCTAAAATTGCTTTCCTTGCTAAATTAGGTGAATGATTTCGCTTCAAAAGCCCAAGTTCTCTTTTATTAAAACTCTGCACTCCAATACTAATTCTGTTAATCCCTAATTTTTTGTATCCTAACATTTTATCATAATTTAATGATGCCGGATTAGACTCCATTGATATTTCGACTACATCTGATAAATCAAATTTAGATCTCAACTTATTTAAAATAACCTCCATTTGCTCAAATGATAAAAGACTTGGAGTACCACCTCCAATGTATATAGTCTTAACATAATGAATACTATCAAAATATTTATCTGTTGTAATATCAATATCCAACAAAAGACATTCAATATAATTATCAATTAAATCAAGATTTTTATCTACAACAAAGTCACAATAACTACATATATTTTTACAGAATGGAAAATGTATATAAATTCCAATTGGCTTTTTATCTAACATTATTTAAATCTTATAATTAATTAATGTTATTTAATACATTTTCTAATAGAGAATTTACTTCATTAGCTAAGGGTATAAGCTCCGAATTATCAACAACTGACATTGCAACTATTGGATTCATAAACACAACCTCAGTACTTTCACCTTTTGAAATTAAAACTACATTACAAGGCAATAAAGCACCAATTTTTTCTTCAACAGAAATCGCTTTATATGCAAAATTTGGATTACAAGCACCAAGAATCTTATATTGAGCAATTTCAATGTCTAATTTATTTTTAAATACTTCATTTACTGGTATTTCTGTCAATATTCCAAAACCAACTTTTTGCAACTCTTCTCTAACAATTTCTTCGGTTTCCGAAAAGTTCTTTTCAACCATTTTTGAAAAATAATAACTCATTTTTTTCCTTATAATAAACTATATGACAATACCTTCATATTGACGTATGAAAATAGAATTATTGGAATTAAAATAAATTTAATTGATTTTCGTTTCTGAAAGAATGAAACCAAATAAATTTAAAGCATTAATTTCAAGAGAAAACAACTCTTTAGATAATAATAAACCTTCATTTTCTTATGATTTTGAAAATGTAGATTTTAATTTTTTAAAAAATAATGAAATCATTATAAAAGTTCATTATTCAGCTCTTAACTATAAAGATGCACTTGTAGCAAGAGGACATAAAGGTATTGCTAGAAATTACCCAACTATTCCAGGCGTTGATGCTGCTGGAGAAGTAATTCATTCTGAAAATGATAATTACAAAGTTGGAGATAAAGTAATTGTTACAGGTCATGACTTAGGAATGAACACACCTGGTGGATTTGCTGAATATATATCAGTTCCATCATCTTGGCTTGTTCCCCTGCCCCCAAACCTAAGTTTTAAAGAAGCAATGATATATGGAACCGCTGGAGTTACTGCAGCAATTTGCGTAAATGAACTAATAAAATCAGATATAACACCCGATAAAGGTAAAGTTATAGTTACTGGAGCAACAGGAGGCGTTGGTTCAATGGCAGTTGGAATACTTTCAAAATTGGGCTATTACGTAATTGCAAGCACAGGCAAACCCGAACAAGAAGATTGGCTTAAAATGATTGGAACTTCTGAAATCATAAATAGAAATGAATTAGAAATTGAATCTAACAAACCACTGCTTTCATCAAGATGGTTAGGAGCAATAGATAATGTTGGTGGAAAAACTTTAGAAAACCTATTGAAAACAACTGGACAACATGGAGTAGTTTGTAGTGTTGGATTAGTATCTTCAGACACCTTCCAAACTACTGTTTATCCATTTATATTAAGAGGAATCAAATTGATAGGAATTGACTCTGCTGAAAGAGGATTAGAACAAAAATTATCAATATGGATGAAACTATCTGCAAATTGGAAACCAAAATCTTTCCATAAAATGTATAGAGAAGTTAATTTTTCTGATTTAAAAAATGAAATTGAATTAATATTAAAAGGCGGACAAATAGGAAAAGTAGTAGTAAAAGTAATAGAATAAACTGACATTAAAAAAGTTAATTGAATGCAGTCGAAATGATATAACAAAATCAAATAAATATAAAAATAATACACATAATTATCACTAGTGTTTATAAGTTATTTGGAGTTTAAATATTATTATCGTAATTTCGTTATGTTCAAAATTACGAGATAGATATTTATACATTTTTGTTGTGTTTTTGAGTAGCAGAATCGGTTAGGAAAATTATGTAGTGGAAATGGTTAAGTAAAATTTTGAATAACAATTTAATAACAATAGGTGCTATGACTTAAAATTTTTTTAATATTTATAAAGGAGCTTGCGTATGTACAAGCCAAATGCCTCTAACCCAATCTCTAATTCTGTCCGTATTGATGTAAGTCGTGTATAAATACATACATACATACATACATACATACATACATACATACATACATACATGTATAAAATCCAGTCTGCTTATAGCTATAATAGTTAATATTATGATATTTGCAAGTACAAAAATAGCAAGTAGCAAACCAAATTACTTCTTAATGCCACTTTCAGAACTTGAAATAAAAATTAAAGAACTTGGTCACCTGCCTGGTATGCCATCTGAAGCAGAAGTTTTAGAAAATGGTGTTAGTATTAACGATATGCAAGTGAAAATGCTTGAAAAAATTGAAGAACTTACGCTGTATATGATTGAACTGCAAAAACAAAATGAAAAATTAAAAACAATAATTTCACAAATTTAAGGAGAAAGAAAATGAATAATCTATTATTAATTGGAATGCTTACAATCTTCATTTTTGTTTGCAAAGATGAAGGGGCAGCTGGTCCAATGCAGGAAACCGAATACAATTTGGAAGAACTCGAGAATGACACAAATTGGGTGTAAGTTACAGACTATGAATTATTGGATATTCCTTGTTTAAAAGTTCATGACCTCGAAGAAAATTATTACTTTCAAAATGATGAGGATTATCAAGAGTTAAGTAATTATTTTTATGATAATCCAAGTTGTACTTTTAATACTTTGCCTGAAATTGGTTTTGATGTAAATGAAGTTATTGGTGTTTCTTTTAAAGATTATCCTTTGGAGGAATATGATGATTTTATAATGAAAGTATTTTACAATTCTATTGAAAAGAAAATAACAGTTTATTGTGAATCAGAATTCGATACTACTCAATTTCGACACAAAATAGGATATATGTATAGAAAATGGATTAAAAAAAGTAGTAATTCACTTCCAAATAAATTAGATTTAATTTATTAATCAAATTTAAAGGATTAATTAAACTATGAATAAAATCTTATATTTAACTTTTTTTCTATATAGTATAAGTTTTCTTAATTCAAAAACTGTAATAGAAAAACCATTTTCTAAAAATGACAGTTTAAAAACAATCTTGAAAAAAATATAAAAACTCATAAATTTGAATAATTAAACTTTCAAAATAAAATACTTGTTCTTTGACATAATAATAAATATTACCTTTAAAAAGTATAAACACGATTTATCTCTCAAAGCTAAATAATCAAATCCGGAAACTCATAAAAATACGGTTTTCTGATACAGAATATTAGCCAAAAAATTTTTGCTTAAAATATTTATTTTCTAGTATTCCTAGACGAATTTTATTAGAAGTAAAAAAATAGGGGCATAATTGCCCTTATTTAAATAATCTTTAAAGTGAAAATTACAAAAACACATCTTTCTCAAGATAATACTCGGTAGAGTCCTTCTTCCAGTTCAACTTTATCTTCCACTTCCCATTTTTAACATTATCTAAATTAACAAATTGCTTAAAATCAGGACTCAAATTAATATCGACTTCAAAGTCCAATTTTTCATCAGAAGGTCTAAAGAAATTAATTTTCCCGGTGCTATTTTCCAACACCTCAGGAAAAGTAAAAACCAAAACATTATTAATTTTTTCAATCTTCGGTTGAATCTCTAAGTTTCTCGAATTAATACTTTTATCAATTTGTTTTTGAAAAACCTGCTCATCTCTGTAATAATCATCGCTTACCATATCTGGCTTATAAAACGTAGTCATATAGACAACAAAAAGCGAAGCAATAACAAAAATCGAGTAAAAAATACCAATTCCCCATCCCCAGTTGATTTTCATAGTTTACCTTGAAGTAAAATTAGTTTTAACAGTATTTAAAACTTCCCCATCTTCATTAAGTATTTCAATCTTAATATTGTTAGTTTCATCTTTTAATTCACTTTTAGGTATTTCAAGTAAAAATGAACCAGTAATAATATTATTTGGTTGAATCGTTGGTTTTTCCATACCGATATAAGTAAATTTACCATTATAGCCCGGAGTTCTAAAAGTTAAATATTGCTTTTTAGCTGTTTTGTTTATTAACTTCATAGTATAGATATTTATTTTATTACCCTGCTCTGTTACAGTCCCCACTTGACCTTTAGCTCTTAAAATAGTTGCATCTACATCATTTCTTAAAGTTAAAAGAACAATAACTGTAGTAGCTAAAACTGTAAGCAGTATAGAATATGCAATAATTCTGCCTGTAATTTTAAATTTATCCCCACTTTCAATATTATTTTCAGAAGCCCAACGGATAAGTCCTTTTTCGTAACCCACTTGCTCCATTACAGAATCACAAGCATCAATACAAGCAGCACAATTAATACATTCCAACTGAGTACCATTTTTAATATCAATACCAGTTGGACAGACCTGAACACATTTATTACAATCAACGCAATCACCTAAGTTCTCATCGCGTTTCTTCTTAAACTTACCTCTTGGTTCTCCTCTTTTATAATCATAAGCCACAACCATAGTATTTCTATCCAAAAGAACAGATTGTAATCTTCCATAAGGACATACAAAAGTACAAGCTTGCTCTCTAAACCAAGCAAAAATCCAAAAGAAAAGACCAGAGAAAGCAATCATAGCAGTAAAACCGCCAACATGTGCTGAGATAGGCTCTTTAATTATCATCCATAACTCATCTACTCCAATTATATAGCTTAAAAGTAAGTTACCAACTATGAATGATAAAGCGTAAAAAATACTCAATTTGAGTCCTTTCTTCCATATTTTCTCGAAATTCCAAGGTTGATTAGATAATTGTCTTTGAGCGGTTGAATTACCTTCTATAGCATATTCAATTTTTCTAAAGACCATCTCCATAAAAATGGTCTGAGGACAAGCCCACCCACACCATATTCTACCATAAATTGCAGTAAATAGAACTCCAAAAATAGCTATTGATAATAGTGCAAGAGCGAAGATATAGAAATCTTGTGGCCAAAATATAACGCTGAATAATATAAACTTTCTTTCTAAAAAATTAAAAAGAAAAATAGGTTCTCCTCCTATTTTAATAAATGGCAAAGAGAAAAATATTCCTAAAAGTAGCCAACTTACATAAGTTCTATAATCATATATTTTACCTTCAGGTTTTCGCGGGTAAATCCAATTTCTTTTACCCGTTTCTGAAATTGTATTTGTCCTATCTCTAAACGACTTACCAGCATGGGTTAATTCTGGACCTTTTTCAGTGGGGAATTGAAGATCTGCAATATCGATACTTTTTCCATATTTTTTATCTGTATCGCATTTTGGATTGATGTTAGTTCTTTCCATAATTCTACTTTCAAAATTTTAAATATTCCAAAATTAAGAAAATTAATCGATATAAAAAAGAGTTTTTTGTCTTAAATGTTTAACTTTTAATATTTATAAATACTTATTCCATTTTTTAATAAATTTCTCATTTCATCAATTGTTTTATATAAATCTGATGTAAAAAAGTTCATACCATCAATATTTATATCTTCGCAAATTGTTTTATCAATTTTTGAATTAAAAAATTTCGGCAAATCAAAGTGCATTTTATCCATATCATGAGCATAAGTATTAACTATAATTTCTTCCTTTTTTTTATCTAAACATTTAGCTGCAAACAATTCATTTTTATATGGATTAATAGGTAATTTATCTAAATATAAATCATCTAATATATGTACAGCAGAAAAAAAAGTAGTTTTGACACCAATGCCAATTGCTTTACTTCCTAAAGTATATGCTTTATAATATGGGCTATTTTTATCATAAGGATAAATAGATAAATGATGGGAACTTGTTATTTCTTCAGCATTTTTGCCAATCGCGACTACAGATTTTGTTGGGTGCAAAGACCTAATAGCTTTGGAGTGTCTTCTAGCAAACTCTGATAAAATTCCCATGTAAGATGGGGTTCTATTAATATTAAATACTTCGCCAGACTTTAAATATTTGTATGATGTTAATTTTGGATAAGTTGGGAAAATCAAAGTACCTTCATCCCCTACTAATTCTAATAAAATATCCAAAACTTGAAAAGAAGGAAAGTCTAAATTTAATCTATCTAAACTACTATGAACAAATGAGATGTCACCATTACTTAATTTTAACTTATTTGAAATAATATCTGCTAATTCATTTTTAGAAAGTTTTGGGAGCTTTTCAATTCTTTTTTTTAGTTGGTCTTTTTTGTAGTTGTTAATATATTTTTTAATATTATCTGGAACTATACTTTTAATAAGCTCAATCATCATTATAATCCAAATTTATTGGAAACACCAGTGTCTAATTTAATAATTGCCCCATTAATTTTGTTGGAGATTGATGAAAGTAAAAATAAAACCAATTGATTAACATCATCTGTAGTAACTAATCCATTTTGATAAATATTATTTAACTTTTCAAAATATGCCTCACCGAGATTTTTATCGTTCAAAATATTAGTCTCTACATGTCCAATAGAAACTCCATTTACTCTAATGTTATATCGTTCCAGTTCAACAGATAAAGTTCTTACAGCAGATTCTAAAGCAGCTTTGCTTGCGCTATAATTAGTTAGTCCCGCAATACCGAGTTGAGCAGTAATAGATGAAATTGCAATAATTGAACTTCCATTTTCTCCAACATATTTTTTATTTAAGCCCTTTATAAGAAATATATTAGAAAAATAATTTAAATTAAATATATTTTTTGAAGATTCATATTTAATAGTAGCAAGAGGTTTTGTTTCTTGCACACCAGCATTAAGAACTAAACCGTCAATTTTGCCGTAAGTTTTATGAATATCGATAATTATATTTGGGTGATTATCAATATCTTGAGTTAAATCCTTAACAATAAAATTGAAATTATTACCAAGTTCGGCTTTTAATGAGTTTAATTTTTCTTCATTTCTTGCAATTCCAATTACATTTGCATTTTTTTCTACAAGAAACCTAGTTAAACTCTCACCTATTCCTGAGCTTACACCTGTTACTATTATGTTCTTTTTATCAAACATATTTATTTTATTAGCTTATTAATAATATCTTTAGTGCTGATTCCTTCTGCCTCTGCCGAAAAGTTGCTCACAATTCTGTGTCTTAATACAGAAACTGCAACTGCTTTTACATCATCAATATCGGGAGTAAATCTCCCTTGTAGTGCTGCACGAGATTTTGCTCCTAATATTAGATACTGAGATGCTCTTGGACCTGCGCCATAATCAATATATTTTTTAACAAATTCATCTTCTGTATTACCAGGGCGAGTAACTCGAACTAAATTAACTGCATAATTTAAAACATTTTCAGAAACTGGAACTCTTCTAACTAAATTTTGAAATTTAATTATTTCTTCACCACCCATTAATTTATTAACTTTACTAATTTTTTCTAAAGTAGTATTTCTAACAATTTCAACTTCTTCATTAGCAGAAGGATAATCTAACCATATATTAAACATAAATCTATCTAATTGAGCTTCAGGAAGAGGGTAAGTACCTTCTTGTTCAATGGGGTTTTGAGTGGCTAATACAAAAAATGGCTCGCTCATTTTATAATTATTTCCTGCGGCAGTTACTTCATGCTCTTGCATTGCTTCTAATAAAGCAGCTTGAGTTTTAGGAGGAGTTCTATTAATCTCATCAGCTAGTACTATATTTGCAAAAATTGGACCTTTAACAAATCTGAAAGACTTTTTACCTGTTGATAAATCATCTTCTATAACTTCAGATCCAGTAATATCACCCGGCATTAAATCTGGAGTAAATTGTATTCTGGAGAAATTTAAATCAAGCACGTCAGCAAGTGTTTTTATAAGTAATGTTTTTGCTAATCCTGGTACTCCAATTAATAAACAATTACCTTTCGCAAATAAACTAATTAATAACTCTTCAATAACATTATCTTGACCAACTATAACTTTTGATATTTCTTTTCTAATTTCTTTAATCTTTGATGAAAAACTTAAAAGTAACTCGCTATCTTTAATTTCACTCATAAAATTCCTATTTTCAATTTTCTATTATTCAAAATTAACATAAATATTAATACGAATAAAAAGAATAAGTGTTTAGTTGATAAATTAAATTTGTAAATATTGAAATTTAGAGTAATAATATATTTATATATTATATTGATTAAGTGGAATAAATTTATTAAATTGCATTATTTTTATAAATAATTTTAGTAAAATATGAGATTAGAATTAACATTACAACCAAAAAACGAGAATTATATTATACCACTAAATTACCAGTATTACTTGTATATTTCTTTTTTCATAATCTTTGATAATGCAAGTAAAGAATTTTTAGAATGGGCAAAAAATAATAACTTCACAAATAGAAATGATAGATTTTTTATGTATAATTTTTCTTTTCTAAAATTTGTAAATGAGAGAGTAGTTGATACTTCAAAGGCTACTATTACTAGTTATGGTGAAGTAAAAATAATTTTTACATCACCTATTTTAGATAAAGGTATGCAAAATTATATCATTAATCTTCTTCGAGATAATAATATTCATTTTTATCCTGCTAAAAGAGAAAACCAAGAGTTTACTTTAAAAGAGGTCAATTTATTGGATGATGTTAAATTTGAAAATGAAGTCGATTATAAAATGAGTAGTGTATCATGCTATTTTACTAATAATTATGGACATTTTTTTAGAATTGGAGATCCAAATTTAGAAAAAAGATTAATTGATGATTTGAAATATAAATATGAATTAGTTTATGGCAAAAAATATGAAAATGAATTATCATTAACTTTCGATAAAGATTATCAAGCAAATAAAAAAGTTACTAAACTTATAACCATGAAAGAAAATACTGAAAAAGAATATAAAATAAGAGGGTTTAATTGTCCGTTAAAGTTAATTGCAGAACCTGAAATGCATTATATAGCTTATACTTGCGGAATTGGAATGAAAAATAAATTTGGTTTCGGATGTTTAGAAATATTAAAACCCGAAAGCAGCTTTGTTATAGATCAACATTCAGACAATAAAACTAAAAATAACAAAGCTGTTACAATAAATACAGAATCGGAAACTGGAATAATTAGTAAAATTAAAAAAGTTTTAGGATTTTAAAAATACAACCAATTTTTAAGAAATACAAATTCAAAAAGTATAAATAATTTAATTTGAAGTAACAAGTTAGTTGTTCATTATTTAATTCATTTAAAATGATTAAATGTTAAGTCATTGGAACTTCAATAAACAGAACTTCAGCTTCAGTTGCACTCAAATTTATAGAATCTGCTTCGGAAATTCCAATACCATCTCGGGCTTGTAAGTTTTCGTTTTCAATATTTACTTCGCCTGATATTACAAACAAATATACTCCATTACTTGGTTTGTTTAAATTATATGTAAATTTTGAATCAAGTAATTTAATTTGTGAAAACCAACAGTCTTGATTAATCCAAACAGAATTTTGATTGTTTGGTGCAACAATAACTTGTAAATTGTTAATTCTAGTCTCTAAATCAAAAGTCTTTTGCTGATAACGAGGTTCTATATTTAACTCTTTTGGTTTAACCCAGATTTGCAAAAAATGTACTTCTTCAGTTTGAGAGTAATTATATTCTGAATGAGTTAATCCTCTTCCAGCAGACATAATCTGTACATCACCTGTTCTTATCACTTCCTCATTTCCTGTGCTATCTTTGTGGGCTAAATTACCTTTTAAAGGGATTGAAATGATTTCCATATTTGAGTGTGGATGAGTACCAAAACCTTCTCCTGCTGCAACAATGTCATCATTTATTACTCTTAAAAGACCAAAACCCATTCTTGTGTAATTTTGGTATTGACCAAAACTAAAAGTATGTTTAGAATTTAGCCAACCAAAATTAGTTATCCCCCTTTCAGATGCTTTAATAATTTCTTTTTTCATAGTTGTTTTTACAATAGTTAACAAAACAACTATAATGACGATAATGATTAAAACTTATTTTTATTTCCATTTTATATTGCAACCAATACTTGGAATTTGATTATTATCAGGAAGTTTATTGCTAAGTAATGCATCTATTGCCATTCTTAAATCTTCACCAGTAACTGGCAACCCATTATTAGGTCTTGAGTTATCTAATTGTCCTCTGTAAACTAACTTTTGATTTTCATCAAAAACAAAGAAATCTGGCGTACAAGCCGCTTTAAACGATTTTGCGACAAGTTGTGTTTCATCATAAAGATAAGGAAATCTAAAACCTTCTTGTAAGGCATTTAATTTCATTTTTTCAGGTGAATCGTCAGGATAGTTTTGAGCGTCGTTAGAAGAAATTGCAACGATTGCAACATCTTTAGAAAGATAATCATTGGATAATTTTGCAAGTTCTTTATTGATATGCTTTACAAAAGGGCAATGATTACAGATAAACATTACAACATTCGCCTTTTTATTTAAGTTTGATGAACTGTATTGTTGTCCAGTAACTGTATCTATTAATTCAAATTGAGGTAAATTAGTGCCTAATTCAAGCATAATTGATTCTGTTGCAGCCATATTTATTTCCTTATTTAATTATATTTCATCTTTTAAAATTTGATAGAATTTGAATACATCTTCATAGGAATTGTAAAGTGGTACCGGAGCAACTCTTATAATATCGGGTTCTCTCCAGTCAGCAACAACTCCTTTTTCAGTTAAAATATTAAAGATTTTTTTTCCATCTTTAATTTTAATTGATAACTGGCAACCTCTTTGTGCAGCTTCTTTAGGGGTTATTACAGATATAATATCTTTTGGTAGATTATTTAGCAAAAATTCTAAAAATCCAGTAAGTTTTTCAGATTTTACCCTTAAATTATTAATTCCAACTTCTTCGAAAATATCTAATGATGCATTCAGAGCGGCTAATTGAAAAATTGGAGGATTAGAAAGTTGCCATGCCTCTACACCACTAATTGGTTCAAAATCTGGTTTCATTAAAAATCTATTTTCTTTATTTGTTCCCCACCAACCCTCAAATCTATTACCTTTAAAGTCTTTATGTCTTTGATGAACGAATGCTCCAGCAATTCCTCCAGGTCCAGAATTTAGATATTTATATGAACACCATACTGCAAAATCAACATTCCAGTCATGCAGTTTAACAGGAACATTACCAGCTGCATGAGCTAAATCAAAACCAGCAATAATATCATGGTTATGACATTCTTCGGTTATTCTTTTAATATCATAATATTGACCCGTATAATAATTAACTCCCGCAAACATTAAAAGAGCGATTTCATCTTTATTTTCATTAATAATTTTAATAATTTCATCTGTAGATATAATATCTTTACCATCTTTAGCTTTTGCAATAATTAGATCATCATCACTAAAATTATGAAATTTAAGTTGCGATTTTACAGCATAAATATCACTTGGAAATTCATTATTTGCAATAATTATTTTTCTTTTTTTACCTAAAGGTCTGTAAAATGAAACCATCATTAAATGCAAATTAACCGTAAGGGAATTCATTGCAACAACTTCAGTTGGAAGTGCTCCAACTACTTTTGCTAATTTTTCGGCAACAAATTCATGGTAAGGCATCCATGGGTTTTTAGCATGAACATGACCTTCCACTCCAAATTTTGCCCAATCATCAAGTTCCTGATTTATATAATTTTTGGTTGACTTTGGTTGCAAGCCAAGTGAGTTTCCTGTAAAATAAATGGTGTCATTCCCTTTGTTATCTTTAGGAAAATAAAAACGATCTCTATAATCATTTAATGGGTCATTAAAATCTAAATCGATAGCGAATTGAAGTGAATTTTGAAATTGCATACTTTTAATATTATTTATGAAGTTAATATTACAAAATTATGGATAATTTTTTAAACTTTTAAACCTTATATTAAATAGATTTTAAATATTTAATAATATTTACAATATTATTTGTTGAAATATCAGCAAGTTGGTAATTATCTTGACTATAAAAAATAGATTTAATACTTGCATTGTTAGCGGCTTCTATATCTGATTTGCTATCTCCAATCATAATGCAATCATCCGGATTTAAATTATATTTAGTGATAGCATCAAGTATCATCTTTGGTGATGGCTTTCTTTTAATTGGGTTATCTGATGCTAACTCTGTTGCGTAATAAATATCATTAAATGGTTTAAGTGATTTTTGTATTAACAATTGATTCATATATTTATGTACATTGAATAAATCATTCTCAGTCATGATTTTTTTTTCAATACCTTGTTGATTTGTTATTATTATTTTTAATATATTGTTTTTATCACAAAACTCAATTAATTTTAAAATATCGTCGTTTAATTCGAACTCCTCTTGCTTTGTAACATAAGATCCAATAATTCTTTTGTTTATAACCCCATCTCTGTCAAAAAATAAACACTTTATCATTTTGCGTACTCATCTAATATTTTATCTAACTCTATAAATACAGATTCCCATGAATGAGTTTCAATTATATGTTTTCTAGCATTTTTACCAATATCAATAGCTTTATCTTTATTCTTTAGAAGCATTAAAGTAAGTTCTTTAAAGTCTTTCAAATCATCAGCTAAAACTATATCTTTTCCATTTTGAGCATTTATACCTTGATTTCCAGTATGAGTTGTAACAACAGCCATACCACAAGACATTGCCTCTAACACTTTATTTTGAATACCAGTAGCACCCGAATGTGGATGTATAAATATCATATTACTTTGGTAGTATGTTCTTACATCTGGTACATTTGGATAAATTTTAATATTTTTACTTTGCAACTTTAAAATATTTGCAGGCGGATTAGCACCTACAATAGAAAAAATTATATCAGGAAATTCATTTAATATCACGGGTAATATATTTTTAACTATCTTATTAACCATCATCTGATTAGCCCAAATGTCTAATTTACCTAAGAATAGAAGTCCGCTTCTTTCAATTTCATTATTTTCAAATTTATCATCTGGTTTGAATTTATTAATCTCGGTGCCATTTGTCAATAGTCCAACATTTGATTTAGGGGATAATAGCTTAATCTGGGCAACATCAAAATCTGAAACTAGAGTTACCAAATCAAATTTTGTCATTATTTTAGGTTCATAATTTTTTAACTTTTTATAGTCCCACCAACGAACAAACTTTTGAATAAATGAGCTGCTTTCGCTATAAGATCTTTGTTGATAAATAGTTCTACAATCTTCTGCTATTAATACCTTAGGAATATTTTTATTTTTAAGATATTCAGCCGTTCTCATAAAAAATGCAAAAGAAATATCGAAATCAAATTCACTTATTTTTTTATCTACTATTTTTTTAAATTTATTGTCATAATAATATAATATTTCTAATGGTTTGTCAGAAAGCAAGTTTAATAATATCTGTAATGCCTTTAGTAGTGGGTTTAGTCTAACTACATCTAATTGTATATTTAATTTTTTTAACTCATTTGAAAGTTCTGTTATATCATCATTACCTTGATAAAAGGACACAAGATGTACCTCATTATTTTTTGCAAGGTGTCTTAACAAGTTATAAGGTTTTATTCTATCTCCACCTACTAAAGGAAAAGGCAATCTAGGCGTTAAAAATAATATTTTTTTCATTCTTCCTCAATTAATGTATATTTATCATAAGTACCCTCACCTGCATCATCAATAAATCTCGAGTATTTAGATAATACAAAACCACTTTCTCTATCGAAAATATTAGTTGGATAAATTATTAATAATGAATCTTTAGATCTTGTTGTTGCAACATAAAATAGTCTTCGCTCCTCTTCAATGTCTTCAAGATTATCTGCTGATTTTGAAGAAGGAAATCGTCCATCTAATGCCCAAATTAAAATAACTTTGTTCCATTCTAATCCTTTTGCGGAGTGAATAGTAGATAAAGTTACAAATTCATCTTCATTATTTTCCGCTTCTATATCCTCTACAGAGGCTATCGCAGGATCAATAGATAAATCATTAAGAAAGTGTTCTAAGGTTTTATATCTTTCAGCAATAGAAATTAGCGTTTGCAAATCTTGCTTTCTTTTATTCTCATTATCATAAATTTCTTCAAGAATTGGAGTATAATACTCAATCAATTTTGTAATTATAACTATTAAATCTTGGTCTTTAGTTTTTCTGATATTATTTAAAAAACCGAGCATAATAATAATATCCTCTTTTGCTTTGACTCTTGTTAAAGACTCAACGCATTCTACTATATTCTTATTTTCCGAAACTTCGTTGGTGATTTTAGTGATTGTTGCATTGCCAACACCTTTAATCAATTTTAATATTCTTGTTAAAGCAATTAAATCTTTTTCATTAGAAATTACTTTAAGGTAAGCCAGTAAATCTTTTATATGAGATGACTCTATGAATTTCATACCGCCGAATTTTTTAAAAGGAATATTAGCTTTATTTAATTCAATTTCTAAATCAAATGAATGAAAGTTAGACCTAAACAAAATCGCAGTGTCATTAAAACTATTACCTTCTTCTCTTTGTTCCAATAGATGTTGAACAATAAAAAGAGATTGTTGTCTTTCGTTTTTAGTGGATAGTATAATTGGTTTTTCACCATCTTCTTTATTTGAAAACAAACTCTTTTTATAAGAAAAATTTGATTTATTAATTATATCATTCGTGAAATTTAGAATCTGATTAGTACTTCTATAATTTTCTTCAATTTTATAAATCTTACACTCAGAAAATGATTTTGGATAAAAAATTATATTTTGGTGTTCAGCTCCCCTAAATGAATATATAGATTGGGAGTCATCACCAACTACCATAATATTTGATGAATCATTTCCTAACATCATTACAATTTCGTGCTGCAATCTATTAGAGTCTTGATATTCATCTATCATAATATGTGAGATATTATTAACTATTTCTTTTCTAATTTCTAAATAATTTTTTAAAATAAAATGCAAATTTAAAAGTAAATCATCATAATCCATAATATTTGCATTTTTTTTGAAAACTTTATATTGGCTTGCAATCTTTTTAATATCGTCAGTTTCATCGATAAAATATGGATATTGAGATAAGATTATGTCTTCAATACTTTCTTGTTTGTTAATAGACATTGAAATGATTTTTGAGATAACTGATTTTTGTGGAAATCTTTTGGTCTTAAATTTTTTATTTGCAAGATAATTAGTTCTAATTAAATTAATTGTATCATCAGAATCACTTTGATCTATAATATTAAAATTTTCAATATTTAACTTATTGGCATATTTTCTGAGAATGTTAAGAGCGAAAGAATGATATGTACCAGCAAAAATTTTATTACATCTACCATCTAATAAATTAGAAGCTCTTCGCTTCATTTCTTCTGCAGATTTTCTTGTAAAGGTCAAAAGTAATATTTTATTGGGGTCGGTGCCATCTTCAATTAACCTTGCAACTCTGTAAACTATAGTACGAGTTTTACCAGTACCAGCTCCAGCAATAACAAGTGAAGCACCTGTATTATGCATAACAGCGTCTAATTGACTTTGATTTAACTCACTTTTATAGTCAATTTGAAATTTTTTAGTAGAATTATCTTGCTTTTTTAAAACAAATTTTTTCAAATCAAGGTCTAAATTTTTGAGAAAAATATTTATTATCACTATTTATATCAATTCTGTTTGCTTCTTGCCATTTAATCAAGTTAATTATTTTTTCTCTATTTGAACCAGCGTAAGTTTTTATTTCATCTATATTACCAGCACTAAATAAAAGATAATTATATGCTTCAAAATTATTTCTACCTTTTAAAATAGATTGAAATTCAAATACGACAATAGGATAAAATTGGTCATTATTTTGCTCAATCCAAACTTTTAAAAATTCTTTTCTAAAATCATTAATCATTTTTATGGTTATTTCACCATCTAAATTAATATTTTTAATTACTTGATTCGATATTTCTTGAAATTTATATAAAAATGGATATTCTACAGCATCATCAATTTTGAAATCTCCAACAAAAGAACTAAATTTTAAAATTTCAGAAAGCTTATATTCTTCAAAAACATTTTTATATATATCAAACATGATTCCGCTAGCTTCTTGTTTTTTATTATCATCGTTTGAAATGTTCATAAATATTTCCCCGTAGAGTAAAGCAACTATTTTAAAATCAGTATTTCTATAATACTTTAACAACTGAAAATAATTTTTGTCATAATATGGGTCAACATATATACCTTTTTCCCACAAATCTGCAGCTTCTTCCCTATCTTGCATACCTAATTTTGTAACCCCTAGTTCATAATACAAATTCCCTTGATCTTGGAATTTGAATAAGCCCTCGGTAAGAACAGCAACCGCTTTTGATTTCTCAGCTTCAAAGTCATAACATGAGCCAAGCAATTGATAATATTCGATTTTAGCATCAGTTTTAGAAACCAGTGGTTCTAATACCTCAATTGCTTCTCTAAACATTTTTTGTCGATAATATATAACGGCTCTTTCGTATCTAAAAATATCATCATTTGTGATTTTATAGATAGAATCTAAATATAGATGCGCTTTTTCAAACTCTCTTTCGTTGATCAACTTCATAGCTTTAGATTTATATTCATCATTTTGATTTTGCGATGATTGATTTTGCAATGAATATAAATTTATTACTAAAATTGGAATCAATATTAAAACAAATTTCATTTTATTCCTTTATTATTTAACATTACTAAAATTTAAATTACAACATTTATTACGTAATAATTAACAAAACGACTAAATATTAGCATATTTTTTTTAAATTTGTTAATTTAAAAATACAATTTAAGGTTTATTTATGAAAATACTAATAAATGATGGAATCGCTCCGGAAGGTGAAAAAATATTAATAGATGCGGGATATGAAGTAGATAATATTAAAATCCCTCAAAATGAACTACTTACTAAAATTCAAAGTTATGATGCTATCATTATTCGCTCTGCTACTCAAGTAAGAAAAGATTTAATTGATGTTTCTAATTTGAAGGTAATTGCTCGTAGTGGAGTTGGGTTAGATAATATCGACGTTGAGTATGCTAAGTCAAAAGACATAAAAGTTGTAAACACTCCTGGTGCTTCTTCAATATCTGTTGCCGAACTTGCAATAGGACATTTATTCGCAATTAATAGATTCTTAAATGTTAGTACTTCTTTAATGAAGCAAGGTCATTGGCCTAAAAAAGAATTTGCAGCTGGTAGAGAAGCTACTGGTAAAACTATGGGAATAATTGGATTAGGTGCTATTGGTAAAGAAACAGCTAAACGCGCAAAAGGACTGATGATGAATGTAATTGCATTCGACCCTTTTGCAAAAGAAAATGAACTTGGAATACCAATGGTTTCCCAAGAAGAACTTTTTGCCAATTCTGATGTTATTTCATTACATATTCCATTTAACAAAGAAAAAGGTGCATTTTTATCATCAAATGAATTTGATCAAATGAAAGATGGAGTGATTATATTAAATTGTGCTCGAGGTGGAGTAGTTGATGAAAAAGCACTTTTAGATGCATTAAATTCTGGTAAAGTTGCTGCTGCTGGTATTGATGTATTTATTAATGAGCCAACTACAGAAGCACAATCAGAACTTATTGCTCATAAAAACGTAAGTCTAACACCTCATATTGGAGCTTCAACTGATGAAGCGCAATTAAGGGTTAGTATTGAAATTGCCGAAAATGTTATAAATGCATTAAATAATTAATAAATGAAATCAATTATTGTAATACCAACTTACAACGAAAAAGAAAACATATTAAGACTTATAGAAAAAATACACTCTGTAGTCGAAGATATACATATTTTAGTAGTAGATGACAACTCACCTGACAAAACAGGTGAGTTGGTTCTTAATTTAAAGCTAAAAGATGAAAGAATTCACCTTATTCAAAGAGAGGGTAAACTCGGTTTGGGAACGGCTTATTGTAAAGGGTTCGAATATTGTTTAGAAAAAGGATTTGATTTTATATTTGAAATGGATGCTGATTTCTCTCACGACCCTATTGAAATTCCAAATTTTTTGGAAGCAATAAAAGATAATGACTTAGTCCTTGGTTCTAGATATATCAAAGGTGTAAATGTTATTAATTGGCCTTTAAAACGATTGCTTTTAAGTTATTTTGCAAATATGTACACTCGGTTTATTACAGGAATGAAAATAAAAGATGCAACGGGTGGTTTTAAATGTTTTAGAGCATCTTTACTTTCTAAAATTGATTTAACTTCAGTTAAAACTAATGGTTATGGGTTTCAAATAGAGATGACCTATAGGATTTGGAAACTCGGTGGCAGAATTAAAGAAATTCCTATTATTTTTGTTGATAGAGTTGAAGGAGTTTCAAAAATGAACAAAAAAATAATTTGGGAAGCAGTTTTTATGGTATGGAAACTAAAACTTGGATTAGTTAGATTAAAAACTAAATAATATTATTCTTCTAATACAAAAAAAGAATTGTTAGATAAAATTAAAATATCAATAGTCATCGTTAATTACAATGTTAGAGATTTTCTCAATAATTGTATTGAATCCATATATAAATCTAAAACTAATTTAACTTATGAAGTTATAGTTGTTGATAATAATTCACAAGATAACTCTGTTCCACTTTTATCACCTAAATTTCCTGATGTTAAATTTATTCAGCTTAATGATAATCTTGGTTTTAGCAAAGCTAATAATATTGGGTTTGAAAATTCAAGTGGTGAATTTGTATTAATTCTAAATCCAGATACACTTCTTCAGCCAGATACATTACAAAAGATGTATGATTTCCTCAAAAATGATGAAACAATTGGAGCAGCAGGTTGTAAAGTTTTGAATGGAGACTTAACTTTTCAACTTCCTTGCAGAAGATCCTTCCCCACTCCTTGGAATTCTTTTTGTAAACTATTTGGACTTCAAAAGGTATTTCCATCAGTAAAAGCTTTTTCTGAATATAATTTAACATATAAAAATATTGATGATACCTATGAGGTAGATGCACTTATTGGTGCATTTATTTTTGCTAGAAAAAATGTTGTTGATGAAATTGGTGGCTTTGATGAAAGTTATTTTATGTATGGAGAAGACTTAGACTTTTGTTTTAAAATTAAAAAAGCAGGATATAAAATTTTTTATTTTAGTCAGACTAATATCATACATTTTAAAGGAGAAAGTACAAGAAGAAGTAGCATTAATGAAGTGAAACATTTTTATGAAGCAATGCAAATTTTTGTAAAAAAACATTATAATTCTTCTTTTTTCTTCTTATTATTTTTAAAATTTGGAATAAAAGTTAGAGAGGTACTGTCATATTTTATAAAATATAGAAGAGATTTTGCATTTTTTATACTTGATATTATATTATTAATAGTATTATTTCCTATTGCTAATAAAATAAGGTACGGTTATTCAATTGGTTATCCAGAAGAAAATTATAATATTTACTTAATAGTTTTGATGATTTTTGGAATTACATCTCAATTTCTTTCTGGAAATTATTTTGAAAGAGATTATAGTTTTAGAAAAAATATTCTCTCTGGTTTAATGATGATGCTGGGTGTTGGTTTCTTTATTTATTTAATTCGTGGATTTGATTTAAGTAGAATTGTACTTTTTATCACATCAATATCCTTTATAACTTTAAATTATTTTTATAGAAAATAT
The DNA here is from genome assembly GCA_965661945.1 of Eximiradiales bacterium. Lineage (GTDB taxonomy): Bacteria > Bacteroidota > Ignavibacteria > Kapaibacteriales > UBA2268 > JAJRPT01. The sequence continues at coordinate 245,530 of CBFIFP010000001.1, forward strand.
TTTATCGCAAATAAAAACTCCAAAAATTTATCAGAATACCTAATTGTAGGAAAAAATGAGTTAAGCCAAAAAGTATCAAATTTTTTTAAAATAAAATCTATTGAACATACGGTTTCAGAAAATAAAAATGAAACTTATAATATTCTTAAAAACAAAAAAACTCAATTAAATATTTTGCTTTGTGAAGACTATGATATAATTGATTTCAAACAACAGTTCAAATCATATTCCGAAAATATTAACTCAATAACTCAAATTAATAATTATAAAGATTTTACCTTTAAGTTTTCTATTTCTAATTCGTTAAGTTCAAATATTATATTCCATAATTCAAAATTAGACCTGTTGAGAATTAAATTTTTAAAAAGATTTGTAGATATTTTTGTATCTTTGCTATTGTTATTTATCGGATTTGCTTTTTTATTTCTAAAAAATGGAAGATTTGCCAAAGTTTTCGGACTTTTAAAAGGTGATTTAACGTTGATAGGCATAAAAAATGGAGCAAAATTATTCAATTACAATGAGGGCATTTTTTCATTAGTAGAACTTAATGAAAATATTTCAAAAGAAGAACAAGATGAATTAAATAAATATTATATAAATAATTATTCACTAACTTTAGATTTTGATATTTTTGTAAAATCTTTATTCAACAAAAAAGGGTAAATCGTGGCTAATTTAATTTTAGAATTTGAAAAACCAATTATTGACTTAGAAAATAAAATTAATGAAATGAAAGAAATGAGCGAAGAACTTGATTTAGGAGAACAAATAACCTTGTTAGAAAACAAGGTTGATGACCTAAAACTTCAAGTTTATAAAAATTTAACCCGTTGGCAAAGAGTTCAAATCGCTCGTCATCCTGAAAGACCAATAACATCAAACTATATAGAAAATTGCTTTGATGATTTTATTGAACTTCACGGAGATAGAAAATTTAAAGATGACCCTGCTATTATGGGTGGTATGGCAAATATAGATAATCAACCTGTTATGGTAGTGGGTCACCAAAAAGGGCGTGATACAAAATCGAATTTATATCGAAATTTTGGTATGCCTAATCCAGAAGGATATAGAAAAGCCCAACGACTTTTTAAACTTGCTGAAAAGTTTAATAAACCAATCATTGCTTTTTTAGATACACCTGGTGCATATCCTGGAATAGAAGCCGAAGAAAGAGGTCAAGCCCAAGCAATAGCTGATAACTTGCTAGTTATGAGCAAATTAACTGTTCCGATTATAGTAATTGTAATTGGCGAAGGAGCTTCTGGCGGCGCGATAGGTATTGGAGTCGGTGATAGAGTTTTAATGCTTGAAAACGCATGGTACTCAGTTATTGCACCTGAGTCTTGTTCATCAATTTTATGGAGAAGTTGGGAATTTAAAGAGCAAGCTGCTGAATCATTAAAACTAACGGCACCAGATCTTAAAGAGCACAATATAATTGATGATATTATACCGGAACCTGTTGGTGGGGCTCATAAAAATCATAAACAAATGTTTAAGATTATGAAAGAAACAATATTAAACGAACTCAAATCTCTTAATAAAATTAAAATTGATAAACTTGTTAATCAACGTCAAGAAAAATTTTTAAAAATGGGATATTGGGAAGATTAATATTTATGGCTCTATTATATTTCTTAATATCATTCAACTTTTCAGTTTTTTCACAAGATTATTTAGAAGTTAAAGCTAAATCTGGAGATGGGCTTATAACTCTTTTTGAAAGATATGGTATTGCAAACACTAATGAAAATGTGAATAGTTTTAAAGAGATTAACAACTTAACTAAAACTATACTAATCTTAGGTAAACAATATAAATTACCAATTTTAGTATATATATATAACGATAAATCTATTAGAACTACCATTGGGAATAATGATTATAAATATGCTTTATCGATTCAAAAGTACAATGAAGAGTTAGTAAGAAAAAAAATTAAACCTCAAGATTTCAGAGTTGATAAGCATCTTTGGATTCCACTACATTTTAATCCAACACAAACAATTATTCCGAAAAAAGAAATTGTTTTAAGAGAAAGAAATTACCCAATTTTTGGAAAAAAACACGAAACAGTTAAAGAACTAGACAACTCCCTGTATGATTGTGCTTTTTATTTAATCTCTGGTCATGGTGGTCCTGACCCAGGAGCACAAGCTCAAAAAAATGGACACACTTTATCCGAAGATGAGTATGCTTATGATGTGGTTTTAAGATTAGCAAAAGAATTAATAAAACATGGAGCTGAAGTTTATATAATTGTTCAAGATCCTAACGATGGTATAAGAGAAGATATTTTTTTACAAAATAGTAAAAATGAATTTTATTTAGGTGGAAAGGAAATTAATCGTGATCAAAGACAAAGATTGAAAGACAGAAGTAGCATCGTAAATGAACTTTACAATACAAACCCATCTCAAAAGAAAAATCATCATGCTATATCCATTCATGTTGACTCTAGAATTACAAAAGATAAGCAAATTGATATATTCTTTTATCACGCCCCGAGTAGCAGCGAAGGAGAATTAATTGCAAATACCTTGTTAAATACAATATCAAAAAAATATAATGAAGCTCAACCAGGAAGGGGATACGAGGGTTCTGTTTCTAACAGGAACTTATATGTTTTAAGACATACAATCCCGGTAATGACATTTATTGAATTAGGAAACATACAAAATTATCGAGACCAACAAAGAATCTTAAATCCTAACAATCGTCAAGCAATCGCAAATTGGTTAACTGATGGTATTTTAGATTATTACAGAAGCAGATAGAGCTACAAATATCATTATTTCCTTAATTTACATAAAAATAATATTGCCACTTTTAATTCTTTGCTTTATTTATTTTAAAATATATAATTATTTAGTTGTTATAAAAAAATTATATTCATAATTTTGAATATGAGAAAAATTCATTTTTTATTATTTTTATTTCTGGTATCCTGTTTTGAAAAAGATTTAGCAACTTCAGATGTCCTAGAAAAAGAATTAGATAATTTACCTGATTTAATTGTTATTAGACCAGACGTAGATTTTTATGACTCTGTGAACGTAAAAGCAAATTTAAAAGCAGATACGGCTAAATCATATAAAAAATTCAACTACACTCTTTTATACTATAATGTTCGTATTGAATTTTATAAGAAAGAGTCTAAAGATGTTGAAACGTATATTACTTCTGATTCCGCAATGATAGACGAGAAAACCAACAATATGTATGCGTATAATAAAGTTTATGTTTGGTCTAATGAATCTGAAACATCTCTAAAAACTGAATTCTTAGAGTGGAATGAAGAAAAAAGATTATTGTTATCAACTAAATTTGTAAAAATCGAATCTCCTGTAGAGATAATTGAAGGATACGGACTAGAATCAAATCAAGATTTAACTAATTATAAAATTTTCAAAGTAAGTGGAGTGATTACAAAATGAGAAAATACTATATAGCTGCTAACTGGAAAATGAATTTAAATAAACGAGAAGCATTAAAATTATCAAGAGAAATTGATAATAATACAAAACCATTAAATAGTAATATTGAAGTGATATTGTGCGTTCCTTATATTCACATTTCTAATGTTATTGAAAATTTAGGAAACTCTGCTATATCTGTTGCAGCTCAGAATTGTAGTAATAATAAATCAGGAGCTTTTACTGGAGAAGTATCTGCCGAAATGATAAAAGCTTATGATTGTCAATACGTTATTATTGGTCATTCTGAAAGAAGAGAATATTTTAATGAGTCTAACGAAATAGTTAATCAAAAAATTAAAATTGCTTTAGAAAATAATTTAAAAGTAATTTTATGTATTGGTGAAGAGTTAATTGATAGAAAGAATCAAAAAACCAACTTTGTTTTAAACAGTCAGTTAAAGGAATGTTTATTGGATATAGACAAAGATTCGTTTAAAAATATTATTGTTGCCTATGAACCAAAATGGGCAATTGGCACCGGACTTACTCCATCAAATGATGAAATAAATGAAACTCATAATGTCATAAGAAATTATCTTATTGATATATTTGGAAGTAAAGGAATCAGTGTTCCAATAATTTATGGTGGTAGTCTGAATGAAAAAAATGCGAATGATATTTTAAAAATTAAAGAAGTTTCAGGCGGACTAATTGGAGGAGCTTCATTAAAAAGTGAATCATTTATAAAAATTATAAAAATTGCAGAGGAATACACAAACTTATAATGTTTTTTTCAATACCAAATATAATCACATATTTTAGAATTATAGTAGTTCCGATATTCTTGTTCTTGTATTTTTCAGAGAATGATACTTTAATAAGTGTATCTATTATTTTATATTTTTTAGGGGCAATTTCAGATTATTTTGATGGACTTGCTGCCCGAAAGTTTAATAGCAGTTCAAAATTTGGTCAGTTTATAGATCCACTTGCTGATAAAATAATTGTAATAGCTGCCTTAGTTGCGTTTTCAATTCAAGATATTATACCAGTTTGGATGGTGATTATAATAATATTACGTGATATTATTACAACTTTTATGAGGGTTAAAGCAGATAAAATATCGTTTAATATGAAAACTAGTAAAATGGCAAAATGGAAAACGTTTTCTCAATTTTTATTTATAGGGTATGTTCAAGCTCTACAATTAGTTGCTCATTCAAATCTTTTTAATATTAGTTTTGATTCTTCTTATGAATTTATTTATTCTGATTTAACTTATTTTGGAATGTTACTTTTAACTATATATACATTAGTTACTTTAATAGATTACATATTTAAAAACAAACAAATATTTAAAAATTGAAAAGAAAGTATAATTTATCATATTTATTTGCAACATTTTTTTTTAGTGGTTATCTACCAAAAATGCCAGGTACATGGGGAACCTTATCCTCATTAATTATCTTGCTAATTCCTAATAATATTTTTTTCATTTCAATATTCACAATTATAATATTATCATTTTTAATTTCTATTCCAATTATAAATAATATTGAAAATGAAGACGATTTTGATCCATCTTATGTTGTAATCGATGAAGCTGTTGGAATGTGGTTTATATTATTATTCGATTTTATATTAAATGACCTTTACTTTTTAATTTTATCAATTATACTTTTTAGAATTTTGGATATATGGAAACCTTATCCGATTTCATATTTTAATAACAAAAAAGGCGGACTATTTGTTATGCTTGATGACCTTGTCGCTGCTCTTTTTACTGTGGTTCTAATATATTTTATAAGTAAATTAATATATTGAAAAAGTGTAGATTTTTTAATTAAATATAAATATATACTCATAAAATAGATATTATAATTTAAAACTGAAAAGATTTGAACAAAATTTATAAAATATATTTTAGTTTAATTGAAAACTAAATAATTAACAAAAAAAGTTATTGTTTTACCAAAAATTTTTTTTATTTTGCATTGTTATTTTTTTCAAAAACCAAAAAAGGGGTTTATAAATGAATAAATCTGACTTAGTAGATGCAGTAGCATCATCAGCTGGCTTAACAAAAGCATCAGCAGAAAAAGCAGTTTCTGGAGTATTTTCAGCAATATCAAACGAACTATCAAATGGTGGTAGCTTTGCTTTGGTTGGTTTCGGAAGTTTCACTGTTAGTGATCGTGCCGCAAGAACTGGTAAAAATCCTAAAACAGGTGCCGCTATTGATATTCCTGCAAAGAAAGTTGTTAAATTTTCAGCAGGTAAATCACTTAAAGAGTCTGTTAATAAATAAATAAATAAAAGGATTAATTAAATATTAATTAATCCTTTTTTTTTATTTTTCCTTTTCAATATAATTCAATAAATTAAACTTGATATCTTTTCCTGATCTTCCTCTTTTAAATATGGATGCATAGGAATAGAAAACACTCTTTCAGCCGCATATTCTGAATTACTCATATCATCTGCTACAACACAAATATCCTTATAAGCTGTTTGTTTGTGAAGAGGTATTGGGTAGAAAACAGAATAAGGTATTCCATTTTCTTTAAATCTATTAAATATTTCATTTCTTTTTTCGGGTGATTCCACTTGAACTGTATATTGTGCCCATGCAGAAAAATAATCCTCTGGAGTTTTAGGTATTATAACCTTATCCTTTAAAAGTGAGTGATAGTTATTAGCAATTATATCTCTTGCTTTAAGTTCATCTTCAAATAAAGTTAACTTAGCAAGTAATATAGCAGCCTGAATAGTGGACATTCTTCCATTTATTCCAATTCTAACATTATCATATTTATCAACGCCAGACCCGTGAACCCTAATAGAACGATAAATATCTATTAATTCATCATCATTTGTAAAACTAGCTCCTGCATCTCCGTAAGCACCTAACGGTTTGGCTGGATAGAATGATGTTGCAGCTGCATCTCCAAATGAGCCAGTTCTTTTGCCCTTGTAGCTACCTCCAAAAGATTGAGCTCCATCTTCTAATACTTTTAAATTATATTTTTTTGCAATTTCATTAATTTTATCATAATCAGCTGATAAACCAAATAAATCAACCGGTATAATTGCCTTAGGGTTTAGTTCAGTTTCATTTATAATTTTTTGAATAGTTTTTTCAAGTGACTTTGGACACATATTATATGTATCAGGGTCAATATCAACAAATACTGGGGTAGCACCTCGTAAAGCAACAACTTCCCCACTTGATATAAATGTAAAAGAAGTTGTAAAAACTGCATCACCTGGTTGAATATCCCACGCCATTAATGGAATTAAAAGTGCATCAGTACCATTTGAGCAAGCCAAGCAATGTTTAACCCCTGCAAAATCTGCAAGTTTTTCCTCAAGCTCAGTTATTTCAGGTCCCCCGATATAAGCTCCTGATTCTATAACTTTAATTACTCTAGAATCAACTAAATCTTTAATTTTTTCATATTGAGCCTTTAAATCTATAAACTGCATATATTTTTAATTTTAATTTTAAAAAAAACAAAATTAAGAAAATTTATATTAGTTTGTATTAAAATATTCTTAAAACATTAATTAAAATTAAATATTTTTATAAAAAAGCTATCTTTTTGAACCATTTTTTGATTTTTGCGTATTTTACCTTAATTTTGCTTTATGGAAAATAAAATGTATTGGAATAATCAAATAAAAGACGAAGATAAACTTATCCAAGAGAAACTTCGCTCTTATGAAAATTTACCTAAACACATTGCTATTATTATGGACGGTAATGGTAGATGGGCAAAACTAAAAAATATTCCAAGATTGTTTGGGCATAGGGAAGGCATTGAAAGTGTAAAAGAAATAGTTAGAACAAGTTCTGACACAGGAATTAAATACTTAACTTTATACGCTTTTTCCTTAGAAAATTGGAAAAGACCTTCGGAAGAAGTTAATGGCTTAATGAAGCTTTTAGATAGCTTTATGAAGCAAGAAATTAATGAACTTCATAATAATCAAGTTAAAATAAATTTAATAGGAAAGATTTCGTCCTTACCAAAATACGTTCAAGACACTCTCCATTATGCAACAACTATAACTAAAGATAATGAAGGATTAACATTAACATTAGCCCTGAGCTATGGAGCAAGATGGGATATTGTCAGAGCAGTCCAGCTCATTGCAATGGATGTCAGACGTGGAAAACTATCACCAGAAGATATTTCAGAAGAAACATTTTCTAAATTTTTAAGTACTGATGGCTTGCCTGACCCAGATTTGATGATTAGAACAAGTGGTGAGCACAGATTAAGTAACTTCTTACTTTGGGAATTAGCTTATGGTGAATTTTATATTTCAGACAAATTATGGCCAAAATTCAGAAAACAAGATTTGTATGATGCTCTTTTTGATTTTTTAAAGAGAGAAAGACGTTTTGGAAAGACTTCAGAACAAATTAAAACTAATTCAAATTCATATTTTAAAAAAGTTGTAGATGCAATTAAAAATTCTTAATATTTTATTTTTATTTTTATTTTCAAACTACTTATATAGTCAAACTTCTCCTTTGCAATATAAAATTGCTGGTATATCTGTTGAAGGTAATGAGTATATTACTGATGAAACAATTATTTCAATCTCTGGATTGAATGTAGGAGACGAATTCCAATATCCTTATGATGCGAAAATATCTAATGCTGTTAAGCGTTTATGGGATAGAAAGCAGTTCAAAATGGTTAATATTGTAGCTGAAAGAGTTGTAGATAAAAACGTATATTTGTTAGTAGAAATTAAAGAAAAAGAACGTTTAAGTGAATATAGATTAAAAGGTAATAAAGAAGTATCAACTTCAAAAATTAAAAAAGAAATTGCAATGTCTAGAGGTGATATTCTTGGACCTTATGAAACCTTTAAAATCAAAGAAAGTATCTTGAAATTATATAACGAAGAAGGCTTGGGCTTTGCGGATGTAAAAATTGATACTTATGATACTGACACCAATAATTATAAATTAATGGAAATAACTATTGATGAAGGTAAATTATATAGAATAAATCAAATAGACTTTATTGGTAATAATATATTAACAGATAAAGAACTCTCTAAAGCATTCAAAAAAACCAAAACAAGAAATTGGTTTCAATTCTGGAAATCAAATAAATTTAATAAAAATGAGTATATAGATGATTTGAAAATGCTAGATTTTTACTTTAAAGAAAAAGGTTTTATCGATGGAAGATATATTAAAGATACTTTGATATATGATGAAATTGAGAAAAAAGTAAAAATCCAGATTGAAGTTTTTGAAGGTCCAAGGGTATATATAAGAAATATAGAATTTAGAGGAAATACAGTATTTACTTCTGAACAATTAAAAAGAAGATTGGAGTTTAATACTGGCGATGTATATAATTTGAATCAATTTGATATGAATTTGAATCTTAATCAAGAACAAACTGATGCAAAATCTTTATATAATAACTCTGGCTATCTTTTTGTAGATTTCCGAAAATCTGAAAAAAGAATCACCGAAGATTCAATAGATATAATGGTTGATATATTTGAAAATGATAGGGCTGTTGTAAGAAAAGTAACTATTTTTGGAAATGGAAAAACTAAAGATAAAGTAATTAGACGCGAACTATTTGTAAGACCAGGTGATTATTTTAATCGAAGTGCAATAATTAGAAGTGTTAACGCTTTAAATGCACTTGCCTATTTCAATCCTGAAAATCTTAGACCAGATGTAAAGCCCGTAGCAGGTGATAATACTGCTGTAGATATAGAATTTACGGTTGAAGAAAAATCTACAGATACTTTTAATGCTTCGATGGGTTTTGCTGGGACATTTGGACTTACTGGCTCCCTTGGGTTTATGTTTAATAACTTTTCTATAGCAGAACCATTACGAGGTGGAGGTGGTGAGGTCTTTAATATGAATGCTGAAATTGGTTTTTCTCAGTATCGCTCTTTTTCAATTGGTTATACTCAGCCATGGTTATATGATAAACCAATTACTTTAGGAGCAAATTTATTTAGTACAAGTTGGAATTTTGGAATGAGTCTTCGTCGTTCTGGTGGAGTTATTAATATTGGTAAAAGATTAAGATGGCCAGATGACTATTTTAGAATAAATGGTTCAATAAGAATACAAGAAAATGATGTGGAAATGGGTGCAGGACAAATGTCAAATCTATACAGAAATGGTGTTACACAAGAATTTACTGTTGGTGGCTCTATTTCACGTTTGAGTATTGATAATCAATTTTTTGCAACTACAGGTTCTAAATTCTCATTAAATACAAGTATTGCTCTTGGTGCTTTGGGATTATTCAACACTGATTACTTTAAAAATGAATTAAACCTTGAGATGTATAATCCGCTTTTAAAAGTTGGTGAAATGGATAGGTTGGTTTTATATTTAGGAACAAGGGCAGGTCATATTCATTCATTTAAAGATAAATCTGCAATCAATCCTATTGAAATTTATAGAATGGGTGGAAATGGTCTAAATGGTTTTGGAGTTACTCCATTACGTGGGTATGATGATAGAGCAATCAGTGATGGGGGTAGAACAATGGCACGATTCACAACTGAGATAAGGTTTGCAATTTCGATGAATCCAATGCCAATATTTGTTTATGGTTTTGGAGAGGCAGGAAATGTTTGGGAAGAAATCAATCAAGCAAATCCATTTAATCTGAATCGCTCTGCAGGTGTAGGTCTTCAAATGTTTATGAATCCAATCGGTGTGATTGGTGTTAGTTATGGTTATGGTTTCGACCCTACAAGGTTTAGTGGTGGTGAACCTGGTGGTTGGAAATTCCTCCTACATTTAGGTAATTTTAATTAATCTATAATATTGGATAATTTCAATAAAAATTGAAATCTTTTGATAAAAACCTAAATTATTTATTATTAAATTGATTTAATCTATAAAATTAATTAATTAGTTATTCTTAATATTCTTACTCAAACGTCATTTCACCATTAAGAAATTTCTCTATTTCTAAAACATTTTCTTTACTGCCAACAAAAAGAGGAACTCTTTCGTGAATTGACTTAGGTTTTAAATTTAAAATTCTACTTTTTCCATCAGATGCTCTTCCTCCAGCTTGTTCTGCAAGCATAGCTAATGGGTTAGCTTCATAAACTAATCTAAGTTTACCATTAGGGTTTTTACTATCAGCTGGATACATAAATATTCCACCATAAAAGAGAGTTCTATGAAAATCTGCAACCCCTGTGCCGATATACCTTAATTTATATGGCATTGCTTTTTGTTTGTCGTCTTGTTTAATATAACGTAGATACTGTTGAATTTCTTTAGAATATAAATTAAAATACCCTTCATTTATACTGTAATATGCAGATTTTTGTGGGATTTTTACATTTTCATGAAAAAGTATAAACTCCCCTATTGTTGGGTCATAAGTAAACATATTTACTCCTTGCCCTGTTGTATAAACAAAAACCGTACTACTACCGTAAAGAGCATATCCTGCTGCTACTTGTTTGTAACCAGGTTGAATTAAAAGTGAGTTAAGAGATTCTGTTTCATTTATATCTGTATCATCATCTCTTTTATAAAGTCCGAAAATAGTTCCGATGGTTACGTTAATATCTATATTTGATGAGCCATCAAGAGGATCAAAAACTAATACATATTTACCTTTTTCAAAATTATCTGGAATCTGAATTGGATTCTCATTTTCCTCTGAAGCCATTACACATAAATGCCCCCCGTGGTCCATTGATTTGATAATTACTTCATTAGCATAAACATCTAGTTTTTTTACTTGTTCGCCATGTACATTAGTATCCCCAGACATTCCTATTATGTCATTCAAACCAGCTCTTCGAACTTCTCGCGATATAATTCGGATTGCAAGAGCTAGATCGTGAAGTAAATAAGTAAACTCACCTGTTGCACCTGGGTGTTTATCTTTCTCATAAGAAATATAATGCTCTAATGTAATAAATCTATTTGTGTTGAAAAAGGACATCTTTTTTATATCCAAAATTAATTAAAAGAAAATTAACAAAAAGTTTTTAAAAAGCAATAAAAAATTTTTAATATGCTCTTTGATTTTTACCTTCATAGTAGTTAATAAATGATTTATTGACTACTCTGTTTCCTCCAGGAGTTGGATAGTTACCGGAGAAATACCAATCACCTAAATGATTAGGAACTGATTTATGCAAGCCTTCTATACTTTGATAAACTAATTTAATTTCTGCATTTACAATTGGATCTTTAACTAATTCAGAAATTTTATTTGATATTTCTTCATCAGTAAATGGTTCGTAAATTTCTTTTACGTAATTAACAACTTTCTCGTCAATTAAACCAATTTGCATTAAACATTTTTCATAAACATTATCAATAATATGACCTAGATTTCTCTCTTTTAGAAGTTCAATTGCAGCTCTAAATGCAATAAAATCTCCAAGTTTAGCCATATCGATACCATAACAGTCCGGATAACGAATTTGTGGAGCTGATGAAACAACAACGATTCTTTTTGGTTTTAATCTATCTAAAATTTTTATAATTGATTTCTTTAATGTAGTTCCTCTTACAATACTATCATCGATTATAACTAAATTATCTTTATCATTTACAGTTCCATAAGTTATATCATAAACATGTTCTACAAGTTCATCTCTTTCATTATCTTCAGTGATAAAAGTTCTTAATTTAACGTCTTTGATAGCAATTTTTTCAATTTTTACTCTTTTACTTAGTAATTCTTCAAGCTCATTATCATCTCCTTTTAGAACTACATTTTTGATTTGGTTGATTTTCATTTTATTATGATAATCTTCTAAACCTTTAATTAATCCATAATAAGCATTTTCTGCTGTATTTGGAACAAATGAAAATACTGAGTTATCTAAGTCATAGTCTATTGCCTCTAACACTTTAGGAACTACATTTTTTCCAAGTTCAATTCGCTCTCTGTATATATCTTTATCACTTCCTCTTGAAAAATATATTCTTTCAAATGAACAAGATAGTTTTTCTTTGGCTGGTTTGATTCGTTCCATTTTTGAACTACCATTTTTCTTGATTATTAATGCGCAGCCAGGTTCAATTTCTTTTATTTCATCTAAATTAACATTAAAAACAGTTTGAATTACAGGTCTTTCTGATGTAACTGTAATAATTTCATCATTTTCATAATAGAATGCAGGTCTTATACCATTTGGATCTCTTAAAACAAACGCATCACCATGGCCAAATATTCCAACCATAGCATAACCACCATCCCATTTTTTTGCAGAGCGTTTTAATATTCTTTTTATGTTTAACATTTTTTCAATTTGAGAAGAAGCGGATTTTTTAGAAAAACCTTGTTCTTTCAATTTGAAATAAATTTCATTTACATCTTCATCAAGAAAATGGCCAATACGTTCAAGAATTGTTAAAGTATCTGCTTTTTCTCTTGGATGTTGTCCCAGACTAATTAATTGATTGAATAACTCATCAACATTAGTCATATTAAAGTTTCCGGCTGTGATTAGATTCCGGTGAATCCAGTTATTTTTTCTAATAAAAGGATGACATTGATGAATGGAATTCTTACCATAAGTACCATATCTTAAGTGACCTAAATATATATTACCAACAAAAGGAAGATAATCTTCAATCCATTGTTCGTCGTGTTGAAGTTCTTTAGCAAAATCTCTTGCTTCATTTATACTGCGCTGAACATTTTTAAATATGCTTACTATAGGTCTTGGATCAATACTTCTTTCTCTAAAAAAAAATTCAGTACCTGGTTTTGGATTAAACTTTATTGAAACAAGCCCTGCACCATCTTGTCCCCTATTGTGTTGCTTTTCCATAAGCAAATAGATTTTATTCAATGCCCAGAAATGAGAGCCATATTTATTTTTATAATAAGAAATTGGTTTTTTTAATCGTAAAAATGCAATTCCACACTCATGTTTTATTTCGTCGCTCATTTATCCCCTATTTATAAAAAAACAAAAAAAGGTCAAGCATTATACAATACTTAACCTTTTAAATTATTATGATGCTAAATTTATTCATTTATAGCTGTTTCTAAAATCTGATTTTGTTCTTTAGCGTGAATTTTTGCTGAACCAGTAGCCGTTGAAGCTGATGCATTTCTACCAATATATGATAGCTTTTCAAAACCAATAATATCTTGCAGAAGTGGACATACAAATGACCAAGCTCCCTGATTTTTTGGTTCTTCTTGTACCCATGAAACTCTTTTTGCATTGCTATAAGAATTTAATATTTGAATCATTAACTCATTATCAAATGGATAAATTTGTTCTAATCTTAAAATTGCAATATTAGTTTTTCCGGATTCTCTTAATTTAGAAAGTAATTCGTAATAAATTTTGCCAGAACAAATTAATACTTTTTCAATATTAGATTTATTAGTAGTTGCATCATCTATTATTGTATTAAATGAACTATCAGTAAAATCAGAAACTGCAGAAACTGCTTCTGGATGTCTTAACATACTTTTAGGTGTAAAGACTATCATAGGAGTTTGAAAATTCATTTTTAATTGTCTGCGTAATGCATGAAAATATTGACTAGGAGTTGTGAAATTAGCAACAATCATATTTTCATCAGCACATAATTGTAAATATCTTTCAATTCTTCCAGAGGAATGTTCGGGTCCTTGACCGTCATGTCCATGAGGTAGCAACATTACTAAATTAGATGTTTGTTTCCATTTTACTTCACCACAACTTAAAAACTGATCTATAATTGGTTGCGCCATATTAGAAAAATCACCAAATTGTGCTTCCCATAAAGTTAGAGTGTTGGGTGAATAAATAGAATAACCATAATCAAATCCGAGTACAGCTAATTCTGAAAGCGGACTATCATAAATTTGAATTTTAGATTGATTATTTTGAATATGATTTAATGGTACATAATCACCTTCGTGAATATAATCTGTTAAAACAGCGTGCCTTTGGCTAAAAGTTCCTCTTCTACTATCTTCACCTGATAATCTTATAGGGTGATTTTCTAAAAGTAATGAACCAAAAGCCAATGCTTCACCCATTGCCCAATCAATTTTAGGTTCGCTACTATCAACCATTTGCCTTCTTTGTTTTAATCCACTAAGAACTTTAGGATTCGCATTAAAGCCCTCAGGAACAAAAGTTATTGCATTTGTTAAACGTTGAATAACATCTTTACTAACTGAGGTAATGTAGTTTTTAAATGTATGCCCAATCTTACTTTCTGGTATTTTGGTTGGATCAGGAGCTTTTACTTTTCTGCTTTCAAATGCTTCGTCTAATTTATTGTTATACTCATTTAATGCAGTATCTGCTTCATCTTGAGAAATAAGTCCATTTTTAACAAGTTCATTCATATAACTTTCGCGAACAGGTGTCATTTGTCTTATTTTTTTATAAAGTAATGGTTGAGTATAAGATGGTTCATCTCCTTCATTATGTCCATACTTTCTATAACTTAGAAGATCTATTATTACATCTGATGAGTATTTTTGTCTGTATTCATAAGCAAATTTACCAGCTTGAACAACAGCTTCAGGGTCATCTCCATTAACGTGGAGTATAGGACATTGGCTCATTTTACTAACATCAGTTGCATAAGTGGTAGAACGACCAGATTCTGCAGTAGTAGTAAATCCAATTTGATTATTAATTATTATATGAATTGTTCCACCAGTTGTATATCCATTTAGATTTACAAAGTTTAATACTTCTTGGACAATACCTTGACCTGCATAAGCTGCATCACCATGAATTAAAATTGGTAAAACTTTATCATAACCAGTTGCCATATCTTGTTCTCTTAATGCTCTAGCCATACCAAGAACAACAGGATTTATTATTTCAAGGTGTGAAGGATTTGGAGCAAGGTGAACTGTAACTTTTTTATTGTTAGAATTAATGTGATTACCTGTTTGACCTAAGTGATATTTAACATCACCTGTTCCATGGTAGTAGTTGGTATCAATATCTCCATCAAATTCATTAAAGATTTTAGTAACATCTTTACCTATATTATTTACAAGAATATTAAGTCTTCCTCTATGTGCCATTCCAAGAACAACATTTTCTGAGTCTGAATCAGCGGCTTCGTCTAATATTTTATCTAATAATACGATAACTGACTCACTACCTTCGAGAGAGAATCTTTTGTGTCCGATAAATTTTTTGTGTAAGAAATTTTCAAATTGCTCAGCTTCAATTAATTTGCTTAAAATGTCTAGACGATTTTGTTTGTCAAAGTTTATTTTACCAAGTCCGAGCTCAAACCATTTTTTAACCCAGTTTTTCTTGCTTTGGTCTTGAATATGCATAAATTCAATTCCAATTGTTCCGCAATATGTTTCTCTAAGTCTTTCTATTATATCTCGTAACGGGTAACTTGGTTCTTCCCATGAAGCAGAAGCAGGGAAATCTCTATCTAAATCCCAAATTGTAAAACCATAGTAAGCAGGATCTAATTCTGCATAATAATATGAATCGTTCCCGAGTGGATTAATAGATGCTAACAAATGACCTCTTACTCGATAGGCATTTATCATCTGAACAACATGAGCGCCTTTTTCTACTCTTGTTCTTGTATTATCTAATCCATATTTTCTTACTGAAACATCGATAGACCATCTTACAGGTTCGAAAGGTATTTTTAAACTTGCAAATATTTGGTCATAAAATCTATTTTCACCTATTAATAATTTATGTAAGTAAGCTAAAAATTCAGCTGACTCAGCTCCTTGAATGATTCTATGGTCATAAGTGTTAGTGATTGTAACAACTTTCGAAATTGCTAAGGTAGTTAAAACTTCGGGTCTTACTGATTGAAACTCAATAGGATAATCGATTGCTCCTGTTGCTATTATTAATCCTTGATGTTTCATTAATCTTGGAACTGATGCAGTTGTTCCTATCATTCCAGGATTAGTTAAAGTAATGGTTGTTCCCTCGAGTTCGTCTAAAGTTAATTTGCTATTTCTGGCTCTGACTACTAAGTCGTCAAATTTTTCAACAAACTCAGCAAAATGCAGTTTCTCTGCATTTTTTATATTGGGTACCAGAAGTAATCTAGAACCATCTTTTCTTACTAAGTCAACTGCAAGTCCGACATTAATACCTTTTCTTTTAATTCTCATTGGTTTATTATCAACATAGGCAAAACCGTCATTTAATTGAGGGAATTTTTGCAAAGTTTTAACTAAAGCCCAAAGTATTAAGTGAGTAAAAGATATTTTAGATTTTCTTTGACTAATAAGATATTTATTAATTATTCTTCTATTTTCGTCTAAGGCTTTAACTGGCATAGTCCTAATGGATGTTGCAGTTGGAACTCTTAAACTTTCTTGCATGTTTTCAGCTATTTTAGCTGAGATATTTGTAAAAGTTTCAAATTCTTCACCTGATAATAATCTATAACCATCGTCAAGAATTTCATCAGATTGGATATTGGATTTATTATTATTAGGTTTATTATTGTTTTTTTCATTATTAATATAAATATTATCATAACTGTTACTCCTATCTTCAATAGGAGAAACACTTACGTTATTTATTTTCTCAAAATATTCACGCCAAGCAGGGCTTACAGAATTTGGGTCTCTAAGAAATTGAAAGTATAACTCGTCTTCAAAAGCAGAATTAGGATTTAGCACGCTTAAACCAAAATTAAATTAACAATTTTTAAACTACAAAATTAACAAAAGTTTAATAAAAAAAAGAGTTTTTAATGTAAAAAAATTATTGATTATAAAATATTATTATTTATTTATATTATTTGAGAGATAATTTAAAATTTTATTATTTCTTATCCTTTTTAAATACAATTTATTATGTTACTTTTCAACAATAATCTTTTTGGTTAATAAATGAAATCTATATGTAAGTGTGAGAGCTGTGAAAGTAAGTCCTATCAAGTATCCATACCATACGCCAATAGCGCCATAGTTGTAATAATTAACTAAAATATATCCTAGAGGTATAGTCATTACCCAATAACTTATTGATGTTATAATTGTAGGAATTTTAACATCGTGTATTCCTCTTAATGCACCAAGTATTACTACCTGAAGACCATCTGATAGTTGAAAAAAACCAGCAACTATCATTAATACTGTTGCTATTGATAGCACTTCAGGATTATCAATATATAATGAAGGTAAAAATTCATTAAATACGATGAAAAATATCGCAGATATTGACATAAAACCAAGTACCATATACACTGACATAAATCCAGAATTTCTTATTTCACGTTTTAATCCCATACCAAGAAAGTTTGATAGTGAAATTGTTGCTGCAGTTCCAATTCCACCAGCCATCATAAATGTTGTTGCGGCAAGATTTAATGCGATTTGATGTGCTGCAAGGGCTTCGGCTGATATTGTTCCTACTATTATAGAACCAACAGAAAAGGCGGATACTTCCATTGCGAATTGCATTCCAATTGGAAGTCCCATCTTTGTTATTTCTTTTAACTTTTGGAATTTTACTTTTATAAAATTCAAATCTTTCAAATATGTTTTTAACTTTTCTGTTTTTAGCATCAATAAAAGTATCAATACAAGCATTAAAACGCGTGCAATAAATGTTGCCCAAGCCGCACCGGCAACTCCCATTTCAGGAAATCCTAATTTTCCAAATATTAAAATATAATTTAATATTACATTAATTACATTTGCTATTATTGTAACAATCATTCCAGGTTTTGTTAAGCGAAGACCTTCAAGGAATTGCTTAAATGCAAGAAAAAGCATAAATGGAAGTAATGACCAAATCATTACAAGGTAATAATCCATTGATAATATTACTACTTCTGGGTCTTGTCCTAAGAAAACAAATATACCTATTATTAAATATAAAAACACCATTAATATAATGGCATATAAAGTATTAGCAACTATACCGTTTGATAACAAGTTACTACATTCTTCTTGATTTCTTAGCCCATTTGCTTTACCAACAAGAGGTGTAAGTCCTGTTGCAAGCCCTATTCCAATTATAAAAAACATTGAAAAGATTGAATGACCAAATGCAACTGCAGCAAGGGGTAAAGCACCTAACCAACCAATCATTAATGTATCAGCAAGGGCTGTGAGCATGTGACCAAGTTGAGATAAAGCAACAGGATATGCAAGTTTTAGATTGTTTATAAAGTGATATTTTTGTTTCTTTGAGAGCATTATTTCATATTAATTAAAAATTCAAACCGCAAAATTAAGGTTAATTTATTAAATGCGAGTTAATTATTTTTTAATATGGACAATTTGAAATTAAACTATTATACAATCGAATCTATTCTTTAATTTAAAACCTCGATATTTTAAGTTCAATACTTGCAAGAATTGCTACTATAAAAATCTCAACTATTATATAAATCCAACCAAAGAATTTGATTGTTTCTATATGATAAAATGCAAATCCAATTAATATAAAACAATATAGAATATTTAGTAAGGCAATGTTTTTTATAAACATATATATCTTATTATTTTCTTGTTTAAAAGCATATAAATCATAAATTGCAAACAAAACTGGTAATGAGGCAAGTATATATAGCGTTTGTTTTGGTATTCCAAAAATATTCTCAAATTTAACTAATACCACTCCTAGTAAAAATGCAGAGATAATTGCCCCAACACCATCAATAATAAGGAGTTTTTTAGGATTTGTTTTAAATCTTTCAATTATCATAAAGATTAAGGTATTTATAATGATATCAACAAGGAATTGTGTTCAACTCCAACACTATCATATGGATTTGAGAAAGTAGTCGAATTAGTAACCCTAATTCCATTACCACTCCTAACCGATGCTACCTCTTTACAAGAGAATAATATTGTTGATAATATAATTATAGAAAAATTCTTAATTTAAGTGTTATGTTTTCACAACGCCTAAATTATATTAATTTTACAAAAATTTTCAAATGAAAATATGAACCTATGCAAAATTAAATACCAAACACTATTTTTCCACTCAAGAGAAAGTTTTCCACTAATTGTTTATAAATATAAATTTATTGGAATAAACAAATTTTTACGAAACTTAAGATATAAACTTAAATATAATTTTTATAATAATAATTGTTAATGTTATTTTATATTATTTTTGAAACTCTATTGTTCTATCAATTGTTTGTTTATCAGGAATCATACAAACTTCATATTTTCCAGTAAATCTATATCTGTTTTTTGCAAATAAATCATAAAAAATATCTCTAACAAATCTTGGAATAATCTTGAATACTAAGAAGAATTTATATGAGCCACCAAGATAGTTCAATACTTGAAGAAAAGCATCAGATTTTATCCATATTCTACCGGATTTTTTCCCAAAAATAATTACCGAATCTATATTTCTTAAACTTGTGTCGGACTTCATAATTATTTCAGCAAATTCACTATCTAATGAGGCAAATTTCATTGTTTGTTCTTTTTTATCTTTTTCAATAATAAAATTTACCGACCAATTACAAGTTGGACAATATCCATCATAAAGTAAAACGTATTCATCTTTAAGTTTGCTCATCTTTCCTTTAAATATTATTTTATTGCCATTTAAAAAATATAACTGGAATAATTAGTAAAATCATTGCAATAACAGTTAATATGACGACTAATGGTAAAATAAATTTGAACCATTTATCATAAGGAATTTTAGCTATTTGCAAAACTCCCATAAGCACGGCACTTGTGGGTATTATCATATTAGTTATACCGTCCCCAAACTGATATGCAAGAACTGCAGTTTGTCGGCTAATTCCAAGAATATCGCTCAATGGCGACATCAATGGCATCGTCAGAGCGGCTTGCCCCGACCCAGAGGGTACAAAGAAGTTAATTCCTGATTGCACCAAAAACATTAATTGAACTGATACATAATTAGGCAAGTTTTCTCCCAAACTTGAAACACTATATAGAATTGTATCAATTATTTTACCTTCTTCACCAATAATTACAATTGCTTTTGCAAATCCAACAATCAAAGCAGGCATAGCCATTTCTCTAGCTCCTTCACTAAAATAAGAAACCATTTTTGAAGGAGATATTCCATAAATTAAGCCAGAAATAATACCAAGAGCAAGAAATAAAGCACTTAACTCGTGGATATACCATTTTGAGAGCCAATCAAAAATTAGGGCTTGCTCCTGAACACCAATAACAAGTAAAAAAAGTGAGAATACTAATAATGATAATATTACTTTTCTTTTAGTTGTTAGATGTAAGTCTGATTCATCAAAAGACATAACTCTCTCATCATATTCAATATCCCCTACTAAACTCTTGATTGGGTCTTTTACTATTTTATTAGCATATCTACTCACATAAATTATTGCAACAGAAGTAAATACAAACCAGACAATTAGACGATACTCCCAACCAGTGAAAATACCAATTTCTGCAATTCCTTGAGCAATACCGATTGTAAATGGATTAAAAAAAGCACCTGCGAAGCCAACTGCTGCTCCAATGAATGCCACACATACTCCAACAATTGCATCATAACCCAATGAAATACATAGCGGTATTGTAATCATAATAAATACAAGAGTTTCCTCTGCCATTCCGAAAGTTGCTCCACCCAGTGAAAAGAAAAACATTATTAATGGTATAACCATTTTTTTAAGAGTTTCATTTTGCTTACTACGTTTAATTATTTTATAAAGCAGTGCATTAATAGCCCCTGTTCTATTAATAAGACTAAACACTCCCCCAACAATAAGAATAAACCCAATTATTAATGCAGCGGATTCAAAACCTTTAATTGGCATAATAAATAATTCAAGAAATTGAGGATTTTGCTCTACTTGATGATAAGAACCGGGAACAATCACACTTCTTCCATTCACAACTTCTCTATCAAACTCACCCGCTGGAACTATCCAAGTGAGAATAATAAATAAAATCATAAAGGAAAAAATAATAACTAAGGTATCTGGAAATTTTCTAACTTTATTCATACAATTTTTGTTTTTTATAAAATAAAAATGCAAAATAAGAAAATAAAGATAAAATTGAAAAATAGCTTATCTTTTAAGGACTAATAATTTATTTCTTTTCTAATATTTCAATTTTTAAAACTTTTTTAGTTAATGGATTGATTTTATATTTATCCGCAATTCTATGTTCGCAAAGCCAAATAATATTAACTCTATCGGTTAAAACTAAAATATCCTTCTTTTTCAACAAAGGAATTTTATTGTTTGTTAGGTAATCATTTACTTTCATTCTTCCAGTCATACCGAGAGGAGTAAATTTATCTCCATCTTTTATATGTCTAATTTCTAATTTATCAGGCATATAGTCCATATCGAAATATTCAATATTTGGAGCATCATCATAATTGATTTTTGTTTTAGGAACTTTACTTAGCTTGAATATTTTGTTTTCGAAGCGAAACTCTCCAATAATATCAATTGTAACAGATTTATCTCTGAATAATTGATTTCTTGCTATAAATATAGTATCTCTGTCTTTGTAAGCAATTAATTTATCGTTAATTGGGAAGTTTGCACCAGGTTCTAAATAATATAAGTTTAAAATATTTTTTAATATATTTTGAGTAACATTTATAAATTCAAAATTGTTTTTTAGAATAAGACCAACAATTTCTGCTTTTACGAAATCATCGTAAAGAAATAACTTTCTTAAATCAATTTCAATATAAGAAGTTTTTTTCTCTATAATTACATCAGTTACATATTTTTTAACTTTATGATAAATAAATACATCAGCTGCATTGATTAATTTAGAAGTTTTATTTACAGAGTTTACAATATCTTTGTCGAAAGTTTCTTGAATAAATGGTAGAAGTTCATTCCTGATTTTATTTCTAAGATATATATTCATTTTATTAGTGATATCCTCGACCCATATTAATTCTCTTTTGCTTGCATATTCTTCCACTTCTTTTCTTGAAAGATTAATTATTGGTCTGATGATAGTAACATCTTTATTTAATGGTCTTTTTTGGGGGATACCACTCAAGCCAGAAAGCCCCGTACCTCTAAATAAATTTATAAAAAATGTTTCTGCAGAATCGTTAGCGTTGTGGGCAAGTGCAAGAAATGAAGCCTCTACTTTTTCGGTAATCTCTTCGAAAAATTCGTATCTTAAAACTCTTGCTGCTTCTTCTACAGACATACTTTTCTTATTTGCATAATCCTTTACATTTTCTTTTTTTGTAAAGAATTTCACATTATATTTTTTTGCTAGGTCTCGAACGTATTCCATATCTTTGAAAGATTCTTTTCTTAAAGAGTGGTCGTAATGTGCTATATATAATTGATATTTATTTTCGATACTTAAATTTGCTAGAATATCAAATAAAACTACAGAATCACATCCACCACTAACTCCTATTACAATTTTTAAATCATTATCAAGGTATAAATCCTTTACTAAGAAATCATTTATTGATTTGAATAAGTTTTTGAAATAAGAATCTCTTCTTTTTAAAGTAGGAATTAAAAATTCTTGGTTCAAAGGAAGTGCCGGAATTTTTGGTTTTACTTCCTTTTTTTCTTTCACTATAGGTCTTGAATAATTTTCGCTGTTTTTATTTTGGTTGCTTTTATTATGGTTATTTTTAGTGTTGCTTACATTTTTTTGATGAACTTTATTACTAGTTTGGTTAGTGCTTAAGTTATTAATTTTCTTTGGCTCTTCCGCTTTTGATGGTTGAGGTTTTGATTCGTTTGTTTTTTCTAATTCACTTTTTAATATTAGTTTTACTTCTTTTTTCTCTTCTGCTTTTACTGATGGTGTTGAGCTTTTTTGCTCTGGTTTTTGTTCTAATTTCTGTTCCGGTTTTGGAGATACTTGTTTCTTTCTTGGTGCTTTGGCTTTCTTTTTAGGTAAAGGTTGTTTTGGCTCTTCCGCTTTTGATGGTTGAGGTTTTGATTCGTTTGTTTTTTCTAATTCACTTTTTAATATTAGTTTTACTTCTTTTTTCTCTTCTGGTTTTACTGATGGTGTTGAGCTTTTTTGCTCTGGTTTTTGTTCTACTTTCTGTTCCGGTTTTGGAGATACTTGTTTCTTTATAACTTTTTTATTTGTTGTTTTTTTAGATTTTGGTTTTCTAATTATATTTTTTTCATTTTCATTTACTGATTTACTATTCTTATTATTTAACTCTTCATTTAATGTTTTTTTTGAAACATCATCTTTAACTTCATTTTCCTTGATAATTCTTTTCGCCATTAGTTTGATATTATATTTAGATAAAACTCAAAATTAAATAAAAAAAATGAAAAAATATAAACTAATTTAAAATATAAAAATATTAATTTAATATATGTGGGTTTATGGAAGAGACAATATTTATAATTTCTAATTGTTAATTTATTATTATTCATTAAAACAATGAGAATGTTCAGAAATATAGTTTTTTTGAGTTATGATGTTTTTTTAAACAGACCCTATTTTTTTAATTCAATATTTATAAATTTTGTTTATTTTTTCATATTTTTGTAAAATAAATATAAAAATGTTGGAGAATTATGAAATTAAAATCTTATGCTTACGGCGAATGGTTTGAAAGTAAGGAAGATGGGCAGCAACTCTTTAATGCTGTTGACGGAAACTATGTTGCATCGATTTCTTCTACTGGTTTAGATTATAAGGAAATGTTGAATTATGGTAGAAAAATTGGGCAGGATTTAAGAAAATATACTATTCACGAAAGAGCAAGAATGTTGAAATCTCTTGCTTTTTATTTGATTGATAGAAAAGAAAAATATTATGAACTTTCAAAAGCGACAGGTGCTACAAGAACTGATTCTTGGATTGATATAGAAGGCGGAATTGGGACTTTGTTTACCTATGCAAGCAAAATCCGAAGAGAAATGACTGATAATACTTTCCATATTGATGGGAATTATGAGCCAATATCTAAAATGGGGACATTTATAGGTCATCACATCTGCACTCCACTTCAAGGAGTTGCTGTGCATATAAATGCTTTTAATTTTCCTATTTGGGGAATGTTAGAAAAAATTGCACCATCACTTGCTGCAGGTATGCCTGTTATTGTAAAGCCAGCAAGTTTAACTGCATATCTAACTGAACTTATGGTAAAGGACATTGTTGATTCTGGGATTTTACCAAAGGGTTCGGTTCAGTTGATTTGTGGTTCAACTGGTGATTTACTTGAAAATGTAATGCACCAAGATGTTGTTACATTTACAGGTTCTGCTTACACAGGTAGAAAGTTGAAATCACTTCCAAATATAATTAACAACTCTGTTAGATTTAATATGGAAGCGGATTCTCTTAATTTTTCAATTCTTGGGGAGAGTTCTGCCCCTGGTTCAGAGGAATTCGACCTTTTTATTAAAGAAGTTATGAGAGAGATGACTGTTAAGGCAGGACAGAAATGTACTGCAATCCGCAGAGTGATTGTCCCTGAAAAATACACAGAAGATGTTATTTCTGCTTTAAAAACAAGATTATCTAAAAACATTATTGGTGACCCAAGCGTTGAGGGAACAAGAATGGGACCACTTGCTGGTAGAGATCAACTTGCAGATGTAGAAAAAGCAATTGAAGAACTTAAAAAAGAATCTACATTAATTTACGGCGATGAAGATTATAATTTAAATGGTGGCTCCAGAGAAAATGGTGCGTTCTTACACCCAAAAATATTATTGTGTGAAGATGGTTTAAATAAGACTGCTCCTCATAGCATTGAAGCATTTGGTCCTGTTAGTACTATTTTACCTTATAAAAATACTGATGAAGCAATTGCTCTTATTAAAAGAGGTGAAGGTTCGCTTGTTGGTTCAATTTTTACAGATGATAATATATTTGCTAAGGACTTAACGCTTGGAACTGCCTCATATCACGGTAGGTTACACTTTGTTAATCGCCACTCTGCTAAAGAAAATACAGGACACGGCTCTCCCCTACCTCACATGGTTCATGGCGGACCTGGTCGTGCAGGTGGAGGCGAAGAACTTGGTGGTATAAGGTCTGTAATGCATTATATGCAACGAACTGCAATTCAAGCTAACCCTGATTTATTAACTGCTATCACTGAAGAATATCAACCAGGTTCTGAAAGAATTGAAGATTTAAGACATCCATTTACTAAGCACTTTGAAGAATTAGTTATTGGTGATTCTTATACTTCTGGTAAAAGAACTATTACTGAAGGAGACATTGTAAACTTCGCTAATTTGTCTTGGGACCATTTTTATGCGCATACTGATGTAACTTCACTAGCTGGAACTATTTTTGAACAGAGAGTTGCTCACGGATATTTTATAATTTCTGCTGCGGCTGGGCTGTTCGTAGAAAGAAAAAAAGGTCCAGTTTTAGCAAATTATGGATTAGATGAGTTAAGATTTACAATGCCGGTTTATGCTGGCGACACAATTTACACGATTCTAACTTGCAAATCAAAACAGATAAAAGAACGCAGAAATGATGATGAAGTTATTACTGGTATTGTTAAGTTTCAAGTTGAAGTTTACAATCAAAGAGAAGAACTTGTAGCATTGGGTACGATTTTAACTCTTGTTAAAAGATTAGATCAGGATGCTAAAATATAATTTTATTAGTTATTGATTTATTGTTTTAAAGCATTGCTATTATATTTAGCGATGCTTTTTTTTAAACAGAAAGAATCGTTTAATATATACTGATTAAATTAAAAACTAAATCTGGTGTAATATAACTTGAACTTTCTGTTCGTATTCTTTTTATAATAAAATTGTATATCAATTATTAGCAGAAAATACCTTAATTTTGTAATTTTTATTTGCGAGGGTGTTTTGGCTTCATGGAAAGCAGAGTTGATGTTGCTTCTGATGACAGTGATTTGGGGTGCAACTTTTCTATTTATTAAAATGGGGTTAGATTTTACTGGTCCTTTTTTTTATCTTATTTTAAGGTTTTCGGTTGCGCTGCTGCTTTGTGTAACAGTTTTTTGGAATAAGTTAAATTTTAAAGACAATAATTTACTTAAAAATGGATTATTGTTAGGTGGTATTTTTGGCATTGGGTTTATACTTCAAACAAAAGGTTTAGAATATACTTCAATTCAAAAATCTGCTTTTATAACTGGTTTAACAGTGGTGATAACACCTTTTACTTTTAAGTTAATTTCCAAACGGGATATTTTACTATTTTCAAAGATTGGCGTAGTCATAGCTTTTATTGGGCTTTATATATTTACTGAGCCAGATTTTAGTGATTTGAATAAGGGCGATGTCTTTACATTTGCTTCTACTTTTTGCTGGGCTATTTTCATACCTCTTTTAGATAAATTTACTTACAATAATTCTACAAAAAATTTAACTATAAATTTAGTTTTTTTACAATTATTGTCAATGTTATTTGTAGTTACGTTAGGTTTTTTTATTTTTGAATTTAGAGAATTTCATTTTCAATTCCATTGGAATTTGATTTCATCTGTTTTGTTTAATGGAGTGATGGCATCTTTTGTGTTGATGTTTATCCATACTAACTTTCAGAGATATACTACTCCAGTAAAAGCTGCTTTGATTTTTTCTTTAGAACCAATTTTTGCAGCTTCGTTTGCTTTTATATTTTTAAATGAATATTTAAAAGAAATTGAGATAATTGGGGCGAGCGTTTTATTTGGTGGAGTATTAATATCAGAGCTTGGTATGCCTATTATACAAATGCTTAAAAAGGAAAAGAAAGATTAATAGAAGAAAGATTATATTGTTGGTAGCTTTTACTTTTATAATGTTAGGAATTGCAATTTCTACTACTTTTTTCTTTATGCTTTATTTTAAAAATGAAAGAAAAAAAGTTGAAACGATTAATAAGGTTAGTGTTGATAATTATACATTTACCCCATTTATAAAAGAAAGTAACAATATTAAAATTGATTCTTCTTTTTTTGACAATTTAATAGATATAAATATAGTAAATTATGATACTAATACTTATGAAATAAATGTATCTGATTCTTCTGATTTAAATATACCTTATTTAATTGACTCTGATGAAAAGAAAATTATAAAGAAGGTATTTATAGGTAAACGTATTAATATAGCTCTTACTGGTGTTGATAGTCGGATTGGTGAGAACTATAAACATGCTGATGCTAATCATATTATATCTATTTTACCAGAAACAAATCAGATTGAGGTATATTCAGTGCCAAGAGATACTTATGCTGATGCAGGGTATGATTTAGATTCTATGGATAATTATAATATATTATCAAATGTATTGGGCAGACAAGGTAGAACAAAGTATTTAAATGAATTATCTAAGATTGCTGAAATTGATAAAGTTCATTATTATATAGAAATTGGTTTTTCTCAGGCATTGGGTTTGATTGAAAAACTTGGTTTTGCAAACCCAAAATCTACGTTACAGATATTGAGGGATCGAAAAAGCTATAGAACTGGTGATTTTCAAAGGTCTTATAACCAAGGCGTATTTATTAAGAAATCAATTTTAAAATCTAAAGAACTTTTTTCTGAAAGTAATGATTATATTTTAACATTTTTCTTATCACTTGTCCAGACCAACCTTACTAATGAGAACGTAAACGAAATTTTAACAATGTTTAATATTAATGAGTTAACCGATAATAAGATTAATAATTTTGTAAAACCAAAAATTAACATTAAATTTGAAGAATTAGATTTGTATAACGAATCTCAATACGAATTATTAGTGAGTAATATTGACTATTCAGTATATGATAATACTTCTGAATATGTAGCTGGGAAATTGTTAGAAATCCTCGATGAGGTTGAGAGGTTTACAAATAGTCAATTAAAAGTAAATAAGTTGAAAAGGTATTTTGAGCAAAGGGCTTGGCTGCAGATTTCTGATATGAGAATTAGAAATGCTATTAAAGATAGATTTAAAAATATATTAGCAGAAGCTTATACCGATTTGGGTAAGTACAGAGATGCTCAGAGTGTTATTAATATAGATTATAATTGATTGTTTGAAATTTAAGCAGGGGTTTTTATGAAAAGAGTTATTTTAAATAGACATGCAAAATCTGACTGGGGTGACGCTAATTTAAGCGACTTTGAAAGGACTTTAAATGATAGAGGTTTTAATGATGCTCCTCTTATGGCAAAAAGATTTAAAGAAAGAAATATTAATGTTGATTTTCTTTACTCCTCAACTGCTGTGAGGGCTAAAACTACTGCAGAGTTTTTTATTGAGGCGCTTGGTTTATCAAAAGATAAGTATTCTTTTGAAAGAGAAATTTATGGAAGTGGTACTTCATTTATTAGGAATATACTCCCAATTTTGGATAATTCGATTAGTAATGTAATGTTTTTTGGGCATAATCCTGATTTTACTTCTTTAGTTACTTACTATTCTGGTGAAAGAATTGGGAATTTACCAACTTGTGGGCTTGCGGTTATTAAATTTGATATTGAACAATGGCACTTGATTAATGATGTAAATGGAGAATTGGAGATTTTCGACTTTCCAAAAAATTTAGATGATTAATGGGTTTTAAAAGCTAATATATTAAAATTTATATAAAAAAAAAGAGGCGTTTGCCTCTTTTATTATTTAAATATATTTATAATTATTTTTATAATTTTACTGATGGTTTGAATTTATCAGGGAATTTTTTGTCAATTACTTTATTCCATTCATCAATTCTTGGTTGAATTTCTTTTATTTCATTTGGAATTTTACCAGTGATTTTAACTTCGATAATATTATCACCTTTTTTGATTTTATTTACTACATCAATACCTTGAATTACTTTTCCAAATACTGTATGTTTTCCGTCTAACCAACCAGTTTTTACGTGGGTGATGAAGAATTGACTACCGTTAGTGTTTGGTCCAGAGTTTGCCATTGATAATATGCCTGGTCCTGTGTGTTTTAAGTCGCCTCTTATTTCATCTTCAAATTTATATCCTGGGTCACCAGTCCCTGTTCCTAAAGGACATCCGCCTTGAATCATAAAGTTATCAATTACTCTATGGTAGTTTAAGCCATCGTAATATCCTCTCTGCGCTAGATTTATAAAATTTCCAACAGTTAAAGGTGTTTTATCGCCGTATAATTCGATAATTATATCGCCTTTATCTGTTTTTAAAGTAGCTAAGAGTTGTTCATCGCTGTTTTGGGACATTGCATCAGAGTAAACGAATAGTGATGTTGAAACAACAACAACTAACGCTAAAATAGAAAATAATTTCATAAGTTTTTCCTTTTTTATTAATAATAACAAATTATAATACGTTTCAAAAATAAATTAGTTTTTAGGAATTGTAAAACTAAAAGTAGAACCTTTACCTAACTCTGAAATTGCCCATATTTCTCCACCTAATAATTTTGAAAACTCTTTGCAAACTATAAGACCTAAGCCAGTTCCTTTTTCATTTTCAGTTCCTAAAGTGGTTGTATTAACATCAATTCTAAATAGATTTTCTAAAGCAAGTTCACTCATTCCTATTCCTGTATCAGAAATATTTATTTGATAATTTTTTAAGTTACTTTCTACTGAAATTGAAATTTTACCACCAGAAGGGGTAAACTTAATGGCGTTATTAATTAAATTCCTCAAAATTGTATTAACTAAGTTAGAATCAGAATAAACTCTTACCTCTTCACCAACAAGGTTTTCAAAATGTATGTTTTTAGAAATAGCGGCAGTTAAATAAAGTTGGAAATTACCATCAACTAAGAATTTCAAATCAAAAATATCAGGATTAAAACTAATTTTACCTCTTTGGGTTCTTGACCAAGTTAATAAATTTTCTAAAAGATTATAAATATTTTGTGCATTATCTTTTAAATCAATTAAATATTCATTTAAGTCTTCTTTTTCAAGGTTATCATATTCTTTTACTAATGTATCGGTAGCTAATGCAAAAATTGATAAAGGATTCTTTAGGTCATGAGCCATTATAGAAAAGAATTTATCTTTTGTAGCATTTAGTTCTCTTAATTCATTTTCTGTTCTAATTCTACGAATTGAAAACTTGATAGCTTTTATTAAATCTTTTGAGTTTATATCTTCTTTATTAATAAAGTCTTGAGCTCCTTTATCTATTAAGTCTAATCCTAACTCTACATCATTTGAACCAGTGAGTAGGATTATCGGTATATTTGGATTTTTATCAAACACTTTATGAAAAGCTTCATTTTTTTCACCATCTGTCAAGTGCATATCTAATAGAATACAATCAACTTGCTCGGAGTCCATTACTGAGAGACCATCTTTGATAGTATTTGCACTTAACAAATTTATTTCCTCACCTGTGAAAGTAAGTGTTTTTTTTATGAATAAAAGGTCTAAATCTTTATCTTCTATAACTAATATATTCATTTTAACTTTATTTTATTTGTTAAAAATAATTTACAATTTAAAACATTTTTTCTTGGTTTGAAAGAATTTTAT
Organism: Eximiradiales bacterium; assembly: GCA_965661945.1. Taxonomy (GTDB): domain Bacteria; phylum Bacteroidota; class Ignavibacteria; order Kapaibacteriales; family UBA2268; genus JAJRPT01. The sequence continues at coordinate 276,315 of CBFIFP010000001.1, forward strand.
TTAAAAATGTTTTTCTGTGTAATGGCGTAATACCATATTTTTTTATCATATCAATATGCAGGGTAGTAGCGTAACCCTTATGTTTTGCAAAGCCGTAATTTGGATATTGTTTATCAGCAATATCACACATATAGTTATCTCTTATTACCTTTGCTACTATAGATGCAGCTGCAATTGAGTATGAAATGCTGTCGCCTTTTACTATTAAAGTATATCCTATTTCAAATTTTGAAAACCTGTTCCCATCAATTAATATATGGGATGGCTTTATCCTTAATTTTTTAATGCTATTTTTCATTGAAGAAATCGAAGCTTGCAGTATATTTATATCATCTATTATGTTATTATCAACGAAATCATACGAATATGTGAAATTTGATATAATTTCAGAGTAAATTTCTTTTCTTTTAGTTAAAGATAATTTTTTTGAATCATTTACTTTAGAAATAAATTCTAAATTTTTACTGCTTGACTCTAAAATGACTGAAGCACTAACTACCGGTCCTGCCAAACACCCCCTACCCACTTCATCTACTCCGGCTACAATTTGGTTTTTAGACCAATAAATTTCCTCGTGATTAAAATTAGGCATTACCTGATGTAATCATCAAATCTTTTTACAATAATGGGTTCACCCATATACTCTATAGAGTTATTCTCTGTTTCCCATAGTTTTATTTTAGATAATTTAACCCCGTCTTGGAATTTGTCTTGTAATTCTTCCCAGAAAGCTACTACTAAGTTTTCTACAGTTGGAATTATACCTTTAAGAAATTCTACATCAAGGTTTAGATTTTTATGGTCAACTTTATAGACGATAACTTCGTTTAATATTTTCTTCAAAATCTTTAAATCAATTAAATAGCCCGAACCAAAATCTTGTTTTCCAGAAACTGTAACTTCCATAACATAGTTATGACCATGACCATTAACGCTGTTGCATTTATCAAATATTTGATAATTTTTTTCTTCTGACCATTCTGGATTATGCAACCTATGAGATGCCGCAAATACTACTCTTCTTGTAACGTGAACCATATATTTTTTATTTGTTGTTTTGTTTATAAACGTTTTAGAAACAAAAATGTTGATTGAATTGTATTATATTAATATTAATTTGTAAAGTTATAGTCAAAATTTAATACTTTTTCTGAGTTTTTGTATAAAAGTCCTTTTTTATCATTAAGTTGTAAATGAGTTGTATCTGTGGCTACGATTGTAAAACTTATTTTATTAACTGAACCTAAACTTGTACCAAGTTTATTAAATATAACATTTTCTATTTCAGATTTACTTATTATTAACTTATTTTGTTCAGATGTAATTATCTCATAAGTTTTATTTAAACTTAGTACTTTTTTTTCATCAAATTCTTCTGTGAAGTAAAGAAAAGCATGAACAGAATAAAATTCCCATTTTTTATCAAAACTTAATTCAATATCATCAGATAATGTGCTATTAGAAATTGTGAGGGACTCAAATACATCTTCAACTTCGAAGTCATAATTATAAATTTGGTTATTGTCAGCAAACTCTATTGACATTTGATTATTATTAAATGAAAATGGGTTTGGGTCAATAAATAAATAACTTGGATAGAATGATGATATGTAAAAAGTTAACTCTTGATTATTTAGTTTAAAAGAGTTTACCTCTCCAAATTCATTTCCTTTTTTGAAATGAGAAGCGAAAACATATCTTAATTGAGTTTCATCATTTTCTGGAAAACTTGGATTATTGGTTGATGACCTAAATATGAAGTCGAAGTCATTTGGGTTAATATTTATAAAATTTGATAATGTGTCTGGCTTAATTATACCATTTGCACCTTCCCAAAGTGAGTTTCTATAAGTTGTTTCGTCATCTCCACATGAGGAGATGAATAAGGATATTACAAAAATTAATATTATGTTTTTCATTTTACATTTCCAAATATTTTTTAACAATATCAGAAACCATTTGAGGATTTGCTTTTCCTTTGGTTCCTTTCATAATTTGACCAACAAAAAATCCGAGAACTCTATCTTTTCCTTGTTTAAATTTTTCAACTTCATCAGGATTATCGTCAACTAATTTTTTTGCAAGTGATTCAATTAGTCCAGAATCGCTTACTTGAACTAAGCCCTTTTCTTCTACGATTATTTTGGGTGATTTGCTTTTTTCTATTACTTCTGGGAAAATATCTTTTGCAATTTGATTTGAAATAGTTCCAGTATTTACTAAATCTACTATTTCAGCAATTTGACTTTCAGATATTCCAAGCTCAAAAATTGGTAAATCTTTTTCAGATTTTAATCTCAATACTTCTGTCATTATCCAATTACTTACTAATTTATAAGTCTTTGGGCTTTTATCTTGCAGAAGTGAGCAGGTTTTTTCGTAATAATTAGCTAATTCTATTTCTTCCACTAAAACGCCAGCATCATAAAGAGGAATATCATAGTCGTTATGAATGCGATATTTTCTCTCAAGAGGCATTTCTGGAAGTTCTGATTTGATTTTTTCAATCATTTCAGATGTTACTTTAACCATTGGTAAATCTGCCTCAGGGAAATAACGGTAATCCCTTGCGGTTTCTTTGGTTCTCATAGCAACAGTTATGTTTTTTGCTCCATCCCACATTCTTGTTTCTTGAAGAACTTTTCCACCTGATTCAATAAGTTCTATTTGTCTGTTTATTTCAAATTCTATTGCTTTTTCTACGTTTCTGAAAGAGTTTAAGTTTTTCACTTCAGTTTTAGTTCCAAATACTTCAGAACCAACTGGCATAACGGACACGTTGGCATCACATCTTAATGCTCCTTCTTCCATATTACCGCTACTTACGCCTGTATAAAGCAGTATTTGTTTTAATTGCATTAGGTACTGGTATGCCTCGGCAGAAGAACGAATTACTGGTTCTGTAACTATTTCAATTAAGGCAACTCCTGCCCTATTGAAATCGAGCAGTGTGTCTATATCTAAATCGTGAATTGACTTTCCTGAGTCTTCTTCCATGTGAATACGAGTTATTCCAATTTTCTTTTTTTCGCCATTTAACTCAATTTCTACAAAACCATCATAACAAATTGGACCTTCGTGTTGAGAAATTTGATAGCCCTTTGGTAAATCTGGATAAAAATAATTTTTCCTGTCAAATCTATTTATTTCTCTAATATTACAGTTTGTTGCTAAACCAACTTTAATTGCATATTCAACTAATTTTTTATTTAAAAATGGTAAAGCGCCAGGAAGTCCGAGTGTTACTGGGTCAGTATTATGATTTGGATTATCTCCAAAATTAGTGGAACTTCCAGAAAATGCCTTACTATTTGTTAGTAATTGGGTGTGAACTTCTAAACCAATTACGCAAGAATATTTATTTCTCATCTATATTTAATATTTTTTTTTTAAATTTGGGAAAATTAAAATGCAATTTAAGAAAGAAACACTTAAATTGTGAATTATAAAATTAAAAAATGAGGCAAAAATGAAAAAATATATATTAATATCACTAATTTTTTTGGTTACAACAGCATATTCTCAAACAAGCGAGGGCTTTATTAAAGCAGCTTTCAATGCTATTCAATCACAAGATTATAAAACGGCAATTGAAAATTATACAAAATCAATCGAAAATAATGATACTTATGCTCCAGCTTTTTATGGTCGTGGGTTGGCTTATTTTTATTCTAAACAAATAAATGAAGCGATTGCAGATTTTAATAAAGCTTTGCAAATTGATAAGAATTATTTTGAAGCGCACTACGCAAAAGGGATTTGTGATTTGAATAACTCGAAATTTAAAGAAGCAATCACTAATTATGATAAAGCATTAGCGATTAGTAATGAGTTTCCTGAAGCATTTTATGCAAGAGCAAACGCTTATTATTACTTAGAAAATTATCAGAATGCTCTAACTGATTATACAAAATCAATTCAATTGCAGCCAGATTATGGTCTTGCGTATTATGGAAGAGCAATCACTAATAAGATACTTGGTTACAATGACGCTGCTTTGAAGGATTTTGATAAGTATATGGAATTAAACGGAAACGATGATGGACTTCAAACTGAAGTAGCACGTTTAATTAAAGAAATTGAAACAAGCGGAAAAAAATGAGTATTATTTTTTTTTTTAAGTACTTCTAATTATATAAAGACACGTTTTATCGTGTCTTTTTTTTTACATTATTGAATTTTTAGTATTCATTTTTTGCGAAATATTAACTTTTGCTTATTGTATTTGGGATTATTTAGCACTCGATTTTACACTATTTTTTGGCGAAATTTGCAAAAATGTGCATTTTTTATTTTTGTTATTTATATGTTTTATTTAATATTTGTGCATTTAATATTGAAATCCCACTTAATAAGATGATTATTAGAATTAATATTACTCTCATAATACTCTACCTTTTAATAAATTTAAAAACTTTTTTTTCATTTATAATTAAAAAATAAACACCTATACTAAGGTTAGATACATTTATTTCTTTGTTTTTAATATCAGTTATATTTAAAAATTCCTTTCCTACTAAATCTAAAATTTTTATTGAATTAATACTATCTATCTTTCCAAGATAAATAATATCATTTACAGGGTTTGGAAAAAATATAATATCATTATTAGGGTCTAAAGTATCAATTGGGTCGATAGAATCTGTTGGATTTATATAATTTATAACATCATTCAAATCAATAGAAATAAAAAAACCAATAGTTGTACGATTATTGAAAAGTCCACCTGGTTTTGTCCTTAAACTACCAGTTGCACCGAACGTGTTTAAGATATTATTTTTCACACTTATATCATTATTATCACGACCACCTAAATCATAATATGAATACCAATGTTTAAAATAATGCAAATCTAAAATAAAAATAAAACCTGTAGGACCACCGCTAGTATCCCTATCAGTAGTAAATGGATTTTTACCTTTTTCTATATTTTTACAACTTGTTCTACCCGCAGTCCATAAAACATTATTTTCATCAATGTCGAAGTCATAATCAATTAAGCTATCATCAAAACAACCAAAACCAAAATCCCATTCTAATTCATTGTTTCTATTATACTTTACAAATACTAAATGCCCAGTTCTTTTAAAAACTGAATCTTTTCTTGGTTTTTCTCTTAATGCTCCAACATTTAATATTAAATTTCTATCTATATCATATTTAACTTTATAGCTTAAATTATTATCTCCCGAATAAAAAGTCCCATACTTAAGCGTAGTCCCGGCAGTATCAATTTTGAATACTTGTGTTTGCCAGCCAGTATTATTCCATTGCCCTTCAATTGTGATTCCTTCTTTTTGTTCTGCATCTTCGGTTACTATTGCAAATATATGATTTCCATCTTTAGTTGCTCTATATCCCCATAAATCCCAAGAAAATGCTACTTCATCTTCAAAAACATCTAAACCAGTTAATACCTCACTTACATCTCCTCTATTTCCAAAATATGTTCCCCATATATATTTTCCATCTTGTGTAAACTTTGAAATATAAGTAGTATAATATGTTTCTTCATCTGTACTTGGTTTTCCAACTTCAGTATAAATTGCATCTTCATTAGTAGGAAGTATTATATTTTAAGTGTGTTTTTGCCGGTAGAGCTTGTTGTCCCACCAAGATAAATATTTCCTGTTTCGTCAATCACCATTCGGCATTGAATTTCTGCTATATTGCCACCCCAAAAGGTTGACCAAACATATTCTCCATCAGTTGTGAATTTTGCAAGATAAAAATCGCTTGCGCCTTTGTAATCTTTTTGACTTGCATCATCTGAAACTATTATATCATTGGACTCCGTTCTACCAGCAACAATTATATCATCATTTTTATCAATCGCTACAGAATATAAAACATCAGACCCTGACCCACCAAGGAAAGTTGACCAAATAACATCGCCTTCTGGGTTCCATTTCACAATAAACATATCGTGGTTTAAGTTTTTTTCTTTTTGGAAAGCATTTCCTACGATAGGTAAATCAGGGCTTCCAGTGTATCCTACTTGAATAAAATTCCCTTGACTATCGAAATTACCGTCATTAATGCAGTCATAACCCGACCCACCGAAATAAGTCGAGAATAAAATTCTGTCATCGTCCCAATAGTTTTAGTCAAGAAGTTGCGGTTGCTCTTTTTGTTTAAATCTTTGCAATAATTCAGGGTTATTAATAGGAGGCATTTCAGGATATTTGATAACATCTTGGGATTGAAGGAAAAAAGAAAATAGGATTAAGATAAACATAAATTTGCTTTTATATAGTTTATATTTACAAAAATAATAATTTTTTTTTATTTTTGTATTTAATATCAGCTAAACAACACATCAAAGGTGCAAAAAAGTTACAGTTTAGTGTATTTATTTTCTAAGAAATTTTGGAAAAAAGAAGATTAAAGAAAGATAAAAAATTGAATTATATTTAATAACTGGATATTTTACTTCGCTTAATATGACATGCATTTCGACTACTTTCATTGATCTTAAACCACAAGAAATCTTGATTTTACAATTTGGGTTTATTATTATAGATATATAATATATTTATTATTTTTTAAAAAAGATGAATATATTACATCAATTTATCAGGGTTGTCTTTTATGTATTCTTTCCAATTCTTGCTGGTGCTTTTCGATTTGCCACGAGAAAAACAATAACAAAGTGCAATAGAAAGCGCATCTGTTGAATCAAAGAGTTCTGGGGTTTCTTTAATATTTAAAATTGTTTTAACCATATATTGAACTTGCTCTTTAGATGCGTGTCCCCTACCTGTAACGCTTTTTTTTACTTCGTTAGGGGAGTATTCAAAAATTTCAGCATTATTAGTAGTGCCTGCAAGCATGGCAGCGGCTCTTGCGTGGGTTAATTTAATTAACGATTGAGTATTCTTAGCATTAAAGACGGTTTCTATGCAAACTATTTCTGCATTATATTGTTTAATTTTCGATGAAAGTTTAGCAAAAAGTAGGTCAATTCTTTTGGGGAAGTTATCTTCCATTTTTTTAATGCGAATAACTCCATATTCAAGAAGTTTGTATTTATTATTAACAAATTCGATAGCACCCCAACCGCAATTAACAGAGCCAGGGTCTATTCCAAACACTATCATTATTCTAACTCACTTGAAATTGTTTCATCTATCTCAAAGTTTGTAAAAACATTCTGAACATCATCAATATCTTCAATCATTTCAATAAATTTCATAATTTTTTTAGCAGCAGAAATCTCAGAAATGGTTAAAAATTCATTTGGAACATATTCCAATTGGGACTCTTCTATATTAATCCCTTTATCATCCAAGAATTTATTAACTTCACCAAACATCTTCATTTGGCAAACAATTCGACTTACATCTTCGTTAAACTCCAAATCATCACCACCAGATTCAATTGCGAGATCTAATAATTCTTCTTCATTAAGTGCATCATTTTTAATAGTAATAACGCCTTTTCTAGTAAAATTCCACATTACAGAACCATTTTCACCAAGATTTCCGCCATATTTTGAGAATGTCATTCTTAAAGCAGGAACAGTTCTTCTTTTGTTATCAGTTAAAGTTTCTACAATAACAGCAACTCCATCAGGCGCATATCCTTCAAAGGTAATTTCCTCAAATCTATCATTGCCACTTTCTCCAGTTCCCCTTTTAATTGCCCTTGAAATATTTTCATTTGGCATAGAGTTAAGCCGAGCTACTTTAAGAGCAAGGCGAAGTCTTGGGTTAGCATCAGGGTCTGGACCGTTATCTCTAGCTGCAATAGTGATTTCTTTGCCAATTCGAGTAAAAATCTTGCCTTTTTTTGCGTCTTGTCTTCCTTTTCTGTGCTTTATATTTGCCCACTTACTGTGACCAGCCATAAATTCCCTTAACTTACCAAATAATTATTTAAATAAACCTACTTTTAAATCATTTGCATTGTAAATATGTTCTCCATCACAAAAGACTTTGCCATCACCAACAATCATAATTAATTTAGAGTTAAAAACTCTTTTAATATCGATTTGATATTTGACTAATTTATTTTCTGGAAGAATTTGTCCTGTGAACTTAACATCAGAGCAACCTAAAGCTCTTCCCTTGCCTTTGTATCCTTGCCAGATAAGGAAAAAACCTATCAATTGCCATAAGGCGTCTAAGCCCAAACAACCGGGCATTACGGGGTCACCAACGAAATGACTTTTGAAAAACCATAAATCTTCTTTAATGTCAAGTTCGGCGGTTATAATGCCTTTATTATATGCTCCACCTTCTAAGGAGATATTAGTAATCCTATCAATCATAAGCATATTAGGCAAAGGAAGTTTACCGTTTTCGATACCGTAAGTTTTCCCTTCGGCACATTCAATTAGTTCATCATACGAGAATGAATTTTTCATTAAATTATTAACCTTGTATTTTTCTAAATAGCAAATTTAACATATTTTTTTAATTAATTTAAGTTTTGCGATGGATTCAATATGATAAGTTTGAGGAAACATATCAAATGGCTTAACATATTCAATCTCATAAAACTCTTCTAACTCCTTGCAATCTCTAGCTTGAGTCATAGGATTACAACTCACATAAATTATTTCTTCACATTTTATTTCTAATAAATGATTTAATAAATTTTTATGAAGTCCAGACCTTGGAGGGTCGAGAATTATTTTATCTGGTTTGGGATATTGCTCTAATAATTGTGAAATATCTTTTGCGTGCAGATCGTAAGCAATAAAGTCAACATTATCGATATTATTGTTTTTAGCATTTCTTTTTGCATCATCGATTGAAGACTCTACAAGTTCAATCCCAATTAAGTTATTAACTCTTTTTGATAAAGGTAATGTAATTGAACCAGTTCCGCAATATAAATCCCAAATATATTCATGTTTGTTAGGGCTTACTGCTTCAATAATATTAGAGATAAATTTATCAACTTGATAAGAATTAGTTTGAAAAAAACTAAATGGCGAGATTTCAAAAATTACATCTAAAATTCGTTCTTTTATAAAGCCTTCACCAAAGATAACTTCAGATAATTCTATCGTTACTGGATTTTTACTAATATTCAAAGAATGAATAAAATGTTTGACTTTAGATATTTTTTTCAACTCATCAGCAAATTGAGTTATGAATTTACTTTCTTGGTCAGTTTCTGGGGTATTGGTAATTAGAATAACTAAAAATTCATTCAAATAGTTACTTTTTCTGATAATCAAGCTTCTCAAAAAGCCAGTATGGTTTCTTAAATTGTAAGCACTTATATCGTTTTTTATTGCAATTTTCCTGCATAAATTTAAGATGTTGTTTCCAATTTCATCTTGTATATGACATTGTTTGATATCAAGAATTTTATCAAATCTTCCAGAAATGTGCAAACCAAGAGCAAAATTCTTATGTTCTATATTATCATCAGATTGAATTTCATTATCTGTAAGCCATCGAGATGCTCCAAAAGAGAAATCCATTTTATTTCTGTAATTAAATATTTTCTCTGAAGGAATCGTATCAAATAAATTTCCAATTTTTAATTTATTGTGTCTAATAAAAGCATCCTCAACATGAGATTTTTTCCACATTAGTTGATTATTATAGTCCAAATTTTGCCAAGAACAGCCCCCACATTCATAAAAATAATTACATCGAGGGTCTATTCTATCGGGAGATTTTTCTAATATTTCTAAAATATTATTTTCATAAAATTTCTTTTTTTTGCTTACTCTTAATGTCCTTAAAACATCGCCTGGGACTGCCTTTTTGACAAAGTGCACTGCACCTTCATTGCGGGCTATTGCCTTACCTTCAAAACCAATTGTTTCGATTTTTAGGATATCTTCAATTCTTTTTTTATTTTTCAATTTGCTTTTCTCATTAATATTATTTTAATTTTGTAATTATGATAGAAGACAAATTTAATAAAATAGAATTAACTTCGGAACAATTATTTGATTTAATTTCAAAATACTTGGAACAAGCTAATGTTTCGAGTAATACTTTAAAGGCAAGAGAGTGCGCTTTGATGTACTTTTATAAATATCATAAAAGCCAAAAGTTATTTTACTTTATTCCTGAAAATATAATGAATTATCGTGATTACTTAATAAAAAAATCTGGTTTTTCTAATTATACTGTAATAAATTATTTATCTTCATTAAAAGGGTTTTGTGACTATCTTGCTTTGTGTTGCGTATTAGATAAAAATCCAGTAAGAAGAATCAAATATAATTTAGAAAAAAAAGATGTTGAGCTGAATTATTTTAAATTTGTAGATATTTTAAATATAATAGAAAGCTATAAAGATTCGCAAAACTTAGATTATATGTCTTTTAGGAATTTGATGTTACCATTATTTATGATATTTACAAGTGGAACGGAAAAAAACTATACTGAATTGAGATTGCGAGATTTGCATAAAAGGGAGCGAAGTTATATTTTAAATTTAGATGGTGTAGAGGTTAAAATAAATTCGGTTTTGAATAATCTTATAAATCAATATTTAGAAGTAAGATATCATATTGAAGGAGATGACCTTTTGTTTATTACTTATGGAAAACGCTCTAAAGGTGAAAAGCTAAGTATTAGAAATCTTAGGGAAATAGCTAATGAGTTTGTATTGAAGTATGGGTTTAATGGTTCACCGATAAAAGTTTTACGTAACACTATGATATTTTACCATTATAAGAAGAATCCATCATTAAAGACTTTAAAACAAAAATTTAGAATTGAAAATAAATATATTATTAAAAGATATATTAATGAATTTCCAAATTTTTAAAGAACTTAAGAAATTAGAAATTTAGACTTAAATATTAAAAATAGTAAAATTAATAAAGGAAAAGATGAATTACATTTTAAAAGAAATTAAGAATAAAGTTGCGATTTTGTCTTTAAATAGACCTGATAAGTTAAATAGTTTTAACACAGAAATGGCAAAGCAACTCCAAAATTATCTTGATGAGATTAATGCTGATAGCAGTATAAATGTTGTAGTTTTAAAAGCAGAGGGGAAAGCATTTTGTGCTGGGCAAGATTTACAAGAAGCAATTGGTGAGGACGCTCCAGGAATTGATTCAATAGTTAGAAATTCGTATAATCCTATAATTTTAAAACTTCGTAATTTATCAAAACCAGTTATAGCTTTGGTGCAAGGAGTTGCAGCAGGAGCAGGGGCAAATATTGCATTTGCTTGTGATATTGTAATTGCAGGAAAATCATCATCGTTCATTCAAGCGTTTAGTAAGATAGGTTTAGTTCCGGATAGTGGTGGAACTTTTATATTGCCAAGGTTAGTAGGCGGAAATGCACTAGCTTTAATGCTCACAGGTGACAGAATTTCAGCAGAGAAAGCAAAATCTATGAATTTAGTTTATGAAGTTTTTGAGGATGATGTTTTATTAGATGAATCTATTAAAATTTCAGAAAAACTTGCAAAGCTCTCCCCTACAGGACTCAGACTCACAAAAGAGTTAGTAAATAAAACGTGGTCTAATACATTGGAGCAACAATTAAGGTTAGAGGAAGAATATCAGAAAATGGCTGGTAACTCACAAGAATATATAGATGGGGTGAATGCTTTTTTAAATAAAGGAAAGTGATTTTATAAATTATTTTGTGATTTTTAAAAATAAAAAGCCCTAACTTTGATTTCTAGGGCTTTTTAATTTGAATAAATTTTGGTATTTTATTTATTGTTTTGATAAAAATCTTTCATAAAGTCAGCTAGAGCTTGGCAAGATTCTACAAGGCAAGCATTATAAATACTTGCTCTAATTCCACCTACTGAGCGGTGACCTTTAAGTCCGTCAAGATTTTTAGCAGTTGCTTCTTTTATAAACTTATTTTCTAATTCTTCGGTTGGTAAGTTAAAAGTAACATTCATTATTGAGCGATCTTCTCTATGAGTAACAGAACCTTTATAAAATTCAGGTAATTCATCTATTAGGTTATAAATCAAACCTGCTTTAAAATTGTTTCTTTCTTCTACAACTTTAAGACCGCCATCAGCAATTATCCATTTCATTGTTTCGTTTACAACAAAAACAGGTAATACTGGAGGAGTGTTAAACATAGTATCTTTATCTACGTGAGTTTTATAGCTAAATATTGTTAATAAATTAGAATTAATTTTTTCGAGCAATGATTTTTTGATAACTACTAATGTAACACCAGATGGTCCGATATTCTTTTGGGCACCAGCATAAATTAAGCTGAATTTTGAGAAATCTAATTCTCTTGAAAAGATATCAGAAGACATATCACATATTAGTGGAGCGTTAGTTTCTGGAAGTTTGTCAAATCTAGTTCCAAAGATTGTATTGTTTGAAGTAAAATGTAGGTAATCTGCATTGTTATTTATATTTAGATTTTTTGGAATATAATTGAAATTACTATCTTCGGAAGTTCCCGCAACATTAACATTACCTACTTTTTTAGCTTCTTGGATAGCGTTAGATGCCCAGGTACCAGTATTGATGTAATCAGCAGAGTTTGTTAAGAAATTAAGAGCTACCATTGCAAATTGCATTGATGCTCCACCACCAAGATATAACACAGAGTATTCATCTTTAGATAACTTCATAAGGGATAATGTATTATCTATTGCTTGATCAAAGAGTGCTACAATTGGTTTAGAGCGGTGGCTCATCTCCATTACTGACATTCCTAAACCAAGATATTCATTTGTGGCTTTGCTTGTTGCTTCTAACACTGGAATTGGTAAAACTCCAGGACCTGCAGAGAAATTATGAATTCTATTCATCATTATTCCATTTTTTTAATTAAATAATTTACAAAATTATGAATATATAAATTCATTTCTAAATTTATTATAAATTAATTTTGTGTTAAGATTAATTTTTGGTAAAAATCGATTATGAATAAAAATATATTGTAGAAAAAATATTTTATTATTAGTAAAAAAAAATGATTAGCTATCAAAAGTAATTAAATTTTGTTCGAGCATACTTAAATAGTCATCTCCACCTATTATTATGTGGTCGATAATTGGTATTCCTATTATTTTGCCAGATTTTATTAACATTTCAGTGGCTACTAAATCATTTTTAGAAGGAGTAACAGAACCTGAGGGGTGGTTGTGCATTAAAATAATGGTTGATGTATTATTTTCGATTGCTTCCCTAAAAACATCTCTTGGGTGCACTATTGAAGCATCTAAAGTACCAATAGAAATATATACGTCTTTTATAATTCGCTTTCTGGTATCAAGCAGGATTGCAAGAAATTTTTCTTGCTTGGAACCATAAAATTTTGGAATGTATAACTTTGCTATCATATCAGCAGAGGTGATAGATTTTTGGTTATTCGGTTCTGTCTTAATTCTTTTTGAAAGTTCTATAGCAGATAATAAAGTAATTGCTCTTGCGTTGCCTAATCCTTTTATTTTAGTTATTTTACTAATATTTAAACTAGTTAATTGATAAACTGAACCAGCAGTGGAAATTAGTTCTTTTGCTGCGTCTAAAGCTGAAAAACCTTTAGAACCACTGCCTATCAAAATAGCAAGAAGTTCTGAGTTACTTAAATTTGCAGCACCGTATTTTGCAAGTTTTTCACGAGGTCTGTCGTCTTCTGACCAATTTTTAATTGATTTATATTTTAATTCATCAGCCACAGTAATCCTCAGCCCAATTTAAATATTTATCATAAACATAATTACTACTTAGAGCTATTATTTCGGGTACTTCGTCTTCGTGATGTTTTAAAATTAATTCTTCGAGTTTGTTATAGTTTTTTGAAAATGTTTTCATTATAATTGTATATTCCGAACGTTGTTCTATTTTACCTTTCCATTCGTAAATAGATGAAACATTATGAATTATATTAGCACAAGCAATTAATTTTGCTTTTACTAATACAGTAGCTAATATTTCAGCATTTTTTAGAGAACCAGTGTTGCATAATAATACATTTAGATTGTTTTCTGGAGTCATTATTTTAATTTGATATTAAAAAAAAGTAAATTTAACACTTTTATATGTTTTTTGCAATTTGAAAGCTATAATTTTGCTTTTTTCCATTTAGAATTATAGTAGAAATAAATCGGCATTCCTATTGCAACTAAGAATAATCCAAATACCGAATTTATAATTTCTGTACGCTCATTTACATAATTATCTATGTCATTGTATAATGTAAAAATTACAAATAAACTTGCAAAGAATACAAATATTGCTGGAATGTAAGGATAACCAATTACTTTATATGGTCTTGGAACATCAGGCATTTTTTTTCTTAATATAAAAACCCCATAAGCTCCTGCTGCATAAAAGACCCAAGATACAAATATTAGCATATCAGTTAAGGTATCGAAAGTTCCGGTGAGAACAAGCAATGAACTCCAAATTGCTTGCCAGATTAGTGAGTTAGCTGGGGTTTTCCATCTGGAATGTGAATTGCCTATTTTTTTAAAAAACATTCCGTTTCTTGACATAGCATAATATACTCTTGCCGAAACCATTATTGTTCCGTTTGAGGTACCAAAAGTAGAGATCATTACTGCAGCTGATACAAAAGCAGCACCTATCTCACCCATTGACAGTAAAGCAACATCAGCTGCAACTATTGTGGATTTAGCCATTTCTTCTACGTTAAGAACATAAATGAAAGCTAAATTTATAATTATATAAATTGCTATTATTATAATAGTTCCAAGAATTAATGAAAGTGGAATGTTTTTTTGAGGTTGCTTTACTTCTCCAGCAATATATGTTATATTATTCCAGCCATCATAACTCCAAAATGCTCCAGACAAAGCAGCTATTATACCTGCAAATATACCAGCTCCTCTGAATGAATAAGTAGATGCGTTTTGTGTAAAGTTTACGATTGAACTTTCAGACCATGTAAATGCAAAAAATACTAATATTAGAATCGCTAATACCTTAGCGATTGTAAAAAAATTAGCTATTCGTCCACCAAAAATTACTCCAAAATAATTAGCTAAAGTTAGGAAAAATATTGTTCCAATTGTTATTATTTTTATTCCAAAGTATTGTAATGGATATATGTTACCTATGAAAGGTATATGGAACATAGAGCCTTGAATTAATTTATCTGAAAATAGTGGTGGTATGTAAAATGATGTAAAGTATTGGGAATACTCAGCGAATACCCATGTAATTGAGGCAATTGAACCGGTTTGGATTATTCCGAAAAGTCCCCAACCATAAAGAAATGCAAATAGACGACCATACATTTTTTCGAAGAAGACATATTGCCCGCCTGTTGCTGTAATCATTGAAGCTATTTCAGCGTTAGTTAATGCTCCGAAGAGAGTTAAAATACCAGCTGCTACCCAAATGAAGATAAGTAACTCTGGAGAGCCAAGTTGGTCCGCCATAACAGCAGGTTTTTTAAAAATACCTGAACCAACTACTGCACCAATTACAATAGTAAGCGTTGTGAAAAAACCAAGTGATTGTTTTAAATCTCTTTCTTCGTTCATTTAATTATGAATTCAAATAAAAAACTAAATTAAAAATATTTGTTTAAAATACCTTAAAAAATTCATATTGTTAATAAGTTTTAGATGAATAGATTTAGATTTTTATTTTTTCTCTGCACAAATAATTGAACTGTTTACAGAATAAATGAAACTACTCTTTAATTATTTTCTTAGAAACTACTTTTCCATCTATTTCCAATTTTAAGATATAAGTTGAATTAATTTGATTCTTTAAATTTATATTGAAATAGTTTTTACCAATTTTACTATATCCTTTGTAAATATTTTGGATTAGTCTTCCATTTAAGTCATATAGATTTAACATGCAATTTACTCTAATCTCAGAATAAAATTCAATTGCGACTTCATTACTTGTTGGATTTGGATAAATAGACATTGAGCTTTTTATTTGCTCAACACTATTAGTTTCTGATTTACTCTTTTGTTTTAAAACAACAATTGAAGATGCTGGTACATCTACAAGAATTGACTTTCCTTCTGTTATGCTTTCGTCAAAAATTACTTTCTCAAAGTTATTTAAAGTTGTTGTACCATTGCCTGTTGTTAATAAAACTTTATAATCTCCTGGAGCAAGATTTTTAAATTCAAGTTGAGACTTATTTTTTACAATAGAAATAATATTAACATTGCCAGAATTATTAACAAAAGCAATTGGGTCAACGTTTCCATCATCGCTTGTTACTCCTACTCTTTCATCACCCGGTCTAATGTTTTTAATATATTGTGAAGCATATTTTGTTCTTATTTTTAAATCAATATTATAATTATCTGGTGATATAAACTCAGTTCCCAAATACGAATAATGGTCAGACCCTTCAATAGGTGCAGATATACTTGACATATATTGATATGCGGAGTTATTTGCTAATTTTAATGATTTATGAATTTCATTATAATTATGTCCTAGTGACCACCACTCTAACATAGAAGTTCTTACATTATACTGCTTTCCTATTTCGGCTACTTTTAAATAATTTTCTTCAGTTCTGCCAGTATATAAATGATAAGAAAATTCCGTCCAATATTCTAAAAATCTTGGTACTTCTACAAATTTCTTTAAATAATTATCATTGAGTGCGTTATTGACATTAGTGCAAGAGGAAGCAATGAATTCAGGTGTAAATCCGTTTACTTTTAATAAATCACCAGCAGCCACCATACACTGCCCTACTAATTTTCCATCTCCAAATTTAGCTACATCTGGTTCTAAGAATACTTCTAAAGCATCAGGAGTAAATCCGTATTTTTCATTAATATGAGTAAAAGCAGCTAAGACAACTTCAGCATATTCTTCTGGATTATTATGAATATAATCTTCCGCATTTAAGTTTTGTTTAAATGCAACGTAGCATAAATTAATATATAGTTTTTGACCATTTTCTTCGAGTTTCTTTTTTAATGGTAATAGCCCAACCTTAATTTTATTATCTAATTCACTAAAATGAAAGCCGGACATATCTAAATCATTTGGGTTATCATTATCATTAATAGTTAAGTATCTCAATCCTTTCCATTCATCATAAGTTATTTTACCATCAATCATATCTTGCCAATTATCATTTGTATTTTCAACCCCTGAGCGAAACTCTATTCTACACCTTGTAACACCAATAGAATCAACCATTATATCCATTAAGTCATCAGTAATATATTTATAAGTAGTATCTGTTCCCATCATAGTTCCAGTATGAGATACTATACTTAAGCCAGTTTCCCAGCCCTGAAAAGTCTGATAACGTGTGTTGGTATCTAAATGTAAAACCGCAGAATTTAAAGTAAAAATATTTAGAATGAGTAAAAGTATCAACATAATAAACTCAAATTTATTAAAAAAAATAACACAAATATAAAAAATAATTATTATTTTTGTATAAGTAAAAATCTTGTAAATAAAATTCAAAAAAGTTATATTTCAATTAAAAAGTTAATTTTCTGTTAATCTGTAACTTTTTCCTTGTTTGATGTGTCTTTGATTAGAATATTTACAAATATAAAATAGGTGTTACTTTCGCTTTTAGTATTTAATTCTGGAAGTTTTAAATATCCATCTAATTATTGATAACAATAAAAATAAAGCATAGAGTGAAACTACTGAAAACAAATAAGGCAAATGCAAATCTTTTGTAGAATACTTAAAGACCATATCCTTTTTGTATTGCAATTTTTCAATAACATTATCAGCATTTGCATTTTCTTTGTCTATAATATCATAAGTATTAAAAATATCTTCATTATTAATTACTTCTTTATAATATTCTGAATTACTATTAGTTAATAAAGAGTTTTCAATTTTGATAATTTCATCTTTATAAATAAAATATTTTTGTTTAACTAAGAAAAAATATATTAATATTGGTGTTACTATTAAACCTAATAAAAATGAAAATAAAATGTACTTCATCTGTTTTGCAAACCGAATAGTCATTTTCTGTAAAAAAGTTTTTTTAAATGGATTTCGTTCTTTATTTTTAGACATATTCAAATTTATGTTAATGTCTTTATTTATATTATTTAAAGTTGGAATTGGTGGTGGAGTTGATTCAGAATTATTAAATTCTGGTACATCCACGAGCTTCGTCCAATTGGATAAACCATTCCTCCAAATCAAAGTGTCTTCATTTAAATCAAAATTAAACAACTCTTCTTTACTAAATGGTCCGTGTTTTTCATTCTTATAAGTTAAATAATATATTTTTTCCATATCAAAACAATTATACTAAAATTATAAAAAAGAGGTGTTCCCACCTCTTTCTTTACTCAATTCTCAGGTTCAAATTTCATTATTTCTTCGTATAAGCGGTCAACTATTTCTTCTTCTTTTACGTGTCCTATGGCTTGACCTTTCATAAATAACAAGCCCTTACCTTTTGATGCTGCGATTCCTATGTCTGCATCGGCTGCTTCGCCAGGACCATTTACTGCACAACCTAAGATTGATACTTTAACTGGTTTTTGAATGTCTTTTGTTCTTTCTTCAAGTTCATTCACAATTTTAAATAAATCAACGTCCAATCTTCCACATGTTGGACAAGAAATAATCTCAACGGTACGTTGTTTCAAATCTAATGATTTGAGAATTTCTTTACCAACTTCAACTTCTCTTTCTGGTTCGTCAGTTAGTGATACTCTAATTGTATCACCGATACCTTCTGCAAGTAATGTTCCGATACCAACGGCAGATTTGATGATCCCCATTTTAGGAATACCAGCTTCGGTAACTCCAAGGTGAAGAGGAATATCTGTTCTTTGAGCGAATAATCTATATGCAGAAATCATTAGCGGCACTGAGGTAGATTTAACAGAAACAACAATATCATCAAAGTTATAATCTTTAGCTATAGCAACGTGTCGCATTGCAGATTCAAATAATGCCTCATCTGTTGGGTAGCCATATTTATCAAGTAAATCTTTTTCTAATGAACCGGAATTTACCCCTATTCTTATAGGAACTTCATATTCTTTTGCTTTATCTAAAACTTTTTTAATTCTTTCATGCTTACCAATATTACCTGGGTTAAGTCGGACTTTAGCAACTCCAGCTTCTATTGATTTTAATGCAAATATGTAGTTGAAATGTATGTCTGCACAAATTGGAGTTTTAACTTGCTTTACTATTTCACCAATCGCTTCGGCTGCTTCTTTTGTATTAACTGTAACTCTAACAATATCAACGCCTGCTTCTTCGCAACGTTTGATTTGAGCAACAGTTGCTTTTACATCTGCAGTTTTAGTTTTGGTCATAGTTTGCACAGTAATTGGCGAATCACCACCAACCCAAATACCTCCTACATTTACTTTTCTTGTTTTTCTTCTTGGATAAAGTACCTGAGAAGGAGCATCTTTTCTTGATTCAGACACTGTCTTCAATTCAATTATTTTTCCGTTTTCATTAGTTTCAGACATAGATTTATAACCTTTTACTTAATTCATTTAAAATAAATTTTTCTTTATCAGTTAAATTTTGATAACCTGACGCAGATATTTTGTCAAGTATATCGTCAATTGTATTTTGAGTAATTTCTTCACCATCAATCACATAAGATTTTGAATATGTGGTTTTAGTTTGAGTAGGACTTGGGGCTGAAGATTTTGATGAAGTTCTCCACATAGTTTGAGAAGTTTGCGAATAAATATTAGCGTTTCCTTTGTAAGCATTTGATTTTGATAAATTTGTGTTCATCATTTTTGATATACTAGTCCAAAGTTTATCAAATGCTTCATATATTTTGAATTGATCGCCATATTTTAACAATAAAAATCCAGTTGCTGCCCCCCCCAAGTGAGCAAAATGTGCTATTCCTGAGTTAGTAGAAAATAAACCAGATAGCAATTCAATTCCGGCAAAAATCATTACAAAGTATTTTGCGGAAATTGGTATGAACAGCGGAAACATAAATATTTTTCTATCAGGGAATGTCATTCCAAAGCCAAGTAAAATTCCGTAAACTGCTCCAGATGCACCAACAGTAGGGGCATCACTTATAAAAATTTGCAATAAACCTGCTCCTATACCACTCAGTAAATAAAAAGTTAAAAAGCGACTACTCCCCCATCTTTGTTCGAGTTCTATTCCAAACATCCAAAGCGCAAACATATTAAAAAATAGGTGGAAAAAGCCGCCATGTAAAAATTGATAAGTTAATAATTGCCAAGGATAAAAATTAGAATCTCCGAACATTATAGAATCGCTTGCAGGATTTAAAGCAAGCCACTCCATTATCATATATCTAACTGAAGTATCTCCAATTACAACTCCATCAAAAAGCATCTGAAATAAAAACACACCAACGTTTACCATCAAAAGTGCTTTTATTACAGGTGGAAACATTCCAAAACTACCTTGCTGTCTATGATATTCAAATTTACTCATTTAATCTCTGTTTTTCTATATTACTTCTATTGACGAAATGAAATAAAATTTAATTTAAAAATTTGTAAAATTAAAAATTTTTTGAAATTATACGAAATAGTCTTCATCAATAAATATAAATCAAATACGAACCCATCAAGTTTAAACATCTATAAAAAACAAAATAAAACGTTTCTTCCCAAACAATAACATATTCAAAACCTTACAGAGGTTTCAAACCCTTCGGAAGTTTAAAATAAAAGGTCATTGAGCAAAGTCGAATTGACAACCAAATCTATCCAGTCATATTTAGCGCTACGAAATATCTCCTAGACATAGCAACAAAAAACAATTTCTCTCAATATGTAAAAATCTGTGATTCTAAAAAATAAATTTGCATATAAAATAATTATGTATTAATTTGTAAACTCTGATTTCGCAAAAAATAAAAACATTTTAGAAAAAATGCGACGTTGAAATGCAAGCACAAACACAATATATCTCCCTAACTTCTTATATATATATATAACGATATATTTGTGCGTAACAACTAATCTAACTTGTGTAAATCCAACGGGAAAAGAAGAATATGACGATGAAATTAACTCTACAAATAAAGCAACTTGGGACTTATATAATTTATTAAAACAAAAATTTCGGCGTTAATCTATCGCTTAAGCAAGTTACTTTTTTTCAGCAAAAAGAGCTAGAATTAACTAACGAATGTTTAATAAAAATTAAGGAAACAAAGTATGAATAAGTTTTTCATAACTTTAATTTTCACTCTCACATTTTTAATTATGTCTAATGTAGAAAGTATGGGGCAAAGTTGTGATTGCCCAGATTCAACATTATATACGAAAACAACACAGGTAATTCAATATAATACAAATTGTTATGTTATAGTTGAATTTTGTTATTTCTGTAGCCCAACCACTTTGGAACGTTCAATCTATATTTGCAATGTTATAATACCTTGGAATCAAGGTAGTTGTAATTGGGATGGTGTTGATATAGGAAGTCAAGTTTTTTGGGAAACAATATATGAGAATTTAATTTTAAAATTACCTTCATTAAGTGAATGCGATGATTATGAACCATGTGATGAATTTCCATGCGATTCTCCCTTTCCAAATAAAGTAGTGGAAATTAAAAAAGCATCATGTTTTAGAAGAATTTTAAATCCAATATTGATGCAAACTGAAATCATTCCATGTCAAACTGAAGCCACTTGTAAAATAGAATATTGTGTTTGTTGGAATGGAACTGATTATACAATTAATAAAACTAAAAGTTCGGAAATAGGAACAAGTAACTGTATAAAAAGAGTAATAGGTGTTGGTGGAGGTTTTGCAGACCCACCAAGCCCTAACCCAAGCCCAAATGCATGTTTTAATCCATGCTACTAACATTATTAAATAATACCAACAAGTTTACATTATTCTTGTTGGTATTAATTTGTTTATCAATGAAAAGGATATCAAGATGAAAAAAATATTACTTCTAAAATTAATCTTATTTATTTCATTATTTTCAAAGGAGTTCAATGATTATATTCATAACAATTATTATTGTGTAACAAATGAAATATTAAAAACAATTATTTTACAAGATGATGAATATATTTTTTATGGTGATTATGGTGGAGTTTTAAGAACTTATGATGGGGGTGATACTTGGCATCAAGAATTTATAGGAACACATCATTTTATAAATGATATGATTTATGTAAATAATATACTCTATGGAGTAACTTCAGGAGGTGAATTGTTAATTTCTAAAGATAAAGGATTTTCTTGGAAAATTAGTTTAATAAAAAATACTAATTTATCAAAAATTGTAAAAATTGAAGAATTTTTAATTACAGTATCAAATTCTAATGAATTGTTGATATCGAATGATAATGGAAAATCATTTTCAACTATTTATTCATTATCTGACAAAACAATTAGTGAATTATTCATATTTAAAGAAAGTTTATTGATTAAAGTAATAGAAGAAAATGAAGAAAATAAAGAAAATAAAAACTTATTATATAAAAGTAGTGATTATGGTAAGAATTGGGAAAAAGTTGAATTACCAAATCAAAAATATGAAAATAAATTTAATGTTAGATTTAGTGGTGATAGGGTTGTCTTATTTAATGACGAAACTTTTGCAGAGATAAAAGATAATTTTTCATTTGATTTTTACGATGTAAAAGAAAAGCTTATATTTGACTTAGCGTTTAATGATGATAATTTTTATTTGGTTAATTACCATGGTGACTCTTTAACATTTTTTATAAATCATTATTCACAAAAAGAAAGAAAAATAACTTCTAAATATGTACATAATAAGTTGGGGCTAACTCCTTCCCAATATATAATTAATAACACTTGTTCAGATTCTAAACACCTAATAATAACAACAAATCAAAAAACAATAATTAAATTCGAAAATAAAGGTAGTTCACCCAATATTTTAAGTAGTTATGTCAGAAATCAATCTGATACACCTTACTTTTTACATTCTGATTTTTGGTATTTTTCAAGTGATTTGAAAAACAATGGGATAGGTGGTAATTTTATTATTTCAAAAAATAAAGGAAAAACGTTCAATTTTTCTAACCATTTTTTTTATGATACAACACGAACACTTTGTGAAAACAACAATGCTTTCCCAACAAATTTAGTATTTGATGAAGATAACAATTTATTTTTTTCATTAAGATTTTCTGACCTTTGTGTTGCAACCTACTATCCTTATACATCTTATAAATCTAATTTAGATATAAATTTTATTGAACCATTTGTTGAATACTCTGAAATAGGACCAGGCGATAGGAAAAAAATAATAACTAAGAAAGAAAACAATTTTATTGCTTATTATTTACATGAAAGAGACAATAAAATATTTTTTTTCGAATTAAATGAAAATATTCAAACTACAAAAATTTCAGAACTTGATTCTATTAATTATTCAAATGCAGACATGTTTTTATCTTTCTTTTTTGAAGGCAATGATATTTATATGATTGGCTTAAATTCGATTCCTTCAAATCATATTTTTATATATAAAACACAAGATTTTTTTAAGAGTTGGGATATTGTATTAAAACATAATATAAGTATTTATGAATCTCCTAACGGTTTTTTTAAAAGTAAAAACGGTAAATATTATTTGATGCTTTCAGATGCTTTGGCTTCGTTCAAATTTTTAGAAATTGATTTAAATTCAAAAGATGTGAAAACTATTAATTATCAAGAAAATGATAATGAGTCAAATGGTTCACAATTAGTAGGTAATAATACAAGTAAGAAATTCATATATAAAAGTAATGAATTTTTAGAAGATATGACTTTTTTACACACAACTAGAACAATTGAAAATCAAAATCAAGCAATTTTTAAACGAATTATTGCAAAACTATCAGTTTATAAAAATGAAATTATAATTGATACTTTAATTAATCTTTCAGATAATTTTTTTAAATATAAAACACAAAAAGATAACTTAACTTTATTTATGTTAAGTACTACAAATAATATTTTTATTCCAATAGAGGACACAACTCTAATTAAATCGGTTGAACGCCAACAACCACCTCCAATCTGGACTTACCCACCATACCCAAACCCAGTAAAAGACCGCTTGAAAATGCAGTTTTATTCTGCTATGATGGGCGAAATAGCAAAACTAAAAGTAGAACTAATCCACATAGGAACAGGGCGAGTATATCATATAGACAAATATGGTTTAAACATTATTGACGATAATTGGGGCGAAATCGAAATAGACATAACTGGCTACATCAGAGGCGCATACTTGATTAATTTTAAATTAGGAGATGGGAACAAAAGTGAAGGAATAATTATAGAGTGATTTAAACATCAACAAGGAGTATTACCGATCCTTGTTGATGATATTAAAAGATATTTTATGAAAAATATTTTATCAAAGCCATTAAATATTAAATTATAAGATTTTCTCTTCTCCCCAACAAATTTATTAAGCATATTTTTGTAATTTTGTACTTTGATTTTTAAAAAAATGATAATTAGAGAGTAAAATGGGATTAATGGAAGATATAATTTCTCTTTCTAAAAGGAAGGGATTTGTATTTCAATCAAGTGAAATTTATAGTGGTCTGAATGGTTGTTGGGATTTTGGACCTTTAGGTGTTGAACTTTTGAATAATATTAAAAGAGAATGGTGGCAGGCAATGACTTTCCGCGACGATGTTGTGGGTATTGATGCCTCAATCTTAATGCATCCAAGAGTTTGGGACGCTTCCGGACACACTAAGCAATTTTCTGACCCAATGATTGACAACAAAGTTTCTAAAAAAAGATTTAGGGCTGATAATCTTATAGAAGAGCATATTCAGAAACTTAGAAAAAAAGGAAAAACTACCGAGGCAGATACCTTAGAACAGAAATTAGAAAGTATAGAGCAAAATTCTGATTACTACGATATTATAATGGAGGCAGGAATTGCTGACGAAGGAAGTACTGAATGGACAGAAGTAAAGAATTTTAATCTGATGTTTAAAACTTTTGTAGGACCTGTGGAGGATTCCTCAGCGGTAGTTTATCTGCGTCCCGAATCAGCGCAAGGTATTTTTGTGAATTTCAAAAATGTGATGGAATCTGCTCGCCAGAAAGTGCCTTTTGGAATTGCTCAAATTGGCAAAGCATTTAGAAATGAAATAAATACAAAGAATTTCCTTTTCCGCACTAGAGAATTTGAACAAATGGAAATGCAGTATTTTGTAAAGCCAGGTGAGGAAATGCAATTTTTTGATGAATGGCAAGCACTTAGATGGGATTGGTATAAAAATCTTGGAATATCAGAAAATAAATTAAAATTAAAAGTACATGAAAAATTAGCACATTATGCCAATCGTGCAGTAGATATTGAATTTGAATTTCCATTTGGTTTCGGAGAAATTGAAGGAATTCACTCCAGAACAGATTTTGATTTGAAAGCACATCAAGAGTTTTCAAATAAAAAGATGGAATATGTAGATACAGTCAATCAAGATAGATATGTTCCTTATGTAGTTGAAACTTCTGCTGGGGCAACACGCGGTTTGATGGCATTCTTATGTGCAGCTTATGAACAAGAAAAAATAGTAGAGAATGAAAAAGAAGAAACTAGAACGGTTCTTCATTTTCATCCGCGCTTAGCACCAACGAAGGTCGCAATTTTTCCTTTGGTCAATAGAGACAGTCTTCCGGAGATTGCACAAAATATCCACAAAGATTTGCAACGCCATTTTACAACAGAGTATGATGCGAGCGGTGCTATTGGCAGAAGATATAGAAGACAAGATGAGGTTGGGACTCCGTATTGCGTTACTATTGATGGAGATACGCAAACAGATAATACTATAACTGTAAGAGAACGCGACTCAATGAAACAAGAAAGAATATCAATTGATAAGTTAAAATTATACTTACTGGAAAAACTTTCATAAATTATTTATCAAAAATTTTGCAATAAAATTGCAATATGTTCTTTTTTTTACTATTTTTGAAAAATTAAAATTAACAAGGTAAAAAAAGTGGATTTAACTTTATTATTTTTTATCATTCTCGGAGTATTTGCTATTATAGGTGCAATAGGTACAATAGCAAGTCAAAACCCAGTTACATCAGCTATGTCTTTAGTGTTACATTTTTTTATGCTTGCAGGAATTTATTTAACATTACAGGCACAATTTATAGCAGTATTGCAGATATTGGTCTATGCAGGTGCAATAATGGTATTAGTAATCTTTGTGATAATGCTTCTTAACTTAGGAAAGGAGCATCAATTAAAAGAAGAAACAAGTATTAGAAAATATGCAGGTGTTGCGTTTGGAGCTGTTCTAGCTTCTCAAGTTGCTTTATTAATTATATTGTCAACTAATAAATTAGAAGGTTTAAAATCGAAATCAGCAGAAATAAGTACAATTGAATCATTAGGTAAAGTTTTGTTTAATGATTTCTTATTTCAGTTTGAAGCAATTACATTATTATTACTCGTAGCTGTGATGGGAGCATTAATACTTGCAAGAAGAAGAAAAGCACACGAATCATATTCAAATAATTAATTAGGAAATAAAATGGAAATCATATCATCAGTTCCTTTAGAATACTATTTAACTTTATCAGCGATTGTATTTTCAATTGGTGCTATTGGGGTATTAACAAGAAGAAACGCAATAATAATTTTTATGTGCATTGAGTTAATGTTAAATTCGGTTAATTTAACTTTAGTTTCATTCTCAACGTTTATGGGAGATGCAACAGGACAAATATTTGTATTTTTTATTATGGCAGTAGCTGCAGCAGAAGCAGCTGTTGGATTAGCAATAGTTCTTGCTCTTTTCAGAAATAATAAAACTATTTACTTAGATGAAATAAGTTTGTTGAAATGGTAAACTATATTTAAAAATATAAGTCAACAAAAGCACCATTAATATGGTGCTTTTTTTTACATATTTCAGAACGTGGCACAAAAAAGGCGATTTCTTATCCATGTTTTTGGAGTAGTAAGTCGTTGGGGATTATATTACTACTGAAATGAAACTACCCTGTAGTTTGCTTTATTTCAAAATATTTTTTCTCAATTTGAGAAGATAAGCTTTGGAAATTTCTTTATAATTTTTTTTTTCAAAACTCCGTTAGGAGTTTCATTTCAGTAGTAATAAAACGCATCAAAGAAATCTACGCCTTTAGGTGTAGCACTCATATAACTTGAAATTATAATAAAAAAGTCTATCTCTCGTCAAAGACATTTTTATTTACAGAATTATTGAAAAATGCCAAATACTTACTCGAAAATATACTTACATTTTGTATTTGCAGTTAAAGGAAGAGAAAATTTAATTCTTGATGAATGGGAAGGACTTTTGTTTAAGTATATTGCAGGAATTGTAGAACGAAAAAAGCAAAAATTATTTGTAATAAATGGATATAAAGACCATCTTCATCTTTTGATAAGTATTAATACAGATTGTGTTATTTCAGACCTTTTGAGAGATGTTAAAAATTCTTCATCTCGTTGGATTAATGAAAATAAGTTTGTAAAAGGTAAATTTTCTTGGCAAACTGGTTTCTCTGCTTTTTCAGTTAGCCAAAGTCAATTAAAGAAAACAATAAATTATATTGAAAATCAAAAAATCCATCATCAAAAAGTAAGTTTTAGAACTGAATATATAAGTCTTTTAAAAGCATATAATATCGATTATAATGAGGAGTATTTAATGCAGGAAAGTGCTACTCCGCTGGAGTAGTAAGTCCTTGGGGATTATATTACTACTGAAATGAAACTACTCTGTAGTTTTCGATATTTTTAAATAAAATTATTTCTCAATTTGAGAAGATAAGTTTAATTATTGGGTACTTCATAATTTATTGTATCGCCATTTTCATTGTACTCTAAAATTAATTTTGGTTTAAAATTCTTCCATTCAAAATAAGCTCTTATAGAACCAGACTTAAAGTATGTAAACTCTTTATAAGTTCCAATTTCTCCATTAAAAAAAGCTTCACTCTTTAAAATAGTGTTATCATATTCTCTTATTACACCAATATTATTTTCCAGAGTTTTTTGTCCATTTGTATCCCAAGCAACATAATCATTTGCTAAATTATCTTTAAAGAAATAAATAAAATTAGTATCACCATTAGGGAACAATTTAAAAAAATAAGAATTTTCAGCTTCCTCAGGTGTTATGTCAATATTAGAATCAAGATTAAAATATTTTATTTCATTCTTTGATTCAACTTTGTTTTGATTTCGATTACAACCTGTAAGAAATAAAAAAACTAAAAATATTATTTTAAACATATCTCTCTTACTTTCCATACTTCTCCATCCATTCATCTTTATTCTGCAAGAAATACTCTTTTGCCGGAGCGTATTCGTTGGGGATTATGCCTTCTAAGATTGCTTCTTCTATTTCGTTTTTGATTTGACCTACTAATCTTGAAGGTGGTATTTGGCATATTTCCATAATTTCTTCACCACGAACCGGCGATTGAAATGCTCTTAGTTGGTCTTTTTCTTGGACTTCAGTTATTTTTTGGAAAACATGCTCGTAGTTATTTTTATATTGCTTCTCTTTTTCCTGATTTTTTGTTGTGATGTCTGCTCGGCAAAGAGTGAATAAATCTTGCAACTCCTCCCCTGCTTGAGCGGCTAAGCGGCGAATTGCAGAATCTGATATATCTTCATCTATTAAGTGCATTGGGCGCTGGTGCAGGCGGACAAGTTTCTCTACATAAGGGAAGTAATCCATTGGTAATTTTAGGGTTCGGAATATTTTCTTTTGCATTCTTGCACCAATTTCCTCGTGTCCGTGAAATGTCCAGCCAATTCCCGAAATGTATTTTTTTGTGCGGGTTTTCCCAATATCGTGCATAAGAGCAGCAAACCTAAGCCATAAATTATCGGTAAGTGGGACGATATTATCCAAAACTTTCAGCGAGTGCCAGAAAACATTTTTATGAAAGTATTTCTTTCCGTTTTCTTCTACTACATCACTTCCTTCAAGTTCGTATAGTTCTGGAAATATATGCTTTAGAAGTCCTGTGTTAAACAAAATAGCAAGTCCTTTGCTTGGGTTTGGCGAACCGATAATTTTTAGAAATTCATCTGTAATTCGCTCTTGAGAAATTATTTTAATCCTATCAGCCATTTTTGAAATTGCATTGAAGGATTCCTCTTCAATCTCAAAGTATAATTGCGAAGCAAAACGGGCTGCTCTCATCATACGTAGTGGGTCGTCGGAATAAGTTGTAATAGGGTCTAATGGAGTTCGTAATATCTTTTTATTTAGGTCAATTAAACCATTATATAGGTCAATTACCTCACCAAAATTCTCTTTATTTAATCCACAAGCCATACAATTTATTGTGAAATCTCTCCGTCTTATGTCATCTTCAAAAGTTCCTTCTGTAACTATTGGCTTTCGGCTGTTTGCTTCGTATTCCTCTTTTCTTGTTCCTACAAATTCTACGTTAAATTCTCCGATTGGTACAAGTGCTGTGCGAAATCTTTCGTAAATTACGGTTTTAGAGTTAAAATGGTCACCCACAAGTTTAGAAAATTCAAGAGAATCGCCTATTACTGTTATATCAAAATCTTTTCTTTCACGCCCCAGAAAATAATCTCGAACATAGCCCCCAACCACATAAATTTTTAAGTTTTGCTTATCAGCAAGTTGTCCAATTTCAATTAATATTTTTTCTTGTATAGGAATGTTATTCATTTTTCTTAATTTTACTTTTTAATATTTACAAATTTAAGATATATTTTTGAAAGGAAAACATGAGTAAATTAAAAGAATTGCAACATACATTAAATCAAAGGATTATGTTTATTGATGGTGCAATGGGAACGATGATTCAAAAATATAAACTTAGTGAAGAGGATTACCGAGGCGAAAGATTTAAAGATTATGCAAAGTCGGAGTTGAAAAATAATAATGATTTATTAACATTAACTCAACCGCATATTATCAAAGAAATTCATAAGAAATTCTTAGAAGCAGGTGCGGATATTATTGAAACTAATACATTTAACGCAAATCCTTTTTCTATGGCTGATTATAAAATGGAAGATTTGGTTTATGAGTTAAATATTGAGTCAGCGAAGTTAGCTCGGAGTGCTGTTAATGAAATAATGGCAGAAGATAATAGCAGACAGCGATATGTGGCAGGGGCATTAGGACCTACAAGCCAGACCGCATCACTATCTCCTGACGTAAATGACCCTGGCTATAGAAAAGTTACTTTTGAGGGATTAAAAAATGGGTATTACGAGCAATTAAAAGGACTTATTGATGGTGGAGTTGATATAATTTTAATTGAAACTGTGTTTGATACTTTGAATTGCAAAGCGGCAATTGCGTCAGTTGCTCAGATTTTTGAATCTCGGAATATCGAATTACCAGTTATGATTTCTGGGACTATTGTTGACCAGAGTGGCAGAACTTTATCCGGACAGACTGTAGAAGCATTTTATATTTCTGTGGCTCATTGTCCTAATTTGCTTAGTGTTGGGCTGAATTGTGCTTTAGGTTCATCGCAGATGCGACCTCATATTCATGATTTATCCAATATTTCGGATACATTTACTTCATTATACCCAAATGCTGGCTTGCCTAATGAATTTGGCGAATATGACGAAAGCCCTGAATATATGGCTGACCAAATTGCGAGTTATGTGAATGAGAATTATGTGAATATTGTTGGTGGGTGTTGTGGAACTACTCCCGAACATATTAACGCAATTTATAATAAAGTCAAAGATTTAAAACCCAGATTAATTGGATAAATATTATTTATGCTAAAAAGATTATATATAAAAAATCTTGCAATTATTGAAGAAAGTGAAATAAAGTTAGGAACTGGGTTAAATATTTTAACTGGTGAAACTGGCTCTGGGAAATCGCTTATTTTTCAAGCAATTAATCTTGCACTTGGTAAAAGGGCATCGTTTGACCTAATAAGAAATGGCGAAAGTAAATGTGTGATAGAATTAGAATTTTCTGGTTTTGACAAAGAAAAGATTAATAGCATATTGCAGGATAATGAGTTATATAATATTGAGAAAGTTTTAATTGTTAGAAAAGAAATTAATTCAAGCGGAATTAGTCGTAGTTTCTTAAACGATAGTCCTATTCAACTGCAAGAGTTAAAGCAAATTGCGGGCTTGCTTTACGACCATCATGGGCAGTTGCAAACTACAAATCTTATGGAAAGTGAATATCAGTTGGGTTTAATTGATGATTTGGCTGAACATACAGAGTTAATTGAGAAATTTAATACAGATTATGACGTATTTCAGCAAAGCGTTAAAAAGTTAAATTCTGTAATAAATAGTGCTGAAAAACTTAGAAGAGATAGGGATTATTGGGAGTTCCAACTTAAAGAAATTCAAAAAGTTAATCCACAATTAAATGAAGATGAAGAGATTGAGCAAGAAATTAAAGTCTTAGAAAATGCAGAGTTTCTTTTTAATTTATCTAACAATATTGTTGAAGATTTATACGACAAAGAAGAAAATGCTTATTCGGTTATCTCTCGTTCTTTGAAAGCATTAAAACAAATTAACAATATAGATTCGCAATTTTCTACTCAAATAGACGAACTAAACTCTGCGATGATTATTGTTGAGGAAAGTTACAGAAATTTATCGGATTATAAATCGAATATTGAGTTTAATCCTGATAAAATTGAAGACCTTAGAAATAGAGCTTCTGAATTAAATATGCTTACTAAAAAGTTTGGTTCAATTCAAAAAGCAATCGAATTAAAAGATGAACTGCAAAGTAACTTGAAAATGATTGATAACTTTGATGAAGAATTACAAAAATTGATGCTTGAAGTTGAAGAAAAAAGGAAGTTTTTAGGAAATTCTGCTTTTGATTTGAGCAAGTCAAGAGTTAAAAATGCGAAAGAAATTTCAGATAAATTAAATAATGAATTTCAAGAACTTGGCTTGGAGCAATCAGTTATTGACATAAAAGTTAGCCATAGTGAAAATTTTTCTGGAAATAATTTTATTTATGATGGAATTAAAAAAATAAAACTATCTGAAATAGGTATCGACGAAGTGGAGTTTATGATTTCAACTAACAAAGGCGAGAGTATGAAATCTATGTCAGATATTGCTTCAGGTGGTGAGATGTCAAGGATAATGCTTGCAATTAAATCACTTAGTCGCGATAAAAAGAAAGTTCAAACCTTACTTTTAGATGAAATTGATACTGGAATAAGTGGGCGTATTGCTCAAAAAGTTGGAAAGTATATGAAGAAAATCTCTGGTAACGTGCAGATTCTTGCAATTACTCATCTACCGCAAATTGCTGCACATTCTGACTTACATTTCCAAATTGAGAAAAAAGAAGAAAATGAAAGAACTTTCTCTCGAGTTAAATTATTAAAAGAAAATGAAAAACTTGAAGAAATTGCTAAGTTATTTAGTGGCGAAACACTTACTGAAACTTCAATTATTAATGCAAGACAATTAGTGGAGCAAGTATGAAATTAAGCAAACCTTACTTAATTAGTAGTAATGATTTAACATTACAAGATTTGAAAAATATATTTTCTAAAACTGATGAATTTTTAAATTCAGGTAATTATTCTGATTTTGATGATTTGAAAAATATCCCAATTGCTTTGGCTTTTTTCGAACATTCTACAAGAACGAAACTTAGTTTTGAACTTGCGGCTAAGCGATTGAATGGCTTTGTGTTAGATTTCAACTCAGAAACTTCTTCAATAGCAAAAGGTGAAACCGACCTCGATACAATTCGCACTTTAGAAGCTATGGGTGTTAAGATTTTTATTATTCGACATAAACAAGATGGTATTCATAAGTTCTTGCAAAGTAATTGTAATAACATTATTCTGAATGCTGGCGAAGGTGAAAGCGACCACCCAACTCAAGGACTATTAGATGCCTATACTCTAACAAAACATTTTGGCTCGCTTGAGGGTCTTAAATTATGTATTGTAGGAGATGTTTTGCATAGCCGAGTATCAAGGGCTAATATTTCAATATTAAAGAAATTAGGTGTAGATTTGAGTATTTCAGCACCTAAAGAACTGCTCCCAAAAGATGAGTTAATTACTGGCTTAACAAAATATAATAATATTGATGATGCCATTGATAATAATCAAGTTGTGATGCTCTTAAGAGTTCAGCGTGAAAGAATGAAATCCGATTTGATAAAATCCGCTGATGATTATCACAAACAATTTGGAATGAATATTAAGCGATACAAAAGAAAACCAGAACTAATAATTATGCACCCTGGACCCGTTAATTACGGAGTAGAACTTGACGAGGAAGTTATCAAATATCCAAACTGCTTAATTCAAACTCAAGTAAAATATGGAGTTTATATCCGTATGGCTGTGCTTTCACTTCTTGCAAATAATATAAAAAGGTAAGCGGTTTGACAGAAGAATGGACAGTTGGGAAATTGCAACGATGGGGGGTGGATTTCCTTAAATCTAAAAATATAGATGAAGCAAAAATCAGTATAGATTTGCTTTTGTGCGATGTTCTAAATGTAGAAAGAATAGAACTTTACTTGAAATTTGACTTGCCCTTAAATGTATATGAACTAAATCAAGTTAAAGATTATATCAAACGACTTGTGAATAATGAGCCATTGCAATATATTCTTGGCAAAACTAAGTTTTATGATTTAGAGTTTAAAGTTGATAAATCAGTGCTTATCCCTCGCCCCGAAACAGAAGAATTAGTTGATTTAATAATAAAAGAGAATAAAGATAAGAAAGAAATAAATATACTTGACATTGGAACAGGAAGTGGCTGCATCGCAATAAGTTTAGCCAAAAACCTACCTCAATCAAAAGTATTTGCGATTGATATATCAGAAGACGCAATAAAAATCGCAAAACATAATACCAGAATAAACAAAATTGATAACATTGAAATTCATAAATTAGATATACTTACAAAAATCCCAAAAACAAAATTTGATATAATAGTTTCAAACCCACCATATATCAGCACAGAAGAATTTGAGAAATTAGACAAAAACGTAAAAGAATTTGAGCCAGAGGTAGCACTAACTGACTTCGGCGATGGCTTAACTTTCTACCGCAGATATTATGAAGTATTCTCAGATATGCTAACTCCAAGCGGAATCTTTTATTTAGAAAATTCATTCGAGCAAGGCGATAAACTCCTCACTGCCTTCCGCAAAAAATACAAAACCAAAGCAATAGAAGATTCTGGAAATATTATGAGGTTTTTAAGGGGGAGATGAAGAAATAATTGCAACTAAAAATTTACTTATTTAAATATTATTACGCATATTTTTCTAATACTTGAATTGTAGCAGCAAAGTCTTTTGGGTATTCAGCTATGAATTCCACTTCTTTTGCTGATTCTGGGTGAATGAATTTTAATGAATACGCGTGTAGAGTATTGCGAATCATCATTGGTTTTTCCTCTGTGTTCTTTTTTAGATTGAACTTCTTTTTGATTGATGATACTTTAAATTCTTCGTTATTTCCATATATATTATCGACTAATAAAGGATGCCCTATTGCAGATAGATGCACTCTGATTTGATGATGTCTTCCTGTAACAAGCATACATTTTATTAAAGCTGAGCTTCTAAAATTTTTAATCAATTTTATTTTTGTAAGCGATGCTTTACCTCTTGCTGATGGAATACTTTTTCCTTTATTTGCTGGGTCTGTTAGTATTGGAATATCAATTTCTATAGGTTCTTCATCTAATTGTCCTTCGACTATTGCATGATATATTTTTTCGATTTCTTGTTTTTCAAATAAGCCATTAAGATATTTATGGGTTTCGGCATTCTTAGCATATACCATTATACCACTTGTATCTCTATCTAAGCGATGCACTGTAAAAATCTCTTCATATTGGCTCTTTAAGATAGATTGTAAAGATGGAATTAGGGTATTCCAGCGGTCTGGAATTGTTAAAACCATTGGCGATTTATTGATTACTAAAATGTAATCATCTTCATAAATCTTTTTAAATTCTTTTACTTGCTTCATAAGCTGAATTATATGTATTTTGCATTAACATTGCTATTGTCATTCTTCCTACTCCACCTGGTACGGGAGTTATTGCAGATGCTTTTTCAAAAACATCTTCATAATCTACATCTCCAACAATTTTATAACCCTTTTCATTATCATAGTCTATTCTATTTATACCAACATCAATTATTACTGCATCTTTTTTAATATCTTCTTTTTTTATAAGGTTAGCAACGCCCACAGCAACAATTAATATATCAGCTTGTTTTGTATAATAAGATATGTCTTCACTTGCTGAGTGACAAATAGTTACAACCGAGTTTGCATATTCTTTCTTTTGGTACATTAAATTAGCAATTGGTTTTCCTACTATATTGCTTCTTCCAACAACTACTGTATGTTTGCCTTTTGTATTTATGTTATATCTTTTAAGCATCTCGGTGATTCCATAAGGAGTGCAAGATATGTGACCTGGCAAACCTATTACTAGTTTTCCAACGTTAAAAGGGTGAAAACCATCTACGTCTTTATCTGGAGAGATTGATGTAATTATTTTTTGTTCGTCGATATGTTTTGGTAAAGGAAGTTGAATCAAAATTCCATGAATCTCATCAGATTCATTCCATTTTTTTACGATTTCTAAGATTTCGTCTTCGGTGATTTGATTAGATACTTTTTCTACAATAGAATGATATCCTAACTCGATACATGCTTTTTGCTTACTATTTACATAAACAGAAGATGCTGAGTTTTCTCCAACTTGTAAAACAGCGAGACCAGGTATAATTCCAGTATTATTTTTTAGTTTTGATGTATTTTCTTTTAATTCTTGTCTAATTTCATCAGAGAGTTTTTTACCATCAATAATTAAAGTCATTTTAATTTTCCGATTGTTTTATGTCTTTTATATAAAGTTGAGGATAATTATTTAAATAATGTGAGTTGATTTCTAAATTATAAACTAAATCAAACGGTCTTCCGGAAGTTATTATTTTAATTTTATCAGAAAGTCCATAACCAATAGCATCAATTACAAAGTTATTTTGGAAAGCTCTAAATTTTAAATTATTTTGTCCAATAACTTTTACTCCATTAGCGGATGTAACTTTCTTGGAAACAAATAAAGGTTTTGAGTTTGCATAACCATGTGGAGCAAATTTTGATAAAGTTTTCAAAAATTTCGGAGATAATTCATTGAGTTTTAATTCTGCATCAATGTTCAATTCAGGAACTAACATCTCATTTGATATTTGATTACGAGCTATATTGTCAATGATTTCTCTTAATTCATCAACATATTCTTCTTTCAGTGTCATTCCTGCAGCGTGAGTGTGTCCTCCATATTCATCTAATAAATGAGAACAAGTTTTTAAAGCTGTGTAAACATCAAAGTTGTTTGCAGACCTTGCGGAACCTTTTCCTCTTCCATCGATAGAAGTTAAAAGGAAAGTTGGTAAATTAAACCTGTCAACTAATCTTGATGCAACTATACCAATTACTCCAACGTGCCAATCTGATTTGTGTAAAACTAATACTTTTCTGCCTTTTTTAACTTCTTGCTCTGCCATTGGTATTGCTTCTTCAAAAGTTTGCGCATCAAAAACTCTTCGCTTTCTGTTTTCATCTTCAAGTTGCTGTGCGATTTGAAAAGCGGCAATTTCATCTTCGTTTGTCATCATTTCTACTGAGCGCATTGCTGCTCCCATTCTACCAGCTGCGTTAATAATTGGCGCAAGTGCATATACTGAATTAACAGCAGTGATGGTTCCTGGGTCTAATTTTGTGCAGTGTATTAGTCCTTTAAAGCCAGGTCTTGGTTCTTCGTTTATTATTTTTAGTCCGTAATGTACTAATATTCTGTTTTCATCTAATAATGGCACCATATCGGCTGCAGATGCAAGCGCAACAAAATCCAAGTATTTATGAGCTTTTTTGGGAGTTCCAAGTTTAGCAAAAACTGCTTGAACAAGTTTGAATACCACACCACAAGCAGCAAGTTGTTTAAATGGATAATTGCAATTATTTTGTACAGGGTCAAGAAGTGCATAAACTTCTGGCATTTCTTCACCTGGCTGGTGGTGGTCGCAAATAACAGTGTCAATTCCTTTAGATTTTGCGTGTTCCAAAGGTTTAAGCGCAGTTATCCCTACATCAACCGAAATAAGTAACTTACATCGATGCTGTACTGCCAAGTCAACTGATTTTATAGAAAGTCCAAAACCATCAATAAAGCGATCTGGTATAAAGTATTCAACTTTTACACCTAACTCTTTAAGAAACAATACTATCAAAGATGTTGATGTAGTTCCATCTACATCATAATCTCCATGAACCCAAACACTTTCTTTGTTTTCAACTGCTTGAATAACTCTGCTAACAGCTTTATCCATATTAAGCATTACAAAGGGGTCATATAAGTCATCTAATATGGGCTGAAAAAATTTCTCTGCTTCTTTTTTTGACTCAATTCCCCTATTACAAAGAACTTTTGCAAGTGTTTGTGATATTTTTAATTCTTTTGATAATTCCTGTATTGTTTCGCTTTTAGACCTTTCATCGAATTTCCAACGATAGTTCAAAATTAAAATTTTACCTTGTTAATTATATTTTGCACAAATATAAGGAAGTTTTTTAAATAAATTGCAAAAAGTGTGTATTTTTTTTCACACATTTGATTTGTTTAAAATTAATTACTTGTAATTATTTGGGTTGTAATTTAATATTTTTAATTTGAATTTTGAGTTTAAAATTTATAAATTGAAATCTGATATAGTTTTTTCATTTTTTATTTTCTTATTTTTTTTATGAATTTTAGCGTTTTAGTTTCATTATTATTTTACATTATTAAATAATAATGACCATAAGAAAGGTTTGAAATATCAATTTGATTGTTATAAAAACCAAACAATACAACATTACCTATTTAATAAGTTTAGATTTTTCAATATCCTCATTTAAATAATAAATTGAAGTAGTGATCCAAAGGTTATCATAAATATCAAAAGTTATACCGGTTATGATTGTCTTTTCATCATAATCCTCAATTTCTATCTTTTCCCACTTATTTTTTGAAAATTTAAACAAACTACTTCTGCCTTTAAGATAAAACTCACCTTTTGAATTTACTGTGAAAAGAAAAGAATGCGTTGTATATATTTTCTTTTCTTCTCCATTTTCAAAATAAGTAGATGGTAATTCGATAAATTCACCGCTACTAGTATATTTAAAAAATCCTAACACACTTACAGTATAATCTTCTTCAAAGTTTTTTCTTGTAGCTATGTATATTTCATCTTCATACATTTTAGCATTTAGAAAACCATTATGTTTATCTAATTCTTAATTTGTTAAAAAATCAATTGATTTTAATTGCAAACTATAAATTAAAAGTCCTGCTTATACTATTAGTATATTAATTGTTTTATTTGAATTATTCACACTCTACCTCGCATGGTGTTATTAAACCTATTTTGCTTTCTTTTTGAAACTTAAGGTAAGAATTACGAAATTAATTAATACGAGTCAAATCTTTTTTTCTAATGACATTTATTTTTTAAATATATAAAAATATTAATAATATTTTTGGTTTATGATATAAAAAAGTATTAATTATAAATGTAGTTTCACTATTTTACATTTAATGCATTTTGGTTTTTCAAGTTTTATAATTTACAAATATTTCGCAACTATGTCGCTTTGTATGGAAATATTATTGGGTTTAATGGATTTATTAAATCGGTACTTTTATTTTTGGGTTGAGTGATATTTTGGCAGCGCTTAATATGACGGTATGGGTTTGGGTGGTAAATTAGAGTATTTATTAATATTTATCTACTACTCTGTTTATTTTATATTTAAATAAAATTTGATGGATTTTATTAGGTTTTCAGTGTCATAAGGTTTTGCAAAGTAACCTTTAAAACCCTCGTCTAGTAGTCTTTCTCCTTCGTTACCAAATGCACGAGTTGTAACAGCAAAAATTGGAATTTTAGAAGAATTTGGAAATCTACGAAATAATCGCATTAGGTCTTCCCCATTCATTTCACAATTTAAATTAATATCCATTAGTATCAAATCGTAATTATTCTCTTCAAATTTCTGAATTGCTTCTTTGTCTGTATTTGCTGAATCGAAGTTAAACTCTTTAGATAATATTATTTATAGTAATAATACTGATGCAGGATCATTTTCAACATATAATATTTTTTTTAACTCGTTCATAATTAACTCATTTTTATCCATTTGTAGAAATCTTTAATTGTAGGTTTTTTACCTGTCATTAATATTCCAATTCTATAAATCTTAGCTGTAAACCACATAATACCAAAGAATGTTGAAATAAGCAATACCACTGATGTTAATATTTGCCAAATTGGGACTTGTGTGGAGGCAACTCTTACTATCATTAATATCGGAGAGAAAAAGGGAAATAATGATGCTGCTACTGCCGGAACACTATCTGGATTTGCCATAATCATTGGTATTAAAGCAATTGGGATTATGATTGGTATTGTAATCGGAACCATATATTGCTGAGCATCTTGCTCGTTATCTACTGCTGAGGCAACTGCAGCAAACAAACAAGAATAAATAAAATAACCTGATAAAAAGTAGAATACAAACCCAATTCCAAGCCAAGGGGAAATCTCTGGAATACCAGAAAGCATTTTCTCTACTTGTTGTGTTTGTGCTTCTTGGGCTGACATACCTGCTTGTAGGGCTTGAGGGTCTATGTCTATAAATGCACCCGCAATTTGACCAGCGAATGTTAAAAGTAATACAACTATTGCTATCCAAGCAAATACCTGCGTTAAACCTACTAAGCCAATCCCAAGAACTTTACCAAGTAATATATCAAATGGTTTTGCAGATGATACTATTATTTCAATAATTCTGTTTGATTTCTCTTCAAGAACTGACCTAAATATATGATTTCCGTACAAAAACATAAGCATATATATTACAAATCCAAGTGCGTAACCAACGTAAGCAAGCACTTGAGTTTTATCGTCTTTAATGCCTTCTTTTGTAACTTTTTGGGTCTTTATTTCAATTCCACTATCAACTAGTTTAATTACTTCATCAGGTGTTCCGCTTCTTGTAAGTCGCTCTTTTCTGACTATTCTACCAAGATTACGTTCAATTAAGGTTACAAATCCAATTCCTCCCCCACCTTGAGTGTAGATAGGAACTTCACCCGAATCTAAAATGTCTTTTTTTAATAAAACGTATCCATCAATTTCTGCATTTTCTGTTAATTTTATTAAATCATTTTCAGATTTATCAGTTAAGTAGTACTTGCTAGTATCTGTATCAACTAATTTTTGACCTAAATAATTTGTTTGGTCAACTATTGCTAATTTTCTTTCGGTTGTATCTTTAAAAATAACTGTAGCTGCAATCATAACTCCGAAAAGTGCAACTATTGCCAAAGGTGCGACGAATGTACCAATCAAAAATGATTTGGTTTTTACTTTAGATAAATACTCGTGTTTTAAAACGATTTTAATTTTATTTGTAAGTTTGAAAGTACTCATTACTTTTGAATTTCCAATATTTCTTGTTCGTTTAAGTTGCTTTTGCCAACGGTATTAATAAATATCTCGTGTAAAGACGGCTCAGCAAGTTCAAACTTGTAAATAAACACTGATTCTTTAATTGAGTTTAAAATTTGTTTTGCTTCAGATTCATTATATATTTTTATTTCGGCAGAATGATTATTCCTTTGAATTATCTTATCTTGTTCTAAATCATTTAAAAATGAATCATCTCCTTCAAACTCAAGTTTTAAATTATTTCTACCAAAACTCTTTTTAATATCTCTAACCTTACCAGATAAAACAATTTTTCCTTTGTTAATTAGCACTATTTCATCACATAATTCTTCTACTTGCGACATTACATGGGTTGATAGGATAATAGTTTTTCCTTGATTTTTTAGTTCAAGTATAATATTTTTTAACATTTCGGAGTTTACTGGGTCAAAGCCGGAAAATGGTTCATCGAGTATTAAAAATTCTGGCTCGTGCAGGATTGTAGTAATAAACTGAATTTTTTGTTGCATACCTTTAGATAGTTCCTGTATCTTCTTTTCTGCCCAATCATTTGCTTCAAGTTTAACAAGCCAATATCTTGCTCTTTTTTCTGCTTCTTTTTTTGATAAGCCCTTTAATTCACCAAAATAGACTAATTGCTCAATTACTTTGAGTTTTTTGTAAAGCCCTCTTTCTTCTGGTAGATAACCAATTTGATTTTGGTGCTTTGATGAAACTGGCTCGTCAAAAAGTAAGATTTCCCCTTCATCGGGGTAGTAAATATTTGTTATCTGACGTATAATTGTTGTTTTACCTGCACCATTAGGACCTAATAAACCAAAAATAGTTCCTTTTTCAACTGAAAAGGAAACATTATTTGTGGCTTTATAGTCGCCAAAATACTTACCAACACTATTTAATTTTAAAATTTTCATATTTATAAATGCAATTTATGAAATATTGCTAATATTTCTATAATTTCGTAAAATAAAATTTTAAAAAAATAATTAATTATGAAAAATAAAGAATTAAAAGCTTGGTATATATACGATTTTGCTTCCTCTGCGTTTTCCACAACTGTTATAACAGTTTTTTTGGGACCTTACCTTACCACAGTAGCCAAGGCATCAAGTGTTGGTGGATTAGTTGATTTTTTTGGAATCTCTATAAACCCTGATGCACTTTTTGCCTACGGGATTTCAATTTCAGTGATTTTGCAGGTGTTTATTTTGCCACTTTTGGGGTCAATAGTTGATTTAACTGGTAAAAAGAGGGAGTTTCTTGGTTTCTTTGTTTTGCTTGGCTCTATGGCTACAATGGCGATGTATTTCATCACTGATGGAATGTATATGTTTGGTTTTGGGTTGCTTATCGTTGCAAACCTTGCTTATGGGGTTGCTATGGTGATTTATAATTCAATTTTGAATGATATAACTATAGAGGATGAAAGGGATTCTGCCTCCTCACGTGGATTTGCAGTTGGTTATGTTGGTGGTGGTTTGCTTCTTGCAATTAACTTAGTTTTATATACCTTAGCTGATACTGGAGAAATTGAAGTTTCTTCTGGACTTGCAGTTAGGATTTCACTTTGTTCGGCTGGTATGTGGTGGTTTATTTTTTCGCTTTTCCCAGTTTTAATAATTAAGAACAGACACCCTTATAGATTATCAGATAGTAAAAATGTGTTTAAATCTGGTTTTTTTCAATTTTTTACTACAATGAAGAAGTTGAGAAATAAGCCACAAACTATGCTTTTTTTAATTGCATATTTGCTTTATAATGATGGAGTTCAGGCGGTAGTTACTTTTGCATCGCAATTTGGGATTCATGAGTTAGACCTCACTCAATCTACTATGATTACTATTATTTTCTTAGTCCAGTTTGTTGCATTTGGTGGCGCATTTTTCTTTGGTTTTTTATCTACTAAAATTGGCTCCAAGAATACGATTTTAACTACTATACTTGTTTGGATTATTGGACTTATTTATGCTTATTCTATTTTAGATTCTGAAGCAGGTTTCTATGCTTTGGCGCTATCTATTGGGTTTATAATGGGGGGAACGCAGGCACTATCTAGGTCGCTTTTTTCAAAATTAATCCCAGTTGGCGAAGAAGCGGAATATTTTTCTATTTATGAAATTTCCGAAAGAGGCACAAGTTGGATGGGTTCATTATTGTTTGGTTTATCTCTTGAATTTACAAACTCATATAGAGTTGCAATTTTGTCTTTACTCTTCTTTTTTGTTCTTGGTGGAATATTACTTTTGATGTATAAAGGAAAGGAGTAATAAAAAATTAACCTATTACAAGTATCGAACAATTGCCCAATAAAAATCAAAATAATTCCTTTTCCAGTCATCAATTGTAATTGTGTCAACCCAAACCGAGTCTATGCCTTCATTACCATATACTTGGTCAAAACCTCCATTGTTTACTTTAGGTAAAAAATAATTTGTAGAATCTGTAATTGAATCCCACTCAACGTTTTGAAATTTCGCTTTAAATACGCTATCGATATTTGTAATAGTGGCTGAAACTGTGTATAAGGAATCACTTGCATATGAAATGTTGCTTAAATAAATTAATAAAAATATAATGAATTTCATTGTGCATTCTCCTCATACTGAATTTCATCATATTTAAAGTCAAAAGTTCCACTGGATATAATTAATGAATCCTTCGAATTAGATGAATAAAGCACACCACTAAATGAACCGTAACAAATAGAATCATTTTTATCTATATAAATTGAAATTTTGACAGGATTATTAAAGTTAGCGCTATATGAATTTTTATTTTTATCCACACTTGTTAAATAAACAAATTTAGAATTTACATTAGTTGTATCATCATTAAATCCTGATGCATAAAATTCTAAAATATAATCTCTAAAAATATTTTTTTCACATGCAATTCCACTTTTTCTCGCAAAACTTAAATAATAGTTATTAGATAACAATTTATTTCCATTACTATCTTTAACAATTTCTCCATTAATCATAACAAATTGTCTTGATAAAACGAACCCACCTTGACTTCCCGTTGGTCCTCCAAAAAAGCCACCATCTGTTGAAACTTCTGAACCCTTTGAATACCAAACCGTTTTATCATCAATCAAAAACGTAACTTCACTCCTTCCTAAGCCACCGGGTTCGTTAAGTTTGTATTCAATATCGCAGGGGTCTTTCTCGCTTTCGCAAGAAAGCAAGAAGTCCATTGCAAATAAAATTAAAAAATACTTTTTCATTGTCATTCTCCTTTGAGTTTGTTAACTTCTGCTTGAAGTTTTTCATTTTGTTTTTGCAGTTCAATCATATACAGCGTAAGTTCTTCAATTTTTTCAAGCATTTTCACTTGCATATCGTTAATACTAACACCATTTTCTAAAACTTCTGCTTCAGATGGCATGCCAGGCAGATGACCAAGTTCATTAATTTTCAATTCAAGTTCAGAAAGAGGCATCAAGAAGTAATTTGGTTTGCTGCTTGCTATTTTTGTACTTGCAAATATCATAATATTAACTATTATAGCCATAAGCAGACTGGATTTTATACATGTATGTATGTATGTATGTATGTATGTATGTATGTATGTATTTTTACACGACTTACATTATTACGATGAGAATTAGAGATTTGGATAGATACATTTTGCGGGTTCATAAGAACCTCCTTCAATTAATTTTTAAATTTTTTTTATGTCATTTTACCTAATTTTTAAAATTGTTATTCAAAATTTCTACTATACCAAACCCGCCACTCAAATACACAATTAAAATGTATAAAATTCTATTCCATAATTCTGAATTGG
This sequence comes from Eximiradiales bacterium, assembly GCA_965661945.1. GTDB lineage: Bacteria > Bacteroidota > Ignavibacteria > Kapaibacteriales > UBA2268 > JAJRPT01. The sequence continues at coordinate 320,501 of CBFIFP010000001.1, forward strand.
GCAAGGTTACGGGAATATATTATTAATTCCAAATTTTTTTTAAATTTTAATGAAATTCTAATGATATTCTAATAATTCTTATGTTGAAGTATTTATATTTTTAAATATGCAATAAGATTTATAAATCCACAAAAATTGAATTTTTGCTTTATATTTACTAATTTTGAATATTGATAAAAACAAATAAAATTAATGAATAAGTTGAATATTTTAATTAGTAATGATGATGGTATTGATTCACCTGGTATTTATGCCTTAGCGAGTTCTCTGAAAGAAATTGCAAATATTACGGTTGTTGCTCCTGATAGACAACAGTCTGCTGTTGGGCATGCTCTTACTTTATCAAGTCCTTTAAGGGTTTTGCCTTATGAAAGGAATGGAGAAATTTTTGGTTATTCTGTTAATGGAACTCCAGCCGATTGTGTTAAAATTGCTTTGAGTGGTTTGTTGGATAAAAAACCTGATTTGGTGATCTCGGGTATTAATCATGGGCAGAATACTGCTGTAAATATTCTTTATTCTGGGACTGTCTCTGCTGCTTCAGAAGGGTATTTATCTGGTATTAAATCAATTGCTTTTTCGTTGGCAAGCCATGAATATAAAGCGGATTTTAGTGTTGCTAAAAAATATGTGAAAAGAATTGTAAGTAATATTATTGAATCTTCATTTGATGAGAATTTCCTTTTAAATGTAAACATACCTTATACTAATGAATCAAGTATAAAGGGGATAAAATTGGTACATCATTCCGATACAGTCTGGAAAGATAAATATGAAAAAAGGAAAGACCCATTTAATAGGGAATATTATTGGTTTGCAGGGGAATATAATATTGTCAACAATGACCCAATGACTGATGATATCGCACTAAACGATAATTATGTAACTATCACTCCTCTAACTTATCAATTAACAGATTTGAATAAAATTGAAAAAATTAGATTTTTAGAAGAGGGAGTTTAAATTTTTTTTCTTAATTATTTTTCTTAATTTTACGATATGCCTGATTACAAATTATTAAAAGATTTAAAAGAAGGAATGGTACTCGCTGAGCCGATAATGAATAATTATGGGCAGTTGATGATTCCAACTCATACTAAAATTCATGCTAAACATCTAAAATTGTTAAAAGTATGGAACTTACAGGGTGTGATGATTTTGAATGAAGATGATAATAAAGAATTTTTTATTTCGCCTGTTTTGAGAAATAAAATAAGAGATTACATCCTATCAAGGTTTTCTATTTCTAATAAAAATGAAATTAATAGTAATTTATTAAATGATTTATTAGAAATGGGTATAGTTTTTCATGCAAAAAAGATTAAAAAGTGAAGTTAATTAATAATATTATTTCGAAAATTGATGATTTCCCCACACTTCCAACAGTCTATACTAAATTGGAGGAGGTAACCTCCGACCCAAGAGCTACTGCGAGTGATGTAGCAAATGTAATTTCACAAGACCAAGCATCTGCTACAAAGGTCTTGAAATTAGTTAATTCACCTGTTTTTGGTTTTAAACGAGCTATCAGTACAATTTCCCAATCTGTTGTTATGCTTGGGTTTGATGAAATTAAAAAAATAGTTTTGACAATTTCAATTATAGACGCATTCAAAGACATTGGAAATTGTAAATACTTAAAGCCAGTTGATTTATGGAAATATTCTATTGCTATGGGTTTGGTTTCAAAAATAATTGCTGAGAATTTGAATAATTATAAATTTAAAGTTGAAACAACAGAAAAGGTATTTTTGTGTGGTATTTTGCATGGGATAGGTAAGTTATTATTTATGAAAATGCTACCAGAGTTGTATGATAAAGTAATAACATATTCTTATGAAAATAAGGTTTCAACTCGCGAAACTGAAATAAAAATTATTGGAATGCACAATTCTACTGCTGGAAGATTGTTATCAGAAAAATGGAATTTACCACCTGAAATAAAGGTGGTTATCAAATATTATAACGTTGGTGATATTGAAAGTGAGTTTGATTTGAATGTTGGGATTGTTCATGTTGCTTCTTTTGTTGTAGATATTTTAGAATTTGGGAAGTCGGGTGAGTTTAAAGAAAGATTTTTAAATGCTAAGACATTTAATAAATTAGACTTACCAAATGATTTTTTTACAAAAAACTTACCACGTTTTGTTAGTGAGTATAAAGAATCTGCAAACTTAATATTAAATTTAGGGTTATAGTTTTATTATGGATAAGAAGAAGCTAATATTAATTATTGAAGATGAGTATGATATAAGAGCAGATTTGAAAGAAACCCTTACGCTCAATAACTACGAAGTAATTACTGCAGAGAATGGATTTGATGGTTTTGAGAAAATAATAAAATACTCACCAGAACTTATTATTTGCGATGTTGTAATGCCTATTATGAATGGTCATGAACTTTTAGCTTTAATAAGGAAAAATGAAAGAATAGCAAATATACCTTTTCTTTTTCTGACAGCGAAATCTGATTATGAAGAAATACGTGAAGGTATGGATCTTGGTGCTGATGATTATCTACTAAAACCATTTAATCATAGTGTATTAATAAATGCAATTGAAAGTAGATTAGAAAAATCACATTTGCAAAAATCTATCTATGAAACAAAGATTGAGAATATTAAAAATTCTATTTTCCGTTCTATTCCTCATGAGATAAGAACTCCACTGAATGGCATTTTAAATAATTCTTATTGGGTTATAAATAATATTCAGAAGTTAAGCTTAGATGAAATTAAACAGAGCATTAATATTATTAATTGTGATGCAAATAGGTTAAATAGATTGTTTGAGAATTATATATTTTATATCAAACTTAAAGATTTGATTCAAGACAAAGAAGAACTTAAAGAAATTAAGGAATCTTACACAAATCTACCAAGTACCATTATTAATGATATTTGCAACTTTATTTTTAGTGATAAAGAGAATCAGTTTGTGGTTTCTGTTAAAAATGATATAAATAAACTAAAAATTAATGAACATCACTTTAATAAAGTTATATATGAACTATTAGATAATGCAAAAAAGTTTTCGGACAAAAACTCTAAAATAATTATTAAAACTCAGTCAGATAAAGATAAATTTAGCTTTGAGGTAGAAAATAAAGGGGTTGAATTTCCAAAGGATAAAATAAATATTATAGAAGAACTAAATCAATTTGATAGAAGTATTTATGAGCAATCAGGAGTTGGACTTGGCTTAGGACTTTGTACTATTATATTAAAAATATATAATTCTAATTTGGAAATAATCTCAGACCAAAACAAAACCTCTGTTAAATTTACCTTGAACCTTAACTAATTTACTTTAAGTTAATTAAATAAGATTACACTAAAAATATTAAGACATCCTTTAAATCTTAACTTATTTCGAATAATATATTTACAAAGTACTGTTTACAATCGTAATACTGATTTTTTATTTTATATCCCAAAGGTTCTGTAAGTTCTTTGATTAATTCAATATCGTATTTTTGGGAAAGTTCGGTAAAAATATGTTCAGCATATTGAAATTGAACTGTTAAATCTAATTTATTAATTTTAACTTCTTGCTTTCTAGTTGAAACCAAAAAACTTTTACATTCCATTGTATCAGGATTATATGTTGGGAAGTGCTTAAAAGAGTTTAAATCAAAATTTGCATCATATTCTCTGTTAATTCTGCGCAAGATATTCAAATTAAATTCTTTGGTAACTCCTTGGCTATCATTATAAGCATTTAAAATTATATCAGGTTCTTTTTTTAAGTCAAAACCAATTAAAACTAAATCACCTTTGTTAAGGGAATTACTAATCATTTTTAAAAAATTTATGGATTCATTGTATTTAAAATTGCCAATATTTGAGCCCATAAAAAGTATTATGTTTCTTATATTAGAACTTATGATATCTTTTAATATTTTATGATAATTACCTACATATTTATTTATTTTTAAATGAGAAAGTTCACTCTTCAAGTTTATTTCAAGACTATCAAGGGCTTCTTTTGAAATATCAATTGGTGAATATTGAAAATCAACGCCTTGTTCTATAAAATGCTTCAGTAATATTTTGGTCTTGTGTCCGTCTCCGCTGCCTAACTCTATAATATTAAATAATTTTGAACTTTCTTTAAAATCATTTAAAATTTGGTTTTTATGTGATTGCATAATTTCAAATTCACATTTTGTAAGATAGTATTCTGGCAGCTCGGTAATCATCTGAAATAATTTGCTCCCGTAGTCATCATAAAAATACATTGATGATAAATACTTCTTATTTGAAGATAAACCATTAATAATTAAATCTGTAAAATCCTTATTCACTTTCATTTCCATTTATTTTACAAGTCTAATACCCGACAACATCCATCTTTTTTGGGGATAAAAGAAGTTTCTATATGAACGCCTAAAATGTTCTTTTGGTGTATAAGAACATCCACCTCTTAGAACCATACAATTTACCATAAACTTACCATTGTACTCACCTAAAGCTCCATGGTCTTGTTTATATCCTGGATAAGGTAGAAAAGATGATTCTGTCCACTGCCAACAGTTACCTATAAGAGATGTTATATCATTGGTTTCAACAGGTTCTAGATATTCATCTAATTGGTTATAATCTAATAACCTACTTTCGTTTATAGAAAACTTTTTGGATGCTGCTTCCCATTCAAATTCTGTGGGCAATCTCATACCAAACCATTTAGCAAAAGCCCATGCCTCATAATAGTTTATATGTTTTACTGGTGCATTTAAATCTAAGGGTTCCAATCCATTTAATTCAAATTCATAAAACTCTCCATCCTCTTCAATCCAATAATGAGGTTTGTTTAAATTATTTTGTGTTATGAAATCCCAACCGTCTGAGTGCCATAAATTAAAATTTTTATATCCCCCATCTTTTATGAATTGGAGATATTCTCTGTTAGTAACCAATCTATTAGCAATATTGAATTTGTGAATGTATTGTTTGTGTCTTTTTTGTTCAATATCATAAAAAAACTCTGTACTATCTTCAACTCCTATTTCATATACCCCTTCGTCAATATTTTCAAAGCTTAATTCCTTAAAGTCTGAGTATATTTTTTTAGTTTTGTTATAAATTGGATATATGGGATTGTGAAAAAAGTTAGATTTAATATCTGCTAACATTAATTCTTGGTGTTGCTGTTCGTGATTTAAGCCAAGTTCGACTAGAAAATTTATCTCTGAATTATAATTTTCTAAAATTTTTATGATAAATTTATCTATATGCTTTCTATATTCTAAAACTTCATCGAATGATGGTCTGGAGATAGAATTTCTAAATTTTTTATCAATTCTTATACCTTTGTTATTATAATAACTGTTAAAAATAATTAGAAATTTATCATTATAAAAATTATAATTTGTTAAAAACTTTTTAAGTATAAAATGTTCGAAAAACCAGGTAGTGTGTCCAAGTTGCCATTTCAAAGGTGATGAGTCTGGATTATATTGTAGTAAACAATCTTCTTCACTTAACTTATTAGTTAATTTTATACTTGATTCTCTTATCTTATTAAATTTATTAATCAAATCTGAATTCATTTTTACTAAATTTAAACTATTGTATAAATAATTTTTTAAAATTAGTAAATTGTTCTTAATTTTACAAACTATGGAAGACAAAATTAAATTTATATTAGTAGAAAGCGAAGGAACCCAACTATCAAAACTTCAAAAAGTGGTAGAGAGGATTTACAGTAATTCACCAATTCATATAGCTACAAATGCTCAAAAAGCTGTTGAGATTATTGAAAAAAATGGTGAAAACTCAATAATAATCTCTAGCTTAAAGCTATCAGATATTAATGGGTTAAAATTACTGGCAAAAATAAAGACTTTCAAATTTAATAATTATGTATTTTTACTTGCTTTAACATCTGAAGCAGATTCGGTAAAAGTTCAAGCACTAAGAGATGGTATTACTGATTTTATCTCTAAACCTTATGTAGTTGAAGAATTAATACCTAAAATTAGGAATTCATATATTCTTATCGAATCCCACATAAAAGTTGTAAATTTTGAAAAACGATATTTTGATTTAAAGGATGTATTTGATAAAGAAATACTAAAAATTAAAGATATATTAGATTTAATTATCAATAAAAAAATCCCTGACTCAGCTGAAGAGATTATTTTAATAGAAAAAGCTGCTAAATGGCTCTGTGATAAATTACTAACAAAGAAAGAAGATACAGAAGAAATTCTTACGATTGTTAACGCTTCTAAGCTTGTAAAAACTGGTAGAGTGATTTTAGATGATAAGACTATAAATGAGCCGATTATGACAGATGGGCGACTTACCAGCCAAGATATGAAATTAATTCCTGAAACTAATTTTACTATATATAACCAAATTAGGGGCTTTGAAAAAGTTGCTCATGTTTTGAAATATATTTATGAGAATTATGATGGAACTGGTTTTCCTGAAGGAAAGAAAAGTTGGGAAATACCTATTGGAAGCAGAATATTAAGAGTTGTTTGTGATTATTATGATATTCTGAAAAAAGAGAAAAACTCCGGTAAAGCAATGGATAAAATTGTTTTAGAGGTTAAAAGACTTTATGATTTTAATGTTGTTGCGTTTTTTGACCAGTTTCTTGCGGAAACAAACACCGAAGGAACTAAACAAGAGGTTCCTGCAGATATTATGCAACTTACGGAAGGTGTTACAATTTCTAGAAATATCCTTACAAAAGAGGGTTTTGTTTTATTAGGAAGAAACACAGTTTTAGACCTTGATACACTTCAAAAATTAAAAATTGCAAACCAAAAAGAAGGTATAGTTGGTAGTGTTTATATTTATGATATTGCTACTAAACAAGAAAGAAGTAAAGTATAAATATTATCAAACTAAATATTTAACTCATTATTTTTATTAAATCTATAATTTTACTATAACTATTTATAAATTTTTGCTTTTAATCTTTTTGCAATATTTACAAGTAAAATTAATGCAGGTACTTCTATTAGTGGTCCAATAACACCTACAAATGCTTGACCTGAGTTAATTCCAAATACTGCAATTGATACGGCAATAGCGAGTTCGAAATTATTACCAGTTGCTGTAAATGAAATTGCTGCATTATTTTCATAATTTATATTACTCCAGTTCGAGATAAGGAAACTAACAAAAAACATCACGAAAAAGTATATTATTAAAGGAATTGCTACAATCGTTACATCGAAAGGTAATTCAAGAATCACTTCACCTTTTAGACCAAACATTACTATTATAGTAAAAATTAAAGCATAAAGAGTGAATGGAGAGATATTTGGAATAAATTTTCTTTCATACCATTCATTTCCTTTTATTTTTGTTAAGATTTGTCTGCTTAAAAAACCAAGTAAAAATGGAATTCCTAAGTAGATTAACACACTTTCTGTAACTTGAATTATACTTATATCAACTATCTGCCCCTCTAAACCAAAATAAGTTGGTAGTATTGTAATAAAAAGCCAAGCGTAAAAACTATAAGTGAAAACTTGAAAAATTGAATTTAGAGCAACCAGAGCTGCTCCCAATTCTTTACTTCCTTTTGCTAAATCATTCCATACTAATACCATGGCAACACATCTTGCGAGTCCAATAAGTATCAAACCAGACATATACTCTGGATAATCTGATAAAAGTAGTATAGCCAAAACGAACATAATCATTGGACCTATAATCCAATTTAAGATTACAGATATAGATAGTATTTTAACATTTTTCAAAATTGAGGGCAGAAGACTGTATTTTACTTTTGCAAGTGGTGGATACATCATAATTATCAGACCTATAGCAATAGGTACATTGGTAGTACCTAATGTGAAAGAGTTAATTGTCTCTGGTAATGTTGGAATAATAAATCCTAACAAAACTCCAAAAACCATTGCAAGAAATATCCACAATGTTAAGTATCTATCTAAAAATGATAATCTTACTTGCATAACTTTACCTTAATATCGTTTTGTTACTTTTTTACTTTTGACATAACATAAAATAATTCAGATGATATTTGCAAACTTCTTTCTAAATATTTTTCTGTTACTTTAGGAGTACCGTCGAACTCTTTTGGATCTTGATAAGTTAATGATATTCTTTTTGCAGCACCGGGCAAATATGGACAGTTTGCATCAGCTTCAGAACAAGTCATTACTGCGCAATAATTGCTTTGCGGGTTAAATTTGTCATCATATTTTTTTGAGAAACAAATAAATTCTTTACCATTTGACGAATAAGTGTATTTTGGATTATTTTCACCTTCTTTTTTTAATTCTAATCCAAGAGTTTTCATTGCATTTACTGCTCTTGGATTAAAAGCTGTAGCTTCTGTACCACCAGAATATGTTAAAATATTTTTTCCCACTCCATAATAATCAGCTGCTATTCTAGCCCATATTTCACTCATTTGACTTCTTCTGCTGTTGTGAGTACAAACGAATAATAAATTTACCTTATCATTCTTGCTTATGTAGTCTGCCATAGTCTCAAGAATCACTTTTCTTTCAGATGGTATATTTTCTGACATTTTTATAACTTCTTTTATAGTAAGTTCTAATTGATTCGACATATCATTCTCCTTTGTATTTGAGAAGGTTAACAAAAAAAGCAATACAAACAACATACAAACTCCTTTTAAATTAGCAACAAATTATTTGTAATTTAATTGCTGTGGTTAAAAAATTATCTATTAATTCTCTGTTTTTATTTAAGTTATCATAATCTATGCAATAACAATTTTTTGTGCCATCAATTGTTCCTTTTATTAACCCTACGTCTTTCAATTCTTTAAGATGTTGAGAAATAGTAGATTGTGAAAGTCCAATTTCTGTTACTAATTCGCCACAAATACAAGTATTTTTATTCATAAGTTCTTCTATTATTGCAATTCGCGCTGGATGGGATAGAGCATTTGCTACTTTAGCAAGTTCTATTTGTTTTGAAGTATATATCTCGTGTTTTGTTAATCCCATTTTTTTAACTTAATAATTGTAAAACTATAATCGCAATATTACGATAAATAAATTAAAATAAAAAATTAATTATTCTTAACATTTTAATCATTAACATTTCAATCTTAGAATTTATTCTTCTAAGCATTTTAATTAATTTTAATAATTCTAAGTATTTTTTCTTAAATTTGAAATATTTTTGAACCAAATTTTAAAGTTATGGGTCTTTTTGTAATTGATATAGACGAGAGTCATGAAGAAGAGTTATCTAACTACTTGAAAAGTTTCAAAGAAAATGAGATTGACTACTTTAAAGAGGATAATCCAGAAGATTTGCATGATAATTTAGCAAAATTGTTATCCAGAAATCTTGCTAGAAAATTTAATTTAGATGAAAATGAAGTTATAGATGAGTTTCTTGCGGAACTTGATGATATGGAAGATAAATTTGATATAGATGATATTGATGAAGAGTTAGATGATGAGTTTGAAGAAAATTATCATGAAATTATTGTTGATGAATTTGGTAAACTTAAAAATTTTAATGTTATAATCGAAGAAGAATACGATGAATTTTATGAGATTTTTGATTTTAATTTATACAATAATATTGAAAATGAAATAAGGCAAATAACTTTAGAGTTTGATCAGGATGCATCTGCTATTGGTTTTTTTATTACTGAAAATGGTTTTAAACATTTAATGGATAAGCACGACTGCTTTTTTGGTGAGTTAATTGTTGTGAAAAATTTTGAAGAAAAAACTATTAGAGATTCTATAGATTTTATCAAACACTTTGATAAATTTAGAGACTTATTTATTTTTGATTTTGATGATGATATTGATGATGATTTCAATGATGATTTTGATGATTTTATGAAAAACTAAATGAATAAATTAAACTTTTTTGTTGATTTTGATGGAACGATTTCAAACGAAGATTTAGGAGATAAAGTTTTCAAAATTTTAGGTAAGTTCGAACCATTCCATACTCAATTGATAAATAAGGAAATTAATATTAAAGAGTATTGGCACAAACTTTGTGATAGTTTAAACGATGATGTTGGTCTAGAAAACATAGAAGAAATTGCACGAAATACTGATTATGATTATTACTTTAAGAGTTTTTACGATTGGGTCAAATCTGAAGGATTTCAAATTAGGATTGTGAGTGATGGGTTTGACTCTTATATTAATGAAGCTTTTAGTTTACTTGATATTAATGATATAACTATTTTTTGTAATAAGTTTAATGAAGAAAATGGTAAAATAACACCTTGTTTTTATGGGGCACAAGAAAACTGCGATTGTTTTTCTGCTTCTTGTAAAAGAAATGTTGTTTTAAATAATTCGAACGATGATGATGTTTTAGTATATATTGGTGATGGATATTCAGACTTCTGTCCTGCTGAGCATTGTGATATAATATTTGCAAAAAAAAGTTTGGCGGCATATTGCAATGATAAAAGAATACCACATTACCCTTACAAAAATTTTTTTGATATAAAAAAAATCATAATTGATTTGATTGATAAAAAAAAAATAAAGAAAAGAAATTTTGCGTCGATAAAAAGAAAGAATGCATTTGAATCGGAATAAATGAAAATAAAATTTTACATATTATTTATCTTTTTAATTTCAAATACTTTATTGAATTCTCAAATTGTAGAGTTTGATAAGGTTTTGGTTAATAATAAAATTGCTGATTATGAGAATCAAGATATAGTTCTCAGCGATAAAGATTCTGTTACATTTTATTATTTTTGTAAAACTGAACAATCAGAGCAAACTCCTTTTCTTTTCAGGGTATTGCTTTCTAATGGTTTAGACTCTGCTGTTAAAACTTGGAATGAGCCAATAATTCAATATACTAAACTACCCGAAGGTAGATATGAATTCCAAGTTTCTGCTTTTGACCTGAAAAAAAATTGGACAACTAATCCCAAAACAGTTAAATTTAGAGTGAATAATTTTGAAGCTCGATTACTAAAAGATATTGAGTATCTTAATGAAATTATTGAATCACAAGATAGTGTAATAACAAAACTAAAAAATATAAAACCCGAAGCAAATTCATCAATGAATTGGCTATCAATTATAGGTGGATTTTTAGGTGCATCGTTAATATTTACCGTATTATTTATATTTTTAAGACCTGGTAAGAAGGGCGAAGAAAATGATGATGTTAAACGCAAATTTCACAGATTAGAACTTGAAAATAATAATCTAAAAGCTGAGTTAGGAGCTTTAAGATCACAAATTGAAGGTCTTCAACGACGTACTGAGGATATGCGTTACAGAAATAAAGAACTTGAAGAAAGTGTTAAGAAATTAATTGTATCAAAAGAAGAATTAGAAACACTACAAAGCCAAAAAGATGAACTTTTTGCAATGCTTATTCACGATATTAAAAATCCGGCTGGAATTATTAAAAGCTTGGTTGAACTATTACGCTCTTATGACTTATCAGCTATTGACCAGCAAGGAATTATTGATGATATTTTAAATACAACTAAAGTAATTGTACAACTATCACAAGAAGTATCAAGAGTTTTGGCTTTAGAAGGTGGAAAACTAAATATGGACTTCAAGGAAGCAAGTTTAGTTGATATTAGTAAACGGGTATACGATAGATTTAAAATTAAAGCAAAAGAAAAAAATATAACTTTGATGTATGACGTTCCTGACGGTTTGCCAGATGTTAAATTAGATGAAGGTAAAATTGATGAGGTTGTTTCAAACTTGCTTTCTAATGCTATAAAATTCACTCAAAAAGGTGGTTCTGTTCGATTAAAAGTTCAACAAATAGATGATACAATCGTTTTTGAAATAAGTGATAATGGGTTAGGACTATCAGAAGATGATTTAAATAATGCTTTCAAACGCGGTGCACAACTTTCTGCAAAACCTACTGGTGGTGAAAGTTCTACTGGCTTAGGTTTATGGATAGTTAAAAAATTAGTAGAGGCTCATAACGGAAGAGTTTGGGTGCGTTCATCACTTGGAAAAGGTTCTACTTTTGCATTTTCATTACCTGTGGTTCAACTAAAAACTAAAAGTGTAGTGCATCTTAACTAACTTGCAATATATTTATATTACTTTTTTAAAATTATATTCAATTCAAATATTAATGATAAATTAAAGCCCTTTGTTAATAATTTTTATTTTTATTCACAATTTTTATTCATATTTTTGTAAAATAGAATACGCAATGGGGGGAAGATTTGCTTTCTATTTTAAAAAATAAATATAAATCTAACGAGTTAAGAAAAATACTCGGCGATGAACAAGTCCAAAATGCCTTAAAATCTTGGACAAAATTAAATCGCTGGAGTGTATTTCTATTTCTATTAATTACATCTGGTTTAATGATACTTTATGTAAATAATGTATTATCTATTAACGAGTTAGCAGAAGATATTAGAAATTTAGAAAAACAAGAAAAAAGAATAGAATTTAGAAAGAGATTAGTTGAATCTGAAGTAATAAAACTCCAAAGCGCAGAAAGAATTTGTAAAATTGCCGAAGAAAAACTTAAAATGATAAAAAGTGATGCTTTTCCACTTGTAATTGAGAATTTAGATGATAAATAATATTTTAAAATATCTAAATGAGATTATGAGTGCTGATAACTCAATAAATGAAAATGAATATCCAAGAAATAAAAATAAACATTGGAAGTTTGTTTTGGTGGTTTTTGTTGTTGCTTTAGGAATGATAGGTGTTATTGTAAGACTTTTTTTTGTTCAGGTTATTGATGGGGAAAAATATCAAAATCTCGCCAAAAGACAACACGAAAAAAAGGTGCTTTTGCCAGCTCAGAGAGGACTTATTTTAGATAGAAATGGAAATGTACTTGCTACTAATATTATGACTCTTTCGATAGCCATTGACCCTAAAATATCCACAGAAAAAGAAGCAATAATAGATTTGCTTTCCAACAATCTAAATCTAAATAAAAATGAATTATTAAAAAAAGTAAAAGGTAATAAAAGATTTGTTTGGATGGTTAGAGGTGTTAATCCTGATGATATTATTGATATTTATCATATAAATGATAAGGGCTTGATTTTAATTGATGAGCCAAGAAGGTATTACCCTTATGGTGAAGTTGCAAGTCAAATTGTGGGCTATACAAATATTGATAATAAAGGTATTAGTGGTATTGAGTATTTGAATGATAGCTCATTAAAAGGGCTTGATGGGTTTGTTATGCTTCAGAAAGACGCCAAACAACGCCTTTATGCTTCGGCGGAGTTACCAAAGCAAGATCCAATAAATGGTTTTGATATTAATCTTACTATTGATGTTGATCTTCAAAGGATTTTAGAATATGAGCTTGAAGAAGGTATTAAGTGGTCGGATGCAAATTCTGGAATTGGTATTGCTATTAAACCTCAAACAGGTGAAATTCTTGCACTTGCGAATTATCCATATTTTAATCCTAATCAAAGAAATTCTATTTCAGATGAAAATACTAAATTAAGAGCAATTACTGATGAATACGCACCTGGTTCCACTTTTAAAATTGTTACAACTGCCGCAGGTCTTCAAGAAAATATTATAAGTGAATTAGATACTGTTAATGGTTTTAATGGTGAATTGGTCTTTAGCTGGGGTAAAATACGAGATGTTCATGGTTTTAGTAAAACAACATTCAAAGAGGCGGTTTGGCAGTCGAGTAATATTGTTATGTCTTCTATTGCTGACCAGATTGAAGATGGAAAGTTTTACTCTTATGTTAGGAATTTTGGATTTGGAAATCAGTTAGATATTGATTTGCCAGGTGAAATTAGCGGAAAGGTTAAAAGACCTGAAAAATTTTACAAAAGTAGTAAAAGGTATATGGGTCATGGTTATGATTTGACTGCTACACCTTTACAGGTTGTAAATGCGTACGCTTCAGTTGCGAATGATGGAGTAATGATGCAACCATTTTTACTTAAAAAAATATACAATAATAATGAAGTTTTATTAGAAAAACAACCAATTAAAATTAGAAATGTTATTGATAAAAAAACGGCAACTAGAGTAAAAGATTTATTTGTTGGAGTTGTAGATAGTGGCTCAGGTAAAAGAGCTAGTATTAAAGGAATGAAAATAGCAGGTAAAACTGGTACTTCACAAAAAATTAATCAATTTGGAAAGTATAGTAAATCAGAATATTATGCGAGTTTTGCGGGTTTTTTCCCTGCCGATAACCCTGAAGTTGCTTTACTTATTATTGTAGATACTCCAAAAAAGAGTATTTATGGTGGTGTAAACTCAGCCCCTATTTTTAGAGAAATCGCTAGAAGATGGATGCAACTTAAAGCAAATACTATTAAAACTCAAGAGCTTATTGTTAAGTCGGATTCACTTATTGCGCCTAATTTAATTGGTATGGACTATAGAGACTTAAATGTTGTAAATGATTATTTTAATTTAAAATTTAAAACTGATAAAGATGATGGTATAGTGTTTTTTCAAACTCCCAAGCAAGGACAAGTTATTGAGGAGGAGTCTGTTATTAGTATTAAATTGATTGATAAAAATAAAGATAATTTTGTTGGCTATGATTTAAGAGGTATGCCTTTGCGCAGAGCTTTAAATTTTTTGCACTCATCTGGTATAAAAACCAAAGTGATTGGTAGTGGGAATGTCTATAAACAAGAATGGTCAAAGAAGGACAAGGTTATAGTTTGTACTTTGATTTGCAAATAGATTAAGTATTTTTTCTTATTTTATATTTGGCAATAAGTTATGAATTTTGTAATTAGTAAAATAAAGAAATGGCACACTTATTGTCAAATTACTTGTATAATGTTTATAAAGGGTTTTAGACATGGATGTTAAAAATATACAAAATGGAGCAAATGCTCAATACGATTCTTTTTTAGTTGATGCATTAAATATCAATAAAAACAAGGAAGTATCAAAAAATATTGCTGTTATAAGTAATCAAACTACTACTGCCGAAAAGACTATATGGCAGCAAAATGTGCTGTTAAATGCAATTGATAAATTGGAGAATAATATCCAAGTGGATAAAACTTCTCCCCTATTTAGTGATGAAAATGCACCAATAGAGAGTTATAAAGAGGCATTAGAGGAACTTAGAAAAATTGTTTTAGAGAATAAACAAGAATATATGAAAGAATCACAAGCTAATCTTACTCCTCGTGATATTCTTTATTTATTTGAAGACCAATTTGAGTTTTTTGTTTAAATAATTTAAAAATTCTTATTAAAAAGTTTTAGTTGTCTTAAAATACTTATTAAGTAGGTTGTTTTATAAATTTCCTGATTTCTTTTGTTTTTTAATCCAAATAAATCTTTTTACATAATATATTGTAGCCAATAGATTTGACAACGCCATTAAACCAAAAGAAATCAATCTTCTTTGTCTAGCGATTTCGTCTGGGAAATTTAATGATAGTGCGAATTGGACTATACTTGCTATCATAAAAAGTAATGTAAGTCCGGCTACTATATGTGCTATAGTTTTATCTCCTTTTTTCATTCCTGATGTAGAAGCTAGAAATATAAGTCCTATTATTGGTCCTATTAAGGCAGTTAGAGGTTTAGTCTCATTTGAAAAATAAGAAAATAATCCTACAAGTATTAATACTAATCCGTTTGTTGCATTCACTATGTGTTGCTTGTTCATATTTTTCTAAATTTAATATTTTAAAATTTTTATTTTCAATTTACTTTTTTTTAATAAATACTTTAAATAAACTAATCTTCGATATTTTGAATTAGTTTATTAAGTATGTCTTGAGCTGCTTTTGGGATTACTGTGCCTGGTCCGAAGATAAAGGAGACCCCCTTGTTATGGAGAAAATCATAATCTTGCTTAGGAATTACTCCACCAGCAACAATCATTATATCTCCCCTTCCAAATTTATTTAGCTCTTCAATTAGATTTGGGATTAGTGTTTTATGACCTGCTGCTAAAGTTGATGCGCCTATTATGTGCACATCATTTTCTACAGCTTGTTTAGCAGTTTCGTAAGGGGTTTGGAAAAGTGGACCAATATCAACATCAAACCCTAAATCAGCAAATGCTGATGATATTACTTTTGAACCACGGTCGTGTCCGTCTTGTCCCATTTTAGCAACGAGAATTCTTGGTCTTCTACCTTCTAATTCAAAGAATTTATCGCTTAACTTTCTTGCTTCCTCTATTTCCATAACATTTAAATATGCGTTACTGTAAACACCTGAAATTGATTTTATAATTGGTTTGTGTCTTCCTGATACTTTTTCTATTGCCTCTGAGATTTCACCGAGAGTACAATGGTTTCTAGCTGCAATAACACTTAATTCAAGTAAATTTGCACTTTCATTTTGAGCGGCATTTGTTAAGTTATTTAGAGATACTTCTACTAATTTATTATTTCTATTTTCTTTCAAATAGTTTAATTTTTCTATTTGACCTTTTCTAACTTCATGATTGTCAATGTCAAGTATCTCAATTTCTTGTTCAGTTTCTGCTATAAAATCATTTACGCCAATTATTATTTCTTTTTTAGAATCAATATGCGCTTGGCGAATTGCTGCTGCTTCTTCAATTTTAAGTTTGGGAAGACCATCTTCTATAGCTTGTGCCATACCTCCAAGTTCTTCAATTTCATTTATATGTTCAAATACCTTTTCTATTAACGAATTAGTTATTGACTCTATTGCATAAGAGCCAGCAAATGGGTCTGTTGTTTTAGTGATTCCAGACTCTAATTGTAAATATAATTGTGTATTTCTGGCAATTCTAGACGAGAAATCTGTTGGCAGTGCTATTGCTTCATCAAGTGAGTTTGTATGTAATGATTGAGTGCCTCCAAGAACTGCTGCTATTGCCTCAAGTGTGGTTCTAGTTACGTTATTATAAGGATCTTGTTCAGTCAAACTCCACCCTGAGGTTTGTGAGTGAGTTCTTAAAGCTAATGATTTAGGATTTTTTGGATTAAATTGTTTGACAACTGATGCCCATATTACTCTAGCTGCTCTTAGTTTTGCAATTTCCATAATTACATTTTTACCAATTCCCCAAAAGAATGAAAGACGTGGAGCAAAGTCGTCTATGCTGAGTCCTGCTTTTAGTCCTGACCTAATGTATTCTATTCCATCACAAATTGTATAAGCTAGCTCTAAGTCTGCTGTTGCTCCTGCTTCTTGTATGTGATAACCTGAGATAGATATACTGTTGAATTTAGGCATATTTTTCGATGTGTACGAAAATATATCTGATATTATACGCAATGACATTTTAGGTGGATAAATGTATGTGTTTCTAACCATATATTCTTTTAATATGTCATTTTGTATTGTTCCAGATAGTTTATCAGGTGTAACCCCTTGTTTTTCTGCAGTTACAATGAAAAATGCTAAAATTGGTAAAACTGCACCATTCATGGTCATTGAAACTGAGATTTTATCTAGTGGTATTCCACCAAATAGAATATCCATATCTAAAACTGTGTCTATAGCAACTCCAGCTTTACCTATATCGCCAACTACTCTTGGATGGTCGGAGTCATACCCTCTATGGGTTGCTAAATCAAAAGCTACTGATAATCCTTTTTGACCAGCTGCTAGATTTTTTCTGTAAAATTCATTTGATTTTTCTGCGGTTGAGAAACCAGCATACTGACGTATTGTCCATGGTTTTGTAACATACATTGTTGGATAAGGACCGCCTAAGTATGGAGGAAATCCTGGAAGATAATCTATGTGTTTTGAATTGGATATATCACTATATTCATAGATTTCTTTAAAATCTATTGATTCTAGTGTTTTAGTTTTATTTTCGTTTTTTACATTTGATTTATAATTTAATATATCATCAACGCTTAATTTCTTTATTAAATGGTTCATATCTCCACAGATAAAATGTTCCTACAATTAAAATTATAAGTAAAATACTTCCAAAAAGAATATTAGTACCTGATTCTTCATCATTTTCAATATCCTCTAATTTTGATAGATATTCTTTTTTAATTTCATTTTCGTTTGATATTCTATAAAGTAAAGGTAATTTAACTTTATCAAAATCAATTTTATTTACAATTAGTTTTGCATTTTCTTTGTTTGGTGAATTATTATTAAAATAACTTAAATTATTTAAGTTATTTGGAATATTAATAAATAATGCAATAAATATTATGAATAAATTTGCCAAGCTATTTCCAATTCTTCGTAAATGTTACTAGATATATGAATGAAATTATCAATTCCAAGTTCTTTGTATCTTTTATAGTCGTCTTCTGGTTTTCCTGCAATATATAGTTTTAATTCTGGGTTCAGTTTTTTTAAATTGGTAGTTAATTCTGGAACTATTTCTTTATATGTTTCATCATTTGAGAGAATTATACATATTTTAGGTGATTTTATATCAATTAAAGAAATAGCATCTTCTATTGTTTCGAACTGATTAGAAATCTCACAATTAAAGCCACCACAATTGAAAAAATCAGTGATAAAATCAATTCTTGGTTTTATTGTAGCTAATTTTCCAAAAGTTGCTATGTAGATTGTAGGCTTTTCAGCATTGGCTGATTCAAAATTTTTTGCTTTAATTCTAAATTCTTCAAAATATTTGGATAAACCAAGGTTATTAGTTTTTTCAATTAAGTCTTTATTATTGCTGTAAACATTTACACCAATTAATTTTTCTTTTCTTGATTTAAGATTGTCTAATCTTTGTTGATACTTTTCTTTTTTTATTTTTTCAATTTCTGAAAATAATTCTTCTTGGTCGAGTTCGCAGAATTTTTTGAAAAGTTCGAATGAAGATTTGATATATTCTGAAGTAAAGCTTTCAAAGAAGTATGAGCCTTTAACTGGATCCAAAATTGAAGTTAAATAGGTTTCTTTTTCTATTATATTGAAAATATTTTCTGAAATTCTACTTGAAAATTTATCATTATAATCTAGGTTAAAGGGAACTTGCTGAATGTAGTCGGCGTTACCTAATACTGCTGCTATCATTTCAGTTGTTTGTCTAATTATATTGTTTTCTTTATCTAAATAAGTTTTATTTAAAAAGCTTACTGAAGCAAGAATATCAAATTTTAAGTCATTTATTTTTAGGTTATCAATAAGTGAATCTAATAGAAATCTTAATGCTCTAAATTTATTTATTGCAACGTAAAACTCAACGTTTATACCGGTAACAATTAGAAAAGATTTATTGCCTTTTTCGTATTGGTTTAATACTTGATTAACAATAAAAGCTATTTCAGTTATGGCATCTATTCCATCTTTTAAATGGTCAGAAAAATAAAGAACAGAATCGTATTGATTTTCATTTGGTTTATAAATTTTGGTTTTGTTCTTATTTTTTAGAATATTTTCTAATTGATTGTTTTGATATATTGGTTTTATATCAATACCCTCGTATGTTTTTGAGTATAACGAGGAAATTGGCTTACCTAATTGTTTTTCAACTTGGGTAAGCCACTCTTCAAAAGAAAGTTTTTGGAAAGAATCTAATTGATAGTTAAATTTCATAATTTTAGATAATTAACATCGCATCACCATAAGCTAACATTCTGTAGTTGTTGGCAATTGCATGTTTGTACGCACGAAAAATATTTTCTTTGCCAGCAAATGCTGAAGATACTAGAAGTTGAGGAGAAGCGGGTTCCTGAAAATTCGTTATATATCTTGTAGTTAATTTAAAATCGTATTGAGGATATATAAATTTGTCAGTCCAGCCACGATTTGGCTTTGCCGCTCCAGTTGTTAGAACTGAAGATTCTAAAGCTCTGACAGTACTAGTTCCAACAGCGTAAACATTTTTTTTAGCTTTAAGAGTTTTATTTATTGTTTCAGCAGCTTCTCTTGATATTTCAAAGTATTCGGAATACATTCTGTGTTTTGTTAGGTCTTCTACTTCTATTTTTTCGAAAATACCTTGACCAATATTTAAATTAATTTTAGCAATTCTAACACCTCTTTCTTTAAGTTCTTCAATCATTTCATCTGTGAAGTGAAGACCTGCTTTTGGAGGAGCTATTGATGATAAATTTAAATCATTTGAGAATACTGTTTGATATGTAATTTTATCTCCTTCTTCTGGTACTCTTTTAATATAATCGGGTAGGGGCATCTGCCCTATTTTTTCAATTATATTAAATAAATCTCCATCATAAGAAAATCTTACTGTTCTACCTCGAGAAGTTGTATTATCAATTACTTCACAATAAAATCTAGAATTATCAAAGTAGATTTTATTTCCGATTCTCACTTTACGAGCTGGTTCGACAATAACATCCCAAATTTTATCTTCGCTATTTAATTCTCTAAGTAACATAACATCAATATCTGCGTGAGTTTTCTCTTTTTGTCCGACTAATCTAGCAGGAAAAACCTTAGTTTCATTTAAAACAAGGCAATCACCTTTTTTAAAAAAGTCGATAATGTTAGAGAACTCGAGGTCCATAATTTCACCAGAATCCTTATCTAAGACAAGCATTTTTGCTTTATCTCTTGGAGATGCAGGATACTCAGCAATATGAGAATCTGGTAATTTGAACTTATATTCAGAAAGTTTCATTTTAAACCCTTAAAATTAATTTATGCAGTTGCTTTTTCCATAAAAGAATATAACCTTTGAATAAAATCTGTAGAAGACTTTAATTCACCAGAGATAAGTAAAGCTGAATCATATAATTGCTCTACTAATTCTCTAAATTCTAAATTCTCACCACTTTCTATATATTTTTTTGATATATTTTTAATTAATTGGTGAGATGTATTTATTTCTAATATTTTTTTAGATGAACTAAAGTTTTTATCCATTAGTTTCATCATTCTTTCCATTTCTTGGTCTAGACCGTCTTTTCCGGCAACAAGAGTTACAGGGGAATTTACTAATCTTTTCGATTCAATAACGTCTTCAACTTTATTTTCTAGAACTTTTTTTATAGCGCTTAGAAGTGATTTTGATACATCGTCTCCTAATTTTTCAATTTTACCTTCATCTTCATCGTTTTGTTCTATTTCTACTTTATCGATGGAATTGAAAGGTTTTGAATCAAATGTTCCATAATATGGGACAGTAAAGATATCACTTGGGTCTGTTAGGAGTAAAACTTCGATTTCTTTTTTCTTGAAATATTCTAAGTTTGGATTTTTTTCTAATGATTGTCTAGATTCACCAGAGACATAGACTATTTCTTTTTGGTTTTCGTCCATTCTTGAGATATAATCTTTTAAAGAAGTTAATTCACCATCTTTTGTTTTTGTAGATTCAAATCGAAGTAGTCCTAATATTTTATCTTTATTTTCAGAATCATTGGATACGCCTAATTTGAACATTGAACCAAAGTTTTTGAAAAATGTTTGATATTCTTCTGGTTTACTTTCAGATAAATCTTCTAACCAATTTAAAATTCTTTTGGTTAAGATTTTAGATATTTTTGATATTAATGGAGTATTTTGAGTTAATTCTCTTGATACATTAAGTGGTAAATCTTCTGTGTCAAGAACTCCTTTAATAAACTTTAGGTAATCAGGTAGTAAATGTTCTGCGTTATCTTGAATAAAAACTCTGTTAGTGTAAATGTGAATTGTTTTTTTGTAATCTTCACTAAACAAGTTATTAGGAGCGTTCTTTGGAAGATAAACTATTGAATTAAAGTTAATATTTCCTTCAATATTAAGGTGTAACCATGTTAAAGGTTCATTATAATCGTGAGTTATAAATTTGTAAAATTCAATATATTCTTCATCTTTTACATTTTCTTTCTTCTTATACCAGATTGCATCTGTATTTTGAACCTTTTCATTATTGACAAATATATCAAAATCTATAAAGTTAGAATATTTATTTAATATACTTTTTATTTTCCAATCTTCAGCAAATTCAGAGTATTCGTCTTTTAATTTGAAGGTAATTGTGGTACCTCTATCTTTTTTATCCGACTCTTCGATTATGAAATCATTTTCGCCAGAAGATATCCATTTATATGCTGTGGAGTCATTCTCAAAACTTCTTGTTTGAACCGTTACTTCATCTGTAACCATAAAAAGTGAGTAAAATCCTACTCCAAACTGACCAATCATTTTTCCATCAATTTTTCCATCTGATTGTTTGATTTGTTTTATGAATTCTTTGGTACCAGAAGATGCAATAGTTCCTAATTTTCCGATTAAGTCATCTTTGGTCATACCTAAACCATTATCGCTAATTTTAAAGGTTTTATTTTCTTTATCAAGAGTAATGTGTATTTCTAGTTCTTTGCTAAAATCAAGTATATCATTATTTGTAAGTTTTATAAACCTAACTTTATTAAGAGCATCTGATGAGTTAGAAACTAACTCTCTAACAAAGATTTCTGTGTTTGTATAAAGCGAATGAATAATTATATCCAATAGTTGCTTCATTTCAGCTTTAAATTCAAATTTTTCGTGTTTTTTTGTATCTGACATATTTTTTACCTCCTTAAAATTTATAATTAAAAATTATAGATTAATCGTATTTTTCGAATAGAATATCTTTTCTTGTATATCCTATTTCTTTTAAATTAGTTTTAGCTTCTGTAATCATTGTATCCCAACCGCATAAATAAAATTGTGCATCTTTACAATCGTTATATAATTGTTGATATATTTGGTGAACATAACCTTTTTGTCCATTCCAAGAACCTTGAGACCTGGAAAGAGTTGGAAAATAACTAAAGTTTTCGTATTTTTCATTCAACTCGTTTAGTTCATTAAAGTATAATAAATCTTCTTCAGTTCTGGAACCAAATATTAAGTTGATTTTTTTGAAATTCTTGTTATTATTTAAAACATCTAAATACATAGACCTAAATGGAGCAAGACCTACACCTGTACAAATAAAGCAAATATCTTTTTCAGAATTTTCAGGAAGTACAAATCTTCCTAATCCTTTAGTAACTTTTAAAATAGTTCCAACTTTAACTTCTTTGAATAGGTAATTAGTACCCTTTCCTACTGGATTATAAACGATTAAGAGTTCAATTTTGTTATCGTTATTTGGTGCGGATGCAATTGAGTATTGCCTATATGTTTTTTTATCATCAATTGGCATATCAACTTTTACATACTGCCCTGCAATGAAGTCGAATGTATCTAAATCTTTAAATTCTAATTGAAAACGTTTTACGGTAGGACTTTCGTCAATAATATTATATACAGTTGCATCATAGTAATCTAATGCCATAAACTCAAACCTTGAATAAAATAAATTGCAAAAATAAGGAATTAATTTTAAATATGTATTAACGAATAATAGTAAATATTCGTGTAAATTGGTTGTTAGGTGTTGATAAGTGTATAAAATATTGTCCAGTTGCAAAATTAGATGTAGATATTTTTAAAGTATTTGAATGAGCTATTACTTCATTATCTATTAAAGTTAAGACATTTCTACCAAATATATCTTTTATCGATAATGTTGTAAATGCATCTTCAATTAAACCATATTGAAATTCAATAAATTGATCTGCTGGATTAGGATAAGGTATATTAATGTAGATACTATTTGAACCTTCAATGAATCTTTGCCCACCTTCTAAACATATATTATCTATTTGTAAAGTACTTGTGTTAACTTCAAAATAATATAATGAGTTATCTTTAATTTTAGAATTTCTAAATGTTATCTCTGAGTTATCTTTGTTACCTAAGGTAACTTTGATTTTTATGTTATCTAAAACTTTGTTAGAAAGGTCATTTACTGTGAATTGAAGTGGAATAATTCTTTTATCGTCTTCTATAAAACTATTTTCTCCTAATGGAATAATTATATTTTTATCAACCACTAATTCTGTTTCTAGAATAAAAGGAGTTTCTAAAACTAAGTCTTCAGGATTTCTGAAATATATTGGTAAATCAATTATATCTCCTGTTTTAGCAATTATGTCTTGACTTGCTAATTCAAAATAGTTTGTACCTCTAACTATAGCATTAACTGGGATAGTATATGTGTTGCATTCTGCAACTATAGTTAGATTTCCACTGAATATCTGGTCAGGAAGTCCTCCTAAAAAATCAATTGTAATTTCTATGAAGTCGTTTAATGGAAGTGGAGATTTTGATATAGCAGAAACTTGGAAAATTGGATTATCAAAATTAAAAGTCAAATCCTCAATTATATTTCCAATATTAGAAATTCTTAAAGTTGTAGAATGTGTTAAGTTACTTTCTACATTAATGAATGTAATTTCAGACTTATCAAAGGATAATGATGTATTTCTAAAAAGTCCTAAAAGGGTTATTAAAGTTTTTCCGTTGTTATCATCAATATTACTTGTGATTTCTATATATGCGTTATCTTCTTGTATTTTATTTGGTTTATAGCGTAACCTTAACTGAGTAAATGAATTACTTGAAATTAAAATTGGATTATTATTCCAATTTAATAACTCAAAATTAGATTTATCCTCGCCAAGAATTTCAATATTATTTATTATCAACTCTGTTCCACCAAGATTTTGAATGATTAATGTTGAATCTATTATTTGAGTCTGACAATAATATTCACCAAAATCAACAAAACTAAGAGAACTTAAAAATGGCTTAATATCCCTTAAATCTACAGTAAATGTAATTGTATTACTTTCACCACAGTAATTTAAAATTTCGAATTTTTCTTCATATAATATGTTTTCAGTTGCTGGGTTAAATTTAACTTTTACAATTGTTTGCTCGTTTTCAGATAATTGAGTTTGATCGATATCAATTATTTCGAAATAATTTTTCTTTTCAATAGAATTAAGCTCAATATTTTCTTTAGTGTTACCAATATTTTTTATAATGAACTCACCAAATAATTCTTTATTCTTTTCTGGGTTTGAAAATGTATAATTAGATATAACCTCTAATTTTGATTCATATTTGTGAGCATCAATTAATATTTTAAATAGATTTGTTTTATTAAATATTTGATTAGTTACAAGATTCAAAGTATCGCTAAAATATCCAACTTCATCAGATTTTAATTCAAAATCAATTATTAAATCTTGGTTAGGAAGTATTTCTGTTGAATTTGTACTTATGATGAAAAGGTCATTATTAGTAAAAATATCATTTAAATGAAGTTTTCCGTTCCCTATGTTCTTAATTAATAATTGTTTGTAATTTTCTGATTTACAAATAATTGTATCTAGATTATGAATCTCCGGTGGATTTATATTCGGTGTTACAGTTTCACCAAATATTATAAAATCGAATGGAGAACAAGCATTTTCTGCAAAAACTTGTAGGTGTAGCTGCTGGTTACCTAATTCATCACCTTTATAATTTATTTTAAGATTAAAATTTGAACTTGGTTGGATGATAGAATCAATTAATTCATAAGAAAGGTTTTCGTTTGAGTTAAGTTGATTTATTTCCATTATTTTAACTGGTTCATCTGATAAATTATTTAGTATCTCTAAATCATAGCTATCTTGATTTTTATAATTAATATTGCCCAAGTTATAGTATTTTTGAATCTTCTCAATTTTATCGAAAATAACATTATAAACTAGGTCAAAAACAAATTTATCATTTTTAGAATGTAAGGTTATTTTATGGCTAAATTCTCCTATTTCATTTGTATTTACTAAAATATTTAGAGAAAGTGATTGATTTCTTGTTAATGTATAATTATTTAAATTTACAGTTATTTTATTATCATTGTTGTTAGTTATAGAAACAGAATCAAGTATAAGTTCTTTTCTATTAAGATTTGTTGTAAAATTGTTGACGTTGGTGTCTAGTGGAATTTGATAGCATAATGAACCAAAATTTAAATTTTTAAGATTTAGATTTTTTTCTATTATATTAGCTTTGTTTTTGAATATAGTATCGTTTTTAAAATCAAATTCATTATACTTATTTAACTCTCTTATATTTAATAAATTATTTGATTCATTAGTTAACAATATATTGTTTTTTAAATCAAAAACGTTGTTGAATTTGTTGTCAATATTAAATTCATTCAATATTGTTAAATCAAGATTTAATATTTTAATATTTTTATTATTTTTTAAATAAATTAATTTATTTATAAAGTCAAATTCTGCATAGTCATAAATATGTGGAACTAATATGCTTTTAATTTGGTTGAAACGATATGTACCCTGTGAAAAACTCAATCTATATATATAAATATTATTTAAGTCAGAGATGAATAGAGAATCTCCATTTTTATTCCAAGATATATTAACTAAATTATCGCTAAGAGAAATAATATTTAATATATTGTTATTATTTAGGTTAATAGCTTCTATTAAACCATTATTACTTGCAAATACTAAAATATTTTCATTAGGATTATATTCTAAAAGATTAATTGGGTCACTTGAAACATTAATTACCTCAGAAAATGGTTGATTATCTCCTAAATTATTATATAATAATAAATTGCCTTCATCTGTACCACAAATTATTTGATTTGATAGATTATTCCAAGCAGTAGAAGTAATTGTTTCATTTGGCGAGCTTAACTCTATAGGTGGTTCTCCGTTAAGAGAAAAGATTATAGGTGTGTTTGTTGAATTTCTAATTGCATTAATTTTCTGACTGTTATAACTCCAAGAAAGTAAATTGAAATTTAATAAATTATCAGCATAGTTCCCATTATCAATTCCTTCTTGCGTATCTATAATAGTTAGTCTATTATCTGTATTAATTATAGCTGCTAACTTACTGTCATAACTTAATTTTATAAGATTTGCATTTTTGTTTCCAAAGTTTAGTTCTTTTAAATTAAATATTTTAAAATTTATATCTTTAAAGCTCAATCTAAAATCGAGATTACCATAACTAACATTTGGAACTTCCCAATTATAAGTATTTTTATTGTAATTAGTTATTATATTATTCCACTGTGAATTTTGAAAATAATCAAGCGAAATTACATCTGAAGGTGAAAGCCCAATAAATTCAAAGTCTATATTATCACCTCTAAAAAAATCAAAACCATTTTTTATATTAAGGTTTACGTTTTTATCAGTATATTCATACTCTCCTATCTCTATTGGAATAATATAATTATCACAATGAGTTGATATTATAATATTAGTAAAATAATATTTATTTTCAGTTGGGATTATAGTTACTTGGAAGTTATCAGTTTGTCCTTTATTAATTGTATTTAGATCTGAAATTATCTCAAATTCATCGTTACTTGTTTTGATACTTTTAATTTCAATATCTTGGGCTAATGCTTGTATATTAAAATCAATAAAAATTTGGTTATTAAGAGTGTAGTTAATTTGAGAATAGGAATTTGGTAGAATTTCGATTACTTTTCCTAATACTTCTGAAAGTGAATAACTAAAATCATAGTTATAATCAGGAGATTGAATTATGTTACCATTTACATTATTTCCACATCTGGTTGTCTCCCATGAGATTTTGTAATAATCTTCTTTTTTAAGTTGGTTATTTAAGTATTGAGAAAGCAAAATGTAATCAGATTTGAATTTATTAGATTTTAAATATAAACCATTAGTCATATTTTGATAAATTGAGTTTTCATTATCTGATAAGTAGATTATGTGTAACCTTATATTATTATCATCACAAAAGTCTCTAATTCTTTTATAATCACCTGCAGATTGTTTGTTAGTTATAAGAATAAAATCTTCGCCTTGATTGAAAATTTTATCTACACTTATTGGTGAATTGAAAAATAGCTCATTTAAATTACTAGAACCAAAGTAATTTAAGACAGATAAAGCAATATTTAATTTAGATTTATCATCTGTTTTGTTTGAGTTAATGTAGCAATTTTGATTAAAAGAAATAAGCCCTAAAGAATCGCCTTCATTTAAGTTGTTAATTAAGTTTGATATTACCTGATTTACTTGATTCCTATTTTTTTGCATTGACGAGGAAATATCAATCATAAAATAAGCATTTAGATTTATATTATTGCCTGATATTAATTGAAACTGTTTGTTGCTAATTGCCTGAGTTTCTTCAAATAGAAAGACGCTATCTAGAATAAAATTTCTATCATTAAATTTATAGTAATTAGCTTCTATCTGTGGATAATTCAATACGTTAATATTATCAATGTAAATTTTGGCAGACATTGAATAAAATGAGATAAATAATATAATTAGAAATTTAATCATTAAAATACTTCTAACATTTTGAGTGACATTAATATTAACGAAATAACAAGGAAAATCTTTATTATTTTATCACCTTTTTTAATTGATAAACTTGCAGACCACCAAGCTCCTATAGCATTTCCAGCAGCTAAAACCATCCCAGGTATAATTTCTACATTACCGTAAATAATAAACATAATTAATGCTGGGATTGTATAAACAAAAACAATGAATACTTTATGCATATTAACTTTAACTAAGTTTAGATTTAAAAATGATTGTAGAGCCAACATTATAATAAAACCTACTCCTACTTGAACAAATCCTCCATAGAAACCTACAAATATCATAATTGGATAAATCATTTTAGGGTATGCACTAAGTCTATTTATAAAGTATTGTTTCATTTTATCTGGCATTATCATAAAGCCAATAATCATTAAAATAACCCAAGCAAGAATTTCTTTAAAAGCATCATTACTAATATCTTGGGCAAAATATGCTCCGAGAATTACACCTGGTAATGTAAATATTGACATTTTCATGCTAAATCTAAAATCACTCACTTCTTGCTGACGCATTGATATAATTGCACTTAACGTTAAAGCAAATATTGCAATCCTATTAGTTCCGTTTGCAGTGTTTGCATCCATTCCCATCATAATCAAAATTGGTAGAACTAATGCAGAGCCACCTCCGCTCATTACATTAATGAATGCGGAAAACCCACCAATAAAAAATAATAGAGCTAAAAATTCGTATTCAATCCCAAATAGCATATAATTCTTTTTTTATCTACAAAATTACTAAATTACTTAATATAATACAAATTAAATAGAATTATTCATTTATAAAAACATCAATTATATTTCATCAAGATAGTCTTCCATATTTTGAAAATGATGATAAACTTTTATATAATTTATGAGTTCATGAAAAATATTTGAGTTTGAAAGAATCTTGGAATTTCCGAGTAATATTAATTGTTGCTTTGCTCTAGTGATTGCAACATTTAGTTTTCTGTCAACAATTTCATCCTCAAACTGATAAATAGATGATATTTGTTTAATAAGGTACTCTTGGTTAGTTGCAAAACTTATAATAATAACTTCTTTTTCACTTCCTTGAAATCGTTCTACAGTATCAATATGTATTGTTTTTTTAAGTTCATTTCTAAGATGGTTTTTAATATTATGACATTGTAACCTAAAAGGGCTTATAACTCCAATGTCCTTTGGTTCTATTCCTTTATTAATTAAATGCTCAATCAATGAAACTACACTTTTTGCTTCAAGATTATCTATTTTTATGTGTTTTCCTTGATTATTATCTAAAAATATAATTGGATTGTTTAATATTATTTTAGATTTGATATCTGTAAAAAGTAATTTTAATTCATTATTATAAAACATTTTATTTGCAAGTTGCATAATCTCAAAGTTCATTCTACCTTGTTCTTCTAGTAAAATATAATTTGGAAATGAATTTACTTTACATACTTTTAGTAATCTTGAAAATAAAGATTCACCTAAATCAAACAGTTGAATTGAATTTAAATTCTTTGAATTAACTTTTCTAAAATCATAATCTTGAGCACATACTGAGGGTAATTGTTTTTCATCACCAATCATAATAAATTTATCAAAGTAAGTTAATAAGCCAACCAATTGTACTTCAACTATTTGTGATGCTTCATCGATTATTCCAATATCAAATTTATACAATTCAAACAATTCGGGATTTGAAATTGCGCTACTTATTGTTGTAAGTATTATTTTGCAATTATCCAATTTATCAATTAATGCTCTAAATTCAAGAGATTCTGAATAGTTTGCAAGTAAATTTTCGGAAATATTATTTTTTGTACCTACTCTAATGAAATCGTTAATACCTTCCGCAAGAAGATTAGAGGCAATTTGGTCAACAGCTCTATTTGTATAAGCAGTAACTAAAATTTTATTCTTGCTATTACCTTTATAATATTTAATGATATTTAATAATATTTTAGAAGTTTTTCCTGTTCCTGGTGGACCTTGAATTAAAAAATAATCTTTTGCAGAAATTGCTTCCTCAACTACTGTGTTTTGTAATTTTGTTAAATCATTTTTATTAAATTTAATAAGTTTCTTTTTTTTTGGCTTCTCAATTCCGAGAATTAAGTTTTTATTTTTAGCGTTAAAGAAGTTTAACAAAAGAGGAAATAATTTTTTAATTAAATTATCGGAGGAATCTTGAACTATTTTCCATTTTGTTTTTCTTTTAAAAAATTCTTCAATGGTAAGTTTATTTCTTATTGCTATGGTAATATAATCTTCATCAAAATCTCTGATGTATCCTTTATGTAATAATCCGCTATTGTTATTTTGAGGTAGGATAAGAACTTGATCACCAATTCTAAGAGAGGTGATTATATCTTCTTCAAACTTGAATACTATATGCATTTTATCAAGATTTGTTCTCAAAAAATCAATTTCTAAGTATTCAATTGATTCAACTTGTTGGTTATTTAATCTATTTTCATCTTTTAAAGTGCCTGTTTTTTCTACAAAAGATTCTCTAAATAAAAAAGAAACATAATTATGGAAATAATCCTTTTCTAGTTCATTTAAGTTGCTGTAAATATCATTAAAATATTTTACTTTAGTATCATAATAAAATGGCCTTCTTCCAAAATCATTTGGATTAATTCCATTAAAAACATTATAGTTACCATTCATTATAGATTTCTCTGTGGCTATGATACTATTTCTAAGATGAATTATCTCACGTTTTAGCTCAAAGCTATCAACTATATATCTAAATGGATTATTGCTGTCTGAAGAATAAAGAAGTTGCAAATATCCTTTATTTAACTTAATAACTCCTTCGATTAGCATATTATAACACAAAACTTGAGTTAAATTATTAAACCAAATTCCTTTACTTTCATTTTTATTTGGTGCTGGAATGTAATCAATTTTTGGTGCTTTGCTCGATTTTAACTCTATAATTTCAAATACACTATTATTATCTTCTTTTAGCAATAATAGCGCGTCTAATCGTCCTTGTATTCCATATTTATCGGAACTAAAACTTGGCTCAATCAAAACATTATCAAACTTTAAATCGCTTAACGCTAATTTTAGGTTTTCAAAATGCTGTTGAGCTTTTCCTTTTATTTTAGTCCATAATTTATTTTTTACTACGTAAATACCTGATAATATTCTGTTTTTAAAGGTACTTTCTAATATACTTTTAAAATCATTTTTTGAATCTTCTAGCAAATAGTCAAAAATAGAGTTTACAACGTTACCGAGAAATAAATGTTCACTAATCTGTAAAGGTTCAAAAAGGTTAACAAAATGGTCTTTATAATTTGCTTCTTCAAATTGAAAGCAATTGGCAATATCTGTTACATCAATTTTGACATCTGGTTCTAAAATAATTAATGAGTTACTTTTAGCAATTAATAGTGTTTCTTGTTTGATTTGTAAGTCAAAATTAATAAGATTAATTAACGAACCTTTTGCTAAATAAATTATTTCTTCTTTTAAGTACTTATTTAATATTACTTTGAACTCACCTATTTCTTGAGAATTGCAAATCAATAAACTTGACTGGCTATCTCTTTTGTATATTTGAGCTTTAAGAACTTTTATTTCTTTGTTTTCTATTTTAGAGTTTATAGTAATTGGTTTTAGTTCTACTATGAAGTCACATAAATTATTTATTAATTTTGTTAATCTAATTTTATCATTAGTGAAAATTGCATTTTCTATTTGATTATA
Source organism: Eximiradiales bacterium (assembly GCA_965661945.1). Classification (GTDB taxonomy): domain Bacteria; phylum Bacteroidota; class Ignavibacteria; order Kapaibacteriales; family UBA2268; genus JAJRPT01. The sequence goes on from CBFIFP010000001.1 coordinate 352,273, forward strand.
ATAAATATGATAGTTAAATTTATCAACTGTAATTTTAAGTATGTTTTTGAATAAATATACAAATTTACCATAATTATCTCTGTAGATTTGTTTTTTTATTATTTTATCTTTTGAAGTTAGGATGTCATAATCAATTTTAAATACACTATTTAGCCAATCATAAAAAACCGAAGCGGTATCAAGCATATTTAATTCAGCATTTGATACCGCTAAGTTTAATTCTTTAAATTCATTATATATCTTATCTAATTGTATATGCTACTCCGAATGTTGCGATATTAAATCTTGAGAAACTATATCCAGCAAAAATTGAAAAATCACCAATTTCTTTATTTAGTCCAAATGAAAATTTAAAATTGTTGTCAGTCAATGATAAAGATGTTGTTTGTGGTTCAATATCACCAGGATAACCATTTGCTGGATCAGGTGGACCAACAATAACATTTCCATTTCCATCATCTATATAAGGAAGAAGCCCTAATTGAGCTTGAGTTTCGACTGGAAGAAAATAAGTGAAGCTATTATCGATATTAATGTTTTCGTAAGAAAAACCAGCAAAGAACTCAAACCAATTTTTTACCATTTTACTTGTTCTAATGTTAAAATTAAAGAAATTAGCATTAGATTCAAATTGTGAGGAAGTAACTCCAACTTCGTTGGTTAATTTAGAACCTTGAAAAACAACTTGAGCCGCTAACTGCCAATTATCTCTTTGCTCTTCTTCATAAAAATATTGAGAAAAATTGTGAGTTATTCCAATTCCCCAAAATCCGAATTTACCAAACTCTTCTCCGTAGTCAAGTGCAGGAACAAATCTTAAAGTCATTTCTGTACCATAGAAAGAACCAATTGTAAATTGAGGAACACCAACAAGTAAATTATTAATATTACCCCCTTGTGAAAGTGAGTAATAAGTTGGAAATGAATTTAATAATCCAATAATTTCATTTTCAATTTCTTCTGGAATTGCAAAACCACCTAGTCCACCGCTTATCGAGTCAAATCTTGCTCTTGCTAATCTTTCTAAACCACCTTGAGGAATTGATATTGCATCATCTGATTTTGGACCTAATAAAGTTGAAGCTCTTTCAGGAATTGAAATTCTATTTTCTGAGCCAGCAGGTTGATTAATTCCATCATAAAGAAGGGATTTAAAAATATAAGAGACCATACCAGCAGTATCGTTTATTGCAAATGTACCATTGAATGGGTTAATTGATACATATTTGAATAAAGAGTCTTGCCTAAATTGTTCTTGAGGAATTTGGGGTTTAAAAGTTTTCATATCATCAGGAACAGTTCCAAACATACCATTTAATTCTACTCTAACATAAAATTTATCTTTACCTCTAGGGACATAAGCTGATTGATAAAATCTATCATTAGATACAGAATTAATTACAGTTACACTGGGTTGCATAATATCAACACCATTCAAATCGAAAATATCTTTTGTAAAGCCCTTTGCAAGTTCAATTGCGAGTGGGTTTTGTTCTATTCTCTCTTGCGATTTTATTGCAATTGAAACTAAGAATATTATAATTAGATACTTCATTATTTACCTATATATTTTTGACTTTTGAATAATTTTTTTTGAACAACAAAGAAAATAGGTACTGCAATGACTATTACCACCAAAAATAAAAACAGATGGAATGTAATAGCTAACAGCCATAAAAGTAATTTAAAAATCACGTAAGCAACAATTAGAGCAATAGCTGCACTTATAATATTATTCATTTTTATTTTCCTCTTTAAGTATTGTAATTCCAGCGATAACAACGGATAATTCTGTAACTATATCATTGAGATAGTTACTTAGTTTATCATTATCAATTAATTGTTTTATATTTTTTTTTGCTTTTTTTCTTTGTTCTGAAGGAAATACTTCTTTCACTAAACCGCAAAAATACATTAAAGAAATTAAAGCGGCAAGTTTTTCCTCGGGTTTGATACCCATCAAAACAGATTTATGAATTTTATCTCTTGTTTCAAGTTCGGGAATAGGGTTTAGAGTTGGATATCTAAAGAAATCAATCATAAACATAAAGTTATGCTTTTCTCTTTTAAGAATTCCACCTGCAACTAACTTTTCAAAAATTTGATCAAAGACTTTGGAATTATTAGCAGATAGTTTTTTTATCCACCACCTAATTCTATGAGATTTATCTTCGTTTTTAATAACAACTAGAATATCATCTAAAAAGTCTATTCCCGTTGGAGTAAATGATTTTAAAATTAGTTTTTCATCTTTGAATTCAATTTTATCAGCATAATTTAAATCTAATAAAATTGCAGATGCTATTCCATAAGGTAAAAGAGCAGTGCTTGATAAAATTACAGAGCCCTTGTCGTCGTGAACTGCCAAAAGTAATAATTCTTCTGAAAGTGTTAACATTATTTACTCACCACAAATTTTTTATAAATTTTTTCATTATTATTTTCTAAAATTAGAAAATATATTCCATTTTTCAATGTTGAAACGTTAATTTGTTTAGAAATTTTATTTTTAGAAATAATTTTTCCGTTAATATCTGTTATTGAGTAACTTACGAATTTATTATTTTTCAGTTCTAAATTAATAAAATCAACAGCAGGATTTGGATAATATGAAAAATCAGAATTTATAGCTTGTCGTACACTTCCCTGTGTTCCTGTTCTAAATGAAAAAGCACTACTAAATAGACCTTCCGTCTCATTTTTGATTGCTCTTACTCTCCATCTATAATTTCTATTGGAGTTTAAAGCAACTAAAAGAGAGTTCTGTGTAACTATAGTATCAATCATTGGATTATTGAAAACATTAAGTGGATTTAGTTGAAAATGATAAGAATCTGCATTTTCAACTATTTGCCATGATATTATGGTTTCATAAGGAATATCTTGAGATTCATTTGGAGGAAATACTGGTGAAGTTATTCCAAGAAATGTTTGGATATTCATTATTTGTGATGGTTCGCTTAAACCTCCTCCATTAAGAGAAGAAATTCTAGCATAATAGTTTTTGAAACCTTGTTCCAATTGAATTAAACGATGTGAAGTGCTTTTTGAATATAATTCTTGAATAATATTACTAAAATCAGGTGAATCAGAAATCTCTATTTTATAGAAAATCGCATTTTTTCCTGGTTCCCAGAAAATAGTTAAAGTATCTAAAGCATCAGTATAATAAGTTTTTAAAATTGTAGGAGGACTAGGTATTTCTGGTTTTTGAGTTACAAATGCATCAAATACTCCTTGTGAATATGTTCCAATAGCAACATAGTTATCAGCAGCTCTAGTTCTTACTGTCGATACCCATGCAGTTCCAATTGTTTCTAATGCCTCAATCTGCCATGGAGTAAATCGACCATTCAATAAACTTGTTACAAATAGTCCGTCGCTTGTTCCAGCAAAATACATATATTCACCATTACCCATTGGCATTATATCAGCCCACTGAACTGCAGGTCCGCCTCCTGAGCCATCAGCATATTCTTCTAAAGATCCCGAAATATCTTCCCATGAATTTCCGCCGTCTGAAGAATGAAACAGCGAACGAGTATTATATGTTGAAAATACTACTATAATGTCATCTGCGTTATCAGGGTTTATTGCTATGCAACCAACATTTCCTCCAAGAGGTAATCCATTTGCATTAAGTAACTCTGGAGTTGGGTCACCAATATTTGCATCATTAATTCTATAAACTCTACCTTGAGTTGTACCATAATAAACAACATTTGCTGGATTTTTAGAAACAGAAACCGCGGAAATTATCTCTCCTCTTCTTGGTTCGTTCCAGTTGTAATTATCAACAAAAGTATGAGTAAGAGAATCCCAACCAAAAGAGATAGAATCACCTTCGTCTGTTAATTCAATTTCTGTTAATCTGCTTTGTCTCCATAATATTCCTCCACCAGCAAGGTATAAATGGTCATTAGAGTTAGGGTCTAATGCAAAAGTTGTATTCCATGAGAAATCCCTACCACCAATTGGATCTATTCTTCTTGATGCAATAACATTTCCACTTTCGTTTAAAGAAGACTTGTATATTCTAATTTTTGGTTGTGGAGTAGAATTTCGAGATGAGATAACAAAAGATCCGTCATTTGCAACTTCGCAATTAAAACCATCACCTCTTAAAACTTCTGACCAGTGGTGACCAGCTTCTGTTATATTTGTAAAGAATGTACCATTATCTTGCATACCCCCTATAACATCATAATTTCCAGTTAAACCAGTTACAATACCAATATTATAAAATTGAGTTGAATAAAAACCATTATTTAATGAAATCCATTCAACATAATCTGCAAAAACATCTATCGTTTTATGAACTCCACCGTCAGTTCCTGTATACATTACATTTGGGTCAGTTCTAGAAAATATCACTTCATGAACATCTGAGTGATGATTTGGATAACGGTAATTATAATTACATTCATTGTCTGGCTCTCTACAAGTTCCACCAATTATTTCATAATTATCATTTGTTGTAAAAGCATCGTTAGAACGCCAAAGATTAATATCACCAAGAATAATTGTATTAGGATCAGTTGGGTGGACAGCAATGACCATATTATAGCCACCTTGAGAATTTGTTTGCATTCTGTTTAATTCTAATTTAGGTAAATTCTCAGATAAATCTATCCAATCTCCACCATCACCTTTACCATCATCTGATAAATAAGTATATTTATGTAGCGAATGCCACATTTCATCACCAGCATGATTGAAAGTTTGTTTACCTTCATTTTGTGTTAAAGCAAAGAAGTAAACTTCATTTTCATTACTTGGATTTATACCAATAACTATTCTACTATAATTTTCAGTAAATCTATCATCATTTATTCTTTCCCAGTCAATTCCATTAATAGAACGATATATACCATGCATAGGAGCATTATACTCTCCTGAATTTGTAAACCGACTCATTGTTGCATAAAAAACTCCATCACTTGTAACAGCTAGTTCCGAATATGCCGCTGAGTTATTACCAAAATTAGAACCTAATACATTTATAAATGATTCTCCACCATCAGCGCTTCTATGGATTCCACCAAGAGCTGTAGATGCAATAATTACATCTTCATCGATTGGAGCAGTTGGGTCAACAACTATTCTAAAAATAAAATCAAATGAATTATCCCAAGTTCCTCTGACATTACCATTAACGGTTCCGTTTAAGACTTTCCAAGTTAATCCATTATCAGTAGATTTATACATTCCGTAGCCATAACGAAACTTAGAAGCTATTCTTTCGCCAGTTCCATAATACCAAGTATTTTCTTTACCTGGACGAGTATCTTGAACTATGCAAGAAACTGAGTGGTTATCCGATGGATTTGTAACTTTTCGCCAAGTATCTCCACCATTTTCAGAAAGCCATAATCCACCTGAACAGCCAGCAGCTAAAATATGATTTTCATTTCTTATATCAAAAGACAGAGCACGAACTCTACCACCAATTTGATAAGGTCCTCTTATGTTCCAATCGTAATCAGAAAGCAATCCTAATTTATTTTTTTTCTTATTGTTAATAAAATTTTGAGAAACGAATTTCTTGGAAGCCAGAATAGACTCAATCGGAATTTCGCCTGTTTGTGGGTCTGCAAGAAGTCTGGAGAAATAAAAATCTCTTTCTTTTGGTGCAACTTCACCATCGTAACCAGGAATAATAAATTTATTTAATTGTTTATATTCTTGAATATTAATACTAAAATAAACAATCATTAGTAACGAAAAAACAGTAGTAAGTGATTTAATCATATTCTTATCCTCAAAATTTGTTACTTTTAAAAACTTTAATTTCAGATTCATCTTCACAATCTTCAAACAATTGCTTTATTGTTTTATTAAAAACCGGATGAATCATTTGATTTTCAATATCATTAGATGGCATTAAAACGAATTTCCTTTCGTGCATTCTTGGGTGAGGAAGTTCAAGTTTGTCGTGATTTAGTGCAATATCTTCATACAATAAGATGTCGATATCAATCTCACGAGCTTGCCATTTTCCCCTATCAATTCTTCCCATTTCTTTTTCTAAGTTTTTTAAAGTATCTATCAGACTTAAAGCAGATTGGGATGTATAACCTGATATACACATATTTAAGAAATATGCTTGATTTTTTTCTCCAACTGGTTCTGTTTCATATAAATTTGATTTTTTAATTTCAGTTATTATATTAAAATGGTGTAGATAATCAATAACTGTTTTTAAATTTATTTCTCTATCACCAATATTTGAACCAAGGGATAATAAAACTTTATATTTACTCACCTCGTTCTATACTTTGTTCAATTTCAACATAGTCAACTAACCTTCTCATAGGTACGTTTAACTTTCTTATTCTAACACTTGCAATCTTAACTTCTTCAAATTTTTCAAAGATAGTATTTAATATTTCGTTTGCTAAGGTTTCTATAAGGTCATAACTTTCATTTAATACTAACTCAGAGACATTATAAACAACTTCTTCATAATTAACAGCATAGTTTATATCATCATTAATGATAGCATTTTTAGAATTGTAATGTAAATCAACATCGATTTGAAACTTTCCACCAAGTTTTTTTTCTTCTTTTTTTACTCCATGGTAAGCGTAATATTCTAAGTTAACAATGCTTAATTTTGCTAAAGATTCTAATTTCATTTTATACCTATTTTAATAAGTTTAAGTACTTTTTTACTAAATCTATATCATTTGTTGGATTTTCACACATAAAATTCTTACAGACGTAAATAGTCGGTAAATTATTAATTGAATACATCATTTTTGTATAATCAGCGTATTTTTCAATTTCTACGCTTTCTTTATCTTCTTTCCAAACCAACACTTTATTTGGAATAAAATTTTCTCTAATTACCTTTAATATATTTTGTGTTTCTTTGCTTTTTAATTCATCTCCAACAATAACAATCTCATAACTTTGGGTATATGCAAAATCACTTGCAACAAGATATTGAGTAAATGAGGTTGGTGAACGTCTTGCAAGGTTTGCAAAAGAATTTATCATATCATTTGCTATTTTAGCATATTTTTCTTGAGCGGTAATTTTAGATAATCTTAATAGGTTTAGAAGCATTACTGAATTTCCTGACGGAATAGCACCATCATAAACTTCTATTTTTCTTACGAGTAATTCTTCAGCTTTTTCGGAAGTAAAAAAGAAAGCTTTTTCTTGTTCGGAATAAAACTCTTGTAATGTTTTATCAGATAAAGTAATTGCACGTTTTAAATACTCAATATTAAAATTAGATTGATATAAATCAATTAATGACTGGATATAAAAAGCATAATCATCTAAATTACCTATTATATTTGCACCGTTTTTACCATAAACATGATATAATTCATTATCTTTTATTAAGTTATTTTGAATAAACTTTTCGGCATCAATTGCATATTGTAAAATCTCATTATCGTTAGTACTTTCATATAATTTAACTATTGATGAAATATGTAAACTATTCCAATCAGTTAAAATCTTATCGTCTTTAAATGGGTGGATTCTTTTTTCTCTAACATCAAATAATTTTTTTCTTAATAATTCAATTTTGGATAAGACTTCTTTTTCAGATAAAATATACTCATCAGCAATTTGGTTTATCCCTTTCTTTAAATGTGGAATATTTCCTCCAGCACCATGTCCTGTGGCTTCCTCAGTGTAATTTCCATTGCTATAAATATTTAAAATATTACAGAAAAAGTCAGAATCTTCACCTAAAACTTTCTCAATTTCACTTTTTTCCCAAACATAAAACTTGCCCTCTACACCTTCCGAATCAGCATCTTCAGCAGAATAAAAAGCACCTTCTTTTGACCTCAAATCTCTAGTTGTGTATTCTAAAATGTCTTTTGCAGTTCGGAGATAAAACTCATCTTTAGTAGTTAAATAAGTTTCGACATAAGCTGACATAAGAGTTGCTTGGTCATATAGCATTTTTTCAAAATGAGGCAATAACCACTGTCTATCAGTAGAGTAGCGATGAAATCCCTTTCCGATATGGTCGTAAATCCCACCCATTCTCATATTAATTAATGTATTCTCAACCATTTCGAGTGCAACCTCTTTTCCAGTGCGATTATAATATCTCAACAAAAAGTTAAGTTGATGTGGAGTAGGAAACTTTGGCTTTTGTCCAAAACCACCAAATTGCTCATCATAAATATTTAAGAACTCATCGTAAGCCATTGAAAATATAGTTGTATCAAATTGTCCCTCAGAAGTTGGAGAACTTGCATTTTTTAAAGCATTAGAAATCTCATCTGCATTTTGAATTATCGATTCATTATCATTTTTCCATATACTATCAATTTTAGGAATTAATTCAGTCATTCCAGCCCTTCCAAATCTTGTTGTAGGTGGAAAGTAAGTTCCCGCAAAAAATGGCTTTTTATCAGGAGTCATAATAATAGTAAGGGGCCAACCACCACTACCAGTAAGCATTTGACAAATAGTCATATAAATATTATCAATGTCAGGCCGCTCTTCCCTATCAACCTTTATATTAATAAAAGTTTCGTTCATCATTTTAGCAATTTCTTCATTTTCAAAAGATTCGTGTTCCATTACGTGGCACCAATGACAAGTAGAATAACCAATTGACAAGAAAACGGGCTTATTTTCTTTTTTAGCAAGTTCAAATGCTTCATCAGACCATGCATACCAATTCACAGGATTATGAGCGTGTTGCAATAAATACGGACTAGTTTCATTAATAAGCGAATTAGTATGTTTTACTTCTTTCAAAACATCCTCGTTACATTTCAAAAAGTTTACAATAAATAAAAATAATATTAAAATTTTCATATCCAAATTTAAGGAAAATTAACAATAAAATCAAAATAATAAATAAACATATTTAAAGGCATAAAAAAAGGGCTGTTAAAATAACAGCCCTTAAAAATATTTTGTAAATTAATGTATTCCTTTCATCATTTTATTTAGGAAAGGAGAAAGAAGAAGTAGTAAGCCAGCTGCGACTAAACCCTCTAGAGCAATAAAGCTAAATAGTTCCATACCAAAACTTTCTAAAACTGATTCCATAATACCAGCAAGGAAGTTGCCAAGTGCTATAGAACCCATCCATACTCCCATCATTGCTGATACAATTTTAGTTGGAGATAGTTTAGTAATCATAGATAGCCCGATTGGAGATATTGCTAACTCACCTAAGGTATGTAAAAGATATACACCTACAAGCCATAGCGGTGAAACCAATCCATCAGCCGCAGAATTTTTAGCTTCAGCCATAACAAAAAATCCAAGTGAAAGTAAAATTAAAGCGATAGCAAATTTTACTGTTGTACGTGGATTTTTACCTATTTTATCAAGAGAGACCCATAAAAGAGAAAAAATAGGCGCAATAGCGAAAATAGCAATTGCATTTATTGATTGAAAATAGGTTGCTGGTATTTCCCAATCAAATAATATTCTATCTGTGTTTTCGGCAGCAAAGAGATTAAATGTACCCCCTGCTTGTTCAAATCCAGACCAGAATACAACGTGAAATAATGCTAAAACTAAGATTACACCAACTCTACTCCATTCAGTAGGACCATTAGTTCCTGAGACAATTACGTAAATTAAACCAGCTAATCCAATAGCGAGTAGAGAATAAATTATAACTTGTTGAATTGTTTCATCAATTCCAAACCATAGATATACAAATAGGAAACATAAAACTGCACTTCCTACAACATAATATAAAACATCCATCCAATCTTTTGTTGAATAACCTTTTACTTCATCAGTATTTTTTGGTGCGTAACCAACTTCACCCAACGCTTTACCCTGAGCAACAAACCAAAACATACCTAGAAGCATTCCAAGACCTGCTGTTCCAAAACCATATTCCCAACCATATACTTCACCTAATGTTCCACAAACTAAAGGTGAAAAGAATGCACCTAAGTTTATACCCATATAAAAAATTGTAAAAGCTGAGTCTTTTCTTGGGTCTCCATCTTTATATAAACCACCCACAATTGTAGATATATTTGGTTTAAAGAAACCATTACCAATAATTAAAATTGCTAGACCATAATAAAGCAAATTCATTCTCATATCAGGAGAATCTGCTATAACACTGGCTGCCAAACTAAACTGTCCCATTGCCATAGTAATAGCGCCAATAAAAATAGCTTTTCTCTGTCCTAATATTTTGTCGGCGAGTATTCCTCCAACAATTGGCGTTAAGTAAACTAATCCAGTAAATATTGCATAAATTCCTAAAGCATTTTCTCTTAAAAGACCAAAACCTCCATTAAATAATTCTGCTGTTAAGTAAAGAACTAATAAAGCTCTCATACCATAATATGAGAATCTCTCCCACATCTCTGTGAAGAAAAGGACATATAACCCTTTAGGGTGTCCTTTCTGAATTTGTTCGTCTACTGGCATATATTTTTTACTCCCATTAAATTATTTTTCTTAAATTCGCATTAAATAATTTTTGAATTTAAAAAAAATATTTCGTTTAACAACAAAATTATTTTAAACAAGGAAAAGATTTATGTATTTATTATTAATTTTTCTTAACTCATTTTTAGCTTTTGCACAAGAAGAGATAAAAATCCCTATCGATAAGTCATTCATTTTCGGAACATTAGAAAATGGGATTAATGAGCATCTTATTATTCAGATTGCTGGTTCTGGTCCGACTGACAGAAATGGTAATTCTAAAATTTTACAGGGTGAAAATAACTCCCTTAAATTTCTTGCAGAGGAATTAACGCTTAAAGGTTTTTCAACTTTTCGCTTTGATAAAAGAATGATTGGTGATAGTGATGGTTTTCCAAGTGAGGATTCAACTATATTTTATGATTTTGTAACAGACGTGAATAAAATAGTTTCCTTTTTCCGAGAAAATTACAAATTTGAAAAAATCTCAATAATAGGTCATTCAGAAGGTTCGCTGATAGGTGCTATTGCTACTTCCGAGAGTAATGTTAATAAATTTGTTTCTTTATGCGGAATGGTCGAACCTTTAGATACTACTCTAATTAAACAACTTACACCAAAAGCTCCAGCTATGATGCCTAAGATTGAAAAATATCTTGATGATTTAAATGCTGGAAGAATGATTGATTCTGTACATCCGCTTTTGCTTTCAATTTTTAGACCATCTGTTCAGCCATATCTTATAGATATTCTAAAATATAATCCAGATGAAGTTTATACTAAAATAGTTAATAAAACACTATTTATCGGAGGTGGATATGATATTCAAGTAAAAGGTGAGGACATTGTAACTTTTGCTAAAAGTATTAATGGAAAGTATTTAATTTTTGAGGAGATGAATCATGTCCTTAAAAAAACACCTAAGGATTATATGAATCAAATTGAGTCTTATTCAAATCCAGATCTGCCGCTTTATGATGGCTTAATTAATGAAATTGTTAAATTTTTAAATGAATGATTATGAATATTTTAATGTTATTTATTATTTCTACTTTTGCTTACACACAAGATGATGATTCAAAAATTGATACGAGTTATGTAAGTAATTTGAATAAAATTGCGAGAGAACTTATTTTAAAAGATAATCAGAAAGCAAAAGAACTTTTAGATTCAGCTTTTAATTATGCTTATAAAAATACTTCTCATTACTGGATTGCCTACACTTATCAATCTTTCGGTTTATTTCACCTTAAAAATGACTCTTTGGTAAGAGCCACTGACTATTTAGAATTATCTGCAAGAGCTTTTACTGATATTAAATTATATAATGATAAAGCGTTTACAAATATTATGCTTGCTGACATTTATTATTCAATTGGAAGAAACCAGAAATCAATTGATGCTTTGAAAAAATCTTTAAAAGATGAAGAAAAATTGTATAATGAATATATTCATTCAATTTATTTAAAACTTGCTGAAAATTATGAGAAACTTGAAGATACTAGTAATTCATTATTTTATAGGCAATTGTTTAATCCTCAAGTCGAAACGCTCGACTTTAAAATTGAACTTGATGACAATATAGCAGAAGCTTTTAAAGAACAAAGTCATGTTCATGAATTAGAAATGGAATTAGAAATAGAAAAACTAAAATCCGAGTATATTATTTGGATTTTTAGTTCTTTAATTATTATTTTATTTTTAATTACTTTTGTATTAACTATTAAATTGTATAAGGTAAAGAAAAGATTAGCCCAAAAAGTAAACCAAAAGTAAATACGAATTAAAACTTATTAAATAATACCCCGATGATTAGTTTCATCGGGGATTAACTACTCTTATTCTATTCTAATATTATAAATTTTTCAGTACTTAATTTCTCAGAATTTATAGTATTTATAAAGTAAACGCCGTTTTCTAACTTTATAGGTATATTAATTTGATTAATACCTAAGTTTACAAATACATTATTTTCAAAAATAATTTGCCCCATGATATTTAAAATTTGAATCTTGATTTCTTCAGCTGAATTTGATTTTAAATCAAACTGCAAAAGATTTTTATTTGTGTATAGATTCTTTATGAATTCATTCTTTACACTTGATGTATTGACGGTAACAAGTATATCATCAGATTTGACATTATCACCACATTTTCCGGTGATTTCACAAAAATACAAACCTTGATCAGATAAAGAAACGTTATCAATTTGAATAATATTTTCGTTTCTACCAGCTAATAAGTTATTTTCAAAATACCACTGGTATTCTAAATCAGCTCCTTCAACATTCACAAAAATTGTAATTGATTCACCAACTTCGACATTAAAATTATCACTTTGCTCATTAATTTGAGTGTTTGGTTGCACTAATATTTCAATTTCATCACTTGTTGGATTAGGTTGACATTGGTCTTCAATTGTAACTTTATATTTTCCTGAATGAGATAAATCAATGTTTTCAATTGTGTATTCTGAGTTTTTATTCTTTACTAATTGAACATTATTTTTCAACCAAATAAATTCAGGGTCTGAAGTTTTTGAAGTTGTAACTTCAAAAGTAATAGTTTCCCCTATACATGGATCTAAAGTTCCTGTAGTTTGAGTAAAATTGTCAATTTGTGGTATTGGATCAATTGAAAAACTTTGAAGTGATTCGTCAAAAACACCTGATTTATGAGCTACTAATATCTTATAATCTGAGTTAGGAAATAAGTCTAAAGGTATATCCCAATTATATGAAGTGGTGTTATGATTTTCCTTTAAAAGTTGAAAAACTCCTAATTCTTCATTAGTTAAATAAATATCAAATAAATCGTTATCATCTATATCATTAAAAGTAAATAAAATAGGTAGCACAAAACCCATACAATATCTTACTCCTCCTGATGGATTTTGCAGCAGTATTGAGCCGCTGTTATGGAAACCTAGGAAAGAACCCTCTGTTTGAATTGTACTTTTATTAGATTTTCCAATTAATTTAAAATCTGTTGAGTTGGTATTTCCAATAAAACTAAAGTTTGTATCATCAAATATATCACAACCCGTAATTATATCATCTTCACGTCCTCCGATGAAACTTGAATACTTTATTTCGTCTAATTCTTTATCTACAATACAAACAAAACCATCTATATTTCTTCCATAATTTATTGGTTCTGAATCTGTTGTAATAATTGGGAAATCATTTGATGATGTTTGGCCAACTAAAAGGAAATCTCCAATTGGCAGGTATCTTTTAAAACTTTTAGGTATATCATCATTTCTACCACCGATGAAAGTGGCTTTAGAGATATTTGTTGAACGCATTTTATATACTAAAATATCAAGTCCGCCAGCATTAATTTCTTGAAATGACTCATCGTTAGTTTCAATTGTGTTTGTTTGCTCTTTTTGAGAATATCCAAGTATATAATATTCTGTTCCAGAGCTATGAATTATATCAACACCAAAATCATCTTCTGAACCACCAAGGTGAATACTATTTATACTTTCAGTTAGACCATTACGAAAAGTACCAGTTACAATATCACTTCCAGCGCCATTTTTTGATGTATTTTCGTTGATTGGTGATGTAGGGAAATCTTGAGAAGATGTTGTCCCGACCCAAAGAATATCTTCTACAGAATTTAAATCTATTGCGTTAATTTTATCTTCGCCACTTCCTCCCCAATAAGTAAGAAAATCAAGCGAGCTTCCTGCTTGGTTACTTCTTCCAACAAGTCCATCGCTCGAACCTAGTAAGTTGTTTTGTAGGGCATTTTTAATTGGTAAGTTACCAGAAAAAGTGTATCCTGCAAAATATACTTTATTATTCATAAACTTTAAATCAGTTATATAGTCATCATCATCACCACCAACATAGTACGAATATCTAAGTTCGGATAATGTAGAATTTAAAGAAGCTATAAATCCATCTTGTTTACCTGAGTTAAAATTACTAATTCCACCAAGTACTGGAAAGGTAACTGATTTAGTATCTCCACATAAATAAATATTACCTGAGTTATCATTAACAAGTTTGGTGATATTATCTTCCGCATCACCACCTAGATATGTTCCTCTAACAAAGTTATGTGAAACTATATTTCTTTCATATTCAGCAATAAATATATTCCGATTTTCTTCAACAAATTCTTGATATGCACCTTCATTTACCGGAAAATTAACTGACTCTGTTGTGCCAGCAACAATATATCTATTTTTTGTAAGATTCTTTATGATTGAAGATTTTTCATTACCATTCCAACTCAAATATGATGTGTAGATAATTGGGTCTATAATTAATTTTTGACTTTTATCATAATCATTAATTTTAAAGCTTATTTCGTTTTGCTCATTTGCAATAAATTGACAACCAACTTGACTTTTACTGCCATTTATATTTTGAAATGCAAAAAGTCCATCGTTTATAAATTCTCCAACACTAATTTGAGCTTTAAAACTATTTGGTGTTAACTCAATTTCTTCAATTGAATGAAATTTGACTTTTATATCTTCGGGGTTACCGTCAACGTTCACAATAAAGTCATAACGAGGTAAATTTTCTTCAAAATATATTCTAAAATCTATTTTATCATATATATTGTTAATGGTGATTTCGTTGTATATTGGAGCATTCTTTACCCATTTAGTTTTATCATTACCAATAAAGTAATTAACTTCACCTTTTTTTTCTCCCTCAAAGCTTTTTAATAATTCACCATCTACAAAGTCCATTTTAATAAGATGTCCAGTTTTTGTGATTTTACTATCTGAGTGGTTTGTCTGGTAAAAATCAAAATATACTCCATCGCTTTTTATAAATATATTAATATCATTTAATTGTGAGTAATATAATATATCAGATTGGTATTGACCTATATTTTTTATAAAAATATTATTAGCATTAGTGCTATTAAAAGAAAAAAGAGCAATCAACATTAGAATAAGTGATTTCATTTATACACCTTAGAATTTTTTAAATTTAAAAGTTAAAATTATGGAAAAATATTCAATAATAAAAATATTATAATAAATTAGTTAGTATATACTAAGATAACAAAGTCCTTCATGAATGAAGGACTTTGTTTGTTAGATATTTTTTATTTAGCTAGATTATTTTGTCTTTGTTTCATTTCATGGTCTAGAATGAATAATCCACCTGGTGAGCCATCGGCTAATTTTAATCTGTCACAAACTTCATTTACTGTTGCTTCCTCTTCTACTTGCTCTTGGATAAACCATTGAAGCATATTATGAGTTGCGTGATCTTTTTCTTGAATTGATAAATCTGCTAAGTGATTTATACTTTCAGTTATTTTAATTTCGTGAGCAAGTGATTCCTCAAAAGCGTTTAAAGGGCTATCCCAAGTTTTCTTTGGAGCATCAATGGCGCCAAGAGTAACATTAGCTCCTCTATCAAGTAAGTAATCAAAAAACTTCAGGGCATGAGTCATTTCCTCTTGAGCTTGCAACCTCATCCAATTTGCAAATCCATTCATATTAATTGTATGGAAATAAGCAGCCATTGAAAGATATAAATTTGAAGAAAACATTTCCTTAGCTATTTGCTCATTAATTGCATCTTCCATTACTTTTTTTAACATTGATTTTTTTTCCTTTATTTATGATAAATTATGGACGAAATAAATTTGAAAATATTTTACTAAAATTAAGTTAAATCACAGATAAAGGTAAAATAATTGTCTAATTTTTTCTGTGCTTGGAGGGCTTTTTCTTGGTTTTTAAAAATCCCAAATAGAGTTGAGCCGCTTCCAGACATTAGAGCAAATAATGCTTCATTAGTATATAATTTATTCTTAATTTCTTCTAGTTCACTATGTTTTTTAAATATTGGCTTTTCAAAATCGTTTAATATAAATTCTCTCCATATTACTGGGTTTTCTAAACCTCTGTAAAATAGGTTTTGCAAGTCTAATACTTTTCCTATTTCGCCTGTTCGGTTTAATGATTTATATGCCTCTGGTGTTGAGATATTTATTCCTGGGTTAACTATTAATATTTTATAAGGAAAAATAGCACGAAAATATTTTAGGAGCTCTCCCCTGCTTTGACCAATTGCTAAACCAGAACGTAAAAAGAATGGCACATCACTTCCAATTGTTTGAGCTATGATAGATAGACTTTTATAATCTTTGTCTACTTTATACATTTTAGAAAGTGTATCTAAAATTGCAGCAGCATTTGAGCTACCTCCTCCAAGTCCACCCCCCATTGGTATTTTTTTATTTATTATAACTTTGAAATTATCACTGATGTTAAATTTCTTTTTAAATCCCAATATTGCTTTATAAACAAGGTTGTCTTCTAAAGGTATATTTATATCATTTGTAAAAACTACTTCTATTTTTGAGCTTTCTTCGATATAGAGAATATCTTTGAGCGAAATTCTTGTAAATATAGTATTTATATTATGATAGTTATCAGCTCTTTTGTTCAGAACTTGCAATCCGAAGTTTATTTTTGCATAAGAATTTACTGAAATCATTTAGTCCCTACAAGTTAGTAAATATAATCTATTATTTATTTCGCCAAGTGCTTCATATCTATCATCAAACCTGTTGTATCGGGGTTCTATTGTTGAGTTTACCATCATTCCAGAACGCATTTCGCCCGTTGATAAATATCTGACGATTAATGCAGAATTAGTGCTGAAAGCGAATGAATCAGAGCTTGGTTTTCTTGCATAATATCTATCAACTGGTAGATTTGTTTCGGTATTGAAATTTTGTCCATTTACGGAAAAGAAACAGTTTATTCGACAACCTAAGAAGAATAGTTCATCACCGTTCCAGGTAAATTGTGGTGAGGAATTAGCTTCTGCTGAAAAGTATTTGGTTAGGTTCATATTTATTGAGAATGCGTTATAAAGAACTGCTGCATAGGACATTATAGCTGCTGTTGGATGTATGATTAAGTCAGAAATCATATCATATCTTTCTGAAACTATTGGTTCGGAGTATTCTTCTGATATAAGTTTTGCTACGTATCTGTTTCCCATTAATAGAGCTATATAAGCCAGAACATCGCCTTTTCTGTTTATTTTTATGTCAGGTATATTTTGATACATATCTGAAAAAGGTTCTTTGTTTTTATAAACTTGATAATAACCACCAATTTCTCCTACGTATATAAAATCGCCATCTTCCCAAAAACCAACAGGGAATATTTTATCAAAAGAGTTGAGTTGTCTTCCGTTTACTTTTATTACTTCTTGATTTGAATTTTCAACTATGTAAGCAACTTGGTCTCCATCGTGGTCTACCCAAAGACCTTTTTTCTTTCTATAATCGCTAAATTCTTTATCGCCAAATTTAATGATTGCTAATGTTCCCTCGAAATATGAATATGCAAGTGTTTTTGAGTCTTCAGAAAATACTAAATCTCCGACTTCTGTTGCGTTAAATGAAATTATGTCGTTTTGGGTAAATAACATCCAGCCAACATTATCTTCAGCAAAAGCAGCCCATTTTTTTCCATCTTGACTGAAGATAGGAATGGAGACATTTAGCATTGATTCGAGTTCTTCGCCATTTACTATTAATCGGTATCTATTTTGAAATGGTTGGGTTATAGCATACCAATTGAAAGTTGTGTCTAACCCATAGTGGATTAGAGGTTCTGCTCCGTCTAATAATTGAAAATCGAAACACTTTCTATCTTGAGAATATGCTGTTATTGTTGAGATTATGAGCGTTATGTATATTATGATTTTCATTAAGTATTATTTAATTATGATATATTTTTGAATGATAGTTTTTTAATTTTATAATTTTACTTTTATGTAATACTAAATTGAAGTAATTTTGTTTCTTTTTTATAAAAAAATGCTTGTTTTTTGAATGATAGTTTCTTAAAATATTTCTATCTTTAATATTTTAATTACGCCTTTAATTTATTTGTTTTTTGCACTTTTCAGTGTTTTTAATTTTTTTTGATTTCCTTATCCTATTTTATTTCATAACGTTACAAATCATAGCTAATTTTGTGTATAAGAATTTAGTTTAAAATCATGGTTTTATATTTTCCCAAATGGTCAATGATTTCGTTACGTTTTTAGCCGATGTGCCTGTGGATTTATATGCCAGTTTGTAGGAACGGTTTCACCAAATTATTAATTAATAACTAAAAAACCTTTTTCGCCATTAATCAGTAAATTGATAAATAGTCATTCCAAACCGTTCCCTATTTTAATTTCTAACTATCTAACGGTCCCCACTCTGCCTTTTGATACAGGAATTTAGACTTGCCATTTTAATTGGTTTAAAAAGAGAGTCTTAAATTTGCTAGTTATCTTTTATTCCGCTCTTGATGTTACTACTCTTATTTTATTTATGTTTAGTCTAGCTTTTATCCATTCCTCAAATCTATTCTTTGGAACAGTTTCTCCTCTCCATTCTGTTATTGCAGTTGGGATTGTGTCTAATTTTATGCTATCAACATTGGATATTATTACATTTGAAAAAGAAAATCTTTTAAGTTCCGGAAAAACTATTTTTATCTCTTTTGTGAGAATATTTAAAGGATATTCATTTGATTTATATCGCTTTATCTCGTTTTCTAAAAATTCTATTTTTTTATCTTTATTTTTAATTACGTCTTCGTTTCTTTTGTATAAATCTTCAAGTAAGCCAACTTTTAGGTCTTTGTTGATTTCATCTCTTAATTTTCCTGTATTATCTTTTTGTTGATAAACAACAAGTTTTGTATTATCTAAATTGTAGAATTTCAGTTTATTACGAAGTTCGTCTATTCTAACATCACTTACAATTTCTCCAATAAGAGTAATTTCAATTTGGGAGCTATCTATGGAGAAAATACTTTTTGTGTTAATGACTCTTGAATCAAGAAAATCCATATTTTCTTGAATATATTTTAAAACTCTTTGGTTGAAATAAGATTCTTGAACAACTCTAAAGCCGATAATTACACTTGGAATTATTGTAATAATAACGAAAGCTGTGATGTAAATTTTTGCTTTTTTCTCTCTGATTTTATCTACGAAGCCCTTTTTCTTGAACTTCATTATTCTTACGATTAGTAATGTGGATAATGCTATAAAGACTGAGTTGATGAAGAATAAATAAAAAGCACCGAGGAAGTAGGTCATATTAAGTGTGGCGAGTCCATACCCTGCGGTACAGAGTGGTGGCATTAGAGCAGTAGCAATAGCCACACCTGGGACTACATTTCCTTTTAGTTTCCTTGATGTACCAACTATTCCAGCAAGCCCACCAAAAAGTGCGATGAATACATCAAAGATTGTTGGAGTAGTTCGAGATAATAGTTCTGATTGTGCATCCGAAAGTGGGGAAATTGCAAAATATAATGTTGAAGTTGCTACTGAAATTCCAACTGCAATTAATAGGTTTTTTATGGATTTCATTAGTGTATCAAAATCGTTAATTCCAACTGAAAGTCCTATCCCGAGAATTGGACCCATTAAAGGTGAGATTAACATGGCTCCAATTACTACTGCTGTGGAGTTTACATTTAATCCAATACTTGCAATAAAAATTGAGAAAGCAAGAATCCATAAGTTTGCGCCTTTAAATTCTATGTTGCTTATGATTTCTTCTTTTGCTAATTCTTCATCACTTCCGTGGTTTAAATCTAGAAGATTTTTTAGGTAGTGGAGGATGCCTCCTATCGTGTAATTGTTTATTATTTTCATTTTAGATTCTAGGGAATTATCCTCTAAATTTTTTTTATTTTCTTTTTCCATACTAATTTTTAATAATTATTTATTAATTTATGTTTTTTTAAAATGTAATTTAAAAATTTATTTTTAAAAAATAAATATAAATTATGTTTTATTTTTTGTTAGATATTTAAAGAAACTAAAATAAATTCTTTATGGTAAATAGTTTAGAAAAAATAATTGAAGTGAAAAACTTGCATAAGTATTATGGCAAGGAACATGTTTTGAAGGGAATTGACTTTGATGTGGAGCCCGGTAAATTGGTTTCTATCATTGGTCGTTCGGGTTGTGGAAAGACAACTTTTTTGAGGTGTTTGAATTGTCTGGAAATTTTGGATCAAGGTAGCATAAAGATATCAGGAATTTCAATAAACAGGAATGATGGAAGTTTACAGAAGGCACAAGAAATTGCTGAGAATGTTTCAAAAATTAGAACAAATGTGAGTATGCCTTTTCAGGGTTATGAAAATGTACCTGGTATTGATGATGATTTTCAGATTAAAGCACACGCTTTGCGCTCAAGGGTAGGAATGCTGTTCCAAAGTTTTAATTTATTTCCGCACATGAATGTAATGGATAATATTATTATTGCACCAATGATTGTACAAAAAGGAAATAAAGAAGAGGTGCGAATGAATGCTATAAGGAATCTTGAAAAGGTTGGTATGGAGAAGTATGCGGAAAGGATGCCTTATGAGTTGTCTGGCGGTCAGGCACAAAGGGTTGCAATAGCGAGGGCTTTGACTTTGAACCCACAGGTAATGCTCTATGATGAGCCAACTTCTGCATTGGACCCTGAGTTGGTTGATGAGGTTGCACAAGTGATGATGAGTTTGAATAAAGAGGGTATGACCCAGATTGTTGTAACTCACTCAATGCACTTTGCTCAGAAAGCTTCAGATTTGATTGTGTATATGCACGAGGGTGAAATTGCTGAGATGGGTACACCTGATGAGATATTTTTCCAAGCTAAGAACCCTCATACTAGGTCTTATTTAAAACTATTTGTTGATTAACTATATGAAAAATATTATAATTATTATATTAGTTATATTTTCTTATAACTTGTCTTCAGCGGAGAAGAAGGTTCTTCGTTGGGCTGCTGATGCTGAGAGTGGTGCTCCTTTTGTTTTTCAAGATCCAAGGTTGCCCTCGAAGATGATTGGTTTTGAGGTGGATATAATTAATGCAATTGCAGAAGAACTTGGTTATGAGCAGTTAGAATTTATTCAAAATTCGTGGGATGGTTTAATCCCTGGTTTAGCAAGAAATGACTATGATCTTGCTATAAATGGTCTTGAAATAACTCCAGATAGGGCTCAGGTTGTTAATTTTTCTGAGGCGTATTTCATCACTTATGAGGTTTTAGCTGTAAGGGCTGGAGATGAATCGATAACCGATTTACCTGATTTGGTGGGTAGGAAGGCAGGAACTTTAAAGGGCAGTCTTGCTGAGAGGATTTTGCGAGATGTTGGTGGTATTGAAGTTAAAACTTATGAGAGTGAATCGAATTCTTATGCTGATTTGAGGAATAAGAGGATTGATGCTGTTTTGATTGACCATCCTGTTGCTTTATACTATGCGAGTTGGAATCCAGATATTAAGCTTTTGGATAAAAAGTTTGGTGAAGTTATATATGGTATAGTTGCGAGTAAGGAAAGAAAAGATTTAATAAGAGAGGTGAATGGGGCAATTTCTAAACTTGCGACTACTGGAAAATTAAGAGAGATTTATGATAAATGGAATATTTGGAATGATGATATGGCTCGTCATTTTAATGATTATTCTAAAACTAAAACTGACGCGAGTGGTTATAGTTCTTTTATTAAGTTTCAGGAGAGAGAGGTAACTTGGAGGGAAAAGCTTGAGAGGTATCTTGTATCTTTGCCGGATTTGGGTGCTGGGGCTTTAACTACACTTTATTTGAGTATTTTAGCTATGGTATTAGCTGTTTTACTGGGTCTTATACTTGCTATTTTCAAGGTTTATGGACCTAAACCACTTGCTTTTATAGCGAAGGCATATATTGAGATTGTACGTGGTACTCCTTTACTTATTCAATTGTATTTAATTTATTATGGTTTGCCTCAGATTGGTATAAATATTTCACCTTTAATTGCTGGTGTTTTGGGGTTAGGTTTGAATTACGCTGCTTATGAAGCAGAGAATTATAGGGCTGGTTTGTATTCTGTACCGAGAGGTCAGTTAGAGGCAGCAATATCTTTAGGTATGTCTCGTTATCAGGCGTTGCGCCATGTTATAGTACCTCAAGCAATTCGACTTGTTATACCACCAGTAACAAATGATTTTATTTCACTTTTGAAGGACTCTTCTTTAGTTTCTGTGATTACGATGGTAGAGTTAACTAAAGAGTATGGCAGGTTAGCTTCAACATATTATGACCATATTGGACTAGGTTTGATAGTGGCTGTAATTTATTTATTGCTTGGCTTACCTTTTGTTAAGTTATCTAAAATTGTGGAAGACAAATTTTCTTTAAATAATAAGTCTAGAAAAAAATGATTTTAGTTTTTTTGTTATCTTTGTTATATACAAATACTCATTATAATTTAGATAAATCTGCAGAAAATATTAAGGATTTTTCGCAGATTATTGAGTTTTCATTAAAAAATAAGAAAATTGATTCGATAAGTGGTCGGCTTGATAAGTTTATAAATTTGAAAATTTTGAATATATCAGGTAATAATTTATCTAACTTTGAAGTTGATTTGTCAAAATTGGATTCTTTAGAGTTGATTGATTTATCAAAAAACAATCTTTCTAAAATTCCTGAGTCGATTTTTAAATGTAAGAATTTAAAAATTATAAATTTAAGCGGTAATAAAATAGACTATTTGGATCCAAGACTTTTTAAGCTTTCTGGATTGGAAAAAATTATTCTTTCTAAGAATAATATTGAGGATATTAGTAATGATATTCAAAATATTAATACTTTGTATTATTTAGATTTGAGTGAAAATAAGATTAAGTATTTTAATATTAATATTACTAAATTAACTAATATTAAGTACTTGGATTTATCTAAAAATGAAATTGAGTCGGTTCCTGGTAGTATTGTGAAGTTAGATAAACTTACTGATTTGAATTTGTCTGATAATTATATTTACAAGATTCCTGATGGTATTTGTAATCTTGGTGAGTTAGAGACGCTTGATTTATCGATGAATAAAATTAAAACGTTACCTGAGAATATCGGTAATCTATATAATTTAAAAACATTTAACTTGAATGATAATTTATTAGAGGGTTTACCTGGTTCTTTCAATAAGTTAAAAAATCTAAATGCATTATTTTTATCAAATTTAAAGACTACAGAGATTGGTTTTCAAATTGGTGAATTAGAAAATTTGATAAATTTAGACTTATCAAATAACTCGTTTAGTTTTTTTCCTGAATTTTTTAAAAATTATATTAACTTAAAGTATTTGATTTTTAGAAATAATAATATTACTGTAATTGACTCTAATATTTGTTATTTAACTTCATTAGAAAGTTTAGATTTGGCTAAGAATATGGTAGATTCAATTTCGGCTGATATTTCTTGTTTAAATAAAGTAAGAATAATTAATTTAAATAATAATAATATTAGTGTGTTGCCATCATATCTATTAAATTTGGAAAATTTGAGTTCGCTTTCTTTGAATGAAAATGTTATTGAGGAGGTTCCTGATTTGACAAAAACTGAAATAAGAATACTTCAGATTAGAAATAATAATCTTACCAAAAATACGTTATTAAAGCTCAAAGATATTAAATCATTAAAAGTATATTATTAAAAGAGAAAAAAAATTGTTAGATACAGAGCGTTATGAAAATTATTTGAATAGGGAAACTTCGCTTATTGAGTTTAACAAGAGAGTTTTGCTTGAAGCAGAGGGTAAGAAACATCCGCTTTTAGAGAGGTTAAAGTTTATAAGTATATTGAGTTCTAATCTTGACGAGTTTTTTATGATTCGCGTTGCAGGACTGAAAACTCAATTAGCAGCAGAAGTTGATGATTTGTCTTATGACGGAAAAACTCCAAAGCAACAGCTAAGTGAAATTAGACAAATGCTTATTCCTATTTATGAACATCAAAGCAAATTATGGAATGAAGAGATTTTACCTGAGCTCAATAGTGAAGGTATTTTTATTCATAAGTTTGATGAGTTATATGATGATGAAAAGAAGGTTTTGAGAAAACATTTTTCGGAGCAGATTTTACCTGTTTTAACTCCGTTGATTCTTGATAGCGCTCATCCTTTCCCACGTTTGATTGATAGAAGTTTGAATATTGCATTTATTATTAATGATGAAAGTTCGAAGTTTGCAGAGAAAAAGGTTGCCTTTTTGCAGATTCCTTCACTTTTTGATAGATTTATACCAATAGAAAGAGAAAGTGGATATCATTTTATTTTGATAGAATCACTTATAAGGGATAGTGCAGATTTGCTTTTTCCTGGTTTGATTGTTGAAGCGGCTAATACTTTTAGGGTTACAAGAGATGCCGATATTGAAATCTCGGAAGATGAAGCTGAGGATTTACTTTCGGAGATAGAAGAGCAGTTAAAACAAAGAAAATTTGGAAGAGCGGCTGTTCGTTTGGAGGTTAATGCAAATATGCCTTTGGAACTGGTGGATTTGCTTGCGGTTTATCTTGATTTGGAGGAGGAAGATATTTATGTAATTAATCGTCCTTTGAAGATGCCTGATTTTATGAGTTTGACTAAGTTAGACTTATCTCATTTGAAAGACCAACAGTTTCATTCAAGAATTGCTCCGGGGCTTGCTCAATCTAATAATATTTTTGAGGCAATTTCAAAGAACGATATTTTTGTTCATCACCCTTTTGATTCTTTTTCAAATTCAACCTTAAGATTAATATCAGAAGCCGCTAAAGATAAAAATGTTATGGCGATAAAGATTACACTTTATAGAGTGGGGTCTAATCCATTAATTGTTAAAGCGTTAAAAGATGCTTCTGAGAATGGAAAAGATGTAACTGCTTTTGTGGAGCTAAAGGCAAGATTTGATGAGGAGAATAATATAATTTGGTCTAGAGATTTAGAGCAGTCGGGAGTGAAAGTTATTTATGGTGTAATTGGTTTAAAAACTCATTGTAAGATTGCGCTAGTTATTCGAAGAGAAAATAATAAGTTAAAAACTTATGTTCACTATGGAACTGGGAATTATAATCATGTAACTTCAAGGTTGTACACTGATGTATCAATTTTAACTTCTAAGCCGAGTTTTGGTGATGATGCGATTCATCTTTTTAATTATTTAACTGGTATATCTAAATATAATGAATGGAAAGAGTTGGTAATTGCTCCCAGAAATTTGATGAAGTACATTATTACTAAAATCGAACAAGAAATTGAAAAATCTACTGCTGAGAAACCAGGTCTTATTGTAGCTAAAATGAACCAACTTGCCCAAAGAGAAGTAATTCAAGCTTTATATCGTGCATCTATGGCAGGAGTAAAGGTTAGATTGATTGTTAGAGGCGTTTGCTGTTTGAAACCCGGTATAGAGGGAGTATCTGATAATATTGAAGTAAGAAGTATTATAGGAAGGTTTTTAGAGCATAGTAGGATTTTTTATTTTCAAAATGGTGGTGATGAGGAGTATTATATTTCAAGTGCTGATTGGATGACAAGAAATTTACAGAAGAGAGTGGAGATTCTTGCGCCTGTTCATTCTTTGAAAATACAAAGAAAAATTAAGAGATTATTAGAATATTATTGGAAGGATAATTGTAAATCTTGGATACTTAATAAAGATGGTTCTTACAGTAGGAATATTGCAAAAAAAGGTGAACATAAATTTGATGTTCAAAATTATTTATTGAGTATTAATAATAAAAAGAAATTATGAGCTGTAAAATATGTAACTCAAAATTAACAGAGAATTATTTACATGGAAAGTATGAACTTACAAGATGTAAGAATTGTGGTGTAAATTTCAATACTTATTTTCCAAAAAATGAAGAAATTACTGAACATTATGAGAATAAATATAAAATTTCGATAGATGATATTTATAATGATGAAAGACGTAGATATTTTAGATACCCTGAGAATATTGGATTGATTAACGATATAGTTCAGTTTGCTAAGGCGCCTTCATCGATATTAGATATTGGATGTGATAAAGGGTATTTTATTGATGAAGCAAGACGATATGGGTTTAATGTTTTTGGAACGGAATTGTCTAAGACTGCAAATCTCTACACTAAAAAAATTAAACTTGATGTTAGAGAAAAAATATCTGATTTTGAACAAAAATTTGATATTGTTACACTTTGGCATGTTTTGGAGCATATTCCTGAGCCGGTAGATTTTTTGAATGAGATTAAGCTCAAAATGAATAGACCTGGATATTTGTTTATTCGTGTTCCGGCTTTTGATTCTTATTGGTCGCAGTTATTAAAAGATAAGTGGGACTGGTTTCAACCTGAGAATCATTTATTTCATTATTCTATGAAGTCTTTAAGTTGGTTGCTTACTGAAATTGGGTTTGATATTGAAAAAATATCATATAATAAACCAAATAATATAATGACTAAAAAGTCATATAAACTATCGAATGAGGTATTTGAGCACTATTTTGATAATAAATTGATTTTTAAAAAGAAGTTTGCTCGAAAGGTTCAAGATTTAATTCATACAGAATTGTATGTAATTGCAAAATTAAAATATATTAAAGAATGAAAAATTATTTAACAATTTTTAGAATAATTGCTTTTTCAGAGGGAGTTTCTTACTTGCTTTTGTTTGCTTTAAGTATGCCACTCAAATATATTTATGGTATTCCAGAGCCAAATATGGTGATTGGGTATCTTCATGGCTTTTTGTTTGTTGCTTATTGCATATTTGCTTTGATTATATTTAAGAAATATGATTGGTCTTTTTTCACTTTGTTAATAGTTTTAGCTGCTTCTCTTCTTCCTTTTGGAACTTTTGTAGCAGAGAGTAAAATTTTTAAAAAAATGACTATGAACGAATAGTCCTTAGCCATTTTAATATTTATTCTACAATAATTTTAAATGCTTTTTGTTTGTCCCCTACTACTGTTAAAAAGTAGATTCCACTTGATAACTCTGATTTAATCATGGATTTATGAGTGAAAATCCCTTCAGGTATAAATCCCTTGTATAAATTTTGGACTTTTTCACCTTGGATATTAAGCAAATCTAATTCGTAATAATTACTTTTATCAACATTAAGCTCTATATTGATTTCTTGATTTATTATTAATGGGTTAGGAAAGCATTTCATTTCAGAAATCTCTTGGGTTTGCTTTACTGATGATGCGTATTTTACTAATTGAAAGAAAGAAAATGCTTCATTTGGGACAATTGAATCTGGTACGAATGTTAGTTTAAATTGATGATATTCTAATTCATTTTTAACTATTATTGTATCTTTTGTTATTTCTCCATTTTTGAAAATATCTATAACTAATGGGAATTCATAAGAGTCAAGAGTTAGAGGATGTCTTATATTATATGTTTTTTGAATTTGTTCTAATTCGAGATTTATTAGGGAGTTTCCTTCATTGTTTGATTCAATTTCATATCTAAAACTAATCATTGGATGACCGGCTGAATATAAGAATTGATCGAAAAATTTTCTTATTGGGATTAATGGGTTGGTTGCTCTTTGTTCAAAAAAAGATATAAACTGCTCTCCATTTACCGATTGATATGCGTATTCTTTGAGATATTCTTTTAGTATTTGAAAGAATTCTTCTTCACCTATAAAGTTTCGTAGTTGGTGATAAATCCATGATGATTTTTGATAGATGATGTACCATCTATTATTTCCAAATACTGTTGATTCTATATCATCTAGATAAATGGGCGGTTGAGCAATGCCTGGCGCATTTTTAAAATAAAATTGTTTAATATCATTCATTTTATAATTATAACCATCTTCTTGCAGAACACCTTGCCATATAGCTTCTGCCCATTGCGCTCCTCCTTCGTTTAACCAGATATCTCTCCAAGAAGTAGGAGATACTAAATCACCTAACCACATGTGAGCTAGTTCGTGAACTAATAATCCCCAGCCACCATTTAGGAAAGAACGCCTTATTGTTTGAATAGATTGATGCTCCATTCCTGCAGCCCAGAATTTTTCAACTGTTACAGTTCCAAATTTCTCAAATGGATATGGTCCGTAAATTTCTTGAAAGTACTCGACCATATCGGGAATTTGATTTAGTGTTATCGATGCGTCTGGAGCCCATTGTGGGTCTGAAGGTTCTTTGGTTAAATCACCTTCCCAGATATAATTATCTATTAATATTGAGTCAAAAGAATTTTCTATTCTTGCAACTTTGTAATCATAGGTATAAAATTTTGATGCGTTAACTACCATCAAGTAAGATGCAATTGGATATTGATGTTCCCATTGAAATTCTGTATAGTCATCTTTTTCTATAATATCTTTATATAAACCATTTGATGCTCCTATGAAATCTTTTGGCACTTTTAGTTTTAAAGTAAACATTTGTTTTTCATAAGGATAGTCGTTGCATATAAGCCAATGACGTGCGTCGTAGGGTTGGGACATTGTATAAGCAAGTCGCTCCGGTGCATCACCTTTTTTTACTAAAAGGAAACCTACGTCATCGCTACCCATATAAGTGTAATCAATTTCAAATATTAGGGTATCCCCTACTTGCAAATTATTATTAAAGTTTATTATTAATGAGTTTTTATTTTCGAAAGTAAATTCATTGTTTGATTTTATTTCTTTGATATTATCAATTTTCAGATTTGAAGCATCAAATTCAATTATTTTTGTGTTTGAGGAGTCAACAACTAGGGTTATTCTTTCGAAGCCAGTCCATTTTCTATCTTCGCCGAAAGTTGAATCGCTTGAAAGTGGATTTATCCAATCTAACTCTAAATCAATTTGTAGAATATTGTAATTTCTTCTAGGAAAATCTATAGCGTTTTGAAGTTCAAAACTTTGATGATTTTTTATTTTTTCAAATGAATGATATTTCCCACAACCTATGTGATTTTGATTTTCAATGTAAATATGATTGTCATTAGCAATTTGAGAATTAGATATATTTAATGAAATTAAAATAAGTATCAATATATTTTTCATATTAAAGTTTGTTATGATTTAAAAAAATAGATCGAACGATTAAGTTACTAGCATATTTTAAATTGTGAAAACTAATTTTATAGTTTATTAATTTCTAATAAAAATTACTTAATTTTGTAGTTTATTTTTAAAAATATATTTTAAATGTCAAAAAAAGTATCTTTTTATAATTTAGGATGTAAGGTAAATTTAGCTGATATTTCAAGAATTGGAAAGCAATTTGAGGAACTCGGGCATACTATAGTTGATTTTGAAGAGGAAAGTGATATTGTGTTGATAAACACTTGCACTGTAACTCATAGAGCTGATTCTGATTGTAGGAAAGTTGTGCGTAGAGCTTTGAGAAAGTCTCCCGAGGCATTTGTGGGAGTTTTAGGTTGTTTTGCTCAGTTGCAGCCAGATGAGGTTATTAAAATAGATGGAGTTGATGCTGTTTTTGGGCAAAAGGAAAAGTATTCTATTCCTGATTTGATTGGTAGTTTTGATAAATATGAAATCCCCAGAGTTTTGGTAGGTGATATGAAGGATATTCCTTTTCATACATCTGCTGTAAGTGATAATGCCGGGAGGACTAGAGCTATTTTTAAGATTCAGGATGGTTGTGAGTATAATTGTACTTTTTGTACTATCCCTATGGCAAGGGGTGGGTTTAGGTCTATAAATTTTAATAATATAATTCCAGAAATTGATAATTTTGTTAAAGATGGGTTTAGGGAAATAGTATTGTCAGGAATTAATATAGGTGAGTATAATTCTGAAGGCGGTGAAAGGTTTATAGATGTTGTTAAATTGTTAGATGGTTATGATGCTGATGTTAGATATAGAATATCATCTATTGAGCCAAATTTACTGAAAGATGAAATTTTAGATGTAATTCAAAGTTCTAAAAGATTTGTAAATCATTTTCATATTCCAATGCAAAGTGGCTCGCAAGAGATTTTAATGAAAATGAAAAGAAGATATAGAATTAAAAATTATGATAAATTGATAACAGATATTAAATATAGAATGCCTGATACTTGTTTGGGTGCTGATGTTATTGTTGGTTTTCCTGGTGAGACAGATGTGCATTTTGAGGAAACTTATAATTTTATAAAGAACTCGCCTATTTCTTATCTTCATGTATTTACTTACTCTGAAAGAAACGGAACAGTTGCGGCAGGTTTGGGTGGTGTTGTAGCACATGACATTAGAAAGGAAAGAACTAATAGGTTAAGAAATTTGTCTGAAATAAAGTTAAATGAATTTTATAATTCACAAATTACTAAAATTAAGCATTTTTTACCCGAAACTTATAATGAACAGAATGGTTTGTGGAGAGGATATACTGATAATTATGTTCAGACAGTTGTTGGTGGAAAAGATTTGAAAAAGGGCAAGATTCAGGAAGTTTTATTGCTCAAAAATAATGGAAATTATGTTGAGGCAGGATTATTTAATGCAAACTAATGATATTGATATAAGTGACTTAGATTATTTAAATCTAGATAAATATCCTGATGTACCACTTAATGGAAGATTAAGATTATCTATAAATTGGTTTCCAGAGAAAATTGATAAATTGTTAGATGGTGGTTGCTCTTTTGGATATGGAACTCGCTATTTTGCGGAATATTGTAAAGAATGTTATGGCGCTGAGATTAATCCAGAACATTACGAGGTAGCAAAAAGAAGATTTAAAAATATTAAGTTTTTTAATACTGCGCTTGAAGAAACTCCTTTTGAAGATGATTTTTTCGATGTTATAGTCTTAAATGATGTTTTAGAGCATACGAATGATAGAATTCAGACATTATCTGAGATGAATAGAGTTTTAAAACCAGAAGGAGTAATTATTATCTCTACACCTCATAAAGGTTTATTTCAACACTTTGACCCATATAATTATGGTTATTATCTTAAAAATTATTTCAGTTTTATATATAAACCATTGTATAAGTTAATACGATTTATTAAAACTGGAAAATTGCCGAAGAGTGAAAATTGGGAGCATGGAGTAAAGCATTATCATTATAATATTGATGATTTTAAGAATATGTTAGATTTATCTACTTTTAAAGGTAATTTTAAAATAGATAAGATTTTTCGCTCTGGATTGGTTTTAGAAGTTTTATATTTTAACTTAGAACGTATTCTAGATATATTTTTACCGATTAAATTAAAAAATATGTTGTTGAAACCTTTATTTTATTTATCAGAGAAAGAGTATTGGTTACCTGCTGGTCCTTTAGCTTACAATATTGCATTGCGAATAATAAAAACTAAAAAGTAAATAACTTATATTTAATATTATAAAGTAAAATTATTTATTTCCGAAATATTCATTTAAACTTTCTATTTGATTTTTATTTAGATATCTAGATAATGTTTCTTTATCTGCTTGTTTGACATTTTCTGTTGAGCCGAGTTCTTTAAGTAATTTTTTTGCAGTTGTATCACCAATACCTCTAATTTTAGTTAGTTCTGTTTGTAGAGTTCTTTTGTCTCTCAAACTTCTATGATACGTGATTGCAAATCTGTGAGCTTCGTCTCTTATTTGTTGTAGTATTCTTAAAGATGATGAAGTTTTAGGTAAGATTAATGAATCTTTTTCATAAGGAAAAAATAGCTCTTCTAGTCTTTTTGCCATACCTACAATTGTAAATTTACCATTCAATCCAATCTCTTCAAGAGCCTCAATAGCAGAACTTAACTGTCCCTTTCCCCCATCAATTATTACTAAATCTGGAAGTTTTATCTTATCACTAGGTTCAGCAAGTTTTTTATTTTCCTCAATATCTAAAAGTAATCTCGAATAACGTCTTTTAACTACTTCTTTCATGGAGGCAAAGTCATCGTTAGAAAGTACTGTTTTATTTTTGAACTTTCTGTATCCTGATTTATAGGGTTTGCCATCAACAAACATAACCATTGATGAAACCAAATCTGTTCCTTGAAGATGTGAGTTATCAAAACATTCTAATATTCTTGGTGGATTTTTTAACTTTAAATCTCTTTGTAAAGAAAGGACAGGTTTTGGTATAATTTGTTCTCTATTATATTGAGCTATTTGGTATTCTCTAAGTATATACTTAGCATTAGTTTCAGCAAGCTCAAGGATTTCTTTTTTCTCACCAATTTTAGGAAATAAAAACTTTACTGACTTTTGTCTCATCTCTCCTAACCAAGAGGAAATATATTCGA
The DNA here is from genome assembly GCA_965661945.1 of Eximiradiales bacterium. Classification (GTDB taxonomy): domain Bacteria; phylum Bacteroidota; class Ignavibacteria; order Kapaibacteriales; family UBA2268; genus JAJRPT01. Next base: position 384,674 of record CBFIFP010000001.1, read on the forward strand.
AATCATCGGGTTCGAGTGGAAGAAGAATCTCATCAGGTACAAAGTTAGACTCTATATACCATTTTTCAATTGTTCTACGTAAAAGTTCTTCATCAGTGTTTTGAACACTTTTATTTAAGATGTAACTTCTTTTGCCAATTAGTTTTCCTTCTCTGATTTTTAATACAAGAGTGCAAGCTTCATCGTCTATTCTGGAGATTGCAAATACATCTCTGTCGATAATATCCGAACTTACGATTTTTTGTTTTGAAGAGAATTCTTTTAAAAGTAATAAGTTTTTTTTGATTTTATTAGCTTTTTCAAAATTTAGCTTTTCAGCTTCTGCTTCCATTTCTTCGATAAATTGCTTCTCAACTTCTCTTGTTTTGCCTTGAATTATTTTTTGTGCTTTTTTAATATTTTCGGTGTAATCTTCTGAAGAAACCAAGCCTTCGCACGGACCTTCACATTTTTTTATATGAAAATCAAGACATACCTTATGTTTTTTATTTTCGATACTTTTTTGAGTTATATCCAGAGTACATGAGCGAATTTTAAATAAATTTCGTAAGGTTTTCATTAAGATTCTAAGATTATAGACTTCTGTAATTGGACCAATGTAAATGCTGCCGTCTTTAATTCTATTTCTTGTAGTATATAGCTGTGGGTATAATTCTTTTGTTATTTTTATGTAAGGATATGATTTATCATCTTTTAATAATATATTATATTTAGGTTTATATTTTTTTATTAAAGTGTCTTCTAATATTAATGCTTCTGCTTCGGTATCTGTAACAATGGTTTCTAAATCAATAATATGTTTTATTAATGCTTTGGTCTTAGCATCTCTGGGGCGATTATCTTGAAAATAAGATTTGACTCTATTTTTTAATTTAATAGCTTTACCAACATATATAACCTTATCTAATTTATTTTTAAATAAGTAAACGCCTGGTTTTAATGGAAGTTGAGATATTTTTTCTTCTAAAATCATATAAATTTGTAACTTAAAAGAATAGTTTTTGTTAATATTTTTAAATATTTCACAAAATTAGTAATTTTTGAACAATTAAAATAATAAAATCAATAGTTCGTTTATGTAACTAATTTTTAAACAAATGATTAATAAAATATGAAAAAAATTTCAATAATTATGATTTTTATAATTACGAGTATTTTATTTTCTTGCGAAGATAATATTAAATATGATATTCCAGTTGATGATGTTGAGGAAGTTACATTTTCTGATGTTCAATCAATATTTAATAGTAATTGTACTGCTTGTCATAATGCTTCTGGAAAAGACTTTTACGGTGGTTTAGATTTATCAGGTAATTCTTTCGATAAAATAGTTGGTGTTTCATCAACTCAAAGATCTAATGAACTTCTTGTAAAAAAAGGTTCTGCTGATGAGAGTTATTTATTTAGAAAAGTTACTGGCGAAAATATAGATGGTGGGATTATGCCTAATCCTTTTAACAAATTAAATGATGTACAAATACAGAAAATCCGAACTTGGATTAAAGAAGGAGCTTTAAATAATTAAGGAGAAGTTAATGATTAAGTTGATGATGGTAGTTTTTGTAGTTTTATCTTTAAAAACTTATGCTGATGAGTACCATGTAGATAAAAGCAAAAAGAATGTAGTAAAATTTATTTCAGATGCTCCAATAGAGGAGTTTGAAGGAATTACAGATAAGATTGATGGTTATTTTATGGGAAATCCATCTGATTTGACAAAAAAAAGTGAAATGTATTTTGAAGTTCAATTAAATACTATAAAAACAGGTATTGGGCTTAGAGACAGACACATGCAAGAAAATTATCTGCATACAGATAAATATCCTATTACTCATTTTACTGGAAGTGTTATTGATGCAAAGAAAAAGACCAATGGGTTTGATGTTATTGTAGAAGGTGATATATTTATTCATGGTGTTAAAAAAAAGATTAAAACAAGTGGTGAGATGATAAAGACAAGTAATGGATATAAAGTATCAGTTAACTTTTTTATTGCTTTAAGTGATTATAATGTTAAAATTCCGTCTTTGATGTTTCAAAAAATTAATGAAAATATGGAAATAGTATTAGACTTTTATTTAATGAATCTGACGAAGTAAAAATATGAAATTAGTAATAATTGTTTTTTTGATAGCTTTAAATCTATTTTCTCAATCAACTTGGAAAAGAACCGAGACAATTGCAGAAGCACCTTTTAATATATTTAAATCTACTCAAGTCTATAATGTTCATACAGCGGAGATATTGCCTAAAGGAGATTTATTTTATGGTATTTCGCATAGGTTTAATGGCCCGGTTGCTGACGGTTATTCTACTTTTTATGGTATGGATAATGGAGCGACAATGCGTATGTTGATTGCTTACGGGATTAATGATGATATAATGATAACTCTTGGTAGAAGTAATAGAGAAGCAAACCACGATTTGCAGTTAAAATATAAATTTTATCAAACAGATGATATTGTTTTACCTATGATATTTGCTTTTAATTTTGGAGTTGCTTTTAATGATAATCCGCAATTAGAGCGTTTGGATGAAAAAGCTCAATTTCAGTATTTTGGGTCTATTATTGCTAATTTTCAAATATTTGAGGGTCTTGCTGTAGGATTTAGTCCTACATATTTGCAAAATACTATTGCATGGTCTGACTATGATACTTATTCTTTTGTTCTTAGCTCTTATATTCAGTATTATTTAAATAATGATATGACGAGTTTTGTTGTTGAGGCAATGAATACTCTTTCGGGCTGGCGTGGAAATGGTTCTTCTCCTTATTATGATACATATTCCTTTGGGGTTGAGTTTGAAACGGGAGGTCACTTCTTTAAGTTATTGCTATCAAACAATGCACTATTAAATCAATCACAGCTTCTAGCTGGCTCTCCTGTAGAATTTAAGTTAAAAAATTTAGTATTTGGCTTTCAGATTACAAGAAACTTTGGTTTATGAGAATAATACTTATATTTTCATTGTCTTAAATCAATTATATAATTATTAAAAACAGTATTTAATAATATTATATTCTTTATTAACAAAAATCAAACTTTTTTCTATTTATTTCGTCATTGTAGTTGAATGTAGGATTAGTTAAAAAAATTAATATTATGAACAAATTAACTTTATTACTATTGAGTATTTTCTTATTATTAAATATTGAAAATACAAGTGCAAATGTTGTTTCTAATCTAATATCAAATAATTTACCTGATATTAGCACCAACATAACAAATATGGGCAGTTGGCAGGAAGGATTTAATCTTCGTCGTGGTGGTGGCTTTGGTGGTTCTCGTAGAAGTTTTGGTGGCTCTCGAAGAAGTAGTTCTTCAAGACGTTCAACTTCACCTTCATCAAGAGCTAAAAGTACTCCAAAAGCTTCGCCTAAAGCTCCAAGTTTTGGTGGAAATAGAATGTCTTCTTCTCAAGCAAAACAGAAATATGGAGTTCCAACTAAAACTCAACCTGTTACTAAAGCAAGTGCTTCTGGGCAGCAAACTAAATATGTTATGAACCATTATGGTGGTTATTCATCTGGCTTGATGACTGGCTATATGATGGGTTCTACTTCTATGATGTGGATGATGCCTTTTCACCCTGCTTTTTACTATTCTAGACCAAATTATGTAGAAAACGCGGACGGTACTGTGTCAGTTTATCCGCCTACTTTCTCATGGGGTAAATTATTTATCACTTTGATTATAATAGGTGTAATTGTTTATTTTGTAAGAAATTACTTTAAAAACAAGAACCGATCTGAATCAACTTCTCAAGGGTCATTTGTCTGATGCAAGAGTTTGATGTAGTAATAATCGGCGGAGGTCCAGCTGGTCTGTCCGCGGCTTTAATTTTAGGTTCGGCTCCAGCTTTGATTGAGGAAGCTAAAGATAGAAAAATAGCTATAATTGATGCTGGAAATAGTGATGCTTTAAGAGCAAAGTTTTTTAATGTTGCAGGATTACCTTTTGGAATAGAAGGAAAAGATGCAATTGAAAAAGTAAAAGAGCAATTAAATAATTATGATAATATTACTTTTTTCAATGGCACAGCAAGAAAAGTTGAAGAAAATAGTAATTATACAATCGACTTTTTCAACTCTGATACCAAATCTAAAGAGCAAATATCTGCAAATATTTTAGTCCTTTCAACTGGCTTCCGACAATGGATGATTTCTGGCTTAGACTTGAATATTGTACCTTTTGAAAGAAGTGAAAATAATACTCGCGTATCGATACCTAATCAAGATTTCAAAGTTAAAGAAAATTTATATGTTTGTGGACTTCTTGCTGGAGTTTCTTCTCAATGGAATATTGCTGCAGGTAGTGGTAGTCAAGTAGGTGTTCATATAATCTCACATTGGGCTGGTTCTTGGAAGGTAGTTCACGACAAGATTTAAGATTAGTTTAATTTAAAAGGAAAAGATGAAAAACGCTTATATTGTAGATGGAATTAGAACAGCAGTTGGTAAATTTGGTGGCTCGCTTTCGAGTGTTCGCCCAGATGATATGGCTGCTCTGACAATTAAAGAATTAGTTAAAAGAAATCCAAGTTTAGACCAAACTCATATAGATGATGTTATTCTTGGTTGCGCTAATCAGGCAGGCGAAGATAATCGTGATGTGGCAAGAATGGCTTTGCTTTTGGCTGGACTACCGATGAATGTGCCAGGTGAAACTATAAACAGACTTTGCTCTTCTGGAATGGCGAGTATTGCTAATGCTTCAAGGTCAATAAAAGCAAATGAAGGTGATGTTTTTATAGCTGGTGGAGTTGAGTCTATGACCCGCGCACCTTATGTTTTATCTAAATCTGCAAACGCTTTTGGTAGAGATGCACAAATATTCGATACTTCGATTGGTTGGAGATTTATTAATCCATTAATGCATGATCAATTCGGAACTGACCCTATGGGAGTTACCGCTGAAAATGTTTCTATTCAATTTAATATTTCAAGAGAAGACCAAGATAAATTTGCTCTTTATTCGCAATCAAAAGCTAATAATGCTCTTAATAGCGGAAGATTTGACAGAGAAATAGTTCCAGTGGAAATTCCTCAAAGAAAGGGTGAACCTATAATTTTTAAAACTGATGAATTTATCCGAACCAATACCACACTTGAGGCGCTTTCAGGTTTGCGACCTGCTTTTAAAAAAGATGGAACTGTAACGGCAGGAAATGCCTCAGGAGTTAATGATGGTGCTGGTGTTACACTTGTTGTATCTGATGAGGCGCTTATTAAATTTGATTTAAAGCCAAAAGTGAAAATAATATCTTCGGCGGCAGTAGGGGTTGAACCAAGAATTATGGGGATTGGTCCTGTAGAAGCAGCCAGAAAAGCACTAAAACGTTCAAATTTAACTTGGAATGATATTGACATTATTGAGCTTAATGAAGCATTTGCAGCACAAGGACTTGCCTGCATACGTGAGTGGGGATTAGATGATAATGACCCTAGAATTAACCCAAATGGTGGTGCAATAGCAATAGGACATCCACTTGGTATGTCTGGAACAAGATTAGTCCTTACAGCAATGCACGAGTTAATCGAAAAAGATAAAGAATTTGCCCTCTGCACAATGTGTGTTGGAGTAGGTCAGGGCTATGCTATGATAATTCAAAGAGTTTAAAATAAAAAGAGGCATTTGCCTCTTTTTTTTGTTTTCTTACAAAAATAAATTATATCTATGACATAGATATTACAAATTTACAAAAAGTAGAAAAAAAATATGTAAATATGCAAAAAACTACTTACATATCGACCTAACTTTTTATATATATCATTTTGCATATTACAATTATGTCAAACATCAAAACTTAATTCGTACGAAAATGAAACAAAACAAGAAATTACAAATTCATCTAAAAATGAATTATAAAAATTTAAACTTTATAATTTACAAACTGTAATGTATTTTATAAGGATAGAATATGATGGTGTAGTTGTGTTTGATAAATTGTTGGTGAATAAGTGAAATGAAGATTAAAATATATGAACAAGGTATTTAATTTATTTGGCATGGCCCAATATTACCCTGGCGCTTAAAATGACAACATTATCCCTTTCTAACGGACAATCTGGGTTTATGTCACATTAATTTTATGATAAATAACTATCAGCAAAGGGTTTTATGCCCCTTGTTGTATATTAGGTTAGTGAATATATATTTGAATGATATTATAAAAATAACTTTGGTTTGGGGCAGAAATAATGATATGAAATCTTATTTGCTATGTCATTATAGAATTATAGTAAGTCTTTAAATTCTGTTTTAAATTACTTTTTTAATATTTTTTAACTTTTTATCGGACAATAGTGATAATTTATTAAAAACAATCATACAAGAATGAGTTATATCACATTGTTGTATGTATTTTTAGTGAATATTTTATTAATATATCCAAAATATTTAATCAACTGAAATCAATATTTCGGCGAAAGAAGTTTTTAACTTTGAGTATTTCGCTATCTTTAAGGTCTTTAGGTTTACCAATTGCTAATTTTCCTCTAACAGATTTGTCAAGGAGTAACACTCTATCAGCAATATTAAATATACTTGATAAGTCGTGGGAAATAATAACCATAGTTATTCCAAGTGAGGCATTAAGTTCTTTGATTAATTCATCAATTTCAGCTGAACTTATGGGGTCTAGACCAGACGATGGCTCATCTAGGAAAAGAATTTTGGGGTCTAAAGCCATAGCTCGAGCTATTGCGGCTCTTTTTTTCATTCCACCCGAAACTTCGCTCGGCAAATAATCTCTAAAGCCAGTTAATCCAACAGAAGATAATTTCATATCTATCAAATCAGAAATAATAGAATCTGGTAGATTAGTAAACTTTTTATAAACAACTGCTATATTTTCAGCTAAGGTCATAGAAGCAAAAAGACCTCCTGATTGATACATTACACCAAACTCTTTTACGATTTCATCTTGATGTTCGAATAAGTTTTTATTGTCAATTGTAATTTTAGCAATATCTGGTGTTTCGAGTCCAATTAATTGTTTTAAAACAGTAGATTTACCACAACCTGATCCACCAGCAAAAAAGTAAATTTCCCCACTTTTAATTTCAAAAGAAAGATTATCTAAAACAACCAAAGACCCATAGCTTTTAGTAAGACCCTCAACTTCAATAATATTATTTTCTGATTTCATTTTGAACTTTTTTCAAACCTAAATATAATGCATTTCTAAAAGTTTTATCAAACAATTCTTGTGCGTGAGCATCTGTAACGTTAGGACCTTCAAATTCTGATGAAAAAATAGACTTAGCTTTGTACATCGAACCTTCAACATTTTGACTAATAAGTTCAATCTCAAGTTCCACTTCAGATTTTTCTTTTGACTCTTTCCAAGTTTTAGCCATGTACTTATTTGCTTTATTAATAACAATTACCACATCATAAGTAATCTGATTACCTCTAAAAGCTCTTTGAACTATAGATTCGGAGTCCATAATTAACTCTTCCGAGAGTTTTGGAGATATATCTTTTAAATTACTTTCAGAGGGCATTGCCGATAAATTAATTGAAGGAGTAACAATCTCTACCCTATTATCTTCAAACCTTATATCTCCAAGTTTAAAAGGGATTGATACGTTGTTCTCAGTTGAATGGTCAGTAATTACTTTTTTTGAGCAAGATATTAATGAAAAACACAGTAAAGCAATTGCAAAATATCTCATATTATTCTCCTATTTAATTTTCTATTATATTTACTTCATTTTATCAATTGGAAATGTTAACATAAATTTAGTGCCTTTATTTTGATAAGAATCAACATTGATTTCTCCTGATAAAGCTTCAACATATTTTTTAGTTAGATGCAATCCTAAACCAGTCCCCTCAATTGCACCTACATTCTCGCTTCTAAAAAACGGATCGAAAAGGTGTTTTAAATCGTCTTTAGGTATTCCTATTCCTTCATCAGAAATAGAAATCTTTAAATTATGATTTTGAACGTCAACTTTAATACGAACAAAAGTATCTTTTTCTGAATACTTAGATGCGTTATTTATTAAGTTACGAATAATGTACATAAAAAGTTTTTCATCTAAATTGACAATTATATAAGTTGAGGATAAAATTACTGTTAGTGTAGTTCTGTATTCATGAGAAATCATTGAAACAAATCTTGATTTTAGCTGGGAGTACTCTCTTTCAATTTCTAATGATTTGATTAAGTTATTTTTTGCTTCAATTAATTCATTCTCAGCTTGGATTTTTACATTAATTTCATTTCTTAATTCGCTTAAAGCATCTTCAAGTTGAGATGTTCTTTCTTCAACTAATTCCTTTAATCTTTTGTTTGATTCTTTTTGCTCTAATTCTTTACTTTTAATTTCTGTAATATCTCTTGAAATATTTATAAATAAATCAGCGTTATTGCTCACTAAAAATTTGAATTTATTTTCTGTATGAATTACATCACCACTTGCTGTTGTATGTTTTGATTCAAAAGTTGAAAAATAATCATTTGATGAATTATTTATTTTTTCAGAAATTAATTCTTTGTATTCTTGAGAAACTAATTCAAAGACATTGTATTTATTCAAATTAATTATATCAATTCCAAATCTATCAATTCCAGCTTGATTTATTTCAATTAGTTCGCCTTTAGCGTTGTGAATTAATATAACATCAGTAACATTATCAAATATAGTTTTTAGCCTAGAATTTGTTAATTCAATATTATTAGATACTTCTATGTTTTTTTTGGATTGATTTTCTTTCATAAATTTTGAGTCATTTTAACAGTATGGTTAAAATAAATTTCTTAATTTTGTAATGTAATTTTAAATATTTATTAATTTAAATTTATAACTACTAAATTAAGATATTTTAATTTTAAATCAAAATTAAATGAAAACAGTTTTAATAATAATGGCAAGTGGAAGCGAAGAACTTGAGGCAGTTACAGTAATTAATATTTTGAGAAGAGCTCAAATCAAAGTTATTGTGTATGCTGATAGTGAAGTTATAATTTGCTCAAGAGGAACAAAAATACTACCGGATATTACAAATTTAAACAAAATTGATGTTAGTGAAATTGACGGAATAGTTTTTCCAGGTGGTATAGAAGGTGTAGATAAATTATCAAGTCAAGTTGAAGTAGTATATCTGATAAAAGAGATGTTAGTAAATGATAAAATGATTGCTGCAATTTGTGCAGCTCCAAAATTAATGAAAGATAATAATCTTCTAGAAAAAGATACGGTATTGACTTCGCATCCTTCAATTAAAGAGCACTTTAATGATTATGAGTACATAGATGAAGATGTTGTAATTTATGATAATTTTATAACTTCAAAAGGTGCTGGAACTAGCTTAGATTTTGCTTTTGCTATTGTTGAAACATTACTGGAATCTGATGTTGCCGACAAAATAAAAGAAGACATTTGCTATCCTATTTACTATCAGGATTAATATGCGCAAGTTTTTTTTTATATTATTGTATTTACTGTTTACTATCAATTTAACTTCGTATGAAAAAAAAATTGCTTTAGTACTTTCGGGGGGAGGGGCTAGAGGTATTTCTCAAATTGGTGTATTAAAAGCATTAGAAGAACAAAATATAAAAATTGATTATATTGTAGGAACAAGTATTGGTGCATTAATTGGAGGTATGTATTCAGTTGGATACACCACAAATGAAATGGACTCAATATTTAGATTAAAGTACTTTGCATCAATTTTTAATATATCTGAAAAAGTTGAGCGTAATGAATTGTTTTTATATCAAAAACAATTAGAACAAAGAAATTCTATTAAGTTAAATTTTGAGGATTTTAAGTTTGAGGTTCCCAAATCATTATCTTATGGAAAGAATTTTGATTTATTTTTAAGAGATATTTTTTGGAATAGCAGGTATTCCACTAATTCTGATTTTGATAAATTAAAATTCAAATATAGAGCAGTAGCAACTGATTTGATTTCCGGAAATAGTGTAGTTTTAAAAGATGGCAATTTAATTACTGCTATAAAAGCAAGTGCCTCAATTCCTCTAAGATTCCCGCCTGTTGAACTAGATTCAATGTTTTTAGTTGATGGTGGTATAAAAAGTAATGTCCCTATTGATATAGCAATTGAATTGGGTGCTGATATAATTATTGCAGTAAATACTACATCTAATTTACTTAATAAAGAGTTACTAAAAGAACCATGGAATATAGCAGACCAAGTAGTATCAATTTTAATTAAAGATAAATTAAATGAAACTTTAAAAAATGCTGATATATTAATTAGTCCTGAATTAGACGAATATAATAATCTTGATTTTTCGAAAATTGATTTTTTAATTGATAAGGGGTTTAAAGCTACAAAAAAAAGTTTATATCAATCAAAAGTGAAATTGAACTATTTAGATTCAACTATTAAAAAAAACAAATATAATGTAAAATTAATATCTGTAAATAATAATGATGTATTATTGCAAGACACGATAATAATAGAAAAAGATATTGATAAAATTAAGAGTTACTCTTTAGATTATTTACGAAAAATAGGTTATGATTTTGCAAATATTAATGCTGTTAAGTTTGATTCTCTTAATAATTCAATTAAAATATATTGTGATTTAGCTATTATAAATAAAATTGAAATTAAAGGCGGAAAAATAGATTATTTAGTAAAAAGAGAGTTGAAATTTAAAGAAAATCAACTATTGACCAAAGATCTTATGTCAGAAACATATCAGAATTTAGAATATTCTGGTAATTTTCAAAAAGTAGATATTGAATATGAACATAATAATCCTGGAGTAACAATAAATATTAATTATGAGCCAGCGACAAGTCAAAATTTATATTTGGGACTGAATTTGAATAATGAAAGGTTAACAAGAGTAAATACTGAATTTTATCAAAATAATCTTTTAAAAATGGGAGAATCTATATCCTTAAGAGCAACATTGGGCTCTAGAGATACAGATTTTTATTTTAATTTAGAAAATCCAAGAATAAGAAATACCTTTTTGAATTTGAAATTCTCCGGTTACTACAAAAAGAATTATATTTATACATATAATAATGTCCCTAATCTTCCTACAAATCAATATGAAAGAGATATCTCAAATGAATATTATGAGGAGCGATATGGATTTAGAGTTAAAGCTGGTTCGTTAATTTGGAAATATGGTTTGATTTCTGCTGAATATCGTTATGAACAGCAGCGATACGAATTTGTAAGAAGTACGAGAGAGGATTTTTATAATTTATCAACATTAAAATTCGAAAGTATATTGGACACCGAAGATGAGAAATTTTTTGCAAGAAATGGGCTATATATGTTGATTTCAGCTGAAACAAATTTTTCTTCTGATCAGAGAGTTAGATTTATCAAAACATTTTTCAAACTCAGGCAAAATATAAGTATTTATGATTTTACATTTATTCCAAAAGTACATTTTGGAGTGGCTGATAATTTACTTCCTCTTCCAGAGCAGTTTTTCATAGGAGGTCAAGATAATTTTTATGGTTTAAGAGAGTTTGACCAAAGAGGTAGGCAATATTTTAATACTGGTTTGGGAATTAAATATAAATCACCTGTTAGTATTTTTTTCGACACTTACATTTCAGCAAGATATGACCTCGGTTCTGTATGGCTTACACCCGAAAGTATTAGGATTTCTACTTTAAGAAATGGGATAGGAACTGCTTTAGAAATTAACACACCAATTGGTCCTTTTGTATTTGGAGCGGGAAGAAGTTTTTATTTTACATCTAACCCAAATGGTGTTACCTTAAGTCCTTTATTATTCTATTTTTCAATGGGTACTAATTTTTAATAATATTTTTTTTATTAGAAAATATTCATTATTTTTCACCATTAAGGTGATTTTTTTATGAACAAATTTGGTAATGTTATTAGATTAATGTTGTTGCTAATGATTGTTTTATTTGCTTCAAATAATATCTACACTCAAACTCACGAGGTATCTATTTATTCAATTGATTTTAAAAATAAAGTCAATTCAGATTCATTAACTCCATTATACGTATGGATTTATAACAACGATATTGAAGCTCTTGAGACTTGTGAGTTAAGATTGTTTGTAGATGGTCAGGAAGAACTTTTATTTGAATGGTCTGGAATAATTGAAAGCTATGGTTCTCAAGAAGTTAACATAGGTTCTTTCCAGTTTTCGGAGAAAAGCCCTTTAGGTTCTTATGAAGTTTATGCAACAATTTCTTCCCCTAATGGAGGTGAAGTTGGTGGTTTTTACTCAAATACTATTACAGATGTTAGAAAAATAAACCCAGCTTTGAGTGGAGGAACATATTCGGTTGGTTTAACTAGTGATGATTTTGAAAACTTTACTGAAATTAATCAATATCTTCAAGGTGGAGGTTTCCCTACAGGTGATGTTGTATTTAACGTTAGACCTGGAACTTACACTGAACCATTGGTTTTGGAATACTATGGTTATTATTCAACTGGTCAGGAAGGAGATGATTCTGATTATGATGTTCAAACTCATAAATTAACTTTCCAAAAATTACCTAATGCTATAGGTAATGTTGTTATTCAGTGGTCTGGTATGGATAATTATATTGAAGATGGTGTATATGATGAAGAAAGTCAAGAAATACCTCAAGAATATGAAAATGAGTATTATTCAGATTATGCAATCTATTACTATGGTTACAACGATATTACTATTAAAGATATTAATATCGAAGTTGAAATTGATGAATATAGTTACCAAGTTGGTGGTATATATTTTTCTGATGGAAATGGATTAACTATAGATAATTGTAATATCACATTTTCAGATGCACCTGAAGATAGTTATGTTACTACCTATGGAATTTATATATTTAGCGCAAATGATGTAGTGATTTCTAATTCAGAGATTGTTAAAGGTAATTATGGAGTCCAAGTTACTGGTTATGATTTATGTGAAAGAAATTTATTGATTTCTAATAATATTTTTACTGACCAGAGCGAATATTGTATTTATTCAGCAAATTACATTTATAATTGCGATACATATTCAAACAATACTGTTTTTCAAGATAATTTATTCATAAATGATTTACCTGAAACTTCTTGTACTGCTATTTATTCTCATAATGGAACAACGATTTCTGGCAATTCTCTTTCTGGATTTAAAGGAAATGGTAATGACCCTGGTCCATCTTTAATAAGGGTTGACCACTCCGATACAGATCTTGATGATGAAGTTATAATTGAAGATAATATTATTGAAGATGTATTAGATATGACTGGTATTACAGTTAATAATGTTGGTGCTGGTAAAATTAGTGGGAATGATATAAAAATTGGTACTGGTGATTATAATGGAATTGATAAAAGCGCTATTATTTATAATGGAGCCGGGACAGATTCAAAGTATTTATGGGCTGAAAAAAATACTATTGAAATTGAAGATGGAATGGGTTTATATTTAGATAATACAAATGCTAAAGTTTATAAAAATTCTATTGATGTAATTGCTAATGACTCTGATTATGAATGGTCTGGAATTGTTTCTGACGGTAGTGCGGGATATGTGGCTAACAATAGAATTAGAGGCGAAAACGCAAATGGTGTTTTAACTGCTCGTTCAGGAAATAATAAAAACTCTGAAGTAGGTCAGTTTTTTTGTTACAACTCAATAGCTGTCAATTCCCCAAATAATGCTGCTTTTTATGTTAATCAAAGTACAAATACTACTGTTTTAAGAAATATGCTTATTAATACTGGAAATGGTGTTGTAGTTAAAGGTACAAGTATGGGCGGACCGGTTTGGACTTCAAATCAAAACAATTTGAAAACAGATGGTGCTAATATAGGAAGTTGGAATTTAAATGATTATGGTAGTTTGGCTGGTTTTAGAACTGCCTCTGAAGGTGATTTGAATTCTGCTTCTGTAGATGTAGAGTTTTTAGAAGATGGTTCTTTAAGACCTAAAGAGTTTACTCCTGAGTTAGTTTTCCAAGACCCTTTGTTTGATCCAAATGGTCCTTTTGGTGATATTTTTGCTGAATGTGAACAATTTGATTTCTTTGGTAATGAAAGACAGGAATTTTTTGTTGGATTTAATAATCCACTTATAGTAGTTACTGTTATTTCTGAACCAGAAGATATTATAGATTGCTACGGAACTCAAGGTAGATTTTTCTACGCTTTAGCAACTGCAACCTCTGGACTTTCTCCAAAATATCAGTGGTACAAGGATAATGAACCTTTAGAAGGTCAGACTTTCCCTGGATTAAATTTAGGTCCTTTAGAGCATAATATGTCTGGAGTATTTAAATGTGGAGTTACTGCTCAAGGCGCTGGGAAAATTACTTTCACTAAAGAAGCTACTCTTTATGTTTTAAATGCACCTTCAATTACAATTGAGCCGACTTCAATTGTATCTCAAATTGGCGATAAAGCAACTTTATATGTTGATGCTACTATTTACGGAGAACAACCTCCATCTTATAAAGTGGACGTTCAATGGTACAGAGGGAATACTCCTTTACAAAACAATGATAGGTTCGAAGGAGTTAACTCAAATTATTTAACAATCAATAGTGTTGAATCTACTGATTTTGGTGATGATTATTGGGTTCAATTAATTGGCAATTGTGGTTCATTAAACTCAAAAACAATTTCAATTAATGAAGCACCAAACGTAAACTTTAATACTAATCCTTTAGATATAGTTGTTTGTGAAGATGCTGATTTTGAATTTTCTGTTGATGCTGTAGCAACTAATAATGGAACAATTGTTTCATACCAATGGTATGCAAATGGAATGAAATTAGATGAAAATGATTATGAAGGTACTAAAACTAATACTTTAACTGGTTCTGCTACTGAAGCATTAGAAAATGTATATGTAGAAGTAACTGTTACTCCTGGTAACATAACATTCATTTCAGGTGTAGGTTCATTAGAACTTAACACTGCCCCAATTATCACAACTCAACCACAAGATATTGAGATTGAAGAAAATAGTAATGGTGAACTTATAATTGAAATTGAGAATGAACTTAATGTTACTTACGAATGGTTTAAAGATGGAGATAATACTGTTTTAAGTACTGATGAAAGTCTTTCTTTTACCAATATACAAGAGAATGAATCTGGACTTTATTATTGTGTTGTTTCTAACGATTGTGGAGATGTAACATCTTCTTCTGCCTCTGTTACAGTTAAAACTAGTAGTATGAATTTATCGGTTGAAGAATTAAGAAGCGAGTTTGAATTATCAAATTCTCCAAACCCAACTAAAGATGAAACAACGATTTTCTACACTATAAATGAAATTGCAGAAGTTAGAATTGTAATTTCTGAAATGACTGGAAATGAACTTTTTGAAATGAATAGAGGAATGACTTTTCCAGGTCAATATCAATTCAAAATTGATGCAAATAAACTAAAACTACATTCTGGTGTTTATTTCTATACTTTATATGTAGGTCATAAATCAGTAACTAATAAGTTTATTATTGAAAAATAAAGTTGATATTATTTTTTTAAAATAAAGGAGTCCCCAATTATTGGGGATTTTTTTTGTTTTTTTTAAAATGATTTATTAATTTTTCTTAAATTTTTCGTAATTTTATAATTATTTTTTTTACAATTTGGGAAAATTATTAATGACTTATAATGTAACTCCAAATAATTCAAGTTTAGACTATCTAAATATTAAAAATGCAAAGGTTCATTGGAATCTATCGCCAGAAGAATTGGCTGAAATTTCTATAACTAAAAATGCATCAGTGAAAGCTGATAATGGTGCAATTTCTGTAAGTACTGGCGAATTCACGGGCCGCTCTCCACAAGATAGATTTATTGTAAGAGACTCTATAACAGAGGATGCTGTATGGTGGGGTAATGTAAATATTGAGTTCGCACCAGATAAGTTTGATAAACTATACGATAAAGTTGTAGCTTATCTTTCTGGTAAAGAAATATATGCTCGTGATGCTAGCGTTTGCTCTGACCCTAAATATAAAATGAATTTAAGAGTAATAACTGAATTGGCATGGTCAAATTTATTTTCTCATAATATGTTTTTAAGACCAAGTAAAGAAGAATTAGAGAATCCAAATCCAGAGTGGACAGTAGTTTGCGCTCCTGGTTTTATGGCAGACCCAGCTGTAGATGGCACAAGACAACATAACTTTGCTATTTTAAACTTTACTAGAAAAATTGCTTTAGTTGGTGGAACTGGTTACACTGGAGAAATAAAAAAAGGTATTTTTTCTGCTCTTAATTTTATTCTGCCTCATCAGAAGAATGTATTATCAATGCATTGCTCTGCAAATGTTGGAAAGAATAATGATACTGCTTTGTTTTTTGGGCTTTCAGGAACTGGAAAAACAACATTATCTGCTGATCCTAATAGAAAATTAATTGGTGACGACGAGCATGGCTGGTCAGACGAAAATGTGTTTAATTTTGAGGGTGGATGTTACGCTAAAGTAATTGATTTGACGGAAGAAAAAGAGCCAGATATTTTTCGTGCAATTCGCCCAGGTGCATTACTCGAGAATGTTGTTTTTAAAAATGGAAATGAGGTTGATTACGAAGATTCTTCAATTACTGAGAATACTAGAGTTTCTTATCCTCTTTATCATATTGATAATATTCAAGAGCCATCTATTGGACCTCAACCAAATAATATTTTCTTTTTAACTTGCGATGCTTATGGAGTTTTACCTCCTATAAGTAAATTAACACCAGGTCAGGCAGCATATCATTTTATTTCTGGATATACAGCAAAAGTTGCTGGAACTGAAGCTGGAATTACAGAGCCAAAAGTTGCTTTTTCTGCATGTTTTGGAGGACCTTTTATGCTTCTTCATCCAGGTGTTTACGCTGATATGCTAAGCAAAAAAATGAAAGATTCAAATGTAAGGGTATGGCTTGTTAATACTGGCTGGACTGGTGGAAGTTACGGAACTGGACACAGAATGAGTTTGAAGCATACAAGAGCAGTTATTACAGCGGCGATGAATGGTGAATTAGATGATGTAGAATATTACAGCTCTGATATTTTCAATTTACAAGTTCCAAAGACTTGTCCAAACGTACCTTCAGAGATATTAGACCCTAAAAATACTTGGTCTGATAAAGAGAAATTTAAAGAAACTGCTGAGAAATTATCTAAGCAATTTAATGCAAACTTTGAGAAATTTGCAAAAGGTGTTACTGATGAGATTCTTGCTGGAGCTCCATCGGTTAAATGATTTTAATTTTATTAAATAAGCCCGATAATTATTGGGCTTATTATATATTTACATAAAAATTAATTCGGAGAAATAATTGGCTTTAGAATATATTCAACCCGCAAAAAGAACTGAAAATATCAGATATGCTATTCGTGATATTATAGTTTTAGCTGATGAAGTTGCAAAAACTGGCAAACAAATGTATTATTTAAACATTGGCGATCCAAATGTTTATGATTTTGAAACACCACCTAAATTAGTTGAGATTGTTCATAAAGCAATGCTTGATAATAAAAATGGGTATTCGCCCTCTTCTGGTATTCCTATAGCTATTGATGCTATTAAGGAAGATGCTAATAAAAAAGGGATTTGTAGTATTATTGATGTTTTTATTACAACCGGAGCGGCAGAGGCAATTGAGGTTTCTTTAACAGCACTTTTGAATCCTGGTGAGAACTTTTTAATGCCTTCACCTGGGTATCCATTATACACTGCTATTCAAGCAAAATTAGAATGTAAACCAAACCCTTATTATTTGGATGAGGAAAATGGTTGGCAACCTGATGTTGAAGATATTAGAAAAAAAGTTAATGCTAAAACTAAAGCGATTGTATTGATTAACCCAAATAATCCTACTGGTTCTATTACATCAAAAGAAATTCTAGAGCAAATTGTAGAAATTGCTGTTGAAAATAATCTAGTGATTATTGCTGACGAGATTTATGATAAATTGATTTTTGAAGGTAATGAAATGATATCAATTGCTTCAATTAATCCAGAAGCTAACTGTATTACTTTCTCTGGACTATCTAAAAACTTTATGGCTCCTGGTTGGAGAATTGGTTGGGGAATAGTTTCAGGTAAAGTAAGATTTATGCGAGATTATGTAGAGGCAATTAATAGAATTTTAAGAGCAAGAGTTTCAGCTAATCATCCTATTCAGTATGCAATTCCTGAGGCACTACTTGGTGATAATTCACATATTGAACGCGCGATAAAGACTCTTCAAAGACGTTCGAAGTTAGTTGCTGATAAAGTAGCAATGATTGATGGTATTGACCTTGTGCAGCCCGAAGGCGCTTTTTATGCTTTTCCTCGAATTGAGGTAGAAGATGATTGGGATTTTTGCAAAAAATTACTTGTGGAAACGGGTGTTATAGTAGTTCCAGGAGATGGATTTGGTCAAAAACCTAACACAAAGCACTTTAGAATTGTAATATGTCCAACGGAAGATGTTCTCTCGAATGCTTTTGATTTGATTGGTGAGTATTATAAATTTTATAAGGAAAAATAATGGCGATTGCAATTGTTGGTTATGGAAGAATGGGACAGGAGATTGAAGCAACTGCTAATGAACAAGGCGTAAAAATAAATTCAATTTTTGATGTAAAAAATAAATTAACTAAAGATAGTGATTTCAATTTTAATACTGCTATTGAGTTTACAGAGCCAAGTGCTGTGTTAGAAAATATTAAAATTCTTGCAGAACAAGGTAAAAACATTGTAACTGGTACTACAGGATGGTATGGAAAAATTGATGAAGTAAAGCAGATTGTAAAACATAATAAAATTGGTTTTGTTTGGGGTTCAAACTTCTCAGTGGGTGTTAATTTATTTTTCAAAATTATCGAAAATTCGGCTGCTATTTTTGATTCATTCGATGATTTTGATGTTATGTTGCACGAAATGCATCACAAAAGAAAATTAGATAGCCCTTCTGGAACTGCTTTGAAATTAGCTACTTTAGTAACTGAAAATATGCGTAGAAAAAACAATATTGTAACTGATAAAATTGATAGAGAAATACAACCCGAAGAGTTGCACGTAAGTTCAACCCGTGGTGGTGACATATTTGGCAAGCACTCAGTATTTTTTGATTCAGTTTCTGATGAAATTATACTTACTCATAATGCAAAAAATCGCAAGGGATTTGCAAAAGGCGCAGTTTTATCGTCTAAATGGTTATATAATAGAAAAGGTTTTTATGAATTTAGAGAAGTAATAGAAGATATAGTTCAAATTTAATTCTTTATTTTAAAAAAAAATAAAGATGTAACAACGTATTAAATTATTTTAAGATAAAAGGAAATCTATTGAGTATATTTTAAAAACTATTTCATATTTTTGTTTTTTTAGAAAGGAAAAATGAAAAAAATATTAATTATTGATGATGATGATACTATAAGAGAAAGCATAAAAGAATATTTTCAACTTGAAAATTATGAGATTAATACAGCTGAAAATGGTTTGGAAGGTATCGATAAAGCAAATGATACTCTATATGATTTTATAATTTGTGATATAGATATGCCTAAACTAAATGGTTATGAAGTTGTAAGGCATATAAAAAATGATGACAGGTATTTAACTGTTCCGTTTATTTTTCTATCAGCAAAGAACAAAGAACATCAAATTATTAAAAGTTTAAAATTAGGTGCTGATGATTACGTTACAAAACCATTTGATTTTCCTAATTTACTTGAGGTTGTTAGATTAAAACTAGAAAAAAAAGAAAAGTTAGAAAAACTAATCGAAGATAGATTGGTTTCATTTAAGTCAAATATAGCATTTTCATTACCTCACGAGTTCCTAACTCCTATTAATGGTATTATAGGTCCTATTACTATGTTGACTGATATAGATTTAAAATTAGAAAATGACGAAATTGAAGAAATGCATAATGTTATTTTTAATTCGGCTTACAGATTAAAAAGAACGGTCGAAAATTTTCTAATTTATAATGAGTTAAATATAATGACTTTAGAGGATACTAATTTTGAGGTAATCGATGTAAGCGAAGTTATAAATAAAGTTTATCTTGATTGTTGCAATGATACTAGTAGAGATAAAGATTTCAAATTTGATTCTGATTTTACTAATATTAAGTTTAGTATTAAGTTTTTGAAAATATTAATAAATGAAGTCATTAGTAATGCAATAAAATTTTCAAATTTAGGAGATGATATTAAAATTGATGCAAATACGGTTAATAATACCTATGTGATTTCTGTAACTGATAATGGAAGAGGTTTTAAACCAGAGATATTAGATAAAATTGGAGCCTTTATTCAGTTTGACAGGAATTATTATGAGCAACTGGGAATTGGGTTAGGTTTTGGTATAATTAAAAAAATTGTAGATTTATTTGGATTAGATTTAAAAATAGAATCAGAATATAAAAAATTTACAAAAGTTGAAATTACTTTTCCAGATAAATATTTAATAAGCTAAAATATGAATATATCAATAACAGGTGCTACTGGATTTATTGGAAGTCACATTACTAATGAACTTGTTAAACAAGGGCATAGTATCAATGTACTTGTAAGGCATAATAGCTCTTTAAAAAATATTGATAACCTTAAATCTGAAAAGAAAATTAAAGTTTTTGAAGTGAATTATGATGATCTTGAAAGTATTAAAAAAGCAACATTAGATTGCGAAATTATTATTCATTGTGCTGGTTTGTTATTTGGAAAAAACTATAATGATTTACGAAAAGCAAATGTTAACTCAACTGTAAATTTAATAGAATCTATTAAAGATAATTCGAATTTTAAGCAATTTATATACATAAGTAGTTTAACGGTAGCTGGTCCTTCGGCTTCTTTAGATTTAGTTAAAAAAGAGAATGACCATAAGAATCCTATTACTAATTATGGAAGGTCAAAAGCAGAAGCAGAGGATTTTATAATTAGTCAGAGGGAATGGTTAAACTATACTATTATGAGATTGCCTGCTGTTTATGGACCTAGAGATACTGCTATCTATTCATTATTTAAATTAGCAAAACAAGGTGTAGCTTCTTTAATTGGATTTAAAACTAAATATTTATCTCTTATTCATTCTAAAGACGTTGTTAATGGTGTTGTTCTTAGTTTGAATAATAAAATTGCTTTTAAGAAATTATATTTTCTTAGTTCAGATGAATTTTATTCATGGGAAGAAGTAATGGACATGCTTAAAAAAGGGTTTGGTAAGAAGCGATTGCTAAAACTTAGACTTCCCCACTCTGTTGTATTTGTAATTGCTTTTATTAACTCCTATGCTTCAAAATTACTCGGACTTACACCTATTTTTGACTTAGATAAGGCTAAAGATTTTACACAAAAGTATTGGATTTGTTCCAATAAACTAATTAAACAAGATTTGGGATTTGAGCAATTAGTTTCGTTGGAGGTTGGCATTTTTGATACAATAAAATGGTACAAAGAAAATAAATGGCTTTGAGGTTAACAAAAACATATATAAGTATTTACTTAATTATAATTATTCTTTTTATTTTATTAATATCTATATTTCAATCTAC
This sequence comes from Eximiradiales bacterium, assembly GCA_965661945.1. Classification (GTDB taxonomy): domain Bacteria; phylum Bacteroidota; class Ignavibacteria; order Kapaibacteriales; family UBA2268; genus JAJRPT01. The sequence goes on from CBFIFP010000001.1 coordinate 406,153, forward strand.
ATTTTTTGATTTTTATAATGAAAATGAAGAATTAGAAAGTAACGATATAGTTGGCGATATTGAAGTTTTTAGAAACAAGTTTGGATTTGCTAAGGTAAAAACAAATAGTATTGAAGATTATTACTTTGCAGTAGGTTTTATTCAGTCTTATGATAGATTTTTGCAATTAGAACTACTTAGAAAACTTGCTAAGGGCGAATTGTCTTCTTTTTTACAAGAAAACCATTTTGAATTAGATAAAATAATAAGAGATATAGATTTAAAAAAAAGAGCTGAATATAATTATAAATTAAATTTAAACTCACCTTTTATAGAATATTTAAACAATTACGTTTCAGGTATAAATTTCTTTATTTCTAATTATAACAATAAATTACCACTTGAGTTTGGATTAATAAATTATAATATTAAAAAATTTACTGTAAAGGATATATTCCTTATAGAAGAAATTTATAATTTAATGTATGACAATAATTTAAAGTTAAATTTATTTGGTTTAATCTCCTCAATAAAATTAGGAATAAATAAAAGTAAAAATCTTTTCAATCATCTAGGTATTACATTAGATGAAGGCATGTTAAAAACAATATCTTCAAGGAAATACACTTATGGAGAACTTAACTATTTGATAGATATTTATAAGTATATAAATTTGATCAATTATGGTATTCCTCTCAATTTTGATTCACCATATTTTATAAAATCAAATAATTCTATTCTTTTTTCATACAATCATTACTCAAAAACATTTATGAATTTCTCGCCTTATTACACTGAATTCCTTGTTGGAAATGATACGCTATCTGGACTTTATAAGATTGGTTCTCCATTTCCTAATGTAATGCGAAAGAATGAGTTGATTTTTTCTGAATTAAACCAAAATTTAAAATCAAATTATCTTACTTTGTTTGATATATCAAATAATAAACTAAATTATTCTTTAGTAGGTGATAGTACTTTAAATGAATTTGAGATTGGAATTGATACTATTGCTTTGAATGATAATACTAGTAAATTAAAGTATTTTTATAATACCAAAAATAATAATAAGGTTATAAATCATTCTCAAGAAGATTTATCTATTGGACTTGCAATAGGTACTTATAATTTAGATTTAAATAATAAGTTTGAATATTTACATAATTTACTGTTTTTTAATAAAATTGATACATATCATGGTTCTAATCTATCATATATTTATTTGAAAGATAGTTTGAAATTTAAAATGAACTTAGGTAAGTATTTAAATAAAATTGATACGCTTAATATATTTAGTCAAGATATTTTAGAAATTAATGATAAAAAAGAAATCCAAAATTTATTTTTTCATGAGTACAAGCTTTACTCTCCTTATAATGAGCGATTAAAAGAACTTTTGAGTGATGACCATAAGTTTAATTTAACTGATATAAGACTAATTAATAATGATAACAAGAATAGGTTAGCAGAGGTTTATTTAGGTGCCGTGCTTAAATCTATAAATTTTGATAAAAATAATGATAAAGAAGTTGAAATTTATAAAAGTCTCAAGAATTGGGATTTTATAGAAGAGCAAAACCGATTAGAATCTTTCTTTTTTGAACAGTTTTTATTAAATATAATTGAAGAATTTATGGTGAAGTATTATGATATTGAGCTAAAAGACTTTATACTTGATACTCCTTATCTGAAATTAGTTATGATTAAAAATATTTTTGAGCTAACTAAAGATGAAGTTACTGATTCTATTATATCAACTTCCTGGCAAAAAACTTTAGAACTTATTGACTATAAAAACGGAGAGTTTTTATTTAATAAAGATATTAATAAAATAAATCATATTCTTACTTATTTCAATAAAAAAGATTTAATTAACTTACCTTTAGAAAATTATAAAGGAAGTGAGAATAGTATTAATTTTTTTCATAATTTTGTAAATTATTTAATAACAAATAATTCTTCAATTATTTTTAAATTGAATGAAAATAAAAATTATGTTATTCAAAATTCTGGTCAATCTGGTAGAATAGAAAGTGAATGGAATAAGAATCTATTTAAAATATGGACTACTGGTGGACTTGTTGAAAGCAACTTGAATTATGATAAGATGAATAAAATTATACATATAAAGAAAAAATGAAAATTAAGTTTGAAGAACGATTAAAAAAAGGTCCAGTTTTATTTGATGGCGGTTTAGGAACCGAAATCTACAATAAAGGGGTTTTTATTAATCAATGTTATGAAGAACTTAATTTATCAAATCCTAATTTGATTAAACAAATTCATCAAGAATATAAAAAAGCCGGTGCTGATGTTCTTTCTACAAATACTTTTGGAGCTGGGTATTTTAAATTAGAAAAATATAATCTTCATCATCAAATAGTAGAAATAAACAAAAGTGCTGTAAGATTAGCAAAAGAAGTTGCAGGTGATGATATTTATGTTGCCGGGTCTATTGGTCCTATTCAAGTACAGATTGAACCACTTGGAAAAATGTCCCGAGAAGAAGCAAAGGATTATTTTAAGATGCAACTCTTACCTTTAATTGAGGAAGGTGTTGATTTAATAATATTTGAGACATTTTTATATTATGAAATATTAAAAATTGCTGTAGAAGCAGCAAAAGAATTATGTGATTTACCAATCATAGCACAACTTACAATAGATGACGATGGCTCCACACTAACTGGCGCACCAATAGATGTTACAATTTCAGAATTAGAAGAATTAGGAGTTCTTGCTTTTGGTGTAAATTGTACTGTAGGACCTCAATCAATGCTTGCATGGCTAGAGGAAGCTAGAAAATTTACTGATAAATATATATCTATAGCTCCAAATGCTGGAAAACCAAAAAATATAGAAGGTAGAAATATTTATCTTACATCTCCTGAGTATATGGGTGAATATGCAAAGCATTTTGTTCAATTTGGTGCAAATATAATTGGTGGTTGTTGTGGTACTACTCCTAAGCACATTGAAAGAATGAGGAGTATGATTGATGCTATCAAACCGGAAGTAAAGAGAAAAAAATACAAAATACAAGATGATAATTTTAAGAAATCCTTAGATTTGGTTCCTTTGGAAAATAAGTCAAAAATTGGATATAAATTAGCTAATAAAAAGTTTATTACCTTTGTAGAACTTCTTGCACCTCGAGGGGTTATAGCTGATTCAGAATTAGAAAAGTCTAAAGAAATGTATTATTACGGAATAGATGCGATTAATATTCCTGATGGACCTAGGGCAAGTGCTAGAATGTCTGCTGGAGCTTTAGCTTTACAAATTCAAAATAAAATCGGCATAGATACTATACTTCATTTTGTTTGTAGGGATAGAAATGTAATTGGTATGCAATCTGACCTTATGGGTTATTATGCTCTTGGCTTAAAAAATATATTAGCAATAACCGGCGACCCTCCAAAACTTGGAAATTACCCTGATGCAACAGCTGTTTTTGATGTAGATGCTATTGGGCTTGTAAATGTTATAAATCGTTTGAACCATGGTCAAGATATTGCAGGTAATCCTATCGGTAATTCAACAGCTTACACTATTGGTGTAGGGGCTGACCCTGGTGCTATAGATTTAGAGAATGAAATAAAAAGATTAGAGTGGAAAATTAATGCGGGTGCTGAGTATATTGTTACACAACCTATATTCGACTTAAACGTCTTTAATACTTTTATGGACAGAATTTCTTATTTAAATACTCCTGTGATAGCAGGTTTGTGGCCTCTTGTATCAATTCGTAACGCAGAATTTATGAATAATGAGGTTCCTGGTGTAAATGTTCCTGCTAATATTGTAGAAAGAATGCGTAAGTATGAGGGAAAGAAAGAAGAGGGTATTAATCAAGGCATAGAAATTGCTGTTGAATTATTAGACAGTATTTTCAGTAGGATACAAGGAGTTCAAATATCAGCTCCATTTGGAAGAGTTGACTCTGTCAAATCTATTTTAAATTTATCTGGAATAAAATTATGAAGATTCTTATTGTTGAAGATTCCTCAGCTATGAGAAGAGTTATTAAAAACTCTATCAATAAGTTCTTTGAGGTAGATTTCCTGGAAGCAGAAAATGGTAGTGAAGCATTAGATATTTTAAAATTAGAGTCTGATATAGATTTTATTGTTACTGATTGGCTTATGCCTATCTTAGATGGTATTCAATTGACAACCTTTTTGAAAAATAATGATAAAACAAAAGATATTCCTGTTTTAATGATTACAACTAAAAGTCATAAAAATGATATTGTTTTAGCTATTAAATCTGGAGTGAATGATTATATAGTTAAACCAATTGTTCCATCTCATTTAGAACAAAAAATTAAAAATCTGGTTTCCAATATTAAAACTAAAAAGGTTGGTGAATGAGATTAGTTATCATTTTTTTATTTGTTTTTTTAAACAGTATTTTCTCACAAGACTTATCTTTAAAAGATTCAACTGATCTTCAGATTCAAATTAGATTTTTAAATGCTAGATTAAACCAATTAGAACAAATTAATGATTCTCTTGCTAATTATAATAATAAACTTATTGAAGAAAATTATGATGATAAGAATCGAATATTGGAATATAGGGTTAAAGATGACTTCTTTGCTAATGCTTTTTCAGAACAAGCAATTAGGTTTACTGTAATAATTGTATTTATTGCAGTTATATTAATAATTTTTGTAGTTTATTCATATAATTTTCAAACTAAAAGACTGAATGAAAAGTTTGGAACACAGATAATCTCACAGAAGACTTCCTTTGTAGAACTACAAAATAGAATCGAAAATCTTGAATTTAATATGGATATTTCATTAGGAAATATTAGTGGTCTTTTAAGTGAGTTTCATTTAAAAAATTCAAACCCATTTCTTGCAATTAAATATGGACTTATTGCAGCAAGGTATATTTATTTAGCAACTCAAATTAAAACTAAGAAAGATAAAGATAATAACTATAAATGGACAAATGCTACAATTATACTTCTGAATATAGCAAATGAAAATCTAAATAAAATAGATATAGAAAATAAATCTTATAAAGATGCTTTTCGAATTCAACAAGATGAGTTTATTGAGCAGTTGAATGAACTTTCTAAAGCAAAAAATGAAGATATAAATGATATTGCTTCATCTATTAAATTAAAAATCAAAAACATAGCAAAACTATAATGTGTGGAATTGCCGGATTAATAGATTTCAGAACAAGCCCAGAAATTGATATTTCATTATTAACTAAAATGAGTGATGTAATCTATCATAGAGGTCCTGATTCCGATGGTCAATGGCTTTCAGAAAATAATAGGTGTGGTCTTGCTTTTCGCAGACTTGCTATTATAGATTTATCAGAAGCTGGTTCCCAACCAATGCACTCCCTAAATAATCGTTATCATATTGTATTTAATGGAGAAATATATAATCATCAAAACATCAGAGCAAATTTAGAATTAAAGTATAATTATAAATCAAAAACTGATACAGAAACTATATTATATGGTTATCAAGAATATGGTTTTGATATTTTTAATCAAATGATTGGAATGTGGGCAGTTGCCATTTGGGATTCTGAAGAAGAAAAGTTGATTTTATGTAGGGATAGGATTGGAGTAAAACCACTTTATTTTTATCATCAAGACAATTTATTAATTTTTGGTAGTGAAATAAAATCAATTTTAGAACATCAAGATGTTAAGAGGGAATTAAATATACCGGAATTAACAAATTACTTAAACTATGGTATGAGTAGCAAGAACTCATCTTTATTTAAAAATATACATAAAGTTCCATCGGGACATTTTTTAGAAATTAATGTTAATCAGGAAGTTAAATTAAAAAGATATTGGTCGCCCTTTGAAAAACAATATGATTATAATTCAAGTGAAGAAATACAAAGTGTAATATTAGAAAAACTTCGTGATGCCATTAAAATTAGAATGATGTCAGATGTACCTTTTGGTGTTTTTCTCTCTGGTGGTATTGACTCTTCTCTTAATGTTGCTTTAATGAATGAATTAATGGATAGACCTATTGATACATATACAGTAGGTTTTAAAGAATTAGAAAAATTTAATGAATTACAATATGCAAGTCAAATTGCAAAATTATATAATACTAATCATCATGAAATTCTTATAGATGATAAAGATGCTATGAGTATTTTACATGACTTGCCTTGGTACGAAGATGAACCCAATGCTGACCCTGTTTGTATTCCATTGTATTTTTTAAGTAAATTAACTCGAAAATCAGGAACGACTGTTGTTCAAGTTGGTGAAGGAAGCGACGAACAATTTATTGGATATAAATGGATGATGAGGGATTATAAATTTGTAAGCTCTTACTGGAAATACTACAATTACTTACCTCAATCATTAAAGTATTTAGTTTATAACTCTGCTAAATCAATTTTAGAAAGTACTAACAACCATTTAGTTGCTGATATTATTCGAAGAGCAACTTACAACGAGGAGTATTCTTGGTCTGGAACTTCTATATACTCCCCAACTCATTTGAAATATTTATTAGCCGAAGAATATAAGGACTTATCGTTAACACCTGCAAAATATGGTTCGGAACTACACAAAGAGGCATATTCTTTAAAAAGTGATTCCACTTTTTTAGAAAGATTACTTTTTGTAGAATTAAATCAACGTTTAGCAGAAATATTATTAATGCGAGTTGATAAAATAGGTATGGCGAATAGTATAGAAGCAAGGGTGCCTTTTCTTGACCATAGATTGGTTGAATATACAATGTCAATTCCAGATAAATTTAAAGTCCCAAATTATATCGAGCCTAAATATTTACTAAAAAAAGCAGTTGAAGATATTTTACCGCATAATATAATATATAGAAAAAAGCAGGGTTTTGCAGCTCCAGTAGATAAGTGGTTTAGAACAATTTGGTTTGATTTTGCTAAAGATAGAATAGAAAATTCAAAATTTATGAAATTAGGAATTTTGAATAAATCATATCTTTTAAATCTTTTAGACCGGCATAAAGGTGGTAAAAATTTAGGGCAGGAGTTGTATTCAATTATCAATTTGACACTATGGTATGATAGATGGTTTTAGTAATTAAATATAGATTATCATTTTAAAATATTAAATTTCATGTAAAAAAATATCCCAAATATTTATTGTTAAATATTTGGGATTTTGATTTCTTATTTATTTGAAATAAATAATTTTTTAATATCTTGTTTTTAAAACAATTGAACCTAACTCGTTAAGTTCTTCTGCAGATGTAAAAATAACTCTTCCTTTTTTAGAGATTACATTCCAAGCAATGTTACTCACAATGTCATCTATAGCATCATCTTGAGTTTTATCTGTAATCAACTTAAATGTTCGGTCGCTAGTTAATTTTACTGGTTGTTCATAATCTTTATTTACGATTAATAAATCTCCATTTCCATCGATTGAAGCTTGATAAATCTCTTGTAGGTCTTTTAAAACTTTGCCAGTAGAAACAGCTTCCTTAATTTCAGAAATTGAATTTTTTCTTGATTCTTGCTGAATATTTTTAATCATATTCCAACTTTGCATAGAAATATGATGTTTTGTTGTATTATTATAATTAATGTGTGCATATCCATGATATAGATTTGGATTGTCTGATACTTGCATTAATCTACTGTAATTGTCTTCAGTGCATATAACAACTAAATTTAAACCAGATTCATTGTGAACTTTCATTACAGCTTTGTCAACTCTATTTAAAAACTCACGCACTATATTATCTAAATGTTTTGAATCGCTTCCACTACCTTTGTGAGTGTTATATAAGTTGTTTTCTGGATAAGGGAAGTCTTCATTTTTTACTTCTTCAATAATTACTTCATTTAAAGCACTGTAAAGATGTACGCCACTTTGAGAAAGCAACAAGATGTAATATTCGTAACTTCTATTATAAGATTTAATCAACGAGCGAATATTAAATGATTCAGAAATATGAACGCTATTTTGATTAGTTTTCCAAGTAGATTTGATAATTTCTTTAGTTTCATTTGATAAGAAAATGTGTAAACTATCTAAGTTATAATTTACGTCAATCTCTTTTTCTACTGATTCAATATTTTCTAATAAATTGGCAACGTCTCTTTTACCAAACTCATTAACCACTCTGTTATGTGCCTCTTTTAATAGATTTTTTATAAGCACACTATCTGATTGATTATCTGGGTGAGTTTTGTGAGTATTGAGAGAAATTGTAACACATGGAGTGTTTTTTTCTAACGCTAATTTTTCTAATTTGTTTTTAATAGTCATATTTTTCTTTTATTTATTTGACAAAATTTATTTAACAGATTCCAATTTTTTTATAAGTTTTGGGTACTTCCTTTAAAAGGGCTAAGTAATTCTTTCTGAATTTTATAATAGGTTGTAAGATGTAGTTATTAATAAAATTATTTTAAAAGATAATGTTATTAAATATTAAGTTGTTAAATAATATTATAATAAATTATGCAACTATATTTAATTTTCAATAACAGATAATAATTATTTGATTAATTTTATGATAACTTAATTATTTAAACTATTTTTTTTGTGGATGGTTAAGATTTGTATAACTAAATTATCATTTGATAGTTTATATCGTAGATAATGAAAAACCATTATGTTAAAAATTATCTATACGCAATTCAATAACAACTTTTTAAGATTAATTAATATTAGCTTAGGTATGAATAATATTTAAATTTATACAGCTAAAATAACTAATTCATTGTTAATAAATTGCGAATAGATTTAGTTAAGAAAGTATTAACCAAAGTAATCAACTTTCACAATAAATTTAATTACAAAATAAAATTAATAGTTAGATTACTTAGTTTTAGCGTCAGCAGTTTTGTTGCCAGCGCAGCAGTTTTCTTTATCGCCACATTTTTTATCTGCAGATGCAGTTTTTACATCAGTTTTACAAGATTTTTTATCTCCAGAAGCAGAATCTTCTTTCTTAGTAGAACATTCTTTTTTATCTGTAGAACAAGATGATGCTTTATCAGTAGCTGTATAACCTAAATCTGTAATAGTAGATTTGATTTTATCAGTACTAATTTTTTCATCATCAAAACTAACTGTAACAACTTTAGTTTCTACGTTTGCAGAGATATCTTTTACTCCATCAACGTCTTTAAAAGCTGTCTTAATAGAACTTACACAACTTCCACAAGTAATATTAGTTGCTAAGTCTACTTTGCTATCTTTAGCAAAAAGATTTACATTAGCAAATAAAGTAAATACTGCAATAAATACAGTCAATTTTGAAACTAATCCTTTCATAAGGTTACCTTTAAATTAAATTAAAAAAAAATTTTCTAGTCTTATAGTTATATAACGTTTATATTTAAAATTTGTTTTAAATATAAGATTATATTTTTATTTTTTTAAAATGGTGTTACAAAGTCAAAACCAAAGTATCTAGTAAATTCGTTGTATTGTTTGTAACTTCCTAATATATCTCTAAATTGTAACTGAAGTGTCAAATCTTCAGCAGCAGACCATTTCACTCCTAAGTTAAGCAATGGAATGTTTGAAGATACTTCACTAATTCTATTGTCAATCATTAAGTTAAGCTCAGAAACTAAAGCAAACTTGTTTCCAATATTCTGCTCTGCACCTATCCATAGATTTGGTAACCTTTTATCTGCATTAGGTTCGAATGAATAACCTAATCCACCATGAAAAGATACATCACCTAATCCCCAATTAAAGTTTTTACTTAAAGCAATATAAGCTCCAGGACTTAAAGTTTCAAATCTATTTAATCCTTCTAACCAATTACCTCTTCCTTGATTTGAAACACCAACAGTAATTGCTGGGATTGCTACTTTTTCATTAATTAGTCTGTATTTTAGAGAAATTCCAGGAAACCTCTGCCCTACCGGCGAACCTGAACCAATCACTCTACTTGCTCCATAACTCAATGATATATTGAAGTTTGTAAAAAATGCTGCAGTAAAATCTAACATTACCCCACCATCTGTGTAAGCAAGTGCAGAAAAATTAATGTGTTTTTCTTTTAAAATACCTGCATTTGGCATATCAATAATGTAGCGTGGTTCAAAAATTGCCTTATCTCCTGCAGTACCGGATACTGCAAATTGAGATATAAAAATAATTAAAAGGTTTATTAACATAATTAGTTATTCCCGATTTATATTTAAAAAAAATAATTTTATCCTCAAAATTAAGGATTATAAATTTTAAATAAAAATAAAATTACAAACAATAGAACAATTAAGGAAATAAATAAATCATTCCAATTTCAGTTATTGGTAAATTTAAACTACACATAAATTCATAAATATTTTTTTCTTAATTTTGTATTCAACTCATAAACAAAATTAATTTACACTATGGCTATATTTAATTTTAAAAGTAAATTAACAAAAGAAATAAACGAGATTACAATCCCTTATGAAGTTGGGGTTGAACTTAAATCTTTTCTTGACCTTTGCCGTGATAATTTAAAAGAACCCGACTTAGAAAAATTAAAAAAGGCATTTATTATATGTTTTGAAGTACACATGGAGAATCAAAGAGTTTCAGGAGAAGAATATTGGAAACATAATTTAAAAGTTGCTATAAGTACTATAACTGAATTACATTTAGATGAATATTCAGTAATATCTGCTTTGCTTTATAATGTTCCAACTTATTCAAAAACATATAATATTAAAGCAATTGAAAAAGAATTTGATAAAACTATTTCAGAAATCTTAAATGGAATAATAAAAATAAATACTTTAAATACTAATGTTGAACTTGATTTTGAACATTTAGAGAAATTCAGAAAACTACTTTTATCACTTTCTACAGATATTAGAATACTACTTTTAAAAATTGCGGTAAGATTAGAAAACTTAAGAACATTGCAATATCTCGATATAGAACAACAAAAAAGAATCTCTCATGAAACTATGGAAATCTATGTTCCTTTTGCAAATAGATTTGGGCTTCGTAATATCAAATGGCTTTTAGAGGACTTATCTTTTAAGTTTATTAATAAAAATGCTTATGATGAAATAAAGAATAAATTAAAACTTAATAGAAAGCAAAGAGAAGATTATGTAAAACTTTTTTCCAAACCCGTACAAAAGTCATTAGAAAAAGATACTTTAATTAAAGAAAAGGATATAAAGTTTGAAATAAATGGTAGGGCAAAACATATTTATTCAATTTTTAATAAAATTCGACTAAGACAAAAACCAATGGAAGAACTTTATGACTTATTTGCTATAAGAATAATTATAGATTCAGACGAACCAATGTTGTGTTTTTATATTTATGGTTTAATTGCGGCAATTTATCCTCCAATTCCTGAAACTTTTAAGGATTATATTTCTTCGCCAAAAAAAAATGGCTATCAATCAATTCATACAGCTTTATTAGGACCTCAAAGAAAACCAGTAGAAGTTCAAATAAGAACGAAAATAATGCACGAACAATCTGAAGAAGGTTTAGCCGCTCATTTTAATTACAAGCGAGGATTATTACCAGCAAATTCAATATTTGATGATAATAACGTAAATGCTTGGCTTGATTCTGTAAAAGATTTGTTTGAGAATAGACATAACTTGACTTCAACTCAGTTGCTTGATAGTTTGAAAAAAAATCTATTCCTTGAAGAAATTCATGTATTTACTCCTGCAAACAAACTACTTACATTTCCAAAAGATGCAACTCCTCTTGATTTTGCCTTTGAAATACATAGTGATTTAGGAACTCATTGCATTGCCGCAAAAGTAAATGGAAAAAAAGTACAGCTTAATCAGAAATTACAAAGTGGTGACCAAGTTGAAATTATTGTTTCTAAAGATCAACTTCCTGAAAGATCTTGGCTTAATATGGTAATAACACCAAAAGCAAAAGCCGGAATAAACAAGCACTTGAAAAAAGTTAAAAAAATCAAAATTGAAGATGGTAAAAATTTATGGCTAGAAGCTCTCAAAAAAGAAAACTTATCTATTTCTTTCTTAGAATTTAAAAGAATGCATCAGGAATTAACTTTTAGGGAAAAAGAGGATTTTTATTATGCAATAGCTGAGAGTGAACTTAATATTGCTAAAGCAATTGATTTTTTGAAATACAAGATAGATTTTGGCTTTAAAGAATTAGAAAAACAAGTAAATAAAAAACATACTAGTCTTTTAGTTCAAACGGGGTTTATAATAAACGGGGAACTTAGAGAGGGAATAATAACTGAAATAATAGATTTAATTATATCTAATGATGAAATAGATATTATTACTGTTATGGTTGAAAAATTCCATTTGAATTTTGAAGCAAAAATTAGAATTGAAGTTCCAGGCAATTATGAGCCAAAGAAAATAATAAATAAAATTTTTGAAATTCATGGAATAGGAACAGTTAGACAAATTAAATAAAAACATCTTTTTTTTGTTAATTTAAGTTAAATTAATAATAATTTGAAAAAAAATAAAAAATAATTTTTTTATTTAAATAAAAAGTTATAATTTTGTGGTGTAGTTCTTACAAATTTTTTGTTTTTGTCCTAATGGAAGGGAAGGTACCTATTATTTTTTTTTTATTTTTTTTAGGAATCTTGTATGAATATCTACGTAGGGAACCTTTCCTATAATCTTGGTGAAGATGATGTTGAAAAAATCTTCTCAAGCTATGGAGCTGTAAGCTCAGTTAAATTAATCACAGATAGAGCTACTGGTAGAAAAAAAGGCTTTGGTTTTGTTGAAATGGAAGATGAAGATGGCAACAAAGCAATCGAAGCACTTAACGGTAGTGAGTTAGAAGGTAGAAAAATGGTTGTCAATGAAGCTCGTGAGAGATCTGAAGATGACAGACCAAGAAACAACGATAGAAATAATTACAATCGTTATTGATTTGATAATTAACTAAGCTGTAGAATTTAAGAACTCTCTCTTCCCTTTTCCTTAGGCATTTATTCTACGGTTTTTTTGTTTTAAATCTCTTTTGTATTTATAGACCGCCAACACTGTTGGCGGTTTTTTTATTCTATTATTATACTTTCGCTTTTGTTTCCATCTCCAAGTTTGAAGTTGATTAAATAAGCGCCTCTGATGTAGCCAGTTATGTCTATTTCGATTTCGCCCCAATTATCGTCAATAATGTTTAAACCATATTTGTCTATATGATATACTCTTCCTGTGCCAATGTGGATTAGTTCTACTTTTAGTTTTGCTATTTCTCCCATCATCGCCGAATAAAATTTCATTTTCAAGCGGTCTTTTACTGGGTTTGGATATGGAGGATAAGTCCAGATTGATGGAGGACCGCCCCGTTCTACGGAACTTGCGTAGTATTCTAATCTTTCGGGTTCTATAGGGATGAATAAAGCTTGGTATATTCCTCTATTTTCAATATAATATTTGTAATTTTTGTTAAATTTACTTTCTTGAAATAAGATAAATCTATCTTCACTTTCAACTTCAACAGGTTCGTAATTTTCATTAATATAAAACCTAAATGATTTATATCGTTGAAATGGTGTTCCGTTTATAGTGTCAAAATATGCTCTTCCACCACTGAAATACATATTTTTAATATTTAGAAAATCAGTTTCAAGAAATATCCCATCATAATTAGTTTCAATTATTTTAACAATATTAAATATTGAGTCATATAAATAAATATCTGAGCCGATTATTGTCATGTAATTATTTTTTTCATCTCTAAATAATTCATTAACTGAATGTTCAAATTCATGTTCAATTTTAATATTCTCAAATAAATCTTTCAATGAATATAAAATTGTCTTTCCTATTTTTGTTGAATCATTAAATTCTAAATTTCCAGTAAAGTATTCAATGCCATTTTTATTTAAATTCTTATGAAAAATAATTGGTCGAGATAATTTAAATAAGTTGTATAATTTATTGTCTTTATAGGCATAATACCAATAAAAGTATAATGAATCACTATACATTCCATTTTCATTAGGAACTGTTTTCATTATAATATTTCCAACTTCTAAAATATAATTATCAAATACATTATTTAATAATCTAATTTTATCTATATATCCAGATTCTACCGAATTATTAAAATTAAAATCTAAATATTTATATACACCATCTTTAATTTCAATAAATTTTTTAGAAAATGAAGTCTCGGAGCCATCATGAAAATATCCTGAATTAGAAAGATATATTAATGCATTATCATTATCAATCATATATAAATTATTTACTCTAGGAACTAATTCTCTGCCATTAATTGTGTCATAGGGTATGTTTTGCATAATTTTAAAAGTTCTTCCACCATCAGATGACCTAACAAATTCAGCTATACCAGATTTTGAGATTGCTACGTTATTTTCATCAAATACAAACATTGGGATGTTACCAATAATATTACAATTAATATTTATCTCCCAGCTTACTAAATCTACAGTGGTTAATATAGTCTTATAGTAATTACTTGAATAATAGACACCATCTGATAATTCTACATCAAAAGGTTCATATTCTTGATTATAAATTGGGCTATTAGAGTTTAATAATTCATTCCTAAATTTATTTTTAAAAATTAACTCCTTAGAATTTTTATTTAATAAATAAGTTTCTAATCCAAGTTCACTCCTTGTTTTTCTATTTGCTGAAAAAATAGTAAATTGATTTTCTTCAGGAATAAATTTGAATCTTCTATTCAAAGAACTCACATCATAAATATTCCATGTTAAATCGCTTTTTAATTCTGCAATTTGAGAATTAGAATAAATATAAAAACCTTCATATTTATTGTTAACATAAAAACTATTTAATGGCTTTTCTAATTCTTTCAATTCAGAGTTGATATCTTCAGTGTAAAATAGTTTTCCTGTTTTAGTAGTAATAATAATATAATCTTCAAAACTTGAAATATTAAATATTGAATCTATATTTAATTTATATTTATTCCAAGAATTTCCATCGTCACCTGAAACAAAAACTGAATCAGAATATGTTGATAGATAAATTGAATTTTTATGAATTACTAAATCATTAAATCCATTTGATAATTGCTCATAATCCCAAAAGTCACCTTTATCTGATGATTTCATAAAGTTACCATCATAAGTTACTCCATAAATATTATTATTATAATATCGCATTTTAGGAATATAAGATTTTGTTCCTGAATAAGATTGGTGCCAAGATTGACCATTATCATAAGTTCTTAAAACTCCACCATCACCTCCATAGAAAATAAGTTCTCCTTCATCTAATTTTATAACATTCATATATAAACTTGATACAGAATAGAAATTATCAGAGTTGGGCAATTCTATACTTGGCTGAGAATTTAAATAACAATTTAGAACCAAAACTAAAATAATAAGATTTTTCATAATATTTTCCTTTTTAAAAATATTTAGGGAGCGATAAACTCCCTAAATTAATTTATTAATAACAAGAGTTGTAACAATCTTCAAATAAATCATAAGGAGGAGGAACTATATTTACATTGTAAGTTCCACATTCACCTTCTTCAATAACAACTGGATTTCCAATTTTATTTATATTCAAATTTAATCCATCTTAACAAACTTCATATTCTTGCATACAACTTCCTGGTTCTTCATCACAAGGAACAATATGCACCATTCCCAATTCCCAATCATTTTCTAATTTCCAGCATGTTGCTTGATAAATATCTGCAGCTATTCTTTGAGGACAAGGACCAAAAGTTCCACAAACTAAAGCAGCTTTTATTAACATTTCATTTCTTATATTATTCCAAAAAGTAGGATCAATTGGAATATTGTAGCAATTGGAATTGTATGGAATTGTAATACTACATAATTTCATAATAGGGTGTCCTGTTGGTGAACAATCTAAACAAAAATTAATAGTAATTGAACAACTTGAGTTATAAACATAAGTAGCAGTTTGAGATGCATATGGTGATGAACAGCCCGAGCATTGCCCATTACTTTCTACATTAGATAATATCAATAATGAGAAAGTTAAAATTAAAGAATAAAAAATTCTTTTCATAAATGCTCCTATTAAAATTTAAAAAAAACAGTATTCGACTAAAATTCATTCATCTTCTTTTTGCTAAAAAATTAATTTACGAATGTATAATTTTACGCCGAAATTTTTGTTTTAATAAATTATATAAGTCCCAAGTTGAGTGTTCAATGTGTTCAATTTCATAGTTGATTTTCTTGAATTTTGTGAATATTGTTAAAAGTTCAAAAAGTAGACAAATTATGCAATATTGACCTAGGTCTATAAGTGGGGTGGGGAAGGTCATATATGAAATTAAATTCATCATATTTTTTATTACATTTTTTCCAAAGTTATTTTTTGTTTTGTGTTTTCAAAAATTCAATATAATTAAAAAATTTTATTTATCCAAAATTTTTTTTCACATTCTACCCCGAAAGAGAGGGACGATTTTTTTTGAAAATTTCTTCTATATACTTTTGAATCCGATGGATTCGGTTTATAAATAATGTTTGCCTATATTTAGTGAATTTTAACAAGGGGATATTAACCCCTTGTTATAAATATAAATTACTCAATTATAATCGACTCACTTTTGTTCCCATCTCCTAATTTAAAATTAATCAAGTATGCGCCTCTGATGTAGCCAGTTATGTCTATTTCGATTTCGCCCCAATTATCGTCAATAATGTTTAAACCATATTTGTCTATATGATATACTCGCCCTGTGCCGATGTGGATTAACTCTACTTTTAGTTTTGCTATTTCGCCCATCATCGCCGAGTAAAATTTCATTTTCAAGCGGTCTTTTACTGGGTTTGGATATGGAGGATATGTCCAGATTGGAGGGGGACCACCTCTTTCCACAGAACTTGCATAGTATTCTAAACGTTCGGGTTCGATGGGGATGTAGAAAAATCTTCTATCTTTATTGTAAAATTTTGATTTGTTATCTCTTGCTAATACTAAATCAGCTGAATATTCAATGTCTAATACTTTATACTTTTCATTTGTAGATAAATCTATATTAATTAATTGAATCACACCATTTTTTTCAACTTGAAATATTTTATCTTCAAGAAAACCAATTTGTCGGTTTTGTCCTTTAAATAATTGAATTTTATCGAAATCTAACTCAATTAAATTTAATTCCTCTAATTTATCATCACGCTCAATTAATTTATTTGAAGTTAATGTAAAATAACTCCCGTTTTTACTTTTTAAAATTGTGCCGAGATTTTCTTCTTTAATTAAATCCCATTTTTCCTTTGAATAGGAATATTTATAAACTGCTCCACCTGCCAATTTATATTTTTTAAGTGTATAATAATTTATTGTGTCTAAAAGTTCTAAATAAGTTGTAACTCTATTGCCATAAAACCAAATAAAATCATCTTCTATATAAAAATTATACGACCTTAAAGAATCATTTATTCCCGCAATACTGTCAACAGAATTATCATCATGTAAAAATAGAAAACTATGATTTACAATTGAATCTAAAGCTGCGTCAAATTGATTTTTTGGAGCTGTGCTTTTAATTACATCATATTTGGTAATAAAATATTTATCATCAATTGCTTCAATTATTTTAAAATCGTTCTTAAGATTATTTAATGGCTCTATTTTGCTTAAATCTAATAAATATAATGATTGCATTCCTTCGAATGAATGAATAAATTCAAAAGTCTTTCCTCTGTCTTTAGTTTTCAAAAGTTTAATTCTAGAATCATTTAAACTATGAGATCTGTTATCATTCATTCTACCACCATGGTATCTAATTATACCTTCATCAATAGATTTAAAATAGAAATCTTTCAAATTAACTTTTCTCTCTGAACTATCAACATCGTTTGGCTCTAATAAGACTTTGTCAAAATATTGCATTGAATTTATGAAATTTTTGCCACCATCAGTAGTATATAAATAAAAGTTTCTAAAATCATTTGATGGAATAATCCAATTATTATCATCAAAATATATATTTTGATTATCTCTAAAAAAAGTCTCATAAAACAAATTGTATTTAACTTCAAAATTTTCTAAATCAGTTGTGGTTAAAATTCCTTTATTTTTTTTAACAAAATAATATTTATTATCAATTTTCCTTCCTGTTTCTATTATATATTCAAAAGATTCTAATCCAGCAGCACCAAATTCAAAATTATTTATAGAATCAATAAATATGTTTTCTTTTTTATTAATGTCAAATTTATATATGTGAGTATTCATTCTTCCTGGTCTAAAATAAACGGGTGTATATATATAATTTTTTTCATCAGGGAATAAATTGGTATAATAATATATATTATTATCTTCAGCAATAGTATCTAATTCCCACGTCAAATCATTTTTAAGCATTCCAACAGTACCAAACCTAATAAGTAAAAGATTGTCATATTCATTATTAAATTCAAATGGAGGACTAAATTGTATCCAATTATTTATAAAAGGTATTTCTACTTCTGTCCAATTATCTCCTATGTCTTCGCTATAATAAACTTTATTTCTTTGAGTTGTGATTATTAATTTATCGCTCAAATTCATTAAGGAAGTTATTGAGTCAGGTGCTGTTTGCTTTGATTGCCAAGTTTTTCCATTATCTACAGATATATGAAGTATATTATTTAGGTCTGAAATAACAATTTTATCATTCAAAAAACATATATCTGATAGTCCATTTGATAATTTGTTTAATTTCCAATAGTCCCCTTTATCTTCTGAAATCATAAACTCACCATCTAAAGTAACAGCATATAATTTTTCATTTAGATAAATCATTTTTTTTATCCAAGAGTGAGTTCCAGAAAAATTTTGGTGCCAAGTTTCACCACCATCATAAGTTCTTAAAACTCCTCCATGAGTACCATAAAAAACAACTTCATCTTCAGAAATTGGACATATTTTAAGATTTTCGTTATAAATATTATAATATTTATAAAAATCGCTTTCATTTTGTGAGAAAATGGAAGCATTGCATAGTATTAATAAAATTAGTATAAATTTCATTTTGATTTCCTTTAGATATAAAAAAAAAGTGGATACTATAATTATTTTAATAATATCCTTTATATTTATTCAGGTAAAAGGGTTGGACAAGTTATAAAACATTCATCTGTTAAATTACCTAAATTGTCAAAGTCAATTATGGGTGAGAAACCAAAACAATCACCTTGTTCAGTATCAACTTCTTCATCATCTTCTATACTCAAATTAGAGCCATCCCAACAAACTTCTGTTTCTGTAATACAATGCCCTGAATCATCACAATTTCTAACATAAATCAAATCGTTAAATGTATCATTAACAATTTCTTGACACATACCTTGTTGATATTCAATTATTTTTCTTTGAGGGCATGGTTGTATTTGTGAACCACAAAGGTTATTAGCTACATGTATAAGTGCTGCTTTTCTTACCTCTCCGTATAGTTGTGATGATAATACAATATAATCACATTCATTATTACCGTAATCGAATGTTAAACCACAGAGTCTCATTTCAATATTCCCTGTTGGATGACAGATAACACAATAGGTTATTGAAAATGTACAAGTAGAAGTGTATGGATAATCAAACGATACAGTTGTATAACCACTAGGACAACTACATGTTTGCCCCATACTCTCTACATTAGAAAAAATCAAAACTGTGAGAGTGAAAATTAAAGTTTTGATAAACTTATTCATACTTTGTTTCCTTAAAATTTATTAAACATTTGTAAGTTAATACTACCTCTTTTTTGCTGAAAAAAAAGTTTACATGCTAAAGCGATAGAATAGCGCCGAAATTTTTGTTTTAATAAATTATATAAGTCCCAAGATGATAATTTTGTTTGTGTGATTTCATAGACTTTTTTATTGTTTTTTGTTGGATTTTCACAAGTTAGATTAGTTGCGATACACAAATATATCGTTATATATATATATATATATAAGAAGTTAGGACGATATATTGGATTTGTGTTTGCATTTTAATGTCGCATTTAATCCAGAAAGTTTTTTTATTGGTTTTTTAATATTGCAAGTTACAATTTATTTTTATAATATGCAAATTATTTTTTAATCAAAAATCACTTCTTTGTTTAAACAGTTTCGGCATAATTAAGTTTTCATAAATTTTTCTTTACAAGTTAATTATATTCAGCAAATAAAAATAAATATTTTTTGTTTATAAATATTTATAATATTAATTATGTTTTATCGTCTATAATGTTTAAATTTACAAAAATATAAAATTTATTACACTTGGAGAATTTATGGCACAACCAATTCATTTATCTGATTCTACTTTTGAACAAGAAGTGATTAAATCAGAATTACCTGTACTTATTGATTTTTGGGCTGCTTGGTGTGGACCTTGCAGAATGATAGCACCAGTAATTGACGAACTTGCTTCAGAATATGATGGGAAAGCAAAAATATGCAAACTAGATGTAGATAGCAACCAAAATACTGCTATGCAATTTGGAATCCGCTCTATACCTACTATTCTTATTTTTAAAGGTGGTGAAGTAGTAGATACTATAGTTGGTGCAGTTCCTAAAGAGCAAATTTTAAATAAGTTAAAAAGTCACATCTAATAATTATGACAAGACCTAACCTATTAGATGAAGACAATATACAAATCGAATTAAATAAAAGATTTGATTGGACAAGAAAAGATGATTTGATTTTCAAAGAAATCGTTTGTTCAAATTTTGCTGCTGCCATAGGATTAGTTAATTCTGTGGCAGTATTTGCAGAAAAATTAGATCACCATCCTGAAATCAATATATATGGTTGGAATAAAGTTAGAATAACATTATCAACTCATGATGTGGGAGGATTAACAAATCTTGATTTTAACCTAGCAGAAAAAATTGATTCCATTAAAATTTATTAAATAAAATATTAAGGCATAAAATGAGTTCATTAATTATAGATGTTCACGCAAGAGAAATATTAGATTCAAGAGGTAACCCTACAATTGAAGTAGAAGTTGTTCTAGAAGATGGCTCAATGGGAAGTGCCGCAGTTCCTTCTGGTGCTTCAACTGGCGAATACGAAGCTCATGAGCTTAGAGATGGCGATGACCGCTATCTTGGTAAAGGTGTTTTAAAGGCAGTTGATGCTGTTAATTTAGAAATTGCAGACGCTCTTGAAGGGCTTGATGGTGCTGAACAGCAACACATAGATAATGTTTTAATTAATCTTGATGGAACAAATAATAAGTCTCGTTTAGGTGCTAATGCTGTTCTTGGAGTTTCTTTGGCAACTGCTAGAGCAGCTGCAGAATATCATATAATGCCATTATACAAATATTTAGGTGGAATTAATGCAGTTACTCTACCCTGCCCTATGATGAATATTCTTAATGGCGGTAAACATGCCGATAATAATGTAGATATTCAAGAATTTATGATAATGCCTATTGGTTTAGATACTTTTTCGAATGGATTAAGGGCTGGTGTTGAAGTTTTTCATTCACTTAAGAATGTATTAAAAACTAAAGGCATGAACACCTCTGTTGGAGACGAAGGAGGTTTTGCTCCAAATATTAAATCTAACGAAGAAGCTTTTGATTTAATTCTTGAAGCTATTGAAAAAGCAAATTATAAAATTGGTGAAGATTTCGTTTTAGCAGTTGATGTTGCGGCTTCAGAAATGTTTAATAATGGAAAATATGAAATGTTTAAGTCTGGGTTGCCAGCTAAATCAACCGATGAAATGATTAAATGGTATGAAGATTTAACTTCTAAATATCCAATTTATTCTATCGAAGATGGTTTAGACCAGAATGATTGGGATGGTTGGAAAAAACTTACTGATTCTATTGGAAGTAAATGTCAAATTGTTGGTGATGATTTATTTGTTACTAATTCAGAGTTTCTTGCTAAAGGAATTGAATCAAATACAGCTAATTCTATTTTAATTAAAGTTAATCAGATTGGTACATTAACTGAAACAATTGAAGCAATATCAATGGCGCACCAAAATGGATATAATACTATAATATCACACAGAAGTGGTGAAACAGAGGATGCTTTTATTGCTGACCTTGCTGTTGCTATGAATTCCGGACAAATTAAAACTGGTGCTCCATCACGCTCTGATAGAACTGCAAAATATAATCAATTACTTCGTATAGAAGAAATGCTTGATTTAGATGCTATTTATGCCGGTAATTCTTTTCTTCGTAAATTAAGAATTGAATAATTAAGAATTAAATAATCCGATTTTAAATTTAAAACTAAAATTAGACCTCCATACTTTTTTAAACATGGGGGTTTTTCTTTTTTTAAACTAAGAAATATAAAAATGGATTAAGTTTAGTTTTATTATGTAGAGATAATTTAAAATTCACTATAAAATGCACTTAGTAAAATAAAATTAATTAAACAAAAAAGTATGTGTAATTAACTATCCAAAATGATTAAGTAATTTATTTAAATCTTCGTCACTTAATTGCTTTTCCTCATATTGAATAACCTTAGGTTTAACTTTGGTTTTTACTGGAATATTACTTTGCTGTTGAGATTTTTTGGGCTTAGATTCAATTTCATCTAATGTTTCAGGATCTAATGGATTTTCATTAAAATATTTTAAAAGTAAATCTTTTGGCTGAATTTCTTCTTTTTGAGTAGTTTTGTAAATTTCTAACTCTTCTTCATCAGCTGACTTTGTGCTTGCCATTCTTAATTCTAAGATGAATTGTTCTGAAAGATAATATCCAGCATAATACTGCTTTGCAAAATTTATAATTTCTCGGTCTGATGTAATTACTATATAGTTTTTAGCATTTACTGCGGAACTTATGTAAGATTTAATTATATCATCTGCTTTGAATTTACCAGAGCCCTCTATATAAACATTTTCAAAAGGTGAGTGTATATCAAATGGTGAACCATCAAAAATTAAAGTAAACTTCTTTTTGGGATTATCATTAGCAAACCCACTCATAAGTTGAAATAATTTTTCTGCGGCTTGTTCATTATTATTTCTTAACAATATATTTTTTAAAGTATTGTCTTGATGTATTAAATTATATGCGTCTATTAAATAATGGAGCATTACCAGTCAAACCCTATAGAAAATAAATACATTGGCTTAGACCAACCGTTAAATTCATTTCGCCAAGCAATATCTACTTTTAATGGCAGACCAAAAACAAAGCTTCTAATTCCAATACCTGAACTTACAAGTAAATCATTGTAAACCGTCTCTCCCTCTGCATTTATTGCCGTTGGAATAAATTCATTATCCCAAGCGCCACCAACATCCAAGAAAAATGACCCCATAACTCCTTGAATTAAAATAGGAACTGGTCCTGCAACAAGTGCTTGAAATAATGGGAATCTCATTTCAAAATTTGCAACTGCAAACCTTGAACCATCAATAGCATTCATGGGCCAGCCCCTTAAAGGCAACTCGAATTGCATAAATGCAAAGTCTTCTGGTTCAAAAAACGGTAAAAACCCTCCCGCAAAATTTGGATTTAGCCAGTTTTCAATACCACCAAGACGGAATCTTAGAGGGTTTTCACCAGTAGAAGCACCCCCTGATGCTCTAATTGCAATGTTTATCCAACTTGTTACCGGTATATATTGTCTGAAATCAAATTTTGCTGTTATGAACTCTAATCCTTGATTACCTAATTTTGGACTTCCAAATAATTTTACATAATACCTATTGCCTATAGTTGGAGCATACATGTAACCCAAAGTATTATCATGAACAAACGAAATCTCTGGAACTACTAAGTTTCTATTTACTCCTTCATCTAACTGATTAGATATATTTGATTTTGAAAGATTCCTATAATTTACTCCAAATTCAAATCTATTGAATAAATCAAAAGGAAAATAACCAGAAGTTCCAACACCCCAATCTCGGAATCGCATTAAATTAAGAGCGCTGTTGTCACCAACTGGCTGAACAACCCAAGCAGCTCGATGAAAACCATCAAAATTATAATCTATTATGTTTGGTAGATATGAATATCTTGCAAAGAAGTTGGAATTCCTTAAATCCATCATTAAATTGGCTTGAAGTAATATTTTATGATCACCCAACATATCACTAAATTGAGCTTGTGTAACTCCTTGTGGTCCTAAAAAAGTATTAAATCCCGCATTTCCAAATATTATATCTGGAGTGAATTTTATTTTATATTTCTTTACTTCAAACACAGTGTCAATAGTTTTTGAGATAGTTTTATCTTCAAGATTATACGCTTTTTGAGCATCTGGATTAGGCTCAACCAATTTTACATCTTCAAATGAAAGTTCAAAATCGCCATAAGACATTAACTCTTCTTCTTTTTGCTTATTTTCTTTTTCAAGAAGTTCTTTTACTATTTGATTTTTAGTTGTATCTGTACCTAATTGGTCTTGTTTAAATCTAGTTAATGGAAGTTCGTCTTTGTTTAATATTATATCAAAAGGATACCTAAGCATAAATATCTCATATCCCCCATCAGTTTGAATACCAAATAGTAATTTAGAATCATCTTGTGAAAGTGATATATGATTAATTGATGAAAGTGAATTAGTTTTGGGAGAAATTTTACCTGTAGTTAGATTTAATTGATAAAGGTTTGAAATTCCGTTTTTATCAGACACAAAAAGTATTTTTGATTTATCACTTGATGAAGCTATAGATGTTTTTTGATTTTCTGGATCATAAGTTAAACGCTTAATATTATAATCATTTATATCAATAGAATATATATCAGATTGATTAAAATCATGGTCCCACATTGATATATCTTCTGCTTTAAATTTGTATTCAATGTTATCACCTCTATCCGATATAAATAAAATTTCTTGTGAATCCGAAGACCATTCAGGCATTTGGTCAGAAAAAATATCATCAGTAACATTTACTAATTCTTCAGTTTGAATAACATAATAAAATATATCAGACCTTTCATTAACACTTGCTACGAATGCAAGTTTTTTACCATCTGGCGACCAATTAACTGAGCCAATAAACTTTAGTCCAAATTTTAATTTTTTATACTTTTTTGTTTTGACATCAATAATAAAGATAACATCTTCTGCACCTGATTTTGCAGAAATGGCTAAGTGAGTACCTGAAGGATTCCAAGATATTCCAGGAGTTAGCATATTCAAATCTTCAAAATCTTGCTGACGAAATGAACTCACAACAAAACGCTTGGTCTCTGGCTTTTCAATTTCCATTACAGCAATACCTAAAACCCCATCATCATCTGTAATAAATGCCATATTCTTCCCATCGGGAGAGATTGCCGGCGAAGAATTATAGAAATTCCTCATTTTCTTGCGGTCTGTAATTTGAACAGCATAATCTTTTGGGGATTCAAATTTATCAAGTTCGGGGAAATAATATTTTTTCATCTCCCTTAGCCACATATCTGAGAACTCCTCTATTCCCATTTGAAAAGCCGCTTGAAACGCTCTATCAACATTCCTTTGGATTTTCAATCGATTAATAAAATCGCCTACTTTTTCTTTTCCATATTTATTTGCAATATACCAATAAAAAGTCTGCCCAGCACGATAAGACAAGTAACCATCAATTCTATTTAAAGGAGGTAAATTCTCATTTATTGTCAAATCTCGCATAAACATATCTGTTTCGCTATTCATACCATCTAAACTTGAATACTCCGCATAACCTTCGTTAAGCCAAGTTGGAATAAAATAACCACCTTGACTAATAGAGTTTTGGAGACTTCCTCCATGAAACATATCATTCAACACCCCATGAACAAGTTCGTGATGAATTACATGCCTGAACTTACTATAATCAGCGCTATAAGGAAGCACAATTCTGTTTTTGAAAAGTTGAGTTACACCACCAATTCCTTCAGACAAAAATTGGTCGATAACATTATTTTGCTGAAACTGATTATGAGAATTAAACAAAACGATAGGAATTTTATTAGTTAATCTATAATTTAATTGACTTTCAATGACTTTTAGTGCAATTTCAGAATGAACAGCACAAAACCTTGCAATATATTCACCTCCTTGATGAAAGTAAATATCAAAGTTTGGGGTTTCAATATACTGCCAAGTAAACTCTTCGTATTGAACTTTATTTTTGCCAAATTGTGCGTTAAGTTGTAAAGTTATAAAGAAAATAAATAATAATTTAAGCATTTCCATTTCCAATTTTGCTTATTAGACGAATGAAAGCAAAAATCAATTAAAAAAATTTAGAATTTTTTTTAAAATATTAAAAAAGCTATATGAATTTTGTAATTTTGTTAATTAAAAAAGCAAGACTTTCCTTCAACAATCCCGTGATGAGCTCCTACCTTTCTGGCTTGAAGCCTAAGAAGGAGGGTAGGGTAAAGAAAAGAAAAGAATATTTTATTAATATTATATTTATATCGAACAAAAAAAAATCAATCCTTTTAATAGATTGACTTTATAAATAGTTTTAAATTTTTTAGTGGAGATGGCGGGAGTAACATTTTCATATTTAAAACAGATATCAACAAAACTTACCTAAGATAACCTTATAAAAACAAGGTTTTTTAATATTTAATATATACAATATATGGATTAACTCCATATTTGAATTGGGTACCATTTTGGGTACTATTTTTATTAATATATATTAGAGGTAAGTTATGTTAGCAAGTATCAAGTTTGAATTTAGAAAGAAGGCTAATAAAAATGGATTGAGACCAATCTATATAAGAGTAAGCTATATGTCAAAGAGAATTGAAATAGCTACTGGAATTAAAGTTCCCCAATCTAATTGGGATCAGAACAAACAAAAATTTAAAAAAACATCAAGTGATTCTATTGTAAATCAAATAGCAATTGAGTCTATGAAAGACAAAGTTAATAGATTTATAATTTTAAACCAAGGTATATGTATAGATGATATGTTTTCTGGTATAAGAGATCTATTTTATGCAAAGAAATCAGATGAACTTACATTTCATGAAGTATATGAAAAGTATTTAAACCAACTTCAAGTTAGCTATACCACTACTCAAAAGTATAATACAACATACACTAAATTTATAAAAGGATTTGAGAAGGAATGTCTTAAATCAACAATTACATTTTCAAAATTAGATCTTGAATTTTTTGATAAATTTAAACAATATCTATTTGATCATGGTATGAACGATAATTCTGCCAGCAAAAGATTAAGTAATTTTTTTACATTTCTTGAATGGTCGACAAAAAGAGAATATAATTCAAATCTAAAATATAGAATTGTTGAAAAAATACCTTCATATCAACCAGATACATTTGCATTAACACAGCAAGAATTAGATTTATTAATATCATCAGATTTATCTGAATATCCAATATTAGAGAAATCAAGAGATATATTTCTATTTCAAATATTTACAGGTCAAAGAGTGGGGGATGTCATGGATATTCAATATAGTCAAATATTTAATGACAAGTGGCAAATTCGTCAAAAAAAAGAAGATAAGTTTCCAGTTACAATTCCTTTGACATCACTTTGTTTAAAGATTTTAAAAAAATATAACGGTAGTGATAAACCTTTACCTGTTAAGTCTCATCAAAAATATAATGAGGATCTAAAAAAGATTGCAAAAAAAATTGGTCTTAATAGAATAATAATTAGATTCTTTAAATCTGGCAACAAAGACATAGTATTAGAGAATCCAATATATGAAATTATTTCTTCACACACTGCAAGAAGAACTAATGTAACAATTAGCTTGGAATTAGATATTTCAAAAGAAATTGGAATGTTTGTTACTAATCATAAGAAAAGTATAATGTATGATTCATATAATAAGATGAATCTACCTAGAGCCAGTATGTTATACACATCAGCATGGGATTCAAGATTTAAGTAAATTTAAAGATCAAGATATATACTGCATGTTAAACAGATATACAGAGGATTTTATGGGAAATGAAATGATAGTTTCTATGACACAGGATCAACTTAAAGATATGATCCAACAAACAGTAACTGATATTTTAAAAGATTTAAAATTACATAATCAAGCAGATCTCGATTGTAAAGCATTTGAGAGAGATGATTACTTAACAAGAGAAGAGGTAGGTAAAATATTAAACATAGGACATTCCACTATTTCTAGTTATATTAGAGATGGAATATTGATAAAATATAAGTATATTTCAAATCAACAATTATTTAAGAAATCAGATATTTCAAAGACATTTCCAGAAATAGAATTTAAATATTGATATTAAATATTAATAAGATATTTAAATTAATTTGAGTATTTATCGAAGAATATACTTTTGAATTTTGAGAAATTAATTTGATAATATAAATGGAAATAATATTATTATCAGAATAGTAAATAGCCCTCTAATGAGGGCTTTTCTTATGATGTAAAACATGAGTGGTATTATTTTAGATTTATAGTGATAGATTTTAATTACATGATTTCTTAAATTTATATCGATTTGTCTAATCTATATAGAATTGAAAGATTATCAAATAGGAGTATATTCTCATTTGGATAATCTAATATTTTGTCAATTGAATCTATCATAGTAAAGCTAATATTATTTGGTAATGATTTACTTAATCTATCTTCATTATTTCGTTTAGCTTCAATCAATATTGTATTAATGATCATTGAAGTATCTTCTAAAACGGATATTTTTAAACTATCTGAAATATTGGATTTACTTTTAAAATCAAGAATACTTTCCTCAATCATTTTTGCTATTTCATTTGATGCTTTTTCAACTCCATTATAATGAATTACTATTTCATCAGCATTAAATATATTAGTTGTTTTAATATCGTTCCATCTTTTAATACCTCTTCTGATTGACCTTTGAGCTATTGTTTTTTCTTGATTTGGAATATTAAGTATAAGTCTTTTTAAGAAATCTGATATTTTAGAGTTAAGTTTTATACTGCTTACTTGCTGCCAATATAAATATAATACATCACCGTAATATTTTTTTTTATAGGCATTTAAACTATTTAATTCATTTTCAAAACCTAACTCTGTGCATTCTAAACTACTACCATTATTAATGTCTTCTTCTATATATTTTAAATTTGGTAAATGTTCTAAAAACAAATGTAGTTCATGTTCTTCTTCCATTTTTGTATGACCATTATTAAATGGGTTAATTAATAAAACATCATCAATATTAAGATTGTATTCTTTAGGTATTGAAATATGCCTCATTAAATCTTTATCAAATGACATTAATTTAGAATAATATTTTATTAAGTCAATTGAATTAATACCACTTTTACCTATTGTATCATTCAAATCATGATTTATCAATAAGTTTAATATCAATATAAACTTTTTCTCACTCTCACTTAAAGAATCAAAATATTCTTTCAGTATAAATATATTCTTCTTATTATGAGTAAAATAGGGTTTTAATCTAAAATTAATATTTGATTTATAAAAGCAAAACTCTACATTATTAATCAATTTTGGGAAGTATTCCTTTATCTGTGATATACTTTTTAGTAATTCTTCAAATTCTTTCATGTTTTCCTTTAAAATTATAAGTTTTTTTGTTATTGGAATTCAAACTTTCTACATAATTAAATTTCTAACAAGGAATTAAATCAAAAGCGTCAATATAATATTTCTTTCCAGAAGAGAAAGCATCACAACCATTTATCACTTCAATTAAAACTTGGTTTGAGTTTCTATCAATTTTTAAGACTTGACATTTACATGAATAAAAATCAAAACCAAATCCATATCGTTTATTAACTGGCAACCAATATTTACCATCATTTATACTTGAAGAAGTTCCAAATATATTTTCAAAATCTCCAAATAAAGATTTTTGATAACTTTTTGCTAGTGAATTTACAACATACCCAAATGCTTCAAAAACATTTTCCTCAACATCAAAAAGATTAATTTCTAAAATTCCAACACAATCACCAATTTTTAGATTCTTAACAAAGATATTTCTTTTGTTCTTAATATCATTTAAATACTTTTCAGCTTCAATTTTCATTTCTTTAATGGCATTTAAATCTTCTAATAATTTTTTCTCTTCTTCAATCTTCTTTTTTCTCATTATCTCAGCTCTTTCTTTTGCATCTCTTTCTTGCTCCTTTCTAATTTCTTCATCCAACTTGTTTTTCTCTAGCTCAAATTCATTTCTTGTTTGATCTATTTTTGGTGTTGAAATATTATTAAAAATGTTCAGCCAATTACTAATATCATTCATTTTATTTGCATCGTATATAGAATTGTATCTT
This sequence comes from Eximiradiales bacterium, assembly GCA_965661945.1. Lineage (GTDB taxonomy): Bacteria > Bacteroidota > Ignavibacteria > Kapaibacteriales > UBA2268 > JAJRPT01. The sequence continues at coordinate 436,262 of CBFIFP010000001.1, forward strand.
TCTGAAGCTAAGTCATAATAAAATTCAGGTTCATCTGGTGTAAATCTTTTTATAGCTTCGACTAGTGTTTTTATTTTATTACCATCTCTAGCTATTCTAATTGCCTTCTCTAAATAATTTGGAGCAATATTTCCAAAAACCTCATATGCATAGTAATAACTATCAGCAGAAAGTTTAGAAATAGAATTATCAGCGATAATTTTCATGTAATCTTTTTTCCTGGGATTTAATTCTAATGCTTTCTTTATAAATCGAAGCTGAGATATGCTTTCAACATATATTTTTGATGTATCATTGATATTCACAGACAAAACATACGAGTGTCCTCCGTCATTATATGATCCTAGTAGAATATTTTGATTAAAATCAACAGAATGAGAATACCATAGTTCAATATCATTATTAGTCGATATAAATTCTTCACCTTGATTGATAGTGTCTTTATATAAATAATATGTTCCAATTCCAGCAGCTAAAACTCCAAGGCCTATTATTGAGTATTTTTCTATCGTTGCTGTATCTTTTGGACTACCATTATTAACAGCATTGCTATAAACATGATTACCCAATAAAACACTTGAACCTATAGGTATCCCTATTACACTGATATATGTCCCAATAGAGTATTTCTTGTTCTTAACTGGATCTTTATAGAAATCAATATAGTTAATAGTTTCGTGTGATTTATAATCATAATCATAGGTAACGCATGAGTGAAAAAACATTACCATTAATAAGAAAACAGATAATTTCATAATAAACTCATATACTTCAAAAACATAATTACAAAATTACTTAGCTTATCTTTGGCATCCTATAGACAGCACTGACTATTTTTCGTTGTGATATATTTCATATACTCTTTGTATTAAATCTTCAATAAATCTGTTATAAACTGATACATATCGTCAAGCATACTTTTCCAAAATATGATTTTAATAGCATATAGAACATTGTCAATAGCAACTAAACTTATATAAATATGAAGCAAATGATTTGCTATATTGTTGCTGAATGGTGCAAAAGCATCTGGGTGTAGTTCACCAACAGAATATTTTGATGGTGTAGTTTTATTATGATAATATTGTTTAATATCAGCAATCTTTTTATTTCTTTCATATAAGCCCATGAACCCTCCTTTATATTTTACATATTTGTTTAGTAATATGTTTCAATCAATATAAGCTGGAGAATTTATAAAGTCAATAGACATTAGTCGTCATTTAGATAAATTAAGATAGTTGTTCCTACTTCGACTTGACTTTCAATGAATAAGTTCCCATCAATTTTCTCGAGTTGGCTTATGGCTGTTATTAATCCAAATCCGTTGCCAGTTGAAGCATTGATAGCATTTTGGACTTTAGGTTTGATCTGGTTTCGGATTTTATCAAGGTTATCAGCATCTATACCAATTCCAGAATCTTCAATTTTAATAATCACAAATGAGTCTTCTGTATATGTTGATATTTTAATAGGTTTATATTCATAAGAGAATTTAATAGAATTTGATAATGTGTTTGCTATTACATTAGTAAGAATAAATAAGTTGGATTTTACTGATTTTACTTTGAAGTCTTTTTGGATTTCTAAGTTTTTACTGATAACAATATGTTTATATAGTAACTCGACAGAAGCCACCAATTCTTCTAAATCAATATCTTCATCTTTAATAAGTGGAATATTAAGATTTGCTTCTGCATAGTCAAGTAGGTTATTTAGCAGGTTTTCAATTTCCAATGCTTGTTTTTCTATTTCGATTAATTCATCTTGAAGTGGATTATCTTTAGCTGATTTAATCATATTATTAGTGTTAAGCCGAAATCCCTTGATAGGATTTCTTAGATCGTGACCGATGATACCAAGTAGTTGCTCTCTTGAACTAATTAGCTCAGCAAGTCTTGTGTTTTGATTAGAAATCTTCTGGTTTTTAATTTCTAATTCTTTATGTAATCTATTCCTCTGGTATAGAAAAAATATTAATAAAACTAAAAGAATAGACAGGATTAGTATAATAGTAAGTGTGTAATACAAATTTTGTTTTGCTAATTCTTTTTCGACTTTTGAAAGACTAAGTTGCTCTTGATACTCCAAATCAGATTGAATTTTCCCGATATTCTTTTGATTATCCTTATCGAGGTAAATCCCCTTATAATAATAAGCAGAATCAAGGTAGTCCATTGATAATTTGGAATTGATAGGTTTATTATACTCAGATAATAGTTTGAAAACTTTATGTTTTAGTTGGGAGTTGTTGGTAAAAGATAAAGCTTTAAGAACTTCATTAGTAGTATTCGTATCCAGTAATGAAATTTTTATTCCATCATTTTCAAATCTGTCCAATATATTTAATGATGATGTGATTTTAAAATAACCGATTTTAGTGATTAAATCATATAGTTTAGCTCTCTTGGCTGATGTATATGATTCATTAAGATAAGAAAGATATATTGTATCGTTCTTACTATAATAAGCCTTAGCCAAGTAGAAAGCAGCTTCAATCTTCAATATAGCATCTCTTGTTACCTTAGCTTTTAAAACTTCTTCTAATAAATTAATCCCAGTATCGAATGACTTCTCACTTTCTGTTAAAATCAAGCCCATTTTTAATTGAGAGTATAGTTTGTCCCAGGAATAAGAAGTATAGTCTCTGTAATAATTGGCATTAATAGAGTCTTGGTCATTTATCATATCATCAGTTATCTTACTAAAAATATTCCACCCTTTCTTATAATAGATTTCAGCGTTTTTTTTATCTCTCATATCATAATAAAGGTCTCCAAGATACAAATAATTACTACCCAGTTTGTCGAAATTGGGATGGAGACTATAATCTATATTTGTTTCTCCATATCTAATTGCATCTTTAAATGATTTTATTGAGTTGTAAACATCAGATTGCTGTTGATACATCTGGGCAAATAGAGAATGTGCAGAAATAATTGCTCTATGGTCTTTTTGGATAGTTGCCAGTTTTAACAGTGTATCTGCTATCCATAGACCTGCTTTTGGGTTTTTGAGACCTAAGTCACGACCCCAACCATAAACTAATTGAAGGTTTAAAGTATCTGGATTAGAGAGATAAACGTTAAGTTTCTCATGATTCACAATTTTATCAAAATTTGGGTATTTTGAATCTTGGGCATTATAATATTCTATAGAGCTTGAAAAAGCTCCAATAGGTAATATAGTCACTACCATTAGTATCATGATTTGAAGAATATTCTTAAGTTGCATTTTAGACAAAACAAATGTTCAAAATTTGATAGAATTCATTTTTTATTTTTACAAATATATGAGAAATATGATTATGAAAAAAATATTAATTCTTGATGACCATGGGGTTATATTAAACCTTGTTGGTAAGTATCTGGAAGAAAATTTAAAAGCAGAAGTAGTTAAAGTCAAATCAATTGAGGAGTTTAACAAAATAAATGATAATATTGATGTATATATAATTGACCTTTCACTTACGAATGGGAGTGGATTTGATGTTTTAGATATTTTATCAAAGAAGAAAGAAGATAAAGTTATCGTTTATACATCTAATACAGATTCTGGTATAATCAGACATCTCTTTAACCTTAATTATGTAAAAGGTATAGTAAATAAAGCATCTGACGAATCAGAGCTTGTGAACGCTGTGAATGCAGTTGCTACTGGTAGTGAGTATTTATGTAAAAAGTCTAGCCAAATATTAAACAACACTACTAAGAGTTTTTACGATTTAGAAGATGAAATCAAAGAGTTAACAACACGTGAAAGAGAAGTCCTTAATTTAATATGGGACAATCTATCTAGCAATGAAATATCTGAGAAATTATTTATCAGTGTGCATACAGTTGAACATCATCGTAGGAATATAAAGAAAAAGCTGGGTGCAGATTCTATAATCTCAATTATTAAAACAAGCCTAAACAAAGGCTATATAAATACTTTAACAAATTGATGGGAACAAACTTTAAATATAAAATAAAATCAATTGAAGTTGATTGCGGATTATACTACGAAACACATATTAAGGTTAAGTATAGGAAGAGTTCTTTAAAATTCTATAGTGGTTTATATTGTCTCGATACTACGTATTTTGATTATAACCAAGAATTTTACAGAATTTATCCTAGCTTATATCCATTAGATAGATGCTATAGATTTAAAAAAGAGTGGATAGAAATGCAAATGTATCATATTTACATTCAATCATTGGTAGAGCCAGATAAAGATTATTTAGAAATTTCAAAGAATACAATTATTAATGATATTGAATTATTAAATGGAGAGGATTCTTTCATCTACAATTTAGGTTTATATATATCTATTAAATTTCGATTTCTAATAGGTGATAAATATAAGGATGTTAAAAAGTCTATCTATAATGATTTTATGTTATATCATCGATTATTAGATTGTTTGATTGACTATCAAATTGAATATGAAACTATATTAGTTAAAGGAAATTATGACCTTGAATTATTATATTTAAAAATAAGAAATTATAAAACCAGTTATTTTGAACTTAATTTAGAAAAAGAGTTTAAAACATTTGTAGATTGGACTAATCGTAATGGTAATTTTTTATTTGATAAAAAGGATTATGAATTAATAAGAGATAACAAAATATGAATTTATCGAAATCTGATTATATCCTGGGAAAGAGTTGTATTACAAAACTCTTCTACAAAAAAAACAATTATTCATCATCAGATGATACTAACGAATATTTGCAATATCTTGCTGAGGGTGGGTATATTATATCAAAGCTTGCTACGTTATATTATCCTGATGGAATTATCATAAATACAGAAAATTTAGATCATGCTATTGCAAGAACAAAAGAATATTTAGACAATGATCAATGTATTTTGTTTGAAGCTACTATTCATGCTGGGGATAAGATCGTTGCTGTTGATATATTAGTCAAAGATGGAGATACTATTAATTTAATCGAAGTAAAATCTAAAGGTTATAGTTCAAAGAAAGGTCTTACAGAATTCAAAGATCAAATTGAAGATGTAGCATTTCAAAAACTTGTGTTAGCTGAAGCATTTCCTAATACTATAATAAACACTTACCTATTTGTTCCTAACAAGGATAAAAGGACTAAGATAGATAATCTAAATAGTATGTTTCATATAAATAATAGAAAAATTCAAAATAAGTTTAGGTCAATTGATGTGACTTTTAGTGGAGATGTCAATGAAATTATTGAAGATGATTTGATGATAAAGATTGATGTTTCAAATGAAGTGAATCAAATAATAGATGATGTTAAAACTAACTCTGAAAAATTTATCGAAAGTCTATTATCAAGTGCAAAACCTATCCCAGAGTTTTCTAAGAAATGTTTTACATGCGAATATGATGTCAAGGAAGGTAAATCTGGATACGCTGAATGCTGGGGAAATCATCAATTACCAGATCACCATTTAAAAGATGTCTATCAGTTTTCCAGAAAGGTTGCTTATATAGATGATGCCATTAAAAGCAATAGACTTTCGATGTTTGATATACCATTAGATATTTTATCTGGTAGTTATAGGAATAGACAAATAATCCAAATTGAAAATACAAGGAAAGGATCAGAATGGGTCTCGAATAAACTCGGGAAAATTATAGATGGTTTTGATTATCCTTTACATTTCATCGACTTTGAAACTGTCGTTACAGCTTTACCATATCATAAGAATATGAAGCCTTATGAAATGTCTGCTTTCCAATGGAGTTGTCATTCCATTATGAATCCTGATGATGAACCGATACACAAAGAATGGATCAACACTGATCCAGAGTTTCCATCTTTCAAATTTGTTAATAGTCTGAAAGATCATATTGGATATAGTGGAACAGTTTTTATGTGGTCGACTCATGAGAATACTACATTGAAGAATATACTTTCTCAGATGGAAGAATATTCATACCCAGATAAAGAATTAGAAAACTGGTTAAATTATATTATTCGATTTGATGAAGTTGATAGCCCATTAGTTGATATGAATAAGTTAACCTTAGAAAACTACTTCCACCCTCTAATGAAAGGGAAAACTTCAATAAAAAAAACATTACCAGCAGTCCTATCATCAAATATTTCTGGAAGAACAGAAAGATGGTTAAAGGAATTTGGTAGTAGTATAAATTTATATTCCCAAGATAGCCATGGGCAAATAGAAAATCCTTACAAAAATCTTCCAGATATAAATATTAATGACCAAGCAGTTAATGTATCAGATGGAACTGGGGCAATGATAGCTTATAATGAGATGCTATATGGGAAGTTTAGAAATACTGATATTAGCAAACAATATGAAAAATCACTCCTCAATTATTGTAAACTTGATACTCTTGCTATGGTGATCATCTGGGAACATTGGAATAAGCTACTTATTAAATCATAATTGAAACCAACAAGTCCTATATTTCCCCTTAAGCTGCTGATAACATGTAGTAAGATTGATGCTTATCATTAACCATATGTTAAAAATTAAATCTATTAATAGTCAATATTTAAAAAGAAATTACAATCTGGAGATTCGATAAAATTGAATTGAAACAACTTTAATCTGGTTATATTTAAACCTATGCTAAATTAAATTTTAAAAATAGGCTTGATAATAAGTTAAAAATCACTATATTTGTAAATTATAGAAATTTATTTTGTTATAGTATCAATATGAATGCAAAAGTAATTGAACAAGAAGATATAGTATTAGAAGACAATCAACTGATTTGCGTTCTAACAGGTGAGGTTAAAAAGGTAAAAGCTCAGGAAGCCAACCTCCAGTCGGTAATCATCATGCTTAATGAAGAGTATGGCTTTGATTTGGACGATATGGAACGTGATTTCAAAATTGAATTTACCGATCCTGATACCGGAAAGTCCAAGAAGCAAAAAGTGGAATTGGTGGTTTTTGAAAAAGGTAAACCACATGAGCAAGACCATGTGATTCGTATCTGTATTGTACAAGACGACAAGGTGAAGGATAACGACAAAAAGAAAGGCGTTAAAATAACCCTTGAAAATGCTATGGGGGCAGTTGAAAGCTGTGAGTTCGGTTTGTGGGCAAACGGCTCTAGCTATCACTTCTTACAAAAGGAAGACGATGCTCTTGGTTACGATTATGAATTTATTGACTTATCTGATTTTCCCGGAGAAGGTGAAACCTTAGATGACCTTGATCGTGCAGATCGCTCTAGCAGTAGAAAACCTGCCAACGATTCGTTAATCAAAGTATTTAAGCGTTCGCATGATTATATCTACGGAAATGAAGGGCGAAAGAAAGATGCTTTTTGGCAATTATTAAACCTGATCTTCTGTAAGCTTTACGATGAAAAGCGAAGGTTTATCTGTGCTGAAAATGGCGAAAGCTACCGCAGAAAGTTTTGGGTGGGTGTAAAAGAGCAAAACACCGAAGACGGCAGAAAAGCAGTTGCAGACCGAATTAAAGGTTTGTTTGAAGAATTGAAAACGGATTCTGTGTTTTCGGAAGTATTTGATGGCAATGAAGCGATTGGACTAACGGATAAAGGTCTTGCCTTTATTTCAGGGGAATTGGCAAAATACTCCTTCTTGGATGCCTCTGTGGATGTAAAAGGAATGGCTTATGAAACCATTGTAAGCAATACCTTAAAGCAAGAAGCCGGACAGTTTTTTACGCCAAGAAACATAGTAAAAGCAATGGTGGAAATGTTGAATCCGACAGAAACTGATAGAATTTTGGATCCGTGTTGTGGTTCGGGAGGTTTCTTGGTAATGGCATTAGACCATGTACGTAAGCAAATTGCTACCGAAATGTATCCCGATTTAGATGGACCATTATTAGAGGAAAAATTCAACTCATTTGAGGTGAATGAAAAAATAAAGACCTACGCAGAGCGAAGCATTTTTGGTTTTGATTTTGATCCCGACCTTAAAAAGGCAGCTCGTATGAACATGGTAATGGCAGGTGATGGACATGCCAACATCTTCCATGTAAACTCATTGGCTTATCCTAACTGGGAACACCCCGAAGAAATTGAGAAGATTAACGCTTCCATTTCCAAAAGTTTAAGTGAAATGAAAGACTTAGATAATGCCTATGGCAGCGATGCTCGAGAAAAGTTTGATATGGTTTTTACCAACCCTCCCTTTGGAGCCAAGGTAAAAGTGGAGCAAGAAATTGCAAGCCAATACCATTTATCTAAATACAGCGATGCTCCCGAAGTATTATTTATTGAAGCCTGCTATAACTTCTTAAAACCAGGTGGTAAAATGGCAATTGTATTGCCCGATGGTATTTTAGGTAACCCCAATACCTTACCAGTACGTGAATGGATTTTAGACAAATACAAAATACTGGCTTCTGTGGATTTGGCAGTAGAAGCCTTTTTACCACAAGTAGGGGTACAAGCCTCCTTATTGTTTTTGCAAAAGAAAACAGAAGTTGAACGACAACTAGCCCAAGACAGTGCCGAAGATTATGATGTATTTATGGCAATTGCCGAAAAGCTGGGTAAAGACAGAAGAGGAAACCCTATTTACTTGCGTGATGAAGATGGTGCTGAAATGCTTTTCGATACTGAAACAAAATATTTAGTTCATAAAAAAGATAATGCTCCTGAAGTAAAAACAAGACGTGAAAAGTTAAAGCAATTGGATGATGACCTTCCAAAAATCACAGATGCATATTTCAAATTTTTAAATAGAGAGAAAATATGAAGGCACTAAGTGTAAAACATAAGTGGTTTGGTGAATCTGATCTTCGCTTGGATGCTTCTTATCATTTAAGTGATGGTCCATTAACTAAGTTGAAATTAAAAAACTCACCTTATGAGACTACAATATTATCAAAAGAAACAAAAGATATTTTTAAAGGCAATATTTTTAAACGCACTTATGTAGAAAATTCAAATGTAGGCTATCAATTTATGACTGCATCAGATATGATGAAAAATAATATTGATAGCGAAACTTTTATCTCTAAAAAATACACAAAACTAGCAAATTTGATGCTAGAAAAAAACTGGATTTTAGTATCAAGGTCAGGGACATTAGGAAATACCGTTTTCACTAATGATGACTTTGAAGGTGTTGTAGGAACTGATGATTTAATAAGAATTTTGCCTGCAGAGAAAAATGTTTTAAGTGGTTTTATGTACGCCTATCTTGCTTCAAGATATGGATATGGATTATTAACTCAGTCTGGATACGGAGGAGTTGTACAACATATCGAGCCGCATCATATTGAAAACTTACCTATACCTATTTTTCCTAAGGCTAAACAAAAAGAAATAAATAGTTTGATAATTCAAGCTTCCACCCTTCGAGTGGATGCTAACAGGGCTTTCAATAAGGCTAAGGAGCTATTTGATAATTATAATAATCTTTCTACTAAAGAAATTTTTTCAGTTAAAAATCACTCATTAAAAGATAGTTGGCTAGGTAGAAATAATAGACCTGAAATTACAGAATATGATAAGAAGGTCACAAAAGATGGTTGCAAAGAACTTTCTTGGTTTGCACATAATGTGTTTGCACCACCTATGTTTAAACATATTTATATAGATAGAGATAATGGTTATCCTTTTTACAATGGTGCAGAAATATCACGTTCAAGAAGAGTCGTTAATAGATTTTTATCTGAACGAGGTGTTAAAGATATTAGTGATTATGTTGTTAAAAAAGACACATTACTAATATACAGACATGGACCTCGAAATGGAATGCTAGGAGATGTCTTTATAGTAGATGACTTTTTAAATAATGCTTGTTTGTCTGATCTTGTTATTCGTGTTAAAACAAAACTTAATAAACATTCTTATTGGTTATTTACGTTTTTCAGCACAAAAATCGGACGAGAAATAATTCACAATATAGCTTCTGGTTCTGCAATATTATTTTTATCCCCTAATAGACTTAATTCAATTAAAGTCCCATACAAAGGAGAAAAAGATGTCGATCAAAACTACATATTGATTAAGGACTACTTAGAAAAAATCTATGAAGCTAACATTAAGGAAAACGAAGCAATCGACTTAGTAGAAAAAGAAATTGAATCATGGCAAAAATAATTAAACCACCTTATTTTGAATCGGTTGTGAATGCCGGAGAAAAGCGTTTGCTAGATTATTTAGAAGTAAACCTTCCGGATAGTTATTACCTGGTTCCCAATGTAGAAATTGCTTCTACAAACCCACTTAATAACCGTACCCAATACTGGGAATACGACTTGGTGGTAGTGGCTCCACACGCCATTTACAATATAGAAAACAAAGATTGGAAAGGTCGTATTGAAGGAGATGACAATTACTGGTATGTAAATGACAAGCAACGTAACAACCCACTTAAAACTGGTCGTCAAAAAACTGCCATACTCGCCTCTAAGCTTAAAGAGTATAGACATGGATTTGGGAAAGCTTGGGTTCAAAATATGGTTACATTGTCATATCCAAATTATGATAGTCCAATAATATCATGGGAAGCTCAAAAATTAACACATCTGCTAAATGAAAAGTTAATTGAATATTTCACAGATCCTTATTCCGTAGGCAAACTAGAAGATGATATTGCTGATATTCAAAATGACATAGTTGAGTTTTTAATTGGAAATTTTAGTAAAAAGTCAGTTGAAGAAAAACGTGAAGTAGAAGGATATGAAATTATTGAAGTATTACAACAGGAGCCAAACTTTACTGAGTATTTGGTGAAGCCGAAAGGTGTTACTTCTTCTATCCGAAAAAGAGTAAAAGAACATTCTATTAAATCTTACGGATTTTCATCAGGGGAAATTGAAAAAGAGGAGGCAAAAATTAAAAACGCCTATAACGCCTTAAACAAATTGAAGGCAAAACCTTTTATACTCAATGTTGAGTTTAGAATTGATGAAGAAAATCATCTGTTTTATGAGATTTCAGACTTTTTGGATGAAAACTCTCTACGTGCAGAATCTCGTTCCAAAACTTTCACCTTTCAAGAGAAAATTGGCATTCTTCGCAATGTAATGGCAGCCTTAAAAGAGGCTCACAAAGAAAATATTTACCATAGAGACATTAATCCCGACAATATCTACATGAGCAGCGGTTATGCTTATTTAGGAAACTTCGGAAAGTCTTATTTCACCGATCACAACGAACAAGGTTACACGGTAATGGCAACCATCAACGAGATGAATGCTACACCTTATCACCCTTTGGAATTAACCGTTGGCGATGCTTCTCGCTCGTCAGACATTTATTCTCTAGGTGTATTGATTTACTGGTTATTTACTGGTGAAGAACCATTTAAAACGCCTTATGAATTGGATAAAATGGGTGGTAAAATACCGGAAGACAAGCTACCAAGTCATACGAATAAAGCTCTTCCGAAATGGTTAGATGAGCTTTGTTTGAAAACGGTGTTAACATATGAACTAAAACGTATTGACGACATTGAGGAACTGGAAAACTTCATTAATGAAGCCATTAAGGAATCTCAAACAGAACCACAACCTACTAAAACAACTCCCCCTAAAATTTCTCAACAAAAGGAAGCTCACGATTTAAAAGAGGGTGATCGGGTTGGTGAATACGTTATTCATGAGATATTAGGTCAAGGTGGTTATTCTAAAGTTTTCAAGGTTAAGCATAGTATTCAAGGAAAATACTATACGATGAAACTTTTCCATGAAAGTGTAAATGTTCAGTCCGTATCAGATGAGTATAATGCTCTTATAAATCTTAATCAGAAAAATATTGTAAAGTTTGTTTGGAACGGAATAGCTCCAACCGGTCAGTTTTTTACATTAATGGAATACTTGGATGGTGAAAACCTAAGCATGTACACACGTACAGATGCTCGCCTTCCAATTTATAGAGTGTTTCAGGTAGCAAAAGATATTTTAGGAGCATTGGCATCTATGCAAAATATGCCTCAGCCTATTTTACATCGTGATATAAAGCCTCAAAACATAGTTTGGGACAACCAAGAGCGTTTTGTGTTGATTGATTTCAATGTGGCTTCTTTCGCAGAAGACAATAAAGACTTTGTTGGAACCAATCCATACTTAGCTCCTGATTTAATTACTGATAATAACAAGGTAAACTGGGATAAGTCAGCAGATACTTTTTCTTTGGGTATTACACTGTATGAGCTTATTTGTAAGCAATACCCTTGGGGTGCGGTTAAAATACCCAAAATGAGTGCATCGCCTACCAATGCGAATGAGTTAGAACCTCGCATTTCAGACGAATTAAATGCTTTTTTGATGAAAGCAATAAGCACGGATGCAAATATCCGATTCAAAAATGCACAGGAAATGCTTGATGCTTTGTTAACCATAGGCGAAGAGGGTGTTTTAGAAGGTAAAAAAGAGAAAACCGAAGCAACGGTTGAAATTGAGCAGCAAGATGATTTTGTAAAATACATTAACTCACTTTACAGTCAGTCCAAACATGGTAACTCTGGAACAAGAGCAAATTTTAATGCAAATATCTTTGATGAGTTAACTTATACACCAACTAAACTCGACAATCATTTGTTACCCGCAATTATCGATGGAAAGTTCAAGCTCTTAATTATTACCGGAAATGCAGGTGATGGTAAAACAGCTTTTATCCGAAAAATAGAAGAAGACAATAATATTAGCCAATTAAAACGTTACAGCCATAAAAATGGTGCGAAATTCAAAATAAATGGAATTAGCTTTGAGAGTAATTATGATGGATCACAGGATGAAGATAATATGGTAAATAATGATGTTTTAGAAAGCTTTTTTCAGCCTTTTGAAGAAATTGAGAACTACAATACAGCCAAAGAAGGTAGAATTATCGCCATCAACGAAGGTCGATTGGTGGAGTTCTTAAAAACTACGGAGAAGCATCAAACACTGCACGACCATATTGAGAATTACTTTTATAACGAAGGTCATCACGAATTGCCGGAAGGTTTAATAATTATCAATCTAAATCTGCGTTCGGTGACAGCTCAAACGGATAATGAGCCTAGTTTATTTAGAAAGCAAGTTAAGGCACTTACTCAAAAGAAATTGTGGAGTAAATGTGAAAGCTGTTCCTTAGCAAATAAATGTTTTATCAAATACAATGTTGATTCATTTAATGATACTGCTAATGGGGAAGAAGTAATTACTCGAATGGAATGGTTATTAAGAACAGCTAGTCTAAAAAGAGAACTACATATCACAATGAGGGATTTACGCTCTTTTATAGCTTACACTCTTACTCGAGACCACGATTGTAAAGACATTGAAGATTTATTCCAACAAAATCTGAGTAAACCTGAGATTTATTGGCAGAATTACTATTTTAATATTACCAATCCTTTTGTAGAAGATTCAGGAAATCAAGACAGATTAATAAAGCTGTTAAGAGATACAGACATCGGTGAAGTTGCTATTCCTGATTTAGATAGAGATTTATTTTTCGGAAAGCACCAGTCTAAGCATTATCTAGAATTTGCAGAAAGAGAAATTTCCCTTTTGGAAGTGTTTAATACTATTGATAGAATTAAACCAACCTATGAGCAAGATGACAATCAAATATCAAGAATCAAGAACATACAAAAGAACTTTGTTCGCCACCAATACTTTGAAGGGAAAGCAGAATTGCTGAGTATTCAAAATGGCTATATGAAAGAAAATGGTGAAGAGGAAACCTTAAAGCTTCCATCCTACTTGCTAAGACTGCCTTATCATTCTGTTTTCAAGTTTGTAAATGTATTGGAAGAAGGAGATACAGACAATCATACAAAGGCAAGTATTTCAAGAGCTATTTCATTAAATGAAGGATGCGATAATCCAGGAATCGACCAAAATTACTTAGTTCTCTCTTCAACTGAGATAAGAGATCCGTTCAGTAAGTCATATAGATTATTTGACTTGAATGATTTTAAATTATTTGTGAATAGAACAGATCATTTGGTAAAATATCTTGAGTATGAACCGGAAAGTTTGACCTTTAGTCATAATGGTGAAAATACTGATCATATTAAGCTTACCATCTCTTTAGACCTTTATGAGATGCTTTATTTCATTCAGCAAGGCTTTAGCCCTTCTTTAAATGATCTCAGAGGAAAATTTGTAGAGTTAATCATTTTCAAAAACTTATTGGAGAACCTGAACTACAAAGAAGTGGTGGTAACTAAGGATAACATTGAGTTTTTTAAAATCAGTAAAGACGAACAAAGCTGTCTTATAATTCAACCAATGGTGATATAACTATGGCAATCAAATTAAATAAAGAAGAGAGCTTGTTCAGAAATGAACTGATTTTTACCCCAGATGCAAAGGCTGTAAACATAGACAATACTTTAGTGAATTTATTTATGCTATTGAAACACAATGGTATTCGTCCAAAACAAAGGGCACGTTCCGGTGGAAGTGCATTTGTTGAATTAGACACACTCAAAAAGGTTTTCTCAAAACTTGAAGAGGAAGGATCATTTAAAGGATTTAAAGATAATCCAGAGGCTGGAGAACTGTGGATGCGAAGCAACTTGGTAAACATGGTATTTAGAGGGAATGTAGATAAAGAGAAAATTTCTTCTCTACGACCAATTCACCTTGAAAGCTACAGAGTCAGAAATGCAGCTAACACTAGAGATTATTATACTGCCGATCAAGTGTATTTAATGCTAGGTGCTAATCCTACTGTGAAAGAAGACTTGAAAAACTTCTTGATGGAAGGATGGGATCAAACAACCAATAAAATTAACATTGGTGAAAGTTTAGATGTAGATAGTTTAGGATTACTTCATATCGTAAAGAATATTAAGCCAGGATTTTTAGAAAGCAATTCTACACTGAATCTAATTGAGCCATTACTATATGAACAAGCTGAGCTTTTTTGTGATGATGTAAGAAGATTATTGGTTTACAAAAGACTGATACCACGAAATGTATTGATTGATTATTTGAAAACAATTACTTCATTTCATTTGTCACTATATATCCAAAAGTTGATTCATTTATTTCCCAAAATGGTGAAATCTGGAAATACTGATATAATTGATGATTGGAGTATTGTATTAGATGCTACAGATAACATTGAGAGCAAAATAGCTAGAATAGCTGCGGATGATGCAGAAAATTTGACTAATAAGATTTATGACTATATAAAATCTACATTTCAAGTGAATGCTACATTAAGAAAGTTAAAACTTGATAAAACTAACTCAAAAAACCTTATTAAGGCATTAAAAATATTAAAGGAAAAACCTATAAACGATTTTCAAATCTACTTTGAGAACAAATGGGAAATCCTATACGACTCTTTGGAAGATGAAGATAAGCTTCTAATAGAAGATATGGTAAAATATGAAAACACCTATTTTGACAAATATATTGAGCTCATTTTGAAAGCAAGAGGAACCTATCAATACAGGTATCATATTCAGCTTGTTGACAACCTCTCTCAAAAGAATAATGAAAGAGGTTTTATGGCTCAAGGAAGAAGTAGAAAACATCCAAGACGATTCATTTTAGGGACTAGATTGCTAGAAACAATCGTTCAGATATTGGTTCTGGAATCAAAGGAAAATCAATTTCAAACAAGAAGTTTATCTATCGAGGAATTGGTGTCGAATATTAGAGGCCGATATGGATTAGTTATTAATGGTTTAAATGAAGATCGATTTGCAGATGCAGATTTACAAACTCATCTAGCTTTTAAAGAAAACATGGAAGCGTTTAAATTGAAGCTTCGTCAGATAGGTTTCTATAATGATCTGAGTGATGCTTACATTCTTCAAAGAATCAGACCTCGTTACGAATTAAACATACAGTAAAATGAAATGGTAAAGAAAATAAATACATATTACAAAAGAATCATAGACCTAATTCTTGAGTTACACAAGGCAGATTTAGAAAGTGCAATGCCAGGACATTGTATGAAAATTACAGGTCTAGGATTAAATGAATTGGAATTTTTGTGGGATATTATACGAGAAAAATTTCCTTTTATTGATATTTTTATAGTTTCTGCACTAAATAATAATAGTGGCAAATATATTTCTGCTACAAAATTGGTAGAACTAAGAAATAAGAATGAAGCTCCATTATTGGTACTGATTCCTTCAAACACTAGAACAGCAGCAGAAGATTCTTATGGAAATGCAACCTTTAAGGAAATTTCACTTGAAGGGATAGAAAACAAATTAAAAGAAGAATTAATTTCTAAAATACCATATGATTATGCTAAATTAGTTAAAAGAGAAATTCTTCATTACCTTAATACAGCAGGAATAACTACGTTAAGTATTATCAAGTATTTAATAGCACTTGAAGAATGTGGTTATTCCAAAGAAGCAGTTGGAAATAATATATATATACTCAGCCTCTTACCAGACGAAAAGTTGCTTGAGGAAACTAAAAAAATTTGTTCAAGATTGAATTTTAACCAAAAAAGCACCGAGCTTTTGAGTTCTTTTAGTAGGCCTTTATATGATCGAATTGCTGAATTACCTTTAAAGCGGAATACCTTACAGCAAGAAATTGTCAGTTTTATTAAACATGAAAATGAAGCTAGAAACGCCGATGAAATATGTCGCTTGGTTTTTGAAAATTATAATAATTTGAACTTTGCCAATTGGGAAATTCCAGATCTTGATTTCTCACATATTAAATTATATATAGAAGAAATAAAGTCTTCTAATTTAAAAGTAGAAAATGGTAGAAAGGTTCTGCATGTTGAAGAGAATAAAACTGCAAAAGTTCGAGTTCGATTTAAAACGAATCCAAATCCTAAAGATATTTCAGATCTGAAATATTTCAAAGTAATTTTAATGGCTGTTGTTGGTGGAATAGGCGAAGAGGTTATTGTATTAAGGAAATTGAAAAATACAGCATCCACACGACAATACCGTGAAGCTACAATCGATTTAAACTCTAATACGTTTGAAGAAGGTTCTTACTTTTTCAAAGTAATTGCCGAAGATGAGCATGGGAACATTTTAAATGCAAATGATGACTTCAAAGATTCAAAAATTCAGAAAGCATGGGAGGAAACTTTACAAGAAGATGAAAAAGCATTAAAGAGTTCTTTCCCTTATAAATTAACATGTAATTCGGAAGACTTTGATTATGTAGTTGAAGAAGCTGTTGAACGAGATGAAAATCAGAGAAAAGATAAGCTAAACAACGTCCTTCAAGCATATTTTAAATACAGAATAGAAAAGATTAAATCGGAAGATGAAACTGATACTCCAGAAGCAACTGAAAATTCAAATCTTTGGTTAAATGATATAACTAAACACACTTCCACTTTTCATATTAACTATTCGGAAAGACACAATTATCAGATTAACTTATCTTCTAAATTGAGAGCTATTGAAAACAAGTTTTTGGAGAATAGTGGCTCACTTGGATATGTAAAAGGCTCTCTAAAAAGCAACTCAGCTGCGGTAGGTTACGAATCTTTATCATTTATAGAAAGTGATTTAAATAGTATTATTCCTTCTCCTATTCTGGAATTGCGTAAAGATATTTTTAAAGCAATAAAGAATTCAAATGAGTGTTGCGATGGAGTTTTTGAATCAGCAGACTTATTCAATCACTATCAAATAATTAAAGACTATGTTCAAAAACTTACAGATTGGACAACTTATTTAAAGAAAAAAGTTTCTAGTATTGAATTAAGTGACGAAGAAAAAAGTAAGATTCAATATTTTCTTACAGAACTTCAAATACTTGATGTAGCAAAAATCAGAACGAAACTTCCTGATGGACAATCTACAGAAGCTTTGTTACTCTCTCCTCTGCATCCATTAAGATTAGTATGGATAATTGAATTGATAGAGCTTTTTAATGACTGGGAACAAAAGACAAAGGATTTTCCTGGGTATAAAGATTCATGGACGAAGAATATAGAGTTCTTATTTGAAGGTCAATTATCTCCTGAAAACAATCCACTTGTGTTAGTTGAACCGATTTCATTAAAAAGCTATCATTATTCGGGTGAACTTGCTTATGGATGGGGATTATACTTAAATGTTTTAACAGAGGAATCCTATAATGGTATGACCTCTATCTCTAGACAAATGAAACACTTTTATCGACAATTATTTAATATTACAAAGGATAATTATGTAGAAACAGATATTAGTCAGAAGTTAGTAGTTAGACACATAAAAAATTATCTTGCACAACATCCATACACAGATAAGCTAATTATCAATTTAATAAATGCAGGAGATACTTCAGTCTTTGCAGATGCATTTGTAGAGTTAGAAAGAGAAAAAGCATTTAAAGTAGTTAAGTATGAGGTAAGAATATTTAAGGGTGATGATAAAATAATTGAGCATGGTGAAGCTTTAAGGAATTTAATCAATCCAGAATTCAATGTGTCAGAAGAAGCAGAAGCTTTTTCACAGCCATCAAAGAATAGGTTATTTCCGAAACTTCGATTCTCTATTAGTAACATTTCTGATTACATAAAAGCACCATCAAAATTTACTTCTCATTTGAGTTTCTTAGTTAGTCCTTTTCCGATTACAGTTGAACTAATTAAACCCTTTAAGAAAGATAGAAACTTCTATCTAAATGGACTATTAACAGAATCAACTGTTACAGTAGATGAAAATGGAAATCAAATAAAATGGAATAGGTTTATTAGAGGAAATGAAATGCCTATTGGTTATCAAGGAAGCGGAAAAATAGGGGTAAATTTATTTGATAACATTCAATCCTTTATTGCTGGAGCATTAGCTTCTAAACACACCGAATCTATTCCTTCTACTCAATTACGATTGAATGATAGAGATAAGGTTCTATTAACTCATTTACACGACTTTTCTGATTGGGTAATTACGTTTGATAAGAACCTTGGTCCTCAAATTTTCGATCAACCATCTAAGGATGGTAAAATTCCATTTTTAATAGACTATGTGCCTGGAGAAGAGTTATCAGGTATATCATCTTATTTGACTACTAGACCTACTTCTGAAATTTTAGGATTGCTTGGACCACACTTTGAAGAGTTTAACCTAGATATTCACAATAACGAAGATGAGAAAAAGATTAAAATACTCCTTGAAGACCTTAGAGCAGTGAGTAGCTCATTGGTGCTTCAATTGAACTCTTCTAAAAATAAAGCTTTTGAGGTAATAGGTTCTGCATTTACAAAAAGAGTTTTGGAAAAGAAAGGATTGTTGGAGGAGGCATTCCTAATCCCGATTGATTTGCATCAAAACCTTTTTGATAATTTACCCACTGAAAGCAAAAGTAGGGCTGACAACTTATTGGTGTCTATTAATCCGGATAAATGCGAAATATCAGTAACTGTTATTGAAATCAAATGCAGAAAATCTCTTGGTAATACAGAAAGTATTGAGCTAAAAGTTAAAATGAGAGAACAAATCAAAAATACTATTAATGTATTAAGAATTCACTTTGATCCAGATAATCATCTATCAAATGACAGGCTTGATCGAGAGATTAAGAATAAAGAATTAAAATCCTTTTTGAAATTCTACATAGAAAGAGCATATCGCTATGAATATTTAAGCGAAAACGCATACGAAAGCTATTTGGCATTTTTACAATACCTCGATAAAGGGTTTAAATTAAAGTTTAATCAATTAGGATTAATATTCAACTTTTCTGCTCAAAGAAAACATCAAAAAGAAGTTCTGGATAATGAATTGACATTCTTCATATTTGGAAGAAGATTAATCGAGGAAATTCTTGATCCTGATTCTGACTTGAATACAAATAGACTTGAAGATAATGAGCTAGATGTTGAATTAAGTTCCGTAATAGGTAGAAACACAACCTTAAAGCCCTTTATGCAGATTTTTAAATCAAAAGGTAATGAACTAGAAGTTAAAGAGCGAAATGAAGAAATGGTAAAAGAAGAAAAAGCAACTATTGATGAGCTCATCATCGAACAAATTGAAATAGAAGATATAACTGTAGCAGAAATTCCAGTTGAACCATTATCAAAGTATGAATCGGTTGATGTAAACCACGAGAGTCCGGAATTTGATATTCTTATAGGAAGAAACTCACCAAGTAATCAATATGGTATATTAGGTGAAAGCCTACATGGGAAAAAGATTGCGATTGATTTCAGCGAAACCAATACAATTAGCTTATTTGGGATTCAAGGTGGTGGTAAAAGTTATACTATTGGAGCCATTTCAGAGATGGTATTAAAGCAATTTAGTAAGGTAAATGTATTACCTTCTCCGCTTGCAGGAGTTATATTCCACTACAGTGAAAGTATGGATTATGAACCTGAATTTACATCCATGATTTATCCGAATGATAAAGAAGAGGAACTCAAAAAGCTAAAAGAGAGATATGGTGCAAATCCGGATAAAATTGAAGATGTAATTATTCTTACTCCAAAGGATAAAATTGAAGAAAGACAGGCTGAATATCCTTCCATTGAAGTATTGCCAATAGCTTTTAATTCTAAAGAGCTAAATGTGCAAGATTGGTTGTTCATATTAGGAGCGGTAGGTAATGATTCTGCTTATATAAAACAATTAAAAGCCATAATGAAAGAACACAGAAGAAACATTACTATTGACGGTATTACTGATAGCGTGGAAGCTTCTGCATTACTTTCAAACTCACAAAAGGCACTTGTTCGTCAAAAACTAAGTTTTGCTAGAGAATACATCGATGATAGCTTCATACTACGTAATTCTTTAAAACCAGGCAGGTTGATTGTAGTTGATTTACGTGACGAGTTTATAGTAAAAGACGAAGCGTTAGGTCTGTTTGTCATAATGCTCAATATTTTTTCGGCGGTGAAAAATGTAAATGGAGCTCACTTTAATAAGTTTATCGTATTTGATGAGGCTCATAAATATATGGATAACAAAGAATTGACTGGAAATATTGTAAATGCAATTCGTGAAATGAGACACAAAGGAGTTAGTATTATGATTGCTAGTCAGGATCCACCAAGTTTACCTAATGAAATAATTGAATTAAGTTCGATTGTGTTACTTCACAAGTTTAACAGTCCTCAATGGTTAAAGCATATTCAAAAATCTATTACTCAATTGTCAACTTTGGGAGCAGCAGATATGAGTGCTTTAATTACTGGTGAAGGGTTTTTATGGGCTACGAAAGCATCCGAAAGGAGTATTACAACCAAGCCTATTAAGATTTCTACTCGACCTAGAGTAACCAAACATGGTGGTGGGACTATTAAAGCTACCGGAGGTAAATGAAATCAATAGTTTTTTCACATAAAGGTAAAAGAGAAGTTAATCAGGATTTTGTTTTGGTTCAGAAAATTAATCATGAAACAAATCTTTATCTAATTGTGGATGGTATGGGTGGATATGAAGATGGTGAAATTGCTTCAAAAATGGTAGCTGAAAATATATTGACATATTTAATGACGATTAAAAAAGTTGATGAAGCACAAATTCAGAAAGCGATTAACAAAGCAAATCTAGCCTTAAGACAACATAGAGAAAAGAATAAGACGAAAATTGGTGCTACAGTCGGCGGAGTTATTTTACAAGGCAACCAAGCTATTTGTTTTTGGGTTGGAGATATAAAAATCTTTCATTACAAAAACAATAGACTAATAAGAGAATCTACTTCTCATACTCTAATGAATGAAGTGATTAAAAATGGTTCAATTAAAGATCCAAAGCAAATTAGTAAGTATAAACATGTTGTAACTCGCTCAGTTCAAGGTGATGTTGAGCATTCTCAAATAGAATCATTTACACAGGAGAATTTAGATGTTTCAGACTTGTTTTTGATTTGTTCTGATGGCGTTCATAATTTATATAACGGTTTTCATTTGCAGCAAATATTAAACACATCGGATTCAAACGAAAGTGCAATGAAACAAATCGAGGAACGATTATTAAGTGATGCTAAGGACAATTTTTCTGTTATATTTACGTTTTTTGATAAGGAGATGTTTTATATACCTAGCTTAAATAAAAATCTAAAAAATCAGTAAGAAGTTAACAATACTCTTAATTCAATATATAAAGCATTTTAATATAAAGTTAATACCATATTAAATGATAACTCATCTCTATGTAGATTATCTTTCTAATTCTTCTGCTCGATAACAATCTAATAATAACAAAACAGAATATGTAGACTTTGAAGTTATTATTAACTCAAAACCAATTATATCTTTTGTAAATTGTTTTATTTAACATAAAAAAGAAGATGCCAAAAAAAAGCGTAGGTATGCTATGGTAGTTTTGAGTAATATACAATTAGTCTAAATAGAATCATGTATAGTCTATACTTAATTATTGTAGACTTGATACATTAGCCAAAGTGATCATCTGGGAACACTTGAATCAGCTGAATAATAGAAATTCAAACACCAGCAAATAGATTGTTAGAAGAAACAATCCCAATTGAGCCATACAATCTCTTCTACGCCCCCAAAATCTAAAATCAGTATATTCTTATGGTTATTTTAATAAAGTGTTACTGAGAGGAATTACAAGCTAATCTAATATAATATTTAATGTCTAAATATACTTTTCTTAACAGAATAAATCCTACATATATCTATTGTCTTTAAATTTAATCATTATATTATTTTATATCAACCCCAGGTAAACTAATCATACAATCTTTAAACTCTAATAGAGCTATTCTAACAATTCTAAAACAACAAGCCATACATTTTATCTATTCTTCAATTCACTCTACTTACAATTGCTTATTTGCATTCTAATAATATATTCTATCTTGATATTTATAAATATTAATTCCTATAATAGTGTTTAAACTTATTTGAGATTCTAATAGAATTGCGTATAAACAATTAGTTCCATATAAATTAAAATTACTGTCAAGTATAAATTTATTATCAATAGCTACTATGAGAACTTTTACGAATATTGAAATAGTAGAATTTATTAATTATGGATTTTTAGATCAGTTAAGATTTACCTTTACCTATAATTTTTAAAAATAGTGGTCCCTTTTTTTTTTTTTTTTTTTTTTTTTTTTGAATTTCCTATGCTTTTATTGATTTTATGATAATATTACTAATATATCAAGTAAAAAAGCAATATATTATATATAATATTTTTGGGTATCCACTTATATATGTTGCACGATTTTAAAAAAAATGTATAATTCAGTTAACTATATTGATTAGTTCATTATAATATATTGTAAAATATAAGGATAGTGAGAAGTGATATATGAATCTAAAACATTATATTATGATAGTTGAGTTATATGGTAAACCCTTATATGAGGTAATAGATTTATTGTTGGTTATATTAACGTCACCACTATAATCTGAAGGAAAATTCTGAAGTTTTTTGATTTTATTATTGCTGAGATTAATACTACCAGCTATGAATTCTGGCATTCTTTTAATTGTTTCAATTTGATTATTACTAATATCCAGATCACCATTGATAAAGGTTTGATTTTTAAAAGTTAGATTTTTAACTTTATTATAGCTACATAGAAAATCACCACCAACATTATGTGGTCCAAAAGCAACAGAAGTAATTTTGTTCCTGGAACAATCGAAAGATCCAGTAACGACTTTAGGAGATCCAGTAAGTTTTTCCAATCCTACACCAGCAACTATAAAATCTCCTTCAATATGGTTAAATTGTATTGGAAACTCCTTAAATTTATAATTGCTTAAATCTAAATCTCCTTGAATATTAACTTCATAATTGAATATATATACATCATTATATTTAGCTATGCTATAGGATTTATTCTCATAGTGGAACTTTACTTTCAAAGTTTTTAAAAATTCTAATACAGATTTTTCATTTTGTATATCAATTCGATTACTCATAGAGTTTTTACTTTTAGTGGTAACTGGAATTTAAAATATTCAGAAGATGTCTCTTTCATAATCTCTAACACATATTCTTTATGTTGATCAGGTATAATTATTGAGTCATGTATAGTAACAAATGGTATATCCTTAATTTTAATTAGAAAATTATCAAACATAAATCTCGATTCAATCATAGATAATTCGATTGAGAACATTCGTAAATAATCTCTTGATATTTTATCTTTAATATATAGACCTACACTAATATATTTTTTTATTATATATTCACTAACTAATATCTGGTATTTACTTAAATCTGAATATTTATCAATAGGCTTGTTACCTTTTCTTTTTACCCAATAAGATGAAAAGAGCACTCTGAATACAATTGATTTAGCTAATCTTCTATCACCATTGAAAATCGAATCTGCTAAATCATCATATATTTTTCCATTAATAACATCATTCTTAAATTTAAAAAAACTATCATGTTTGGTTGTATAACCACCAAATCCTTCTATCTTTAATTCAAAATGTTCAATATGATATATCAACATACATAAGTATGAGTTGCTAATATCAATTTCAATTAACTTCTCATTTGAATTTTTTATTCTCAAATATGGCCTAAGCTCTTTTTTCATATTAGTAAACTTAGTGTATAATCTTGACCATCTAAAATTGAAGTTATTGTTTTCAGAATTAATTCTATCAATTTCTTTCTTAGAATTATTATAGAGATTTAAATCTTCTGATGATAGTAATTCTGTGTCAATATGAAATTTATTAAGATTTTCAATTATATACTTATGAGTAGGAGAAATTCTTCCAAATTTTCTTTCAGAAAGTTCATTATCTAGTTCTCTTATTTTATCATTATAGGTTTTACTATCTATTACAATCATTATTTGATTATCTTTGCAACCTAATGTATTAATTGTATAACCTAATGATTTTGATCTTGATAAATATTTTCTATCAGACTCAATTACTTGTATGTCTTTTAAAGGTTTGATAACTGATTTCTTATAACTCCCACCAAAATATTCTCTTAGTAACCCTGTATTAATGTTTACATATTTAACTTCTGTCCCAAATTCAAATTTTCTTAAATGTTTTCTTTTATCTTTACCTTTTAATGATAGTGTTTTTTTATTTAGATAATTATAATATTCAGATTTTAAATCTAAACTATTAAGTAGGTAACTAGTGAAAATCATCATTTTGTATTTATTTATCTTAGATGACTTACATTCCAGAATCTTTATAGCAATCTCTCTGGGTAGTTTGATAGTCCAAAGATCAGTAATATCATCATAACACCACCAATTCATTTCGTCAACTGTATCATATATTATTTTATTCATAATTACTTTTTCATATTTTTATATAATCACTAATTCATATCTTTTATTATAGATACAATCTGCATCACAAAAAATACTCCTCCACCTTACTAAACTATTAACTTAAATAAAGTGGAAGAATTGTATATAACAGAGAAGCTAATTTTCTACTAGAAAATCATCTATATAGGCCTTTGCTGCCATGTATTGGAAAATACCTCTATGTTCAAATTCTAAGAATTCAATGAATTCTACGAATAGTAAATATAAACTATCATCCTCATCAATTTCTGAAAAGACATTGTTTATAAATTCACCTGTAATTCTTTCATCTATAGAATAATCCATTCTATCTCTTATAGGATGATATAACTCATCTCTATCATTACATTGAGCTAGTCTTTTCTTGAAATTATTTTTATTATAAATATTAAACACTCTTCTATTTGAATGCTTTAGATAATTTACAATAGTTTCAAGCTTACCATATTCATCTTCATTTTCTTTGATAGAAAATTCAATGTTGAGCAGCTGTGTTGCAACTGCTTCTATATGATAATTACTCTTGGGGTCGAATCTCACGATTACCCCTTTTCCAGAACTACTAACATTTAATAGTTCTTCTGTATCCTTTAAGGTGTCAAATCCTTTTGTCACCCTATTGTTTGAACTATCTTTTGTTGATAGATCATCTTTGTTACTTGTGGGATCTAATCTTCTGATTACCCCTTTTCCAGAACTATTATCTTTTAATAGTCCATCTTCGCTATTAGCCTTATTCTTTTGGCTAATCTTATTTCTAGATTGTTTTTTAGACATATCCATCTCTTTACATTAAATTAAAA
This sequence comes from Eximiradiales bacterium, assembly GCA_965661945.1. Taxonomy (GTDB): domain Bacteria; phylum Bacteroidota; class Ignavibacteria; order Kapaibacteriales; family UBA2268; genus JAJRPT01. The sequence continues at coordinate 462,171 of CBFIFP010000001.1, forward strand.
ATTGTATATTTAATATATACTTTCATCTTATATTCTCTCTAAAAACTGAATCTCATTCAGTGATATTAATCTACCTTCTCTATCTTTTTCAGGATGTAGTTGTTTAAACCCTTCAGCGAAACCATTCTTAATGATCTGCGTAAAATATGAGAAGGGGTTGTTTGATTTCTCTGGGTTAAAGTTTCGCCAATACAATAAACATTTTATTATTGCTACTTGTTTGGCATCATTCCTATCATCAGGATTTTCGTATGATAAAGTTGTAGAAATTCTGTTTACCATAATAATAAACATACCCAAAGCTTCCTTAGTCAACTTGTCCTGCTCTTTTGACAATATTAATTCATTTAACAATTCACTATTTTTAAGATAGCCCTTAGCCTTCTTCTTAATTATATGATTTTTTTTCTTTATAAAAAATTTAACATATTTAGTTTTTTAAAAATCAATATACACAAAAAATACTTTTGGAATACTGCTACTGAATTAAAAACGAATTTACAAATATATTATTTTAAAAAAAAAAAATAAAATTTGCATATTAAATAAAATATAATTAGGTTTGTAACATATTATTGAACGAAAGGTGATTTTATGAATAAGAAACTAAGGCAATTTGCTGATTTTAGATATGGGTACCATACTAATAAGAATGCTGAAGGCGATATAAAATATCTTACTGCAAAGCATTTTGATGACGACTTTAGAATGGTGGATGAATTTGATGATAGTTTTATAAATAGACCAAATGAAAAAGTATTAGATAAATTCCTACTTAAAAACAATGATATTATAATAACTGGAAAAGGATATAGAATATTTGCTTGGAGTTATGATTCTAGTTATGGAGATTGTATACCATCATCATTATTTTATAAGATTTCATTAGATCCAAAGATAATATTATCAAAATATTTTGAATTACAATTTAATATGTTTTTAAAAGATAAGTATATTAATTCAAATTTGGAAGGTAGCACTATTCCAACTCTCAGAAGTAAAGATCTTTTAGAAACTCCAGTTATAATTCCTTCTATCAAGGAGCAAGAAGAGATTATAAAACTTTGGGAAATTATGGAAAGACAATTATTGATTGAGAAAAAAATAATAGAAAAAATCAAATTAAGAAATAAAATACAATTTAAAAAAATTTATAAAGGACTGTGAAAATGAAATTCACGAAAGAAAAGATTAATAGCATAGTCTGGAAGGCATGCGATAGTTTCAGAGGCACAATTGATGGCTCGCAGTATAAGGACTATATACTGACAATGTTGTTTGTAAAATATACAACAGATGTTACTAAAGAAAGAAAATTAGAATACATTAAGAAATATGATGGAGATGAAGCTCGTATTAAAAGGGCGATGGTTTATGATAGGTTTAAGATTCCAGATGACTGCACATTTGACTATATCTATGAGAAAAGAAATGAAGATAATCTGGGAGAAATTATTAATATCGCTTTAGAAGGGATCGAAGAATCTAATAGAGAAAAGTTAGACGGTGTTTTTAGAAACATAGATTTTAACTCAGAATCTAATCTGGGTCAGACAAAAGATAGAAACAGAAGACTGAAAAACCTATTAACAGATTTCTCCGAATTGGAACTTGGACCGTCTCATCTTGAAGGTGATGATGTGATAGGGGATTCCTATGAATATTTGATTTCAAATTTTGCGAGTGATGCTGGGAAAAAAGCAGGTGAGTTTTATACACCAGCAGAAGTTTCTACTCTATTAGCAATGCTTGTGGAAGTAGAAGAAGGTAATAGAATAAGTGATCCAACTTGTGGGTCAGCATCTCTTCTAATCAAAGCTGGTAAACAAGTAAAATCTAAAAATGTATCATTATATGGGCAGGAAATAAATGGTTCAACTTGGGCATTAGCAAGAATGAATTTATTCCTACATCAACTTGATAATGCTACTGTTGAATGGGGCGATACTATTAATAACCCAAAACTATTAGAGCATGACAATCTAATGAAGTTTGATAGAGTGGTAGCTAACCCTCCGTTTTCTTTAGACAAGTGGGGTGCAGAAAATGCTGCTAGCGATAGGTATAATCGTTTTCACCGTGGGGTTCCACCAAAATCTAAAGGTGACTACGCTTTCCTAACTCACATGATTGAAACTCTTAATGAAAATGGAAGATTAGGAATAGTTCTACCACATGGTGCATTGTTCCGTGGTGGTTCAGAAGGAACTATAAGGCAAAAATTAATAGATGAAGGTTTGTTAAAAGCAGTAATAGGGCTACCGTCTAACCTTTTCTTCGGGACTGGTATTCCTGCATGTATTCTAATATTTGAAAAAAATAGAAAAGCTGGTTCTGATGTGATTTTTATTGATGCCAGTAGTGAGTTCAGTAGTGGTAAAAATCAAAATAAACTACGTCAAGAAGATATAGACAAAATATATGATACTTACTCTAACTGGAAATCTATTGATAAATATTCCAAAATAGTAAGTATAGGTGAAATCAAAGAAAATGATTATAATCTCAATATCCCAAGATACGTAGATACTTTTGAAGAAGAAGAACCAGTTGACCTAAAAGATGTTCAAGATGATATAGTAAATTTGAAGAAAGAATTAAAGATAGTAGAAGCAAAGTTAGATGAGTATTTGGTCGAGTTAGGACTAAACGGATAATCAATTGACTAACAAATTATCAAATAGAGTCATTCCAAGTTGGGAAGAAATTGCTAAATTCAAGCAACCATTAACTGATGGTGAAGAATTTCTTCTTGACTATTTGGATAAAAATCTTCCGAAAGATCAAAACTGGAACGATAATTCAGGACTAAAAAATTATAATGGTTGGTTGATATTTGTGCAACCTTATCTGAATGGAACAAGACCTGATATTATTGTATTTAATCCATTAGTTGGGCTTCAAATTATTGAAGTTAAAGATTGGAATTTAGATCATTATTCTTGGGAAGGTGATGAGTTTTGTGTTAGTGATAGTAAAGGGAAATATTATATTAAATCTCCTTTAAAACAAGTTGATCATTATAAGAAAATATTGATTGGTCAACTTGCTCCAATTATTGGTGACAGTATAGATAAAAATAGAAGAAGTTATGGAATGGTTAAAACCTCTGTCTATTTCCACAAAGCAAGTAGTGAGGAAATAGATGATTTATTTCATGATCATATTTTGGATAATACATATTCTGCTTTTGGATTTGAATTATTGAAGAAAGATGAGAATATAAGTAAAATTATACCAGATTCTAAATATACTAAAAGTTTATACTGGAAATCAAATTGGAATGATGATCTTATTTTTTGGCTAAAACCACCCTTTCATTCTATTGAACAAGGTATTCCATTGAAACTATCAAAGGAACAAGAAAAATTTGCTTTTCCTAAATCAGGTCATCAGAGAATAAGGGGTGTTGCTGGTAGTGGTAAAACTAATATTTTAGCTTATAGAGCTGCTCACTTAGCATCATTAGGGTTTAATGTGTTAATATTAACATATAACATAACTTTATGGCATTATATCAGAGATATGATCCAAAGAGCTCCTTTCAATTTCTCTTGGGATAAGTTTAAACTTAGTCACTTTCACGGTTTTTGCTCAGATATATTAAATGAATTTGATAAAAAGTGGCCAGAAGGAGCAGGTGAGGATTTATTTAAAAAAATTATCACAGATGAAGTATCACTTGCGATCCAGAATAATGAATTTCAAAAGTATGATGCTGTTTTGATTGATGAAGGTCAAGACTACTATTTTGAATGGTATGAATTATTACAAGAATTCTTAACAGAAAGAGATGAAGTTGTTGTTGTATGTGATAAGAAACAAAACGTATATCAAAGAGATATGGACTGGTTAGATAAAAGAAAATCAGGTCGTGATAAGTTCGGAGATTGGATTGAGTTGAAAACTGTTTTTAGATTGCCACCAAAAATAGCTGAAATTACAAATTTATTTTCTGAAGAATTTGATTTAAGTCAAGAAGTAAAATATGAAAGCGTTGAAAATCTTCAATTGTTTGAAGTTGAAAGATATGTTTGGCAAAATATTAAACCTTCTGATTGGTTAAGAAAAGTGAAAACAGCATTTATTAGATTAAAAGCTGAAGAACAAAATCCGTCTGACATAATTATTATGGTTCCTGATAAATATCATGGGAAAGAATGTATATCCGTATTTAATAAAATGAACATCGAAACTAATAATGTCTTCGATGGAGATGAAAATTTAACTAAGAATAAAAGATCATTTTGGATGGGTGATTCAAGGTTGAAAATATCTACAATACATAGTTTTAAAGGTTGGGAGTTAAAGAATGTTATTATTTATATTCCCAAAAAAACTAATTGGGCTGATAGTGAAATGGATTCACTAATCTATACTGCTATGACAAGAACAAGGCAACACTTAATCGTTTTTAATGCTAATCCAAGATATATTGAGTTTGGGGAAAAATTACCTCATTCTTGGGATTACTTTAATACTAATATTAATAATGAAAAATAGGTATCATAATAAATGAGCAAAGCTAACGAAAACCGTAAAGGTTATAAAAATACTAAGTTGGGGTGGATTCCTGATGAATGGGATTTGAAATTACTTGATGAACTTGGTCAACTTTTAAATGGCTTAACATATTCACCTGATATGATAAATTCAAATGGCACATTAGTTTTAAGGTCATCTAATATTAAAAACGGTATAATTATCTTAAATGACAATGTATTTGTTGATATAAAAGATAATAAATTTAATAAAGTAGAAAGAAATGATATTTTAATTTGTGTAAGAAATGGAAGTAAAAATTTAATTGGAAAAAATGCTTTAATAACTAAAGATGTATCTGGAGTTGCATTTGGAGCTTTTATGGCAGTATATAGAAGTAAATATAATTTGTATCTATATCAACTATTTCAAACAGATTTCTATAATAAAAATGTTTATAAAAATCTTGGAGCAACGATAAACTCAATTAATAATTCAGATTTTAAAAAATTCATAATCCCTCTTCCACCACTTCCAGAGCAGAAAAAGATAGCAGAAATACTATCTTCTTGGGATGATGTAATAACCAATACAGAACAATTAATAGAGAAATTAAAACTTCGTAAAAAGGGGTTGATGCAGGTATTACTAACTGGCAAAACTCGATTGAAAGGTTTTACTGGAAAGTGGAAGATAGTGAATGCATCTGAAATATTTTCAAACCATACTAATAAAAACCATGATGGTAAATTAGAAGTTTTATCAGCAACACAAGATAGAGGTGTTATTCCTCGAAGTGAAACAGGTATTGATATTAAGTATGATAAATCAACATTAACTAATTATAAAAAAGTAGAAATAGGAGATTTTGTCATTAGCTTAAGATCATTTCAAGGTGGAATAGAATATTCAAATTACGAAGGTCTTGTAAGCCCTGCATACACAGTTCTTAGAGAAGTAATAAATATTTCAAAGGAGTTCTATAAAGATTATATGAAAACTCAGGATTTTATAAGTAAATTAAATACTATCATTTATGGAATTAGAGATGGTAAACAAATAAGTTATAAAGAATTTTCTTTATTGAAAATACATCTTCCTGAGCTAAAAGAACAAAAAGCAATTGCTGAAATCCTCACAACAGTAGATGAAGAAATAAAAGTATATGAAAAATATTTATCACAACTCCAAACCCAGAAGAAAGGTCTAATGCATAAACTACTGACTGGGGAAGTGAGAGTGAATGTTGATGAGGAGAAATAATGTATATACTTTATGTTGATGAAAGCGGTGACCCAGGAGAATATAACAAACAAAACTCTCCTCATTTTATGTTAAGTGGATTAATTGTATCTTTTGATGATTGGTCAGATTGTTTGGATAGATTAAAAAAATATAGAAATATGTTAAAGTCTAATTTCGGACTTTTATTAAAAACAGAAATTCATGCATCTGAATTAATTAGAATTAATAAAACTCAGGAATATAAAAAAATTAAGAAAAAGGATAGGATAGAAATCTTAAGAATAACATCTAATGAAATTCCTTCAATATTTAATACTTCAAAAGTAATAAATATAAGCTTAAATAAAAATGAGATTAATAGTTCTAATGATTATCAAGAGCTTGCTTGGTCAAGAATGATACAAAGGTATGATACTTTTCTAAAAAAATCAAAAAAGAAAGGTATTATTATTTCTGATGATGGAAATGAACCTTTAGTAAGAGGATTATTAAGAAAAATGAGAGTGTATAATCCAATACCTTCAAGATATTCTGCACCAAGAAATATCCCAACAAACAATATTATAGAAGATGTAATAATGCGTGACTCACAACATTCTTATTTTATTCAAGCTGTTGATACTATTGTCCATTTATTATATAGGAGAGAATTTCCTAAAGGTAGTTTAAAAAAATATAGGGTTGAAAAATTTTTTGATTCATTAAATCCAATACTCTTGAAAGAAGCTTCTACAGAAGATGAGTTAGGAATTGTAAGAAAATAAAAAACCCTGGTTTAAGAACCAGGGGACATATTTTGATTTTTGCGGCTCAACTAAACTATTCAGTTTAGCAAAGTCGTCTTTTACAAAATTACGGATAAAAAATTAAAATGTTGCAATGTTAATAAAAAAAAATAAAACAAAATGAAAACACCATTGTTTACTGAAGACCACGTTAGCCAAATCCCAGCATTACAGATGCTGATAAATATGGGCTATGAATATATTTCACCGAGCAAAGCATCAAAACTTAGAAATGATAAAAATTCCGTAGTTTTGTTAGAGGGGGTAGTAAAAGCTCAGATTGAGAAAATTAACAAATTCGAGAGAAAAGGGAAAAAGTATGACTTCTCAGAATCTAATATTGATAATGCAATATTAGCATTGAGAGATTATCCTATCCAAGATGGCTTTATAAAATCAAATCAATATCTGTATGATTTACTGATATTAGGTAAAGCATTCGAGGAAACTGTTAATGGTAACAAGAAAAGCCATACTATTAAATACATAGATTGGGTTAATCCTGAGAACAATGTATTTCATGTTACAGAAGAATATTCAGTCAAAAGAGATGGCTCAGAGAAACATTATCGCCCAGATTTAGTTCTATTTATAAATGGTATTCCATTAGTAATTATTGAGTGTAAAAGTCCAGCAGTCAAAGGTAATAAGACACCAAATGAATTAGCACAAGAGCAACATATAAGAAATCAAACCAAAGATGGAATTAGGTCTTTGTATGTTTATTCTCAAGTTCTTATTAGCATCGCATCAGATTTAGAATGCTCCTATGCAACCACAGCAACAGAAAAAGATTATTGGGGAGTTTGGAAAGAGCAATTTAAGAACAAACTAAATTTATTTGGTTATCCAGAAGAAGAATATATCTCGAAACTATCAGAGTTAAAAAACAAGGCACTATCAGTAGAGCAAAAGTCAGAATTATTTTCAGAAAGGTTTAAATATGTTAAATCATATTTTGATGGTTTAGAAGAAGAAACAAGAAAAGTAATAGCACAAGATGAACTTTTATTTAATCTATGTAGCAAAGAAAGACTATTAGACTTAATTAGAAATTTCATTTTATATGATGAAGGAAAAAAGAAATTAGCACGTTACCAACAATATTTTGTGATAAAGAATACTTTGCAAAGAGTTTCTAAATTTGATAATACTGGAAGAAGAGCAGGTGGAACTATCTGGCATACCCAAGGAAGTGGTAAATCGCTAACTATGGTAATGATGGCTCAGATGATAGCATTGAGTGATATTAAAAACCCAAAAATAATATTAGTTACTGACAGAGTAGATTTAGATAAACAGATCAAAGACACATTTAAGAATTGCGGTAAAGATGTTATTAGAGCAACAACTGGAAGTAAGTTGTCTGAATTATTAACATCTAATTCAGATGCTGTAATTACAACGGTTATAAATAAATTTGAAGCCGCAGTAAAACAAATTGAATATCCACTAACTTCTACTGAAATATTTGTAATGATAGATGAAGGGCATAGAACACAATATGGATCCTTTAATGTGAGCATGCAAAGAGTATTCCCAAATGCTTGTTTTTTATCTTTCACTGGGACACCACTAATGAAGAAAGAGAAAAACACTGCCGAGAAATTTGGCGGGTATATTGGTAACCCATATACAGTGCTTCAAGCTGTTGAAGATGGAGCTGTTGTCCCATTATTATATGAGGGCAGACATAATATGTATAGTATCGATGAAAACCCAATCAATCGCTTGTTTGAAAAAATAACAGAATACTTAACCGATTCAGAGAAAGAATCTTTAAAGAAAAAGTTCAATAGTAAGAACCAACTTAACAAAGCTGATAAAATAATCTATGAAAGAGCTTGGGATATTAGCGAACATTATACAGAATATTTTCAAACAAAAGGTCATAAATACAATGCAAAAGCTATGCTTGTTGCACCAGATATTAAGACTGCAATAAAATACAAAATATATTTAGATGAAATAGGCAGGGTAAGTTCTGATGTAATTGTTTCTCGCTCAGATCAACGTGAGGGCGTTACTGATCCTTTTAATAATGTTAATGATGACAAACGCAATGAAGATGAGTATTTTAATGATATGATTGATAAGTATGGAAATTTAGATTTATATGAAGAAAATGTAATAAATAGCTTTAAACACAATGATATACCTGAGATATTAATTGTAGTTGCTAAACTATTAACTGGTTTTGATGCTCCTGCTACTACGATACTTTATCTATGTAAACAAATGAAAGAACATACTCTTCTCCAAGCGATTGCCAGAGTCAATAGAAGATACCCAGGGAAAGAATATGGGTATATAATCGATTACTATGGTAACTTAGAAAACTTAGATGATGCAATTGGTCTATATTCAGTATTAGAAGGGTTTGATCCAGAAGAATTGAAAGGAACATTTACTAACATAATTGAAGAGATTAAGAAATTACCTCAAGCCCATTCTAATTTGTGGGATATATTCAAAACTCTAAAAGGTAGGAATGTTGAAGCTACAATGTATGAAGAAATCCTTGCTGATGAAAAAATAAGAGATGACTTTTATGATAAGGTTAGCAAATATAGCCGATTACTTAAAATGGCATTATCTTCAGTTTACTTTGTTTCAAACACAGATGTTAGAATTATACACGGTTATAAAGAAGATGCTAGATTTTTCTTAAAGCTTAGGATAAATGTAAAGAGAAGGTATAATGATGAAATTAGTTTTAAAGAGTTTGAACCACAGATTCAGAAACTTATAGATAAACATATATCAACAGAAGGTGAGATAGAGAAAATAACTGATATGATTGACATATTCAACAAAGAAGAAAGAGAATCGGAAGTTGAGAAGTTAACTGGTAGTGCTGCCAAAGCTGACCATATAGCTTCAAGAACATTAAAGCATATTAATTTGAAAATGGAAGAAGATCCGATTTACTTTAAAAAGTTTGCAGATCTCATTAAAGAAACTATACATGATTATCACCAGCAAAGATTAAATGAAGCAGAGTATCTACTCAAAGCCAAAAAATTCGAGAAAGAATTTTTAGAGGGTAGGTCAGAAAATATACCTTCTAAACTTGCTGGAAATGATACTGCTATTGCATTTTCTAATCATAGTAAAGCAATTTTCAATAATATAGATGATAGTAAAAATGATTTTCACTCAGATGTTAGTTTGATTATTTTTGATCTAATACAAGAGATAATTTACCAGAATAATATTTTGGTAATAGATTGGGTAAGTAATCAAGATATTATAGGAAAAATTCAAGTTGAAGCTGGTGATAGGATTTTTGATTTACATAAAGAATATAAGTTAGATGCCAACTGGGATAAAATTGATGAGTTAATTACTGAATGTATTAAAATAGCTAAAATAAAATTTAACAAATAGAAATGACAGAGAATATAAAATATGGTTCATCTACGATCTACTTTGATTTAACCTATTCTAATAGGAAAACTATAGGTATTAAAGTAAATCCAGATGTATCAGTAGAGGTAATATCACCTCATGGTGCAGATATAGATGTTATCAAAAAGAAAGTCAAATCAAAGGCCTCTTGGATTACTAAACAGAAAGATTTCTTCTTATCGTTTCATCCTATTACTCCATCAAGAAAATTTTTAAGTGGAGAGACTCATCTATATCTTGGAAGACAATATAGATTGAAACTAATACAATCAGAAAATCAAAATGTAAAATTAGTATCAGGTAATCTACAAGTGTTTACAAAAGATATAGAAGATAAAGTGAATGTTGAAAGACTGCTAAAGAACTGGTATTGTGAAAAAGCAGATAAAGTATTTAGGTATCTCTTTAACAAATGTGTAGCGTCCTCATCAGTATTTGCAAAAGAAACACCAGTGATGAAATATAGGTGGATGGATAAACGTTGGGGATCATGTGGTAAGAATAGAAATATTGTATTAAATACAGAGTTAATCAAAGCTAATAAACGTTATATTGAATATGTTATAATTCATGAGCTATGCCATTTAATACATTTCAATCATAGCTCTGATTTCTATATGTTACTTGAAGAGCATATTCCAGATTGGAGAAAAGTAAAATATCAATTAGAAAAACTAATGGTATGATATTATTTTTTTGAGATGTAGGAATAAATTGGTAAATTTGAATTAGGTATTAATTAAATATTAAATATATCTTTTGTATGAAAATTTCAATGATATGGGTGCTATTATGGGTACTACATAAAAAAATACAACTATAACTCGTTGAAAAATAATAAGTTATGGTTGTATTTAGTGGAGATGGCGGGGGTCGAACCCGCGTCCTAAAAGTCTCAAAAAGCAACTACTACATGCTTAGTCTTTTTTTCTTTGTCTTACTTAGAACTTAGCCAAAAGACAGGCGTTTCTAAGCCAGCAATGTTAATTTCGGAATAAAGCCCATTGCTACTTTAATCCTAAGTCTCCCTTTTGCGACGTCGATATAAGAAATGAGAGACGGCTTCCTTTATACCAACGAGCTACATATTTTTAGGCAGCTAAAGCGTAATTATCGTTTGCGATTATTATTGAAACCGTGTGTATTTAAGTGCCGAAACGGTTCGCAGCACTGCATGCAACCGACAATCATCCACTTTCAGTCGAATCCATATCATCCCCAAATTTAAGAACTTTTAAAAATATTTTTTTCTAATTGTATTTTTAATCTATTCTACTGACGTAACAACACTATTCTTATTTTGCAGATATTTTATCCTATCCATACATTTTCTTACAAAATCCGCTTGGCTGTCAAATCCTTCTATCTTAAATTTTATCTTTGTCTCTTTGTCTAATATGAATGTAACGGGCAAGCCAGTAACTCCATATTTTTGAGGTATTATTGATGTTTCATCTATCAAAACAGTATATTTTGGCTCAAATTCGTCTAAAAATTCTGCTACTAATTGATTCCTATTTTTTGGATTTTCCCAAGCATTTATTGCATACAAATCTACTGATAAAGGATTAATACTATCTTTAATAGTAGCTTCCAATTCTTCTAAAGATGGAACCATTGCTTGACAAGGACCACACCATGTGGAGAAAAAAGATATAATTTTATATGTTGCTGTATCACTTTCAATATCTTTGTATAAATCTTCGGTTGTTTTGAACAATCCAGAAAATATTTTAAAATCTAGTTCCTCAAATTTCAGTTTTTCAATTCGTTTTTCTTGCCCCATATCAAACAAAGAATCAATTGTTGAGTGACCTTTTAGAGATGTATAAATATTTATTATAGTGTCATTATATTTAGACTCAATTATTGCTCTTTCAGCAAGTTTAAATATTTCTTTTGTGTTAGTTGTTAATTTATTGAGTTCTATTAAAGATAGATAAAGTGAGGTTTCTGCTTTATCATCTAATCTTAGAAGTGCATTTTTTAAATAGTAATCAGCACTATCTAGTTCTCTCATTTCTAAGTAGAATTCGCCTAATCCTTGCCTTAGTGTTCCTGAAAGTAAATAATTATAAATCAATTGTTCAGTTCTTGAAAAATATCTTGGTTTACCCTTTTTTGATTCTGAAGTAATTAGCGAATCAATTAATTTTATTGATTTACTATAATTATTAATAACTTCTCTTTTTAAATCCATACCTGTTAATCCTCCTCTAGTTAGAGAAAGCTCAGATAGTTCCATTGCTATTTTTGAGTAAACAGTTGGATAAATAAAATCAAATTCCTCTAATTTTTTCATTAAGGGATAATAATTTCCATTCTGAAGATATGCACTAACAAGTGCTAGCATTATTCTTTCTTTTTGTGGAGAATCTTCATAGTTTTTTAAATAAAATTCACACATACCTACAAAAGACTTTAAATCTTCCGCTTCAGTTAGTTTTGCCATTATAAGCTCTTGCGCGAGTTCTGTTTTTGGATATTTTTTACCAAATTCTAATTCAATCTCGTTTGATTTATCAGCAAAACCAACAGTTTTTAATGCCCTTGAAACTGCTCTTACATTATTTTCAATTGTTAAATCAACTTTTTTATTTAGCACATTTTTCAATTCATCTTTATATGCGTCTTCTTTCAATAGACCTTGGTCAAATCTGACTTGAACTAAAGCAATTTCGGAAACAACATCATCAGGAAATAGTTCTAATTCTTTTCTGATATTATCTTCAGCAATTTTTAAATCTGGTAGCCGGTTTATATTTGGTGGCATATTACCTAGGTATGATAGTGCTTTTTTTAAATAAGCACCTTTAACAGGCTTATCATATTTATTTACTACTATATCCCAATATTGTTGTTGATTATTATCATCAAAAATACCATCCGAAAATTTGAACATAACAAAATTATAGAGAGTATCTATCCTAATATAATATCTAAACATATCCCCTATTGGTTCGCCTTGAAACTCAACTGCAATAGGCAATGTATTTTCTCTTTCAAAGAAATATGCCGTTAAGTATGGTTTATTTTTGGAAATACTTTCCGTAAATAATTTATTGGGTTTGTATTCAATTATTACTTCTGATTGAACATTTACAATTTTTGGATTTATAGAAACTTCACTTGAAAATAATATTTGTATTAATAAAAATAGTAACATTTTTTTTCCTTTTTACTTTTTTTCTTTTTGGTTCTTTTGCTTTTGCTTAATTATACTACGTTAAATTATTTAATGGGTTTTAAATTTAATTGATTTTAAATTAAAATAAAGACTCTTGATTAAACGGAGTGAGAATACCTTTTAAGTTCTTTTTGAATTGAGCAAGCTCTTTATTAGTGAATAAGTTTTCTATATTTTTATTAAATAAATTAGTTAAGTCTAATGTTTGATTTAGAATTTGTTTACCTTTTTTAGAAATTGTTATTATTTTTTGTCGAGTATCTATTTTAGAATCTTTTTTGATGATAAGTCCTTTTTTTAACATTACATCTAAAAATCTGGTTATTGTAGTTTTATCTTTTCCAGTGGCATCAGCAATATCTTGTTGTTTAACTCCATTATTATTATAAATAAATTGCAAAACGTTTAATTGTTCGATTGGTAATGAAATACCATTTTTTTCAAGTTCGGCATAGTAATACTTCTTCAACTCTTTATGAATTTCGTTAAGTATCTGAAATAAATTACTCTCTTGATTTTTATCAATCATTTGCAAAGATAGTTGTATAATAAAATAATCCAAAATTACTAAAAAATATTGACATAATGAAAGATTTAATATTTTAGAGATTTAATATTTTTTTAGTTTAGTAGCATTTTTGTTTATTTTGTTGAACTACCTTAAATGAATGGAAGTTATTCATTGATCTTATAAATGAGTTTAATTTTTGCAAAAATAGATTATTTTATATTTTTCTTACTTTATAACTACTTTATTATCAATATTTTATAAAATATAGCTGGTATTGTGTGCAAATATTATATTAACTAAAAGTATTATTAGCACTATTAGTTTTGGAAATTATTTCTGTTTTTTATCTTATTCTATTTTTATTTTTGTTGAACTTTAATAAATACCTTATACCATATCGAGATTTATCATTTATTTGGCTGAAGCATTTTTACTTTTTTCTTTAAGTCATTAATTTCTTTTGTAGTTAAGAATCTATAATCACCTCGTTTTATGCCTGAATTTGTTAAGCCAGCAAATTCTTTTCTGTCTAGTTTTTTTACTATGTATCCAAAATGCTCAAACATTCTTCTTATTTCGCGGTATTTACCTTCTTTTAAGACGATAGTAATTTTTGTATTATCAGTTGGTTCGATGAATAAAAAGCATGGTGCTGTTTTACCATCTTCAAGTTCTACTCCTTCTGCTATTTTTTTAGCGTGTTCGAAGTTTAGCTTTTTATCAAGAGTTGCTTTGTACACTTTTTCAATTTCATACGAAGGGTGTGTTAATCTATTGGCTAATTCACCATCATTTGTCATTATTAAAACGCCGGTTGTATTTCTGTCTAACCTACCTACAGGAAAAATTCTTTCTCTTCTTTTTACAATATCCATTACTGTTTTTCTACCTAATTCATCTGAAGTAGTAGTGATGGAATCTTTAGGTTTGTTTAAAAGTATGTATATATTTTTTGTGTAGTAAGAGACTGGGTCTCCATTAACAGTAACTCTATCTGACAATGTAACTCTTGTACCTAGTTCTTTTACAATTTTTCCGTTGATGCTTACATCTCCATCGGCTATATGTTCATCAGCTTTTCTTCTAGAACAAAGTCCGGAATCAGCAATAAATTTATTTAGTCTTACAGTTCCGTCTTCATCTCGTTTCAAGTTATTATTAACTACTTCTTTAAGTAGTTTTTTCTTGAATGGCTTTCTTGATGCTGTTTTATCTGCAGAAGACTTTCCATAAGATGATACTTTATCAGAAGACTTTCCGTAAGAAGATGATCTTTCTGAAGATTTTCCATAAGATGATGTTCTTTCTGAGGGTTTACCTGCTGAAGATTTTCTATCGTAAGATTTCTTCTCAGTCGGCTTATCATTTCTCTTGTTTGAAGAAGATGTTCTTCTTGAAGTTGATTTATTGTTTTGTTTTCTTGGTGTCATTATGGATTAATCCTTAAAAAAGTATATTTCAAAATAAGTTCTAATGCAATTAAGAGAAAGCCGATTAAAGCAAAGAATAAAAATTCTTCGGAGTAGTCGTTAAAATAAGCAATATCAATTTCTGTTTTTTCGAGTTCGTCAATTTCGTCGTAAATTTTTTGAAGCGATTTATTATTGGTTGCTCTAAAGTACTTACCATTTGTTAAATCTGAGATTTTCTGCATTGTAGGTTCGTCGAGATCTACATCTACATTTTGGTATCTAATTCCAAATGGGGTTTTTACTGGATATGGTGCTTTTCCAATAGTTCCAATTCCAATTGTGTATGCTTTTATATCAAATGTTCTAGCAAGTTCAGCAGCTGTTTCCGGAGCAATAAAGCCAGTATTATTTACTCCATCAGTAAGCAGAATAACAACTTTAGATTTAGATTTACTTTCTTTTAATCTGGAGACTGCAGTAGATAATCCGTCACCTATAGCGGTTCCATCTTTAATTTTTCCGGTTTCTATTTGAGATAAAACATTTTTAACTACTGCGTGGTCGATAGTAACTGGAATTTGAGTGTAGCTTTCCCCTGCAAAAATTACGAGTCCTATTCTATCATTAGGTCTTTTTTCGATGAATTCTATTGCCGTTTTTTTTGCTGCTTCCATTCTATTTGGTTTGAAGTCTTCTGCAAGCATAGAAGTTGATACATCGAGAGTTAATACTATATCAATACCTTCGCTTTTGACATTTTTTCTTGATGAAGACGTTTGAGGTCGCGCAATTGCTACAATAATGAATCCCAAAGCAAGAATTCTTAAAATATTAGGTAAATATATAAATCTTTGTCTTAATGTTTTTTTTATTGATTTAACAACGTCTGCTGTTGGTAATATCAACTCTGGATAAACTTTTTTATTTTTCCAAATCAGCCAAATAGCAAGAAGTGGAAGCAGTAAAAGCAACCATAAAAATTCAGGATTTGCAAATTTTATTTCTTCAAAATTAGGAATCATTTATTCTTCTTCATCCTCTTCTTTTTTAATAAGACTTTTTGTGTTTTCTACAAAACTAAATCCGTATTCTAATGCTTTTTCATTTACTTCAGGTATTGGTTTTTCTTTTGCGAATTTCACTAAATCAGCGTTTGTCAATATAAATTTTAATTCGTTTTTAGGTTCCTCTGAAATTGAAGATCCATTTAGTTTTTCTAATATTTCGGAAGAGGTCATATCTAAAGCGTTAATTTCAAAAACTCTTAAAATATATATCCTTAAAATATCAGTTAAATTTGTAAAGTACGATTTAAATTCTCCATGTTGCCATATTTTTTCTTCTTTAAGTTTTTTTAGTGCTTCTATTGCTAATATGTCTGCAGGAATTTTGGGGTCGTATATTAATTCTTCTTTCTCGATTTTTCTATTTTTAATATATTTTTTATAAAAATACCATCCTAAGAGTACAAGTATAATTATAATAATTGATATAATTATGTAATCTATAATTTCCCAAATTGTAAAAGGTGCGTCTATTAATGGTTTTATGTCTTTAAAACCTTGTGTCGTATCAATTTCTATAGAATTTACATAAATGGGTATTGATTTTGTAGAAAATGTTCTAAAGTCAGATAGTTTATTTGTATCGTTGAGATTCTTATAAACAAATTTTAGGGATGGTATCTCATACCTTCCACT
Organism: Eximiradiales bacterium; assembly: GCA_965661945.1. Lineage (GTDB taxonomy): Bacteria > Bacteroidota > Ignavibacteria > Kapaibacteriales > UBA2268 > JAJRPT01. The sequence continues at coordinate 478,904 of CBFIFP010000001.1, forward strand.
ATCAAATTTAATTAATGATAATTCTTGTTTTAATTTTATTTCTCCATTTATTTTAGTGGTATCTATTTTGGATAATCCTAAAATCTCAAAAGATGCTAAAGTATCGAGCATATTGGGGAAAATAATATCATATTTGTCAGATGTTAGTATTTCCAAATCAAGCAAAATATTTTCACCAATTGTTACATTATTGCTATTGACAGTAGCAATTGCTTTTGGCTCTTTAGAATTTGTGTAAGTTGTTAATAATAGAATTATTAATAATATTTTCATATTTTATTTTTATTCTTTGAAACATAGGTTTAAGTTGTTTTAAAAATTAGCTATTAACTAAATCTATTTACCAAAGATGTATCCGAAGCATTTCACAACGCAATTTATAAATGATAATACGAGATTAGAATAAAAAAGTTTAAAGAAAAGTAACTGCTTTAGTAAGAAAATCTTTCATTGGTTTTGCAGCATAGTAGTATTCTAATAAATGGTCTAATAGTTTATCAGATGTTATCATTTTTTTATCAATATTAGCAATGTAGTATAATTGTTTATTAGCTATTAAAGGCTCTGTTGGAACTAAATCTTTAAATTCTTTTGGTAATATTTTATTTTTTTCACCTCTCAAAAAACCGTAATATTTTATGAAGTTTTTATCTTGACAGTGTTCTTGAAATTCTTCTAAGTTATTAGCAATGTATGTTCTAAAACTCAAGACATGATTTTTATCTGCTTCATATATTCCTCCTGCGATAGTTATTCCAAAACTTCCAATTTCAAAATAAAAACCTGGAAAATAATTATCTTTTTTTGTTCTTGATGTTATAAATGCACCAAGATTAGATTTATAGGGTGTTTTATTTTTAGAAAAACGTATATCTCTATTAATTCTAAACATTGCATCTTTAGCTTGCATGGTAATATTATCATCAAGGGAAATATTGGCAATTAAGTCAGTTGTGAAGTTAATAAATGGTTCTCTGACATAATTAGTATATCTTTTTCTGTTTACATCGAACCAATCTTTATTATTATTGTTATTTAATTCGTTGAAGAATTTTAAATATTCATTAGTAAAATGCTGCATTTAATCCTCTATTAATTTTTTATTTACCAGAAAAAATCTATCTATTATTGCATTAAATACGGTTCCATCTTCTCTAATCATTTCAAAATACCCTTCCATTGTTCCCCATTCAGTATCTATGGGGCAGTATGAAGTATATGTAAATGAAGAACCTGGTTTTAATTCTGGAAAATATCCAACAACTCCACCACCTCTTATTTCATCTTTTTCACCTTCGGCATTAATTATACACCAATATCTATTAAGAAGCTTTGCCCATTTGTCTCCAATGTTTGTAATCTCAATACGGTATGAGAATAGGTTTTTTTTTCCATCTTTTGTGTTTTCTTCTTGAACAAACTCTGGTTCTACCCAAATCTTTATACCTTCGGTAATTGTAATGGAACTTGAATTATTTGGCATATATTTTGATATTATTATTTAAAAAAGCAGCATAATTAAAAATGAAAAAATACTATACAAAAATCCTATTAACGTTTATCTCGTTAATTACTTTTAATTTTAATTTATTTTCTCAATCTGATATTTCTCAAACTAATATTGATTTAAGAGAAAATATTAAGCAATTGTCTGATTCTCTTTTAATCTTAGATATTAGGACTAAAAATCTTACCTCCAAAATTAATAAATTATCTATTGATAATAAAACTGATTATTCGAGAAATAGAAATAGAATTGAAAATTTGAATAAACAAATTCTTGAAAACTTAGAGAATATAAATAATTTGAGTGAAGATGTTTCCAAAAATAAAAGAGAAATTGGAGATTTAAGAGTTTTAATTTATGAGGTTGAGGTTGATTATAAAAAATTGGTTCATCAATTAAATCAAATAGAAATTGATATTGTTAAAACCAATGAAGAATTAGAGATAATTAAACAAAATCAAACTGCTATTTATGAAGAAATTGAAATAATACATGATAAACAACGCAATTTAGGTTCAAGATTAAATCAAATTCCTGAGCTTTATTTTTGTTTGGATTGCAAGCCAAAATTTTCAGCTGGACTTGGTGGTAGTTATTTCCCTACTAATATATTGGATATTCCTAGTTCGTTTGCTTGGAGTTTGGAATTTAGATATCTTTTAAAAAATAGATTGAATATAATTTCACAAGTTAATTTTCCTAAGGTTTTATTGCGTTCAGATCCTCCCTTAAATGGTAATAGTTATATGATAGATAAATGGAATATATTTATTTATTCTGTTGGAATTAATTATAATTTTATGGAGATAAGTAATAAATTTAGAATTTCAGGTGGCTCATCAATATTCTATGCCAATGGTAAGTTAGATAATTTTTATAATCAAACAAGTTATAATACTAAAGAAGAGATTACCCAAAGCAATTATGGATTACTTTTAGATTTAGAATTTGCTTACAGCGATTATAAAAACAAAAATCCTTTGGAGTTATACCTATCTTTTAACTCATATATTGCAAATAGTAATATAATACTATCCAATTCGGTTAATCGACAATCTGATTTAGGGTTGTTTTTACCGTCTCTTAAAACTGGAATTAGATTTAATTTTTATTAAATTTATTTTTACAGATAATTTATAATAATTTTTATTTATTTTTAAATATTTACTAACTTTTTTTGTCTTATTTGAAACATTATTTTCATTTAAGTGTCTTTATAGCGTATAAGTTTTACAAAAAGTATAAAAATCTATGAAAACACTAATATTATTGATAATATTTTCCTTTCCAATTATATCACAAGAATATGAATTAAAGAAAGTTAGAATAAAGTTTAATGAAGGTTCTGAGATTCTTTTAAATATTAAGAATGATAAGCAAGATAAAATTTTAAAAGAGTTTCTTGGTGAATATAAAGCTCAATCTTATCTTTCAGAAGAGTTACTCGATGCTTATCATAAAGCTATACAGAAAAAAAATAATGGTTTATTGCTACGTAAAAATTCTAATTTATTGAATATTTATGAGATTGAGTATTCTAAACAAATTGATCCTATTATTTTGTCACGAAAAATATCAGGTATCAAGGAAATTGAATATGCTGAGCCAGTTTACAAAAGAGAGCTTTGTTTTACTCCAAATGACCCAATGGTAAGCGAACAGTACATGCACTCTTTAGTTAAAACATTTGAAGCATGGGAGATATTAGATACTACTAAAACTATTGTAATTGCAATTGTAGATACTGGAATAGAGTTCGAGCATGAGGACTTAAAAAGTAATATCTGGTTTAATAGTGGGGAAGTTGGTTTAGATTCTCAAAATAGACCAAAGGAAAGTAATGGAGTTGATGATGATGGAAACGGGTTTATAGATGATTGGAGAGGATGGGATTTTGCTCTTAATGATAACAACCCATCACCAGGAAACAAACATGGTACACACGTTGCAGGTATTTCTGCTGCTCGTTCCAATAACAATCTAGGAGTATCGGGTATATCTTATAATGCAAAATTAGCGGCAATCAAAGTTGGGGCTGATAGTAGGTCTTCAACTTCCGTGATTAATGCTTACCAAGGGCTTTTGTATGCTGGAACTATTGGCGCTGATATAGTGAACTGTTCTTGGGGTGGCGGCGGTGGTTCTTTTGCCGAAAGAAGTATTGTTAATGCTGTGGTTGAATTGGGTGCTGTAATTATTGCTGCTGCTGGAAATAATGGGTCTCTTCAAGCATTTTATCCTGCCAGTTATGATGGCGTTATGTCAGTAGCATCTACTACTAATGCCGATAGACAATCCAATTTTTCAAATTATCATCCTAAAATTGGTGTATCTGCTCCTGGTTCTTCTATTTTATCCACTGAATTAGATAACACTTATGGGAATTCTAATGGAACGTCAATGGCTTCACCGGTTGTTTCAGGTGTGGCTGCTATGGTAAGAGCTAATTTTCCTAATTATACAAATTTACAAATAATGGAGCATATTAAGGCAACTACTGATGATATTGAAAATAGATTAACTACATCAAGAAGAGGTAATTTCGGAACTGGAAGAGTAAACGCTTTTAATGCACTTTCTGAAATAAATCCGTTATTAGTAAGAGTTGAGTCATATTCTATAATTGATGAAGATGAGAATAATATTTTTGAACCAAATGATGTACTAACTATTACTGTTAACCTAACTAATCAACTTAATGATGTAAATAACTTGATTTATGAGGCAAATACTACTGATAAAGATGGTAAAACTCAAATTGCAGCACAAGGTGATATCCCCTATTTCCAAGCTGGTACTAATCAAACTATTAAATTTAATTATCAATTGCCTGATGAGCTTGCATTTGACGATACTTATCAGATTCCTTTAAGATTATATAACCAAAATTATGAAAATAATGAATTTATAAGTTTTATTGTTAATCAATCGTATAGAAATTCGGTGAAACCAAAAATTAGTTTTACTATGAATTCAAGCGGTAACTTTGCTTTTAATGATTATCCAAATAACGAACAAGGAATTGGAATTTCGTTTGAAGATCAAAGTTCTGTTTTGTTTGAAGGTGGTATATTAGTTGCAAATAGTGAAAATCAACTTGCTAATTCTGTAAGGTCTGACCAGCAAGCTGTGCAAGATTCTGATTTTAGAATAAAAAAAATAATATCTGAAACTGAGTTAGAAAACGGAAAAAGATTTGATGCTACATTTATTGACGAGGGCATTCTTCAAAATTTGGGGGTTGAAATTCAAAAATCTTCATATTACTTTCAAGAGAATTTATTAGAAAAAGCTATTATAGTTAATCATAAGGTTATAAATATTTCTGGAGCTGACTTTGACTCTTTGTTCTTAGCTTATTATTATGACTGGGATATAGGTGAATCTGGTAGAAATGATAGAGCATTTTGGGATGAGAATAATAATATGATGGTGCAAATTAATGAAGCAGACCAAAATAAGCCCAAAGTTGGTATGGCTATAATTAGTGAACATTTTTCAAGGGGGTTTGCCATAGATAATGATGGAACTTCTTCTAATAATCCAGGGGTTTATGATGGGTTTACTAAGAAAGAAAAATGGGATATGATGTCTGGCAATCTTACAAGAACAAACTCAAGACAAACTGATGCTTCATCATTAATTTCTGCTGGTCCTATTGCTTTAAGCAATAATGATACAAGTGAGATAACAATGGTTATTATGTTATCGGATGATGCAAGTGAGTTTCCGAGTATCATTGAAGAAGCTAAAAAGAAATTTGAAGAAATCAAGGTTTTATCCGTTGTTTCGGAAGAAGTTTTGTTTAATGTTTTTCCTAATCCAGTTTATTCTGAAAATATTAATTTTGAGTTATTTTTAGAGGAATCAACTCAGTTAGATGTTTCAGTTTATGATTTGAATGGGAATCAACTATCATCAAAAATTATGATTGGAAACTATGGATATTTTTATGGAGTGCAAAATACAAGAAATTTAACAGCTGGTACATATATTTTAAATATTAAAAATGGTGAAAGAGAATTGAATAGAAAATTTATAATTTCTAAATAAAACATAAAAATATTTAAATAAATCAAGTTAGCTATTTAGTTTTAATAATATTTTTTTACATTTTACAATATAAATAGAATTGGATAGTCTATGTATTATGTTAGTTATTTTTATTAATGTTTGGGCAAACATATGGAAATCAATTCAGTTAAATATGATGATAGACAGATTGAGAATCAACAAAGAATGATTCAAGAAACTCCCACTGCTCCACAAAGAGTACAAACAGAAATTCAAAGAGAGCAGATTAAAGGATCTTCTTCACTTCAAAAAGAGCTTTTAGGTATAATTAACGCCTCTCAAGAAGAAAAAGCTCAACGTACTGCTAAAGAACAAATTGCAAAAGGATTTTTAGATGTTAAAATCTAAAATCCTTTTTTTATAATTAAATTTCAGAAAAAAGAGTTTTAATACTTAAATTATATTTATTATGGAAATTTTAACGGAAGTATTTAATTATTCACCTGTGGGAATATTTGTTTCCACTTTAGATGGACTTTATGTTGATTTAAATAAAAAAGTTATAGACTTAACGGGATATTCAAAAGATGAACTTTTGAATATGAGTGTAAGGGATCTGATTCATCCTGATGATAAAGATTTTGCTAATAGTAAAATTGAAAAAGTAATAAAAGATGGTTACTCTAATTTTGATGTAAGGTATATTAAGAAAGATAAAAATTAGGGTTGGTGGAATATAAATGCTGTTATTTCTAATAATTTTTTAATTGGATATATAAATGATATTACAAATGATAGAGAATATATTTCAAATATTATTAATAATTCAGAACTTTACAAAAGTTTGATAAATAATTCCTTTGACGGATTTTGGGTTGTAGATTTAAATGGAATAATTAGAGAAATTAATAATACCTATAGTTAAAAAATTGGTTACAGTAAAGATGAGTTAATTGGAAAAAGTATTTCTATTGTAGAAGCCTTAGAAAATGAAACAGAAACAATTGAAAAAATAAATAAAATTAAAGATTTAAAATATATCCATTTTCAAACCAAGCATATAGCAAAAGATAAAACTTTACATTATGTTGAGGTAAAAGTTCAATATGATGAACTAAATAGATTATTTTATGTATTTATAAAAGATATTACTGATGAAATATTGATATTAAATGAATTAAAATCTTTACAAAAGTTAGTAACATTAACATTAGAAAATGCCGTAGCTGGCTTTTGGTTTTAAGACACCAAAGAAAAAAAAATTACATTGGGATAAAGGTTTATTTAAAATGTTTGAGATTGATGAAAATATACCAATGAATAATAAAAAGTTTTTAAGTTTTGTTCACCCTGCTGATAAGCAAAGGGTAGAGAATAAAATAAATAAAACAAAAGATGATGGAACTGAATATTCAGATATTTATAGAATTATTACCAATAAAGGAAATACAAAATACATTTTTTCAACTGCTTTTCTTTTAAGGGATGATGAAGGAAATATAATAAAATATTCAGGGCTTAATTTTGATAGAACTGAAGAATATAAGCATGAATTAGATTTAAAAGAGTTAAATCAGAGATTCCAAATTGCAGTTGAATCTGGAAATATTGGTATCTGGGACTTTGATTTTAAAAATAACATATTGGTATGGAATGAGCCAATGTATGATATTTATGAATTAGATAAAAATGAATTTGCAAATAATATTAAAGAATGGGAAAAAACAGTCCACCCAGAAGATTTAGCAGATACAAATCAACATCTTTATAATGCAATTCGTTTTGATAAATTGTATAACACAACTTTTAGAATAATCACAAAATCAGATAAAATAAAATATATTGATGCTTACGGAAAGATTATCAAAGATAGTGAAGGTAATCAACTAAAAATTTCTGGAGTTAATATTGATATAACTGAACAGATTGAAAAACAATTAGAACTAAAGAAAGCAAAAGAAATTGCTGAGGAAAATGATAAACTTAAAACAGCATTTTTACATAATATATCTCACGAGATAAGAACTCCACTAAATGGTATTGTTGGGTTTACTCATCTTTTAACTAAAGATGATATTACATTTGAGGAGAAAAAAGAATTTGAGAAAATGATTAAAAGTTCATCTGATAGATTAATTCAAGTAATTGAAGATATAATTGATTTATCTATGATTGAAACAAGTCAAATAGAAATTAATAAACAACTATTTGATTTAAATGGCGTTATAGATGATGTTTATATGCTTTATAAAGATAGAATGACAGAAAAGGGTCTGGGTTTCAAATATAATTATGATGCTAGTAAATCAATTCAGATGTTTACGGACTCAAAGTATTTAATAAAAATTCTTGCTCATCTTTTACATAACTCCTTAAAATTTACAAATAAAGGTGAAGTTGAAATATCTTATAAAATTATTAACAGAAAAGTTCAGTTCAAAATTAGTGATACTGGTATTGGAATTAGCGATGATTTAAAAGAAAAATATATGATAGATTCGTTCAAGGTGATTATGAAGTAAATAGAAATTATGAAGGAGCTGGATTAGGTCTTACTCTTTGCAAAGAGTTAATTGAAAAATTAGGTGGGAAAATCTGGTTTGAATCAAGTGTAAACCTTGGAAGTACTTTTTATTTTGAACTGCCAATAAAAGAAAATACAGAAAATTATATACTTATAGCAGAGGATAATGACACAAGTTATATATTTTTAAATATTTTATTAAAGAAAAATGGTTATAAAGCAATAAGAGCTTTAAATGGAAAAGAAGCTGTAGAAATATGCGAATCCCATAGAATATCTTTGGTATTGATGGATATGAAAATGCCTTTGATGAGTGGGTATGAAGCAACTGAAATTATTAGAAAAAGATTTAAAGATTTACCGATAATAGCTGTTACTGCTGATAGTGTTGAACCATTAATAGAAAAAGCATTTAAAGTTGGTTGTAATTCCCATTTATCTAAACCTATCGAACCAAGTAATTTATTAAATGAAATTAAGAAGTATATGGAATAAAAAAAAGAGCCAAATGGCTCTTTCTATTTTGTAATTTCCAAAATCTCAAATTTTTGTATTCCTGCAGGAAGATGTACTTCCGCAATATCTCCAACCATTTTGCCTAGAAGAGCCTTACCAATTGGCGACTCAATAGAAATTTTATTTTCCATAAAATCAGCTTCAGCATCAGAGACCATAAAGTAATCTAAAATTTTATTCATTTTCATATTTTTAACTTTAACCTTAGAGAGGATAAACACTTTTCCATCTGGGAACTCATTTGTATCAATTACTTGACTGTTAGCTAAAGTTTTAGATATTTTGTTTATTTTCAATTCTAATAGACCTTGTTCATCTTTTGCAGCGTCATAATCTGCGTTTTCGGATAAATCACCATGAGAGCGAGCTTCAGCAATTTTTTTTGCTACTTCGCCTCTCCCCTTTGTTGTTAATACATTTAACTCATCTTCTAACTGTTTTCTTTTTTCTTTTGTTAGATAAATTACTTGCGACATTTCAACTCCTTATTTCAATATTTCAGTAAAAGTAACAAAAAAACAAGCTATAAATTTTTTGTATTCATAGCTTGTTTACGATATATAAACGTTTTTAAAAAATAATTATTGCAATTCAATTAATTAAATGGAACAGCACCAACAATTTCTATCCCAAAACTTGTAATTCCAATTCGTTTTTTTGGACTGTTAGTTATTAATTCCATTTTCTTTACGCCTAAATCGGCGAGAATTTGCGCTCCAATACCAAAATCTTTAGGGTCTGGTTTTACTCCTAAAGATTCATAAAATTCTTTTGTGTTTGATAAATTATCTTGTTTAGAAATTGCTTGGATTCTTTCACTCAAACTCACATTATATCCGCTATGATTGATATAAAGTAACACACCTTTGCCATGTTTATCAATCATTTTTAATGCTTTACGGAATTGAGATTCTTCATCATTTTTTAAAGTTCTAAAGATTTTAGAAGTTAAATCTTCCGAGTGAGCTCTAACTAAAATAGCTTCGTTATCAGACCATTCACCTTTTACTAAAGCGATATGTTCTTTATCATCAATTATATTTCTGTAAGTATATAAATCAAATCTTCCATATAATGAATCAATTACTGTTTTTGATGTTCTCTGGACAAGTGAGTCTTTTTCTAATCTATGAGCAATTAGGTCTTTTACAGTAATTATTTTTAAGTTATGCTTTTTAGCAAATACTTTAATATCATCAAGCCGAGCCATAGTACCATCTTCATTGATAATCTCACAAAGAACTCCAGATGCTTTTAATCCTGCTAATTTCATAAGGTCTGTAGTAGCTTCTGTATGTCCAGGTCTGCGTAAAACCCCGCCTTCTACTGAAATTAGGGGAAAGATATGTCCGGGTCTTGCTAAATCGCTTGGTTTAGTGTCTTTGTTTGCTAAAGCTCTGATTGTGGCAGCTCTATCCATAGCTGATATACCAGTTGAAGTACCGTGCATATAGTCAACAGAAACAGTAAATTTGGTAGAGTGTAAAGCAGAATTACCTTGAACCATTTCAGATAGTTCTAATTCTTTTGCCCTTTTGTTTTCAATTGCAACGCAAATAAGACCTTTAGCATGGGTTGACATGAAATTTACAATATCTGGAGTGCAAAGTTCTGATGAAGCAATTAAATCACCTTCGTTTTCTCTTTCTTCATCATCCATAACGATGATGATTTTACCAGATGCTAAATCATATAATGCTTCTTCAATTGTGTTCATATTATATGTTTATTTTTATTATTAAAAAAAATTGAAAACTACTTAGGGCAGTTTTCAATTATAAATAAAAGTTTAACTTAAAAAGTTATTTTTTTTGAGAAACTGCAGATTTTAAAAATCTCATATTTGTATTATCTGCAACTTTTAGTAAAATAGTTTCATCATCAGTAGAAACAACAGAGCCATAAATTCCTGAGGTTGTAATAACTTTGTCACCACTTTTAATCTCATTAATCATTTTTTGTTGTTCTTTTTGTTTTTTCTGTTGAGGTCTTATCATTAAGAAGTACATAATAACAAAAATTGCCCCAAACATAATAAGAGTTGGTAACATTCCACCATCAGCACCCTGTCCGCTTGGAGGAGCCATCAATAATAAATTAAATAACATTTTTAATCCCTGTCAAAATAATAATTACAAAATTACAAAAAAATTACGAGATAATAAATAAAAGCAGTTTTTGTTTAAAACATCTGCTTTATCAAATAAATTAACAACTAATCAAAAATTATAGAACAACGAAACTCCAAAAGCAAAACCAAAATTAATTGGGTTAGTAGTAATTGGTATTATAGTGCTTATTTCAGTAACTTTATCATAAAAAGAGTCATAAGTATCTAATGTACGATAATTAAAATGATATCCTCCGTCAATAGAAGCTGAAATGTTATAATCTAACATAAACTCAAAACCAAATCCTAAACCTACATTTATATCATTTTTAGTTGTTTGAAAATCATTATTAGTATTCATATCATCATCATAGTAATCTTCTAACATATATCTATAAAAACCACCAGCTAAAAGATAGAGTCTGCTTGATTCGAACTTTTTTAAATCATATTGCAACTCTGTACCTATTGTAACCTGTACATCGTTAAAGTTATTGCCGGAGTTTGGATTATCTTCAATACTTCCGTAAGCAAAGAATTGGGATTTTAAGCCAATTTTATCGGTAAGTTGCCTTTGGTAACTAAGTCCATAACCAGTCATCATAGAATAAGTAAAGCCAATTTTATTATTGAGCCATACATTTTGTTTTGAACTAGTTTCATTCTCTAAATTATAAATCTGAGAGAAAACTGGCATAGAAATAAATGCCAATAGAATTAGTATCTTTTTCATAAATTTGTCCTTTTAAAAAAGTAAAATTACACAATAATTTTGAATTAGAAAAATAAAAAGAGCCATAATAGCTCTTTTTATAAATTAAAGATAAAAATAATACTTAGGAAAATATTTAAAGAGTATTATCGCCTGGCTTCCAACCGCACGGAGTTTGTTTGCCTGTTTGGAGTGCTTGCAAAACTCTTAATACTTCTTCTGAAGAACGCCCTACAGCTTCTGGATGAATCACACTATATTTTAACTCTCCTTCTGGGTCAATTATATACAATCCACGAAGTGCGTAACCTGTAGATTCTTTATAAACTTCATACGCTTTCGCATTAGCACCCGTAAAATCTGCAAGAAGTGGAAAAGGTAAATCTTGTAAATCTTTTTCGTGAGTTCTCCAAGCCAAATGCGAAAAATGGCTATCAGTAGAGCAACCAATAACTTCAGTATTTAATTTTTTAAATTCATCATAATTCTTTCCAAGCCCAGCAATTTCAGTAGGACAAACGAAAGTGAAGTCTAATGGATAGAAAAAGAAAACAACCCATTTGCCTTTATAATCTTCTAATGAAATTTGTTTGAAAGAGTTTCCAGGATTTAGCCCTGATGATGCTCCACCTATAACTGCTGTACCTTTAAAATTTGGGGCTTTTTCGCCAACTAATAATCCCATATTCTCTCCTTATATTAAATTTAAAATATTTTAAAAACTACTTCTTAAATAATAGATTCAATTTAGATAATTTTATAATCTAAATTGAATTTACTTTCTTTTCTATTCTAAAACTAAAGAATCATTAGCTGATTTTGCTTGTTCAATTTCATCATCTCTTCTTTTCATGATGTTATTTAGTTCTTGAGTTTTTTGGAATAATCTATCTGAAACATATCTTACTAACATTTCTTCACCAGATTGACGATATTTTTCTAATTCAGCAGCAATTAAATCCATTGCCTCTTTAAATTTATCTTGTTTTACAAGTGCATCAACTTCATATTCTACAATTTGTAATTCAGTGTCAAAAATACTTCCTTGAAGCATTTGAGACGCTTGAATATCACCTCTTGTTGCTGGCTCGTAAGACCTCATAAAGTTAATGAATTTCTTAAGAACCTCGATAGCTCCAGGGTAGTCATTTGATTGACTGTAAATCATAGCGGCTAATCTGTGGGGTCCTAACACTCTTTGAGTTGCTTCCATAACTTTGATTCGAGTTTCAATGTTATCATTATTTATGATTTGGTTTAGGTCGGCTAATGCTATATTTCTATATTGCTTAGTTTTTTCTTCTTCGCCTAAACTTTCATATATCTGAGAAATCTCATAAGAGGTGTAATAAGGCATTGGGAATTGCTCATTTGAAATTAGTTCCCCCATTTTATTTAAAACAGATATTGCTAATTCGTTACCTTTATCTTCTTGAATTATGGCTTTTGCAAGCATTAGATATAATTCTCTATAAGTAGTTGATAATCTTCTGTGCACTTCATCATAGTAAACATCTAAGTTATTGAAGTTTCGAATTTTAAATCCGTATTGAGGAGTTTTACTATAGTTTTCAGAGTTATCAACGTTCATCAAACAATCCATCATAATATCAATGTCAACTGCTGGAGATCTATCTGAACCGTACTGAGGAGCCGGGCAAACTCTCATTAACATTCCTTCATGTCTGAAGAATGGTTCTAAACCAGCGAAAGCGTCAGGACCAACAGTTGTTGAGAAATAAATTGGTCTTTCAAATTTTGTTTGTTCTAAAATGTCGAATATTAGTTTATCTTGAACTCTGTAAAGCTGATATCCTTCGCCATAAGGTCTGCCAGTTACTTCTGCGGTAAATAGTCCTTTTTCAACAATATCATTGTCTGAAGTATATTTAGCAAGTATTTTTCTATTAACTGGAATGTTCAATGTTCTGATTCTGGCTCTTTCATAACTTAAAGCGTTATCATCTAATTCATCTTTTACTCTTAATGATTCATCGGAGAAACTTAAAGGAATTTTTTCTGCTCCCCAAGGTTTTCTATTTTTAAGTTGATCAACATACCATAGAGTGTTTCCAAGAGATAAGTTAACAATTCTTACATCTCTTCTTACTCCCATAACATCTTGAATATACCACACAGGGAATGTATCATTATCACCATTTGTGAAGATTATTGCATTTTCTTCTGCAGATTGAAGAATATTATATGAGTAATCAAAAGGTGCGTAGTTTCCTGTTCTATCGTGAAGTTCCCATCCACCATAAGCCATATTAACTGGAACAAGAATTGTAGCAAGACCTATAACTCCAAGTGCAACACCTTCTTTGAATTTTTGATTGGATATTAATTCAATGAGGGCATAGGTTCCAATTCCAATCCACATTGCAAATAACATAAAGGAGCCGGTGTAGAAATAGTCTCTTTCTCTTGGCTGTGGATTTTGTTGTTGCTGAGCAATAGCTGCAAAAACTCCCATCATTAAAAACATCAGTAAATATATAGAAGCCATTTTTTTATCCTTACTAAAATGGAAATATAAACCAATTAGTCCAATAAGTAATGGAATAGCAAAAAAATTAATTGGGAAAATATGGGAATATCCGTTGCCAAATGTTTCTCTTGTTAGTTCTTCTTTATTAGCAGAAAAAAGGACTGAACCAGCGTCTTGAGTATCTGAGATTCTTCCTGCATAATTCCACATAAAATACCTTATATACATGTGGTCGATTTGATATTTCCAGAGATAATTAATTTCTCCCCAAAAAATATCTGGCTTTTTAAAAATGTTTATGTCGTTAAATACTTCTTTAGAGAAACCTCTACCGTCACTTGTTCTAACTTCTTCTCTAACAGGTTCTTCCCATGGTCCGTAGTAGTATTCTCCATTAGCAGTTTTTCTTCTATACTCACTAACGAATCTATCTTCGTTTTGCGCTCTTCTGGGCCAACTATCTAAACTTCCGTATTGCTCTCTACCAAGATATGAAGCCAAAGAGTTAAAAGTTTTTGGCTCGTTTTCGTTCATAGGTGGATTAGAGTTAGATCTTATAAGAATTTGAGTGTAAGTTGTGTAGCCAAGTAATATTAACAAGAATGATGAAGTAATTAGGGATAAAGTTTTTTTGTTTTCTTTGTAAGCCCATAAAAATCCGATAATTGCTGCAACAATAACTAAAATTGCCAATAAAGTTAACCCAAAGCTATCTTGGATAGCGTATTCTCTTGCATCATTTCTATTTGGAGTATGACCAGCAAGTAATGCAGGAAGCCATTTTACTATTCCAGGGTATATTACTGCAAAAATTACGAATGCTAAGATAGATGCAATTGCTAAACCTTTATAAGAGAACTCATATTTTCTAAAATAAACTAAGTAAACAATTGAAAATATTGCTAATATTGCAAGTAAGTGAACACCAGTAGAGAGTCCAATTAAGTAAGCCATTAACATTAAATACTTTTCGCTTCCAATTTCATCAGCTTTATCATTCCAAAGCATCATCAAATAAACAATTATAGCAACAAATAGAGTTGCCATTGCATATACCTCGGATTCAACTGCATTGAACCAGAAAGTATCACTGAAAGTGAAAGCAGCAGCACCTACAAAAGAACTTCCATAAACTGATAAGCTCTCCCCTAGTGTTTTTGGTTCTCCACCTCTGAAGTTTTTAATCACATAATTTGTGATTAGATATAATAAAAATATTACGAATGCACTGGAGAAAACTGAAACTAAGTTTACTTTCCAACCTGGATCACCGAATGGGATTAATACATCAAACATTTTTCCTAACATTAGAAAGAGGGGTGCCCCAGGAGGATGAGGAACTTGCTGCCAAATTGCAGCATTTGAAAACTCACTACAATCCCAAAATGGTACCGAATCTTGTACTGTCATTAAGTAAACAACTAGTGCAAGTGCGAAAGAAAGTATTCCAAAAATCTGTTTTACTAGTTTACTATTCATCTTTTTCCAAATAAATTTTTTAATTTTGAGAAATAAAAACTTCAAATTAATAATTAAATTTGACTTTTGTAAATTTTCTTTCAAATTTTAATCATTTTCTTATAAACAAATAATGCTTTTTATAATCATAACTCTATTACTTTCAATTCAGATTGTTAAATCACAAGTTGATACTGAATCATTACGAAAAATTGACATGGATGTTGGTCATTTTCAGAATCTACAAACAAATATAGGTTTGAGAAAAGGAAATACTGAGTTCTTTTCTTTGGGAATTAACTATAGGTCTGACTATGTAACAGATAAATATCATGCTTATGGCGTTGCAAGTTTGGCTTATCAAGATAACCAAAATGGTGTATTCCAAAGAATGGGCTTTATTCATTTGAGATATTTACAAAAATGGGGTGGCAATTTTTGGAAGGAAGTTTATGCTCAAAAGCAATTTGATTTTTTCCAGAGATTAAAAGATAGAAACCTTTTAGGTGGGGGTGTTAGATTTAATTTTGACCAGAAAGATAGTGTTAAAAGAATTTTTAATTTGTATATGGGAACAGGAATTATGTACGAGAATGAACTTTTAAATATTAATCAAAACTATAGTACAAATTTGATTCGTTCTTCGTCATATTTGAATTTATCTTGGATTCCAAATAATCAGTTTAATCTTTCGTCTGTAATATATTATCAGTGGGACTTATTTAATTCTAAGGATTATAGAATTTTGAGTATTTCTAGTTTTAATTTTAAAATAAATAATTTATTAAGTTTCATATTTCAAATGAATTACAGATTTGACTCAGACCCACCAATTCCTGAAATAAAAAAATATGATTATGAATTGAGAAATGGTCTTAAATTTGAATTTTAATTTTTTCAACTTTAAAAAATATATTGACAAAATATGAAAAAATGGACAATTAAAGATGCAATCGAAACCTACAATTTGAATGGTTGGGGTAGCGATTATTTCAAAATTAATGAATCAGGTAATGTCTGTGTTGTTTCCCCTTCTAATAAAAATCAAGTTCCTTTAATTGATATTATTAACGAGTTGGGAATAAAAGATATTAACTCTCCTATTTTATTGCGTTTTCCAGATATAATGGAAGATAGAATAAAAATAATTTCTGATTCATTTAGTAAAGCAGCAAAAGAGTTTGATTATAAATCAGAAACTTACACTGTTTATCCGATTAAAGTAAATCAAATGAAGCAAGTTGTAGAGGAAGTGGTAAAATGCTCCAAAAATTATAATATAGGCCTTGAAGCTGGTTCCAAACCAGAGCTTCATGCTGTATTAGCAACTGCTGAAAATGATGATGCTCCTATTATTTGTAATGGTTATAAAGATGAGGAATTTATAGAATTAGCTTTATTAGCTAAAAAAATGGGTAAGGATATATATCTTGTTGTTGAAAAACTGAATGAATTAAAATTAATCATAAAACTTGCTAAGCAAAGAAATATAAGACCAAACATTGGAATTAGAATAAGACTTTCTAATGCTGGTTCTGGACGTTGGGAGGATTCTGGTGGAGATAAAAGTAAGTTTGGACTTAGTCCATCAGAACTTATAGACGCTGTAGAGGTTGCTAAAGAAGCTGATATGTTAGATTGCGTTAAGTTAATTCATTTTCATCTTGGCTCACAGATAACTAAAATTAGAAGAATTAAAATGGCTTTAAGAGAAGCCGCTCAATATTACTATCAACTTAGAAATCTTGGTTGTATGATAGAATATTTTGATGTCGGAGGTGGGCTTGGAGTTGACTATGATGGGACAAATTCTTCTAATCCTTCTTCGATGAATTACGATATTCAAGAATATGCTAATGATATTGTATTTGCTATTGTAAACATCTCTAATAAACATAATTTGCCACACCCTAAAATTATTACAGAGTCTGGAAGGGCAATTACTGCGCATCATTCTATTTTGATTTTTGATGTATTAGAAACTATGGAACAACCGCAAATTGATGCGAGTTTTGATTTAGAGCCAAATTCACATGAAAACATAAAAGAACTTTATAATATTTATAAAACAATTAATTATAAGAACATGTTTGAAAGGTGGCACGATGCAAATCAAATAAGAGATGAGAATAACACATTATTTACTCTTACTAATCTTGATTTAAAAACTCGTGCATTAACTGAGAAGTTATTTTGGTCAATTGCTAATAAATTTAGAGATTTATCAATAGAACATAAAATTGAATCTGAGGAGCTTGAGCAAGCATCAATTCTTCTTGCTGATAAGTATTTTTGTAATTTTTCGGTTTTTCAATCGCTTCCTGATTCTTGGGCTATAGATCAAATATTTCCAATTATGCCTATACATCGATTAAATGAGTATCCTGAAAATAGAGCAACTTTGCAAGATATTACTTGTGATTCTGATGGTAAGATTGACAGTTTTGTTGCTAATAACTACATAGAAAAATGGTTACCTGTTCATAAATTAAAGAAAGGTGAGTATTACTATCTTGCTGCATTTATGGTAGGAGCTTATCAAGAAATTTTGGGTGATTTGCATAATCTTTTTGGCGATACTAATGCAGCTCACGTTGAGATTTATGAGGATTCATATAAAATAACAGAAGTGATAGAAGGTGAGGCGGCTGATGAAGTTTTATCTTACGTTGGTTTTAGTGCTAAAACATTAGTAAAACAAATGGAAACTTGGGTTATAAAATCAATTAAACAAGGCGTTATTAGTTCTGAAGAGGGTAAAGAATACCTTGCAACATATCGCTCTGGTTTATACGGGTATACTTATTTAGAATAATTTTTGAATTATAGTTTATGATTTTTAAACTATATTTATAAAATAAAGTAAACTAATTTTTTAGATTAAGTGTATATTATACATAAATTGAATACGAACGTTTGATAAAAAACGTTCGTATTTTTTTCTTAATTAATTTTAAAAATAATTAATAAACTTTTAATTTAAATCACATCAAGATTCTGTAACTCTTTGTAATCTAATTCTTACTGCTTTTGATTTGATTTAGAATATTTTTTAAATCCATGTAATATTGGTAACCGGAAGCTACAAGATATAATTCATCCCCATCTTTATAAATAATAGTTGGGTAGCCGGTAACTCCCCATTTCTTAATGGTATCAAACTCTATTTTTGTTAATGATTCGTAATCTTTACTGTTACATCTTTTAATAAACTCTTCTTTATCTATTTCAAATTGATTTGCAATTTCTGCAAGTATTTCATAGTCTTTTATATCTTTTCCATCAAAATAGAATGATTCTTGAAGCTTGTGGATAAACGAAATTATATTGCTATTTTGGTCACTTTCTAAGGATTTAAAAACTCTTATTGCAATGCTGGGTTCTAATGAACTTATGACATAATCACCTTTTTCTAGAATATTATCTAAAAAGTTAGGTCCGAATTTGGTACCGCTGTATTCTTCAACTTTTTTATAGGCAGTTTTAAGAAATGAAAAATTGTCATTGATGGAGCCAACGTTGTCATCTAAAATCATACCTCCAGACATTGGTATAAATTCGAAGTCGTCTTTATATTCATTTTCTGCTCTTTCTATTACGTCTGACATTGCGTAACACCATGAGCAAAATGGGTCGAACACATAAATAATTTGTGGTTTTGATTGCATTAAATTTGTTGTAATTATTAATAATAAAATTAGATTCATAAGTTGTCTAAGGATTTCTTAACAGCATCAACGTGCCCATTTACCTTAACTTTATACCAAGAGTCTTGAACTATTCCATTTTCATCAATTAGAAAAGTGCTTCTGATGATACCCATGTATTTTCTTCCGTACATAGATTTTTCACCGTAAGCAAAATAAGATTCAGATATGTTATTTTCAGGGTCAGAGATTAAATCAAAGTTTAAATTATGTTTTTCAATAAATTTTTCGTGTGAACTAACTGAGTCGGGTGAAACTCCTAATACAACTACATTTTGATTTGAAAGTTGTTCCAAGTTATCTCTAAATTCGCATGCTTCTTTGGTGCAACCAGATGTATTATCTTTTGGATAAAAATATAATATCACTTTTTTACCGTTAAAATCATTTAGAGTAATTTCTTTATCACCATTAATTTTTGCAGTAAAATTTGGTGCTTTATCGCCTTTTTTTAACATAAAATTTCCTTTATTAATATATTAAACCTATTGACGATTTAAAGCTGTTAATATTTCCTAAACAACAGGATTTTCTATTAATTCTATATATTTAGATTCCGTATTCAAAATGGCTGAAATTCCTATTGGCAAGGTTAATTTATTATCTATATGACCAATTGGCATATTCATTAGAATTGGTTTGTTATATGGCATTATTAATTGTTCAACAACTTCTTTGAGAGTATAAGAGTAGTTAGGATAAAATGGCTTTCTTTCATTTATATTTTTAAATATTCCAAAAACAAAAGCATTACAAGAGTCTAATTTACCAGCTAATTTTAATTGGGTTAACATTCTATCAATCTTGTATGGGTGTTCACCTATGTCTTCCATAAATAATATACCATTGGTTGTATCTATTTCATAAGGAGTTCCAAGAGTTGAAACTATCATTTGAAGATTACCCCCAATGAGTCTGCCTTCTGCAACACCAGAATTAATTGTAATAGCCTTGTTATCTTGAAATTTAAGATTTTCATTAGTAAAAAATACGTCTTTTATATTTGAAATTGTATAGCTATTAAAAGATGATGACGCAACTGGTCCGTGATAAGAAACTAATCCAGATTTAGAATAAATAGAATTTAGAAGTGCGGTAATATCGCTGAAACCAAGAATAATTTTGGGATTTTTTCTGATTAAATCATAATCAATTTTATCCAAAATTCTCATTACTCCATATCCCCCTCTACCGCAAACAATTGCATCAATGCTATCGTCTTGAACAAAATTCATAAACTCATCAATTCTTTGCTGTTCAGGTGCTGAGAAATATCTATAATTATTTTTTTGATTTGAAATAGTTTCACCTACAATAACCTCACACGCCAAAGATTTGAAAGTTTTAACACCTTTAGCTATTTCGCTCATAGATGTTGGTGAAGCAGGTGCAGTAATTGCTATTCTAGACCCTTCTTTCAAACGCCTTGGAATAAGAGTTTGTTTTAAATCTGGTTTGGCTTCATATACTCCAACAGTTTGTGGGAGTAAATTCTTTGATTTTAATGTATTACTAGCAATTAGTCCGGCAGCACCTAAATATAAAAACTTTCTTCTGTCAATCATTGGTTTCTTAATTAAATATACAAATATACGTGGCAAAATATATATGTGCAGAGATTAAACTGCAAAATTTGTGCCATAGACGTTAGTATTTATATATATTTGTTCTTCTTTTTATGCTGCTATTTTTTTTGGAAAGCTAAATTACAAAATAAAATACGAAAAACAATAAAAAGGGCAATCATAAAATTGCCCTTTAAATATTATTATTTTGCAATTGTAAAAGGAATCATTTTCTGGTTAATTCCATCTGTTATTCTAATAAAGTAGTTACCAGAATTAAGTTGATTAATATTAATTTGCTCTGAGTATTCCCCAATACTCAAATATCCTTTATCAATAGTCATAAGATTATTTGATAGCAAATCAAAAACTTCAAGTTTTATATTTCCTGGTCTAGAAATATTGAAACTAATATTAACCTCATCTTTTGCAGGATTAGGATATAAACTTGAGTTACTAGAAATTGTATTTCTTACATTTGAAATATTATCCATTCTCATGTTATCTATAAATACACCCGGTGCTCTTGCTATTGGAATTGCTTTGAATGATACTTTCACCATAATTGTATCACCATCTTTAAAGCCATTGTCTAAGAAGTGTAAAACGCCTGTAAACCAATTAGAGTTTTCAAGAGAGAAATTCTCTGCATCCCATAATTCTGGTGCCCAACTTGCACGAGTTTTGTTTCCAAATCTCCAAGTTTGGCCGTTATTATTAGTAGCTTCAAACATTACATAATCTTTATCTCTTATTAAAGCAATAATATCAAAAACTAAATTAGGTGCGTTATCTTTAACTATTAAAGGAGCAAAGATAATATGACTATCTTCAGTATTTGAATAATCTTCATTTGGTGATTGAGTTAATGAATACTCACCTTCGGATGCTTTTTGGTTTGTAATACCCCATTTTCCAGTTCTGTAAGTAGGTACCATTACATCTTCACTTTCAAAAGTTTCGGCGAAGTTTTCGATTGGTGCTCCTGCATAAGCAATCTCTAAAGATTCGCTTGGCAAACTCTCCCCTTCTTCTCCATCTCTTTCTCTGAGTGCAGTAGAATGAAAATTAAAGTAAAATGTTTCAGTATCAGTTTCCCAAAGGTATTCATTATATTCTCCTGCTTGAACAGAAGATGTTGGAACTGTTGCAATTAAATTATCTTCATGATATATTTTTATTCCAGAAACATCATTTATAACTACTCCACCTTCAGTTCTGTTTGGAGTTTTCCACCTGAATAAAATTCCTTGTGGATGAGATAATGCTTGAAAATCAGTTGGAGGCATAAGTACTAAACCACCACCTGCTATAACGTTATAGTTACAAATCTCGCCTTCACCTCTTAAATCGTTACTTACTACTTGGATTCCGTAACTATACTCACCACCAACTGTAATTTCTATGTCAGTAAAAGAGTTCTGATTTTGTTCGAACTCCGCTAGGAACTCACCATTTTTATAAAGTTTTACAGTGTAATCATTAATTGGCTCTCCTAATCCATCTGCAATTCCTTCCCATGATATATCAACTTCATTGTTTGCACCATCATAATTAACATCCACAATTGCAGGACAAGCTGGGAAAGTTGTAATTAATGATGTAAATAACTCATTTGATGAATAATTAAAAGAGGGAGCTTTACCAGCCCAGAATAAAGGATAAACTCTATTGTTATATGCTTCAATTCTTGCATAATCTCCCCAGTATCTGTTTCCTTCATCTGCCTGACCTACTGCTCTTACTCTGAAAGATTCATCTGTTAACCTTTTGTGTTTAAAAGTTTGCCCACCATCGTAAGAAAAAGCATACATTGCATCCACTAAAATATTATCTGGGTCGAATTGAGAAGTATAATAGAAAACGTGAACGTATCCAGTAATTGGGTCAACGCAAACGCTCGGAAAGAACATATCATTTCCAAGTTCATTATTGTCAATTGCTAAAACTTCCCACTCATTTTCTGGTTCTTCAACTCCATTTTTTAAAATTCCTAAGTAAATTTTAGTAGGACCTGCTAAATTACCTTCTTTACCAGGCATAATACAGTAAACATTTCCTCTGTAGGGACCATTAGAGTTATCTATGGCTAACTGTGGATTTGTAGAAATTCTCATTGAATCTTTATTTGCTAATGAAACTCTTGCGTGTAATGGAAGATTAAATCTTGGAGTTCCAATATTCCAATTGTCCATTGCACTTGCTAATCTTTCAAAACTATTACCGCCATCTTTTGATAAATAAATCGGTGCTTCAGTTTTTTCCGCAGCAGATGTTTGTCTGTAGGAAAGCCATACCTGACCTTTATAATCGACGCAAGGAACTGGCGCTTGAGTTGCTGGATTTGGCACAATAATATTACCAATCCAATCTTGATAATTACTTTTTGGAGCATAACCTAAGTTAATACTTTGATTTATACTAAAATCTCTCCAAGCAATATATACATTACCTTCATATTCATCTGACCATAAATCAACTGCTATGGTATATCTATCTTGCAATCCTCCACCTTGAGGTGAATATGCTGCCATGTATAATTCATCAAAATCTTCTGTAACATTCCAGGTTAAACCTCCGTCATCAGAAATTGATAGAAAAATACCATTTTCACCGTTATTACCGTAATCTACAGCAAATCCATAGGCATAAATTGCTTTTCCGTCTTTGTTAAATGTAATTGCTGGATCAAAAATTGTAGCTCCTCTTCCTGCTGGAACTTGTAATATAAAAGGAGAATTATGATTTTGAGTTGTTCTTTTTTCCCATGTCAATCCACCATCAAATGTTACGTAAGCTGGCATTCTCCATTGTCTCCCTCTTCCATTTGTAGAATTATCATTACAAGTGGCTATTGCATTTAAAGGATTTGTAGGATTTACAGCAATCCAAGTTTCATCTTGAGCATCATTATCGTTAGTTATTTGAACAAGTGAAATTCCTGATTTAGTAAGAATTGGACCTGGTTTTTCTTTTAAAGGTGGTTGAATTTCGTCAGATTTTTCTTGAGGAAAATAAATTTTTGGTAAACCTTTCATCGTTATAAATCTGTACAAGTCATAACTATCAACTTTTTCAGTATTATAAGTAGAATAAGTGTATCTTGGTACATCTTTAACGCCAATAGGTTCGATTGAATATAAATTCATAAAAGAGAAAAATAGGACAAGGAAAAATATTTTTTTCATTAAAAAACTCCATTTTATTTGATTTGCTGAATAAATCACGTAATTTGCGAAAAATTATTTTAAATTTTTGAAATTATTAATTCACAAACTTCAAATTTAATAAAAAAAATCCATTGATAAGATTAATTATAATATTAATGTTTATTCTCTACCCATTTGTTTTCTTTCAAGTGTTTGCAATTGGGTCTTTTGGTGTTTCAACATCTGACTTATTTATATTAGTCTTAAATCTTATTGTGTTATTTAAGTTTTTTGTTTCGAACGAGCCGCTGAAAATTCCAAAAACTTCAATTCATATTTATTTATTTATCTTATTCTTGTTTGCATTATTATCAGGATTAACACCACTTGTAAACGCAGATGGTGAAAATCTTATTCAATTTTTAAAGACTTTTTCTCATTTTTTTTATCTCTATTTGTTTTTATTTTTGTTTTTAAGCTATGAGATTGATGAAAAAATAATTTTTACTGCCATTAAAATTTATTTATTCCTATCAATTTTTATAAATTTATATGGTATTTATCAGCTTATAGCGAGGGCTTTTGATTTGCCTTATGGCTGGGTAGAACTTAGCAATGTATCACTTTTATCAAGAGTAGAAGGTGAGAATATGGGTGATTATAAGCAGCTGGCATTGAAGTTTAAAGATTTTTATAGAGCTACATCGATTTTTCCTGAACCATCTGTTTTTGTACAATTTAACTTACTTTCACTTATTTTTCTCTCTATTCCTTATATTTCGAAAGCAAAATTGATTTTTAAATCTAGATTGTTGTTAAATATAATATTTTTATTAGTTTTAATAAACTTATTCATAACGTTTTCTCTTACAGCTGTTTTAGGTTTAGTTTTTATCATTTTTTTATCATTTTTTTTAGAAACTAAAGAATTATTTAAAAAGTATTTGATTATATTTTCAATTTCATTTTTTGTATTGCTTATGGCAGATTTTTATGTTAATGAAGTTTTGGGTGTAAGTTTATTAAACATGATTTTTGATAGAGTAATTGGTGTTATTTTGTACGTAATAGACCCTGATTTTTTGGTAGAAGGAGAGTCTTTTTTATGGAGACTTGAAGTTGTTATTGAAAGTTTTTATGTTTGGCTGAAAAGCCCGGTGTTTGGTGTTGGATTAGGTTTATTTGCAAAGAACTCTGATATTGCAACTTTTTCCGATAATTCATTTTTATCAATTCTTTCGGAAGCAGGACCTATTGCTGCCCTTGCATTTCTTGGTTTGTTTGTGAGTATTTTTTACCATTCAATTAGAATTAGAAAATCTGACAAGTATAATTTAACAGAAACTCAGAAGACACTTCTTGTTATTTTGCCTTATTTGATGATTATTTTATTTGAAGTTAATTATTTAACTGCAAATGGTTGGTTAGGTGTTACTTTTATTGTTCCATTTTTTATTGTGTTTACTACTCTTAACAATATATTTGCTTCAAATAATGAATTTTATCTTGTTAAGTTTTCGGAAAATAGTATATTGGAAAAACTCGATTTAGGATTAAATAATTATCTAAAAAAATATAACTGATAATTTATTTATTTTCAATATTTTCTATTAAAATCATATAGTCTTCCGGACTTACTTGCTGTTTTTCTGTAACTTTTACGTCAGAAACAATTCCTGCAATTGGAGAATACAAGGTAGTTTCCATTTTCATTGCTTCAATAACTATCAATGGTGTTCCTTCTTCAACATTGTCATTTTGACTCACTAATATTTTAACAACAGAGCCAGGCATAGGTGTCATTATTTCTGCTTTATTTTGATTTTTATTGTTTATCAGAAATACATCATCAACTTCATTAAATGTATATTGACGACCTTCGATATTTATTAAATATTTATCTTTATTCTTTATTCCATAGGCAATTAATTTAGTTTTGCTATTTTTAATCCTAAATTTATTATCATCAATTTTTTCTACTTTAAAATCAATTTTCTTATTATTAATTTCAACATGACTATTAACATTATTTATTTCATAAGTCTCATTATTTGACATTAATTTCATTTTGCCTCTACGATGAATTTTTTATTTTTGTAATTTTTAATTTTCAATTTAAGAAAAATATGTCTGAAATTAATATTACTGGAATTAAAAATATATATGAAAGAAATAAAGATATTGTTATTGCTTCTGGTATGTCTAAGTATTTGAAAAATAAATTTGAGTTCTATGGGATTAAAAAACCTCTTCGTGCTGAAATAAGTACTGATATCTTAAAGATTTCAAAAACTTTGACTGAAGATGAAATTATTGCTCTTGTTTGGGATTTATGGAATGAAGATTACAGAGAATTGCAATACCTTGCTTTAGATTTATTAAGAATGAATTTTAAAAAAACCAAAATTGATATTAATTTTGTTGAGAAATTAATTGTTACAAAGTCTTGGTGGGATAGTGTTGATGCTTTGTATCATCATACTGGTTTGTATTTTAAAAATAATTATGAAGATGAAACACTTTGGAATTGGGTTGGGTCTGATAATATTTGGTTGAATAGAAGTGCTATTCTTTTTCAATTGAAATATAAAAATGAAACTGATTTAGAGGTCTTAAAGAAAGTTATTATAAGTTTAAAACACAAGAATGAGTTTTTTATTCAAAAGGCAATTGGTTGGTCACTAAGGGAATATGCAAAAACTAATGCTAATTTCGTTATAAATTTAGTTGAAGAATTAGAATTGAGAGGTTTAGCAAAAAGAGAAGCATTGAAACATTTGAAAGATTTTTTTAATTAATTTATATGCAAGTTCTTACAAAGACAAGATAAATCGTGTCTCTACAAAGTGTAAGTGTATTTATTATATGTGTTGTCTATTGGTTTATTGTCACTTTTTATGAAAGAGTAATTTCGTTTTGTTGAATTTTTCAGTTATTATCGGTAATTCCCAAAAAATATGGTATGTATTTTGTATTCTATTGATAAAATGAATTTCTATAATATTTTGGACTTAAAATGATGAAAAAAATCTTAATATTTATATTTTTGATAATATTAACCACAAATTTGTATTCTCAGAATACTCCGCATCAAGTTGGACTTATGATGGGTGGGAAATTTATTAAAAAAACTGATTCGTTTGCTCCAAGTTTTGGACTAAATTATGAATATAAGTTTACGTCGTCAAAACCACTTTTGGGAGTTGGTATGATTTCAGATATTACTTTAAATGATAATTTAGAGCTGAATGGCGCTTTAGCACTTTTTATTCACCCAACTAAAAAGATGAGATTCTTTATTTCTCCTGGTGTGTTTTACGTAAATTATGGCACTGCCAGTGAGGATGTAACTAAATTTCAACTTGATACAGAGTATGGAACCCAAATTAGAGTTTTAATGCAGTTTGGTGGGGAATATTATTTTAAAATAAATTCGTTTGATATTAGTCCATTCCTAAAATTTGAATTATTGGAAAATAATTATAGAGTATTTTTAGGAATTGGAGTAACATACATTTTATGACACCTTTAAAAGTAGCATTTCTTTGGCATAATCATCAACCAAACTATGAGTTTGATGGAGAGTTTATTTTACCTTGGGTTAGGTTTCACTGCATTAAAGATTATTTGAATCTTCCTTATTCAACTTTAAAATACAAAAATATAAAACAGACTTTTAATTTTGTCCCTTCCCTTTTGGAACAAATCGAACTGCTTGCTGATGGTAGAATGATTGACAATATTATGAAATATACTTATCCAAATCCTACCGATATGTCCTTAGAGAATAAGCAATATGTGATAGATAACTTTTTCAATTGTAATGTAGATAATCTAATTAAAGTCCATAAAAGATATTCTGAGCTTTATAACAAAAAACATCTGTCTTCTGATAATTGGACTGACCAAGAAATATTAGATTTACAAGTTTGGTATAATTTAACTTGGTGTGGTAGTGATATTAAAAAAAATTATTTTATTAATAGATTATTTAATAAAGAAAGAGAGTTTAATCAAGATGAAAAATATTATTTACTTGAGATTCAACTCAATTATTTAAAGCAATTTAATGATAACCTAAAATTACTTAGAAAGTCAAATCAAATTGAGATTTCTTTTTCACCCTTTAATCACCCTATTTTGCCATTGTTAGATAATTTTCAATGTGCTAAGGATAATCTATCTAATATTGAAACTGATGTCGAGTTCTGCTATCCAGAAGATGCTCTAAAACAAGTTGATGATTCAATTGATAAATATCAAGAAATATTCCATGATAAACCAAATGGAATTTGGTCTTCAGAAGGAAGTTTGAGTAATAATATCTTAGATTTATTTATTGATAAAGGTTTTAAATGGACTGCAAGCGATAAAGATATTTTGAAAAACACAAAAAATGAGTTATACCATCCATTAGAAATATATTTTCCAAGAGTTTATAAAAATGATAATGGTGAGATTAATTTATTTTTTAGAGATAGCGTTCTAAGTGATAAAATCGGATTTAGTTACTCCTCCATTGATGAGAGCAAAGCTGTATTAGATTTCACAAGATATATTGAAGATATAAGACAAAACCTTATTATGATTTATAATG
Organism: Eximiradiales bacterium; assembly: GCA_965661945.1. Classification (GTDB taxonomy): domain Bacteria; phylum Bacteroidota; class Ignavibacteria; order Kapaibacteriales; family UBA2268; genus JAJRPT01. The sequence continues at coordinate 507,254 of CBFIFP010000001.1, forward strand.
AGGATATTCTCTATAAAGCTTGCGTTTATATTATTCTCGATGGTGAAAATTGTTGGGAATATTATAAAAATAATGGAGAAAACTTTTTAAATTTATTATTTGAAACTCTATCGGTTAGTAGTAAAATCAAAACTGTAACTTTAAGCGAATCAACTAGAGTTGCAAAAGTTCCTTTTGAAGATTTAACTTCAATCAAAGCCGGATCATGGATTTATGGCAACTTCCTTATCTGGGCAGGTGAATCCAAAAACCATTTAGCTTGGAAGATTCTCGCTGATACCAGAAAAATCTTAGATGAATTTAAAAACAAAATTCCTAATGACACCTGGGATGATGCTTATTACTACATCTTGAAAGCTGAATCATCCGATTGGTTCTGGTGGTACTACTCCAAACACCACGCTCATAACAAACTGGATTTCGATAAGTTATTCAGACACAATTTAGAGAAAGTTTATAAAATCCTTGATTTAGATGTACCTAATATTATAAAAAAACCTCTTTGGTCGAGTAATGAAGTACAAGAAATTAATAAATCACTATTTCAAAATGATACCATGCACAAATCTAATTAGTATTTTTATTATTTTTTTCATAGTTTTGTGAATTATTTTTGCACCCGTGGCGTAACTGGATAGCGCATCAGATTTCGGCTCTGAGGGTTGTGGGTTCGAATCCTACCGGGTGTACTTTGATTAAGTAAATATGTTAATTAAAATTATTAAAAAGATAGACTTAATTATTTCTTAATTGTCTTCTTTCTCTACTCTGACTCCCTTTTTTATTGATTCTAAATTCATAATTCTACCTGCTTTCCTCCTTTTTATTAGTTAATTTATCATTTCTTCTTCTCCAAATCTTCTGAATTTTAATTTATATTTCTTTAATTGTATTCTTGCTTTTCTGAATATACTTTACAGCTTTTTGAATACTTTTATCGTTTTTAATATTAATGTAATTGCTTTCTTTTTTATTGATTTTATTATATGATAATGTATTTCCTACATAAGAATTATGTTTGCATATATAGGAATCTTATTAGCATAATTAGGAATTTTATTTTTATTTATAGTAATTATATTTTCTTTTATTGGATTTTATATTTAATATTTAGGAATTTTGTTTATTTTATTAGGATTTTTTATTTCCTTTTATTGTTTTTTTTAATATTATTATTATTTTTGTATTTATAATTGTATTATTATTTAAAAATTGTATTATGAAGAATGTTGTAAAAGATTTTAGAATTGATAATTCGAAGATGTTAGTGAAAAGTCAGGTGTTTTTAAATGCTTTTATAAATAATAAAGCAATTTTTATTGCGAAAAGTCCTGTTCTTGAAGACCCATTTGCTGACGAGTTTCAATCAGCCATTGATTTTGCCAAGCATCTTCCATTTCCGGATGAGATTAATAGTATAATTTCGGTGATTGTTGAATCTTTGAAAGAAAAAATGATTGTTGCACAGTCCAAATTGCAAGTTTTGTATATGTATGTGAAAATTGGTTGGGATAGTGATGATAAAATTGAATCTTTTGGAAGAAATAAGTATCAGAAGTCAAGAAAATCTTATAGTAAAATGATAGATTTGTTGAAGTTAGCGAATAGAAAGGCGGAGTTAGTTGAGAATAAGACGGTGCTTTTGAGTGTTGGATATACTCAATTAGAAATTGATGAATTGAATGCGATTGCCGATGAGGTTAAAGCTCTATTTTTGAAGTTGAATGATTTAAAAAGTAATCGCTATATACAGACTAATCAGCGGATTACAGCAATGAATGATGTGTGGAAATTTATGCAGAAAGTTAATAAGGTTAGTAAGATTGCGTTTATAAATAATCCGGCGATGATAAAGCTATTTTCTCTTTATTGATTATGATAAATGATTGTAAATTAATGGTTTTGATTAAATTATTTCCTTACAAAGACTGGGTAAATTTCTACATAACCATTATCCATTTCTAATTTGACGTAGTATAATCCATTTGCAGCAATGGAGCCGTCTAATATTCTTCCGTCCCACTTGTCTGTATAAGCGAATCCAGCGTTTCTTGGTGCGTTTCTAACTGGAAATGCGAGGACTCTGTTTGTATTGTCTAAGATTGAGATTGTTACGTTTCCGTTGTTAGGCACAAAGTAGACGATTTCGAGTTCTTCGAAAGGCGGTCTAACGGGATTGGGAGCAACGATTTTGATGTTGTTAATTTGGTTATCATTTATTAGGGTGTCGGTTCTGATGCATGAGTTGTTGCAGCACATTCTGATGATGATTTCATCAGGAAGGTTGAGCGGAACAGTCCATGAGAAGGCGCCATCGATGAACGGTACGTTTTGGATGAAGTTAAATGTTTCGCCGTAATCCATTGAGAAAAGTATTGAGATTGAATCGCATAGGTAATCGTTAATCGGTGCTGTATTCCAAGAGAAATGTTTGCTTGGGTCAGCTGATTGGCTTCTTTCAACATCAAACTGAAATGGGTAAGGTCTGACAATTGAGGTGAAAGTTTGAGAAATAGCGAAGTCGTTATATTTATAGCTTATAATTCTAAAAGAAATGGTAGAGTCGGTGTCTTCAGAGTCGCAGTTGAATATGTTGACGCAAGGAATTTGAGCAGAAAGATTAAAAGTTGGGCTACTCTGAGTGGAGTCTATGGTTAATTTTGTCCAGTCTGTGAGAGCGGTTTTATATTGAACTTCGAGCGAGTCGTAACAGAAAGTTACCCCGATAAAGTCAATAATATCCCCTACTGTGTATTGGTTTAAGATTGTAGTTGAATCAACAAATACGTCGTTTGAATTAATAGAAATAGTACCTGAGCTTCCAAAGATGGAAGGGTTGATTTTATTTCTTACAACAAAGAAGCCAGTTTTTCCTGAAAGAGTGCTGTCAATGATAAAAGGATAAGTTATCGTGTCGCTTTGGTTGTCGATTTGTTCGTTGATTAAGATTAAACTAAGAGAGTCGTTGATTTCATTAATGTCTTTAAAGAGTAATTCGACTTGTCCTTTGTCAACAATGAGGTTTCTCCAGATGATATCAAGGGAGTCGCCGACGCAAAGCTCATTTGCAAGGGTTTGCGGTTGTAAAACTTCGAGAACATTGTCTAAAGGAGAGCCAATAACGTAAGTTCTGTTAAAAGTAGTAACAATAATATCGTTTTTCCCGTCCCCTTCGATATCAGAAATAGTAGCGAAAGAGATGATTTCGCCAGGGAATTCTTGGACAAAGAGTGTGTCGAATCTATTACCAAGTTGGAATTCAGTAGTTTCGTAGTCTCTTAGCTGTAAGACCATAATTGAAGAGTTATTCACAAGAAGAATTTCGTCTTTTTGGTCAGAGGCGCCGTCAATATCGTTCACAGCAGCAATCCATCCGTTAACTCTTTGAGTGCAAATGGTATCAAACGGAGATAAAAATCTATTTGGCGGAGAAGTTTTGGGAACGCTTTGGTCTCCAATGTATTTTAAGATAGAAATTCTACTATTAGCAACGGCAAATTCTTTAGTGCTTTGAGTAACAATGATTTCTTGCCCAGGATTATTGGGGTAAAAAGGAAGTTGCGTGTTAGCGTCGATGCCATCAACGTTACCAACAGCAACAGACCAGTAATGGTTTTGACCACCATTGTAAGCGGGTATAATCTCGTTGGTAGTAGTAAGAATAGGGTCGCCACTTTTTTCGAATAAATGTAATCTGGCTTCACCTTCCGAGCCATCAACTCCATTATATTGCTCAGAAATCAAGATAAAAGTATCAAAGATATTGCTGTTTGGGTTCCATAACTCTACGTAATGGTTTCTAATTCTGGGTCTAACCCCATTAACATCTTGCTCTAAGGAGAATCCAAGCCCATTAGTGAAAATTTGCGGACCGCTAATGTCAATCCCATAGAGATAAGGTGTTTGAGAATTAGTTTCAAAAGAAGGAGCAAGTGAATTAATGTCGATGTCGAAGTTCTTCTCGGGAGTATTAGGAAGTAAAACGTTAATAAAGCTATTAAAATTGCTAACAGACGGTTGAGCAAAGCTTATGCTAGGGGCCATAGTGAGAATATTATCACTTTCATAGCCAATGTCAGTAAGAGGAAAGTTAGATAATTCTATACTACCGTCAAACTGAAATACACCTCTATAATATGGAGGAGGTTCCACGGGGTCATAATTATTAGGAACAGTAGGATTAGCAGTATTAACTTGAGCATAAACAGTGATATTGCCATTTTTTTGATAACCAAAGAAAGGTTTGATAGAAGCTGAAAAATTAGGAGCAACATCTCGCATGTCAATAGCAAGACGCTTTAGAATGCTAGGTCTGTTAGTAATCTGATTAAAACCAGCAAGATAAGTAAGAGCAAGCGTATCAGGTAAATCAGATAAATTAGCTCTAGAAGTCTCAATAGTTTCAAGTCCCATAATAACATTACTTTGAATATTATCAGAGTAGTTAGTTAATAAAGTATCAAATAACACTGAAACACTATTAACAAAATCAGGAAGTTGAGCAAGCTCATAAGATAAATTTTTAGCGTCTAGAACAACTAATTTATCACCAACAACAGCTACAATTTCATTTGGAGCAAAATTGAAACCTGAGAATAACCTTTCGTTTCTAATAATGTTACCAATAAGTGGTTTTACATCACCAGAAATGGCTGTATTTGACCACTTAATACCCATTGAGTCAAAACTCTGAACTAAAGACCTACGAGCAACATATTTAGTTGCAGAAGGGTTTCCGTCAGGATATAACCAATTGGCAGGAGAAGCATTAGTGCTTTGTGCTACCAACTCACCAGAAAACAAAATCAGTATTAGAATTAATAAATTTTTCATAATTGATATTCTATCATAAATTATGCCAAAGACAATAACATATTAAGATATTTTGGTTTTACTATACCCTTTAAGTTCTTAGTGTTATGTAATATTATAAAGATTATAATCTAAAATAAACTTAATAGATGTTACTTTCACGCAGTAAATATTGGAAATCTTTTAATTGAGAAGCTTTTAAGCCAATTCTGAAAAACATACTTCTATGCACACCAACTGGAGTCCAGTTTAGTGACATATCCCAACAACCTAAATCTTTATACACTCTTATTTGAGGTGCAGAAAGTTCTCGATTTAAAAAATCGTAATTAATTCCTCCGGATAATTGAAGGGATTCGGTAAGATTCAAATCAATCATTGCTTGGAATCTAAATGTTTCTGTAATATTAAGAGGGTTACGTCTGATATTTGAATAGTTGATGTTGATATTCACATTCCATTTAAAGTCCAGAGGGGCATATCCGGGGGTGTTATCTCCAAACATATCAAAATCACTACCTTCTCTTCTATTTGGATTAAATATTCTACCACCTAGTCTCTTTGATGTATTTTGAGTTGTATCTACTGCATCTATTTCTTCATCATGTTTTTGCTTTAATGATATTCCTTTATCGGAAAAAGAGGTTCCAATGCCGATATCAAATTGTTCTAATCTAAAAAAACCTTTGTTCGATTCAAATAGAAATCTATCTACTTTTCTATAAGATGTAATTTCGTTAGTTTCTTCATTAAATATTGGGTCAAAGTCATATATACTAAGAGTAAGATTACCGGAAAAGTTAAGAAAATCTAAAACTGGTGTATTAAAATTTGCTCTTACATCAGAGAATTTCAAACTATCTCTTAAAAAATCATAACTACCGTTAAAGTTCATATTAAGCAACTCTAAATTTTCTGCTTCTATGCTATCTCCTTTATCAACTTTAACTTCAAATTTATTATTAAGATTATAAGATAGATTTTGTGATGCTCTATTAGAAGAACTACCTCCTCCACCATCTTTTTCAAAAACACGATATTGAACTTGCTCTCCGTCCTTTCCGATGTAAGAATCATAAAAATTTGAGTTTGATTGGTCTGGTCTAAAATTATAAGATAAAGCTGGTTCTATAGTATGTCTTGCACCTTTTAAGCCAATTTTTTTTAAGATTGGAGCTTGAGTTATACCATATAGACGAGTTTGTACTCTAGCACCTGTTGACCACCAATATTCAGCAAAAAAGCCCCTAATTTCTCTATCGTTTATTTCATCTGTTTCGGCGTTGTAACTTCTCTCAATTTTTCTTAAAAAGTTATTCATACCTAAATTTATGGTTGGTTGAACGTTTAAATTCCAGAATTTTGGTAAGTTATAGGTTATTCTAGGATTATGATATATATAATATTTTTCATCGTAATTATAAGTTGTATCTGTAATGAAATCATCATCTTCTTGAAAAGAAGTTATCTCTCTTTTTTTTGAATGATTAAGTTCTGCCCTTCCGGCGTAAGAAAAATTAAAATCTTGATTTGCTATTTTAAACAACGATTTATTTGGTAAATTAAACTCTACTTTTGGAGTTTGATCGAATTCATCTGTTATAATTTGTTGATTTCTAGAGTAATAAATTGATAAATTAGAACCATTATCAAAATTTCTGGCATAAGCAATATTAGAGTTTGCATTTTGAGTTAAACGTTGATTTAAATTAGAGACTGTTCTTTGATTAAAGTTTTGAGATTGGTAAATAAAACTACCGTTAATTCTATCTTGTGGAGTGATTGCCCAATTAAATCCAGTAACTTTAACACTATAATTATTCTGAAAGTCCTCTTCTAAGCCAAATTTTGTTTTACCATATTGAAGGTCGATATTTCCGGTTAAATCGTCGGATTTTTTAAATCTCCATAATGTTTTACCTACATAACCACCTTTTGAGTAAAAATCTGCAGTAAATTTTGCGTCAAAGTAATCAGATGCAGCCCAATAATAACCAAACTCTTGGAAAACTAATCCCCTTGATTCGGAAATATCAAATTGAGGTACAATAAATCCAGATTTTCTTCCGGATTGCATATTGAAATAAAGACCAAATGGATAAGCAAGTATTGGCATATCTTGAACATAAAATATTATTGGGTCTAAAAATATTTTACTTTTCCCTATCATTTTCATTTTTGAGGAACCAAAATATGCACTTGGGTTTTCTTCTTCACAAGGAGTATAATATCCATCTTTTATGTTAAATTCATCTTGAGAAATTCTTTTAATTTTCTTTCCGTAATAATAACCTTCGCTTAATTCTGTTTCTCCTTGAGATATAACTCCTTTACTAGTTTTGTAGTTATATAAAATACGCTCGCCATAATATTCTTCTCCTTTTTCTACTAACTTAGGAAAACCAAAATCATTACCCGCTGAATCAACTCCTTTAAGCGCTTCTAAGGTATTATCGTTAAATCTTATAATTATTTCTTCTGACTCTAGAACTCTTCCACCCATATTTATAGATGAAGTATTTTTAAGTCTCATATTCTTATCTTTAAGATTAAAGATAATAGTATCTTTTGCTTTCATTTCTATTATTGTATCTAAGCCAGATTTAGGTTTAGCAATCACTAGAATACTATCTGTAGCAAGAGTATCTAAAACATTAGTATTAATTGGTTGAACTGAATCAAGTAATAAATATTCATCAACTTGAGGAAATCTATCAAAATTAAGGGTATCTATCTGTGAGTTTAGATAAATATTATTTAATAAAAAAAAGGATATTATAATTAAATATTTCAATTATCACTCAATCTCTTTTACTTTTATTGATTTAGGTAGGTTAAATTCTAAGTTTTCTAACTCCATATTAGGCGTGTATGTATCAACAGTTAATTCAATGTTGCCTCCAATTTCAGGGAAATTAACAACAACACTGTGAGCTAACTTGAAGTTTTCGGTGGTTCTATAATCGTCAAAAATTACATCAAAAACTAATATATCTTTGTCATTGTACATCTCATATTTAGAAAGCAAACCATATTTATTTATGTAAACTAATTCTTTACCGCTTTCTAATGAATTGTTTTCGAAAACTTTTGTTTCTTTATTATTAAAATTGCTATTGATATCTTTACTTAATCTAACATAATTATTTTTCTCTGATGGAACTTCGCATCTCATAATCGAGATAAGATCTTTAAATGATAATGATATATTAGCAACTTTATTTAAATTATCGGAACTTGGAACACCTTTATAAGCTTCCCCTTGAAATGAGTTTAAAAATATAAATTTTTCGGAGTTAGAGTAAAGTTTTGCAACTTCAATACCAAAGGGTCCAAATATATTCATTTTGAATTCTTCTAACTTATTGATATTAACTTCCATATTTGCGTCTGCACTATTCTGAGGCATATCAACGCTCATAGAGCCTTCGATTTTTAAAGTAGAAAGTTTTTTATTAAAGAATGGAAGTCTTTCTGATTCATCAAATTGCTCACTAGTTTTCTTGGTAGTTTTACAAGATAGTAAGATAAATATCAAAGATAAAGCTATTAGATAGTTTTTCATTTTTTGTAATTATTAATTTAAAATTAAGCAAAATTAAGAAATAAAATAACTATACGAAAAATAAAAGGTATAGTTAAATTAATAAATTATATTTAATTTAGTTAAATTTTCTAATTTTAATATTTAATTATAATATGATTAAATTTAAAAACTTGTTGGGTATACTCTTATTTAACAACAGTAAAACTAACTAATTTTGTTCTTCCTTTATTATATAATTTTAAATAATATGTTCCATTTGATAGGTCTTCTATGTTGTAACTTTTTTGGTAAAGTCCTGGAGATAAGTAAATATCATCTAATACTTTAACTACTTTTCCATTTATATCAGCAATTGTTAAATTTATATTACTTTCATCTATTAAACTTAATGTTAGGACTAAGTCCTTGCTTGAAGGATTTGGACTAATTGATAAACCAAAATTATGTTCTGAGTCATCAAATAACCTTAGTCCATCTTCTTCGCAAATTCCTGATATTGTTAATTTACCTGGAATTACTTGATAAGTATATGAAGAACTTATACCTGTTACATTTACTGCATCCAACACAGTTTCTACATCAGTGCTTAACATCGCTTGCAAATTATAATTACCCCAATTTCCAGCAATATTATTTGTTAATTTAAATTGTGAAATTGTTGCGAAATTATTATTTAAAGAAGCATCTTGATTATAGGCAATTTTTCCATTATATGTTAAATCAACGTCGAAACTTGTAATATCATCATTGATTAAAGGATTTTTTATGCTGACTTCAATTGGAACATTTACTATTTCACCGGGTTTTGCTTCAAGTTCTGGTAATATTATTAAAACATCTGCCCTGTTTGGGTCATCAAAAAATATAGGGTCGGAAAAAGCGGAAAGACAGTCATCAACCATAATCCTTACAGTATATTCCCCTTCTTCTGTTGGGTATAAAACATCATCATTTGCACCATCAATTTCTTCACCTTCATAAAACCATTGATTTCCAGACTTTACATTCGATTGAAAATAATCATCAATCTGCTCAACCTCAGGGATAATTTCATCAATAATTAAATAACTAATAGTATTGCTTGTTACGCATTCTCCATTTCCTATTGTAACTACATAATCCCTTGCTACATCACTAACAATAGTAACAGTCTTAGAAGTTGGGTCGCTAACTCCTATAGTAGGGAACCAACTAACTTGTAAATTAGTTGCGTCTGAATCAGCATCTACAAAAACTTCACATTCTTCGTTTGGTTCGCATACAACAGCATCATCAGTAAAGAACTGGACTTCTTCAAGCAATCTTACATACATTGTATCATAAAAGATACAATCTCTACCATAAATTGCCTGAATAGTAACTTCTTCACTTTGAGTTATTTCATACCTTTCTCCTGTTACTCCATTACTCCAATGATACTCTTTTGCTCCATTAAAATTTACTGGAATTAAAAACTCGCCAGGGCACATAATTGTATCATTTCCTAAACCATAAATATATCCAGGTGAATTAGCGAACTCCCAGTTAGTATTAGAATTTTGGAAATCATCGCTCGACCTACCAGCATAAAAAGTAGCACCTCCATCTGCTTTAATATTTTTCAATTGTAGAAAATCTCCTGACACAATCCCATCTTCTTTGTAATATGAAGTATGTTCTCTGTCGTTAGATTCTAAAACAATTGGAAAACATTGATTTCCTCTTAACTGCCAATGACTATAAATTGTTTGAGAATTTGGTGTATTTGTAATGTAAGTTCCTCCGGCTGTAAAAGATAATGTGTCATAAAAATTGCTTCCATTAAACCTTAGACTTCCATTTGAGTGTAACTTAGTAATAGTTGATGAATTGCCATTCAAATTTGAAAACACTTCTGATTCATCTAAGAAATATACTTCATTTAAAACACACGACATATTCAAGTCAAGATTACTATTAGGATTGGGAAAATTTATTATAGAATTGCCTGAATTTACACCATTTGTTTGTATTACAAATCTGTGACGAGGATTAAATGTAAAACTACCCATATTCATTATAAGGTCGTTGGTATTATTAAAATAAAACATTTGGTGAAAGTCAAAATTATTACCATTTGCATTGATAATCCCATTTGCAATCTAAAAATTATTAGTGCCATAAAGATCAGTATTAAAATTATAAGTATTATTTTTACCAAGGAGTTCAAAGTGTTGGTTAAAATGTAAATAATTCTCTAATGAATAAGTTTGCGAATTACCAAAAATTTGTGTTTTTGGGATAACACAATTCATTCCAGATATTGTTGCACTTTCATTGCTTCCATAAAATTGAAGTTGAGATTCTCTATTAGTAAAACTAACATTTTCTTGGAAGAAAGCAGACCCAAAAAATCTTAAATAGTGGTCATTTTTTATAGTTATGCTATCAGCATTTCCATCAACAATAAAATCTTTGCAAAAGGCAACAGGGGTATCGATATTTAAAGTAAATTCAGCATTGCTTGATTGCTCATTTATATTAACAATATCAAATGCTGAAGGAGGACATACACCACCAGCTCCGCCAGAACTTAATGACCAATGATTTTCATCACTCCAGTTGCCTTCACCTCCAACCCAATATAATTCTCTGCCAGTTGCATTTAGAAAATCCCAGCCGATATTCCCACCTAAATCTACAGCATTATTAACTGAATATGGTGTATCACCTTGAGCTGTTAAACTTTCTAAAATTACATAGTTTGCATTAATTTCAGCACCTTCTAAATTAACATAAGTTGCTTGTTCCCCGTTATTTCTTAAAAAAACATATTCATTGCAATTTCCATTAACTTGAAAAAGTTTAGTGAAAGTTGAAGACATTGTTTGATTAAACATAGTAGTAAATCCAGCATCGAAAATAACTGAATCAGCGGTTAAATTGTCTTTTATTAAAAGATTAGATTTGATTTCGAGTTTATTTAATTTTCCATCGTGGGTTATCTGTTTATTAAATCTTGAATTGTTTTCAAATAATACATTATAAAATTCTTTATTAAATGAAATAAATGAGAGTTATTACCAAACAAATTTATTTGTGAAGTTCCAGCATCAAAATCAAAACTTTCTGAAAAAAATCTGAAATGCTCTTGAACATTGACTATTGAATTGAAAAAATTTATAGCAACAGTTCCGTTTCTTTGGTGGAAATTATTAACATTTAACTGACCACCATTTGAATTTAAAGTTCCGCCGTTTATTTCTATAAGACTAGCTGACATATTGCCAAATAAATCATAAACACTACTACCACCAGTAAAGAAAATATCCCATTTACTTGCATAGTCATCTAAAAAGCTCCATTTGGTATCTTCATCTAACATAATTGTAGATTGCATATTATTTCCATTTGCTTGCACTTCACAAATTTCATTCCTATCTCTAAATCTAAGAACTCCATTATTTGTAAAATTAAAACTACCACCTAACCACATAGAACTATAAACAAAATTATCTTTTGAGTTCTCGATATTAACACTTCCCGAAAACCCTCTTGCATCAAAGTTTTTACAAAATATAACAGTACTTGAATACACGATTATCTGACCATTTAAACCAGAGTTATCATCAATAAAAACATCGTCTAAGGCACTCGGGGTACACTCCCCACAAGCTCCGCCAGAACTTAAAGACCAATGATTTCTATCATTCCAATTACCGCCACCACCAACCCAATATAGAGTTCTTGGCGTGTAAGCATCAAAATTCCAACCCAAATTCTCATCAATATTATATGAATTATTTGCTTGAAAATCTGCTCCACCTTCGGCTATAATCGCTTCTATGTGTAAGTAGTCTGTTTCAAAAACAGCATTTTGACTTATTAGCTTAGCCGTTCTGTAAACACCGGTATATAACAAAATTCCATAATCACAATCTCCTATAGCTAAAAACTTATCATTAATTGTATGCTCAGTCCCTGGTCTAAATTCGACTTTATGACCTTTTATTATTTCAATTTCATCTGAATTAGTATTTGCTTCAATTTTTAAATTTGCATTTACATATAATTTCTTAAAATTAGCTTGACCCCTAATAAAATTATAGTTTTGATTATTATTTTCAAAATTAAATATATTAAAATTATGCCCTCTTGCAATTAGTTCAGAATTAGTGCTATACTCAGTAAAAACTGAATTACAAGATCTAAAATTTTCAACTTTATTGTTAATGTCCACAATTCTGTTATAAACATCAATATAAGATGTATTCAAATTCATAATAGTTTCTTGATTCCTAACCATAAATTCATTACATCTTAAATGCACATCATTAAAATTATGAGTTCCACCATTTGCGTTAAATGAATGATTCACATACATTGAGTCATTGTAATTATAAATATTATTTCCATTAAAAGTGGCTGCTCCATTAGTCCAAAATCCATCTATCATATTCCAATTTGCATTTTGACCTAAAAACAACAAATGAGCAAATTTATTACCAGCAGTTTGAAAAATATAATCTCCATCTTCTGCAAAAAAAGTAAATACACTATTTGTATTTAATGTAATTTGTTCGGTAAAAAGCGCAGAACCGTATATATTAAATGGTATTTCGTTATTATGTATAATTGTTATTTTTTTATTTGGGTCAGTAATTCGGGTAAAGTTTAAATCTCTACAAACAGCATCAGCTTCAATTGTTATTGTAATTTCATTTTCAGTTCCAAAAGAATTATCATCAAAATAAACATCATCATTTGTGCCTGGCACCTGTCCGTGTTCTAAAGCAATTCCTCCAGATTCAAAAGCCCAATGCTCAAAAAATGCGTGCCATTTACCTGTTCCTTCAACCCAGAAGTAATCTTTTGAATTTGCTTGACTCGAAACAAATAATACGCTAAAAATAAATAAAAAGAATTTGTAATTAATCATAATCTCACCTTGTTATCTCTGTTTCTACTATAATTTCTGTTGTTCTACAATAAAATCTTCCCTCAGGAAAGAAATTATCATATAACAGCAATGATTCACCTCGTCCCTCAGTAATTATATCCTTTATTTTAATATAATTAACAATACTTTTAGCTCTTCTATCAGAAAGCTCTAAGTTATGTTCTTCTGTTCCTGTTCTATCAGTATAAGCATAAGCCCAACCCTTAGAGTTAGGGTGAATTCTATTATTGATTATATCAACAATTTTTTGATTAGCATCGGTTAATCGGGACTTATCAAATTCAAAGAGAATTAAATTATATTTTGAACGCTCGATAAATGTTTCTTTCTCATCTGGATTTTCAACAATAGTAAATGGAATTTTACCTTTTTTATTAAATGATTTACCATTGTGAGAAGTCAGATTTAAATCAAATTCTAATTCCTCGTCACCAACAATAAAAAATTTAAATTGGTCTAAGTTTATTTCAAAATAATCATTATTAAAGTTTTTTCCAGATTTTTTGAAGATATTGTTACCCTCAAAATAAACATTCAAGTCCCAATTTAAATCTTTAACTTTATTTTTATCATTAACATATATTTTTAATCGTGGTATATTAAAATCAGAATAATATTCTTCATCAATAATTGGTTTAACAATTTCCCAATCTTCTGAATGAATTTCCACTCTTCTATTTTTAACTATTCCATCATTATGATTTACATTTGAAGGTAAACTTGGTAAATTTCTTAACTCAATTTTTATTCTATCTGGATTTATCTTCCAATCATTTATAAAATAATCTCTAACAGCAATTGCTCTTTTTTCCGATAATGTTTTGTTCCCAAGTTCTAAATTCTCATCTGAATTACAACCAATTAAAGTAATAGATGATTGAGGTCTTTGTCGCAATCTTTTTCCTACAACATTCATCACATTGTAATAAATATCCATAGTTGGAAGGTGCTTCACCGAATCAATATCAAATTTTTCTACCTGTTTGTCATTCAAATCAACATATTCTTTTCTAATTTTTGAGCTATTTTCTAAAAAAAATACATAAGTAAGAATTGGCTTTAAAGTGAAGTTATACCTTTCAGTTGTAGTAATCTCTAAAATACTTTCTTCTCTTCCTAAACTATCTACACCTTTGAAATCAAATTCTATATCTGGTACTGTCAGTTCTTTTTTTACGGCAATAGGTATTGGTGGAGGTGGAGGAGAAATAATTGGAAGTGGAGGTTGCTGGTATTTATAATTATACAAAATCTCAATCCCTACTTTAATTCTATTTTCGTAAAAATTTATCCCATTAACATTCGATGAAAGAGCATAATCAAATCCTATTTCTGGTTTCGCAATCCAAGAGTAATTCTTTTTTAATGGAATAGTGTAATTTAATCCAATAGATAAGAAACTTGCCAATGGATTTAATTCAGGTATTTCGCCGCTTTTTTCATTTCTGATATTAGTCCGAGTATCCTCAAAAACACCTCTATCAACAGGATTAATTATTTTTTCTTGTTGAGAGAAATTTGAATTAATAGGTATTCTTAGATTTAATCCAAAATTCACATTATTTTTTAAGCGACTTCGTATTCTAAAAGAGGATAAAAATTAATATAATTTACATTAGTTTCAAGAGTATGTTCATATTGTCCGTCGTAAGGCTGGTTGTCAACAGAAAAAGTTTCATTTTCAATTGTGGAAAAGTTATTTTTAGAATTATAATAAACTAAGCGAGTTCCAAGTTTTAATTTCGGGTGAAGCATATTTAATTTATAATAAACAACTCCCCCAATTCCAAAAGCAAAACCACTTCCCCCATCAAATTTATTACAGCAATTTGGAATACCTGGTAAAGCCCCAAAGTCAGAGTTAATAAGGTTAATTCCGTAATCGCCATAAACACCATAAAAGAAATCTTCCTTTTCTAATGCATTCAAATTACAAAAAATTAAAAAAATAAGTAAGTAAAATAGTTTTTTCATATTAGCATATTTAATAAATAACTATTTAAAAAGGGAATTAATATTTTTATTGTGGAAACATTTTTAAAATTTTTTCTGTTTGAGATTCATAGCTATAGTCCTTTGCAACAAGTTTTGCTTGTTCTATCATTTTTTTCCTAACTTCTAAATCTCTAACTTTCTCAATAGCATTAATTACGTCATTAATCTTTAAATCTGAATCCACTAAAACTCCAACTTTATTTTTATTAATTACTCTTTGAATTTGTGGCAGATTAGTAGCTATAGTTGGAATTCCTGCCATAATATATTCAAATAATTTATTAGGTAAGGCAAGTTCGTAAGAAACAGAGATAGGTTCGAACAAGCATAATCCTACATCTGCAGATGCGGTTATATCAAGTAGTCTTGAGTATGGCACTCTTCCAGTAAAAGTCACTTTTTTTGACATTCCTTTATCAATAACATATTGAGCTAAATCTTGATAATATTCTCCAGCACCAACAATAAAAAGATGTACATTTTCGATATTAGAAATTGCATCAATAACAATTTTTAATCCTCTTCCTTTAAGAATCATTCCTTGATATATTAATATCAGAGTATCATAAGATAAGTCTGCTTTTACTCTTAATAAATCTGTATGTTTTGGAGTTTGATATGGTGGTAAATTCATAATTTCGACATAAGGAGCTGAAGTATTAAAATACCCCAGAAGAAATTCTGTATCTCCTTTTCCTGTTGTGATTATCTTATCCACTTCTTTAATATACATTTTTTCTATTTTAGAAATAAGAACTTGTTTTAATGAATGACCTGAAAGAGGTCCTAATTGTGAGTATATTTCTCTTGAGTCATAATATAAACGAGATTGAGCCCCCATAAATCGCATAGCTTTTTTCATATCAGAAGCAACAGGGAGTGAATACAAATCGCAAGCATAATAAAATTTTGCGTTAATATCACCTTTTAATTTATTTGTATCTAATTTGAATTTAGACCAACGTACAGAAACTTTTTGATGTTTTGATTTTTCAATGGGAAAAAAATTTATGTTGAAAGATTTGTAATATCTTTTTTCTACTTCCGAACCAAAAGCAATAAGAGCAACATTTTTACCTTTTCTGGCTGTAAGTTTAGCAATATTAATGGTTCTAGCATCAACAAGCGGCTCATTGAAACAAATAAAACATATATCAAAATTATAAGTGTTTATAATAGGATTACTCATTTCCGAAATAATTTATTATTTTTGTGTTAGATAAATAGCAATATAACAAAATTTATTTCATTTTAAGTATTAACTAGGAAAAAGTAATGGAATTTGGACTTAAAAATATAATCTTCATTTTAGTATTTACTGCCGGTGGTGGATTCTTCACAATGAATGTGATGAAATTAATCTCTTACTTAAAACTTGCCAAACCTGATAACAGATTTGGTGATATTGGTAAAAGAATAATGAATACTTTGGTTGTAGCAATAGGGCAAAAGAAAATTTTAAGAGATAAAAAAGCCGGTCCTATTCACGCTGGTATCTTTTGGGGATTTTTGATTTTACTTTTTTCTGCTTTAAACTCTGTTTTTTCGGGTTTTGGAATAGATGGAGTTTTTGGTTACTTAGGACCAGTATTCTCTGTAATCACAATATTAACTGACTTATTTATTGCCCTAATAATTGTTGCTGTAGTTATGGCATTAATTAGAAGATTAGTTGTTAAAGTGCCTCGTTTACATAGAGAAGGGCATAGCCAAGCTGAAGCATCTATGATATTAATGATAATCTTTTTTATTGTTACTTCCTTGATGTTTGAAAACGCTTCAGCAATAGTAATGGGACACGACACTGAATGGGCTGTGAGACCTCTAGCCTCTTCGTTAACAGGATTAATTTCTCCAGATTTTGCACCTACACTCTATGAAATTTGTTGGTGGATACATATTGTTTTAATTATTGTATTTATGAACTTTTTACCTTACTCAAAACACTTACACGTTTTAACTTCTGTGCCTAATGTATTTTTCTCAAACTTAACTCCTACAAATAGTTTAAAACCAATTGACTTTGAAGATGAAAGCATTGAGCAGTATGGAGCAGCGGATTTTGAAGATTTTTCATGGAAAACTATACACGATTCTTATACTTGTACTGAATGTGGTAGATGTACTTCTGTTTGTCCTGCAAATCAAACTGGTAAAGTGCTTGACCCACGTGAAATTATGATTCAAATCAGAAATCGAACTATGGATAAAGCTCCAATTGCTCTAAAAATGAAAAAAGAAGATGAAGTTGCGAAAACTGAAAATCGTGAGCCAGATTACAAATTAACTGAAGAAGAACAAACTATATTAGATAAAAAACTTATTGGCGATTATGTAAATCCTGAAGCACTATGGCAATGTACTACTTGCTCAGCTTGTATGGAAGAATGTCCTGTAAATATCGAACACGTTCCTGCTATTCTTGATATGCGTAGAAATTTAGTTTTAATGGAAGCAGAATTTCCTGCCGAACTTGGAACACCATTTACAAATATTGAAAACAACTCTGCACCTTGGGCTTTTGGATTAGATGCACGTGCAGATTGGGCTGAAGGGACTGATGTGCAAGAAGTTGCCGAAAAAGAGGATTTCGATGTGCTGTTTTGGGTGGGTTGTGCAGGTTCTTTTGACGATAGAGCAAAGAATGTAACCACTTCTTTTGCAAAACTTATGCAGATTGCTGGAGTGAATTTTGCAATACTCGGAAGAGAAGAGAATTGCACCGGAGACCCAGCTCGTCGTGGTGGAAATGAATACCTTGCTGATATGTATGTGAAAATGAACGTTGAAACAATGAACAATTATAATGTTAAAACAATAGTTGCAACTTGTCCGCACTGTTTCAATACACTTAAAAATGAATATCCAGATTTTGGTGGAAATTATGAAGTATTTCATCACACAGAATACCTACAAAAATTACTTGATGAAGGAAAATTAAAAACTAATGCTTCAACCAAAGAAGAACTCTCAATTGCAATGCACGACTCTTGCTACGTAGGGAGACTAAACAACATCTATGATGAACCAAGAAACACCCTCCTTAAAATTCCAGGTATGAATGTATTAGAACCAAAACGCAACAAAGATAAGGGCTTCTGTTGTGGAGCTGGTGGCGCCCAAATGTTTATGGAAGAAAACCAAGGCAAGCGAGTAAACATAGAAAGAACAGAAGAACTCCTTGCCACAGGAGCAAAAACAATCGCCCTAAACTGTCCATTCTGTATGACAATGATTAACGACGGCTTAAAAGCAAAAGAATCTGACGTAAAAGTAAAAGATATTTCGGAGATATTGTTGGAGAATATTCAACACTAATTATAAGGAAACATTATGCTAAAAAAATCAATTATTGCTTTACTTTTATTCTTATCATTCTTCTTTTTAGCAATGATTAATATTAGTTTACTTCAGAATGGAACTATTAATTATGAAGTATTAGAAGAGAATATACTTTCTTTTATGTTCTTCATTGGGTTAAGTTTATCAGCTCTATTAGTTTATCATTTAGTTTTAGGAAAAATTGATTTTGTTGAACAAATTAAGAATAGTTATTCATATCATTTGCATGTAATTTTAACATTTTTGATTCCTAATTTATTTTATTATAATATATATTTCAGCACAACACCATACACTGAATTATTTTATTCAATTTTTAATTTCGCACTACCAATTAACTTTATGTTTTTTAATTTTAAAATATTTTCTAAGAAAAATATAATAGCAATGAAAAGTTCTAAAATATAGTTAAATATTTGTTTTACACTAAATATATAAATTATATAATTTTATATAATCATATACTTTATCAGGCAAAAGGTAATTTGTTGATTTTTTTTGTTTAAAGCGTTCTCTTATATCTGATGAAGAAATTTCCATATTTGTATTGTCAATCCACATTGGAGATTTATCACCAACTGTAAGTTTATCAGTTATTTGTTCTCTTTCTTTAGTAGGAAAAGAGTTTTCATCAATTCTTTTTGCGATTGTCAGTTGAGAGTTTTTGCAAATTTCCTGCCAGTTTTTCCATTTATGAAAATGATTTGCTTGGTCTTGACCAATTAAAAAATATAATTCAGAATTTGAGTATTTATTTTTGAAATGTCCGATAGTTAAATAACTATATGAAATTCCTTTGTTTTTTATTTCAAAATCATCAATTTGAAAGTGGGGGTTGCTTCCTAAAGCAAGTTTAACCATATTTAATCTGTGTCTGGCATTAAGTTCAGTTTCGGCAAGTTCTTCTATTTTGAAAGGAGATTGAAATGTTGGCACAAAGTAACATTTGTCTAAGCCAATTTGGTCGTAAAACTGTTCTGCGATCGCAAGATGAGCAATATGTATTGGATTAAAAGTTCCTCCAATTATTCCTATTTTTTCCATACGCTTAAACAAAAAGGAAAGCAAGGAGAATTAACTCCTCGCTTTATTTAAAGATTATTAATTTGACATCATAAGATTGCTTGCTGTAGCACGTTTACCATGCACAACATTCAAAGATTGGAAGCTACGGTTTGATTTTACTCTTGCTTCAAATTCGGAACGGAATTTATTCACAAAGCCACGAACGGGCCAAGCTGCAGCATCACCCAAAGCACAAATAGTATTTCCTTCTATATTATCACAAACAGAAAGTAATAAATCTAAATCTTGAGATGTAGCATCACCTTTTACTAAACGCTTTAAGATTTTCTCAAGCCAACCGCATCCCTCTCTACAAGGGGTGCATTGTCCACAAGACTCATGATGGTAAAAATGTGCAATTCGCAAAGTAACTTTTACAATATCAGTATCTTCATCCATCACCATTACACCAGCAGTTCCAATGTGAGTTCCGATTTGCTTTAAAGATTCTTCATCCATTTTAATATCAATTTCATCTGCAGTTAAGGGAGGCATTGAAGAACCACCAGGAATAACAGCTTTTACTTTTTTATTACCCGGCACACCACCACATACATCATAAATCAAACTACGAAGAGTTATACCAGTTTCAAGTTCATAAACGCCTGGTTTATTTACATGTCCTGAAACTCCGTAGAGTAACGTTCCAGGGTGTCCTGGCGCTCCAAGTTTAGAATAATTTTCTGCTCCCATTTTTATAATTACAGGAACAGCGGCAATAGTTTCAATATTATTAACAGTAGTAGGTTGTCCCCATAGCCCACGTTGAGCAGGGAATGGTGGCTTAACTCTTGGGTAAGCTCTATCTCCCTCAAGAGAATTCATAAGTGATGTTTCTTCACCACAAATATAAGCTCCAGCACCTTTATGTACATAAATATCAGTAACAAAGTCAGTTCCCCAAGTTTCTTTCATTTTAGGACCGACAAGCCCAGCAGCATAAGCTTCATCTACAGCATTTTGCATCATATCAACCCATTTGTGATACTCTCCGCGAATGTAGATATAACCTGCTTTATTGCCCATTGCATAATTTGCAATTAAAATACCTTCAATTAGTAAATGTGGATTAGACTCAAAAATTTGTCTATCTTTGAAAGAGCCAGGTTCTGATTCATCACCATTCACAGCAAGATATTTTGTAATTGAATCATCTTTAGGCATAAAAGACCATTTTAAGCCAGTAGGGAAACATGCTCCACCACGACCTCTTAAGTTTGACTTTTTAACTTCATCAATTACTTGGTCTTTGCTCCAAGATAATATTTTTTTGAAAGATTCATATCCGCCATTTTGTTTATATACCTCTAATTTATGTAAGTTAGGTATATCAGGTAAAATTAATTTAGGGTTTTCTGCCATATTAAATTCTATTTTGTTTTTTTAATTTCGTAAAAATAAGAATAATTTTTTAAAATAAATAATTTCGCATAAGATTTTTGCAAAACTAATTACTAAAATTTATTCAAAAGCGCTAATACCAGTAATATCTTGACCAAGTATGAGGGTATGAATGTCATGAGTTCCTTCATAAGTCTTAACTGATTCTAAATTAGCTGAGTGACGCATAATTGGGTATTCAGCTAAAATTCCGTTAGCTCCGTGAATATCTCTAGCCAGACGGCAACACTCTAAAGCGATTTCACAAGAATTTCTTTTAACAAAAGAAACGTGTTGTGGTCTAAATTCTCCCTTTTCCATCATTCTACCTACTCTATGGACTGATAACTGAGCTTTAGAGATTTCTGTCATCATCCACACAAGTTTTTGCTGTACAAGTTGAAAACCGCCAATAGGTCTGCCAAATTGAATTCTGGATTTTGAATAATTAACCGATGATTCATAAACTTGCATAGCCGCACCGATTACTCCGTAAGAAATTCCAAATCTTGCTTGAGTTAAGCAAGATAAAGGACCTTTCAAGCCCTCAATATTTAATCTATTTTCTTCAGGTATTTCTACATCATCAAAAATTAACTCTGATGTTATGGATGCTCTAAGTGAGTGTTTTCCTTTCATCTCTGGAGCTGTAAAGCCCTTCATTCCTTTTTCTACAATGAAACCATTTACCTTGCCATCTAATTTTGCCCAAACTACAGCAACATCTGCTATAGTGCCATTAGTTATCCACATTTTAGCACCATTAAGCAAATAACCACCATCAATTTTTTTAGCATTAGTAAGCATACCAGAGGGATTAGAGCCATGGTCTGGTTCTGTTAGTCCAAAACAACCAATAGCTGTACCATTTGCAAGTTTAGGTAGCCATTTTTGTTTAACTGACTCATTAGCATAAGTTTCAATCGGATACATTACAAGAGAATTTTGAACAGAAGCAAATGACCTTAATCCAGAGTCTCCCCTTTCAAGTTCTTGCATTGCCAAACCATAAGCACAATATCCAGCACCTGCTCCACCATATTTTTCTGAGGTTTTAATTCCGAAGATACCAAGTTCTGCAAGTTTAGCAGTTATTTCGTAAGGAAAATTTCCATCAAGATAGTGTTGCTCAATTATGGGCATAACCTCATTATCAACAAACTCTCTAACTGAGTTTCTAATTAAAATTTCATCTTCAGTGTATAATTCATCTAAATTAAAAAAATCTAATCCTTGGAAAGCCATATTTATATCTAGTTGTTTAATGTTAAAATTTTAAGTAATGACGAATAAAATTCAAAAATAATTTAAAGTAAAATTTTAAATATATTTATTAGAAGTTTTAAAATAAATTATCCGAAAAATATATTCAAAAATCAACTTTTCCTAACTAATCTCGAAGCAAATGCTCCATCTGTATTATGCAAATGAGGTAAAGTCTGCATCATTTTATTTGTACAAATCTCTTTATGTAAATAGTTTTCAGCATCATCAAGTTCAAAATTATTATTATTTGACAAAAACTTATTAACTATTTTTTCATTCTCATCTGGCTCAATAGTACAAGTAGAATATACAACTCTACCACCTACTTTTACAAATTTACTAGCAATATCTAAAAATTCATATTGAATATTATTTAATTTTGCTAAACTTTCTTTTTCAACAGTCCATTTAATATCAGGCTTCTTAGAAATTGTTCCTAATCCTGTACAAGGAACATCTATTTGAACGCCATCAAATAATTCTTCAGTTTTTAAATCTCTAATATCACCTACTTTAGTCTCTACAGACTTATAACCTAATCTTGTAATATTATCATTGATTAACTTAACTCTTGCTTCAAATAAATCAACTGCCAATACTTTACCTTTGTCGTTCATATCTTCAATAATCTGACTAGTTTTACCACCTGGAGCAGCACAAAGATCTAAAATATTTTCATTTTCTTTAGCGTTAAGCAATTTAGCAGCAAGGGAAGCAGAAGTATCTTGTATTGTTATTTTACCAGATTTAAAAAGTTCAGTTTGTTGCATTTTAATCTTATGAGTTAAAATTTTTATTGAACCCTCCAAATATGGAGACTCCTGAAACTCGACATTATGCTCGTTGAAAAGAGTAAATATTTCATCTCTGGTGATTTTCATTGGATTGATTTTAACCGTTTGAAAAGGAATTTCATTGTTTTTCTTTAAAAGTTTTAAAGTATCTTCCTCTCCATATCTTTCTAACCATCTGAGAACCATCCATTTTGGATGTGATTCCATAATAGATATATAAAACGGCCTATCTTCATTTTCCTTTGGATATCTAATATTGTCTATATTTCTTGCAATATTTCTTAAAACCCCATTAATCAGACCGGCAGTTTTCTTACCTTGTTTTCTTTTAACTATTTCAACAGCTTCATCAATAGCAGCAGAATTAGGAACCTTATCAAGATATAATATTTGGTATAAACCAACTCTTAAAGCATTTTTTACATAATTAAAACATTTCTGGAAGTCGCCGTGAAAAAAACCAATTAGTATCCAATCTAACCTAGCTTTCCAACGAGTGACTCCATAAGTTAATTCCATTAATAAAGCTTTATCCATATCATTGAAGTTACCGCTATTAATTTCAAAATCAACAAGTTTATCAATATAAGAACCGCTACGCTCTATTCTATTTAAAATTTTTACAGCCGCAAGTCTTGCAGGGTTTATTTCTTTATCATTTATTTCTAAATTATCTAACATTGAAACTTAAATTTGTATTTTTAAAAATGCAATTTAACATTTTTGTAGCATAGTTTATAATTTAAACAAAAGATATTATAATAGTGATGACCTTTTTCTGATAAACCATTCTAAAGACAACAATAATATTGGGATAATTAAAAGCCAAATTTTATCTCTAAAAGTTACATCTTCCTTTGTATAAGAAGGAATAGATTTTAGCTTAACATTATTGTCAATAATATCATTAATATTTTTTACTTTAGATATATGATAATACTTTCCGCCACTCTTTTCAGCTATTTTTTCCAAAAGTTTTTTATTTATATCTGTCTTTAAGAATTCTAAAGGAGTATCACCCACGTCAAAAATATCGTTAACAGGACCTACATTCTTGTTTTTATAAACAGCATTTGCCTTAAAGGAATAAGAACCTTTTCCCAAGCCACCAATATTGGATTTATATTTACCATTTCCAATTGAGGTTAAAATAATATCTCTTTTTTCATTTTGAGCTTCAAGTGATACAGTTATTTCTGCTTCGTTTAATGGGTTATAGCTATCATCATATAACTGAGCATTGAACTCTACTGACTCTCCTGATGAATAAATTTTCTTATTAGTGTTAACTACAAATCTACTTTCATTATCTTTAATTGATAACCATTTTAATATATTATTTAATAGCTCTACATATACATCTATTTCTGGAATTTTATTATTAGATAAGTCTTTTGCATATCCCAATAATTTCCATCTATACAAGCCATAACACATTGAAGCAATTACTTTTGCACCATTTACTTCAGAACTAATTAACATTGCTTCATTTAGTACATTATTATTCATCTTTAAATTTAAAAGCATCTTAGAGGATGGTTTTAACTTCACAAAAGTTTCTGTTTTAAATATAGTTGGCTGGTCATTCCATATACTTTCATCTACACTTTTAAACTTAATAACTGATTCTCCAATAGAAGTTTCAACTAAATTCGCTTGAACTTGAAATTCTCTAGGGTTATGAGAAATAATTTCAAATGGTAAATATTTGGATAATAATTTTAATTTATTAACATCAACGTCAGGACCAAACATATAAAATAAGGGTTTTCCTTTTTTTAACTCAACTTTAATTCTTTCAATTAATCTATTGTCAGTAAACCTATTAGGGAAATTATTTAATATAATTAATTGACTTTCCACAAGCTCTTTTTCTAAATTTACATTATATAATTCACTCTGTTTCTTTTGAATTATTTTAGATAAATTTATATTTGATTTTGACTCCAGCTCACGAACAATAAAAGATAAATCTACATTAGAACTACCCGATATCAAACATATATTTTTTTTATCATCAAGGACTTTTATAAATTCATTTATTTGATTATTTTTAATATTTTCTTCGTCAAAATTACTGATTGCTTTAACAGTAATTCTCTTATTACCAGAAGTCTTTGGTATATATTCAAAAACTAAATTATAATTTTTTTGATTTTCAAAAACATTAAAATCAATAGTATCCAATGGGTTATTATTTTCATATAGTACTACATCAACTCTCCCAGTATCCGTAGAATTAACTTCAATACTTACATCAATAGGAATTGCCGAATTAATATAAGCAATTTTATTTGTCAAAATATTATAAATTGCCAAATCAGGTTTGATTACAGTATCTCCAACTCCGATTATGTATATAGGAGTTGTTGCATATTCAATATCAATTAAAGGGTTTCTGCCTTGATTATAATTTCCATCGGTAATTATAACTGAAGCAACATTATTTTCTCTTGAATTGAATGAGGCAATCTTTGAAAGTACCGAAGAAATATTAGTGTAATTTCCATTAAAAATTAAAGAATCAATTTTATCTTTGTCTAATTTAATTGTTTCAGTATCAAATTTATAAATATTATCTTGTTCTGATTCTAGCTCATTCAATAAATTATTAATTATTTCTTTATTTTCATTTCTAAGACCAAGAATTGATTGAGAGTTATCAATAAAATAAGACACTTTAGCGGGTATATCTTTCGAAGATGTAATATTTAGAATAGGGTTGAAAATCAAAAATAATAATATTGTCAAAGAAATTATACGTAAAGAAATCAGCAAATTCCTTTTGAAATTACTTATAGTTGGAATAGTCTTTTGGTAAGTATAAATTGTTATTCCAGCAATCAAAATAAAAAGCGCAATAAAAAGAAAGTACGAGCCAACAATAGTAAAAGTATATGAATTCATTTATCCCTATTAATATCAATTTTATATCAGTTTTATGTAAATATTATGTTAATTTTTAAACATACTTAGTACCTATCCATCAAAGAAGCATATTTTTTTTCATAGGTCCTTTCATCAATTACATTAAATATCTGTTCCCCTTTTACGTTTATATAATAAATTTGTTTTTCTTTCCAAGCAAGTGCAAGACCATTAATAAATTGACTAATATAATCATACTCATCAAAATGTAATTTTTTTTCTTTAAAATTGTAAATTCTCCATTTAGAGCCAACTTCAACAGGTATAACATCTTGGTAAGCATCACCAAATTTTCGATACTTATCATCAAGCACTATTTCTCCGTTAATGTCAACTAAATAAAATTTTGAACTTAATTTCACTTTCGCATGATTATTTTTGAAAGGATAGGCGTATTCAAATTTTTTTTCTGTGATAATTTTACCATTGTTGTCAATAAGTTCGAACATACCATTTCTTTTAATGAAGGCTCTATTATTATTAAAACTTGTAGCATCTTCAATTTTTCCTAAATCTAAAAATTGCTTAGTTCCATTAGAATCAATAAAATATACATCTTCGTTAGTTTTCATTAACGCGAGAGAGTTAGAGAAATCACCCGCATAGACAATATCTTGTAATTGGATAACTTTATTTCCGATAGAATCAATAAAATAAACATCATAAACTCCGTTTGAGAGATACTCGTAAACCAACACCCTATTATCAATACATTCTCCAATATAAATGTATTTTAAATGCTCTAAATGATTTTTGAAATCTATTGATTCACTCTCAGAAAATTCTGCGAACTTATAATTTCTTTTGATAACAGATAAACTAATTAAATTTGAATTATATGGAACATCACTTGGCATTTTGGAATCTTCAAAGTCATATCTGATAAAATTATTACTACTTGGATATAAATTTTTAACCTTTTTGAGAATCAGAGCATTCCCAGAAGTATCTAATAAGCCGAATTCCCTTTTGTAAGGAAATAAAACCCATAGCCATTTTTCTCTTTCAACTCCAGCAACTCCATCTTTGAAATAACAATAATCAGGGAATTTCATTCCTAGTTCAAACTCTTGGTCGCTTCTTCTTGATAAAAAATAATTTACCTTTGTATCGTATATTGGCTCAATTACAACTTCACCATTGATATCTACATAGCCCATCTTATCGTTTCTGATAAACGGAAAATAATTTGAGTATAATAAACTTGATATTAACAGCAAAAATAACATCTATTCAATTTCTCCAAAAATTTCCTTCAATACTTTTTTTCGATAACCAAAAATACCATTCAATTGTTTTTCAACAAAAAGCCAGTTGGCAAGTCTTCCAAAAATACCAAAAGGAACGACATAATGAATTATATCATCCATTTCAACCCCACCGTCAATTTCTTTAAAAAAGTGTTGGTGATGCCACATAGAATAAGGACCAAACCTTTGATTATCAATGAAGAAGTTTGGTTCGCTAACTTGAGTAATTTCAGTTACCCAAGTTACATTGAAACCCTTTATAGGACTTAATTTGTAACAAATAAGCATACCAGGGTACATTTTATCTGGAAACTCGTTAATAATATTAAATCCCAGATGGGATGGTGTGATTTTTTTTAAATTTTTTGGGTTTGAAAAAAAATCCCAAGCTTGATTCATATCAATTTTTAATTTTTGATTAGTTTTAAGTGTATACACTTTCATTAATGCGTCCTTCTATGAAATAAAATTATTATTTATAGACGTAACGATTAACTTAAAATTATTAATTATTTAATTAATACATTAACTATACAAAATTATAACAAAAATTAAAACATAAAAATTGGTTTGTGATCTTTTAAAAGCTCCCTCAATTCTGGGTCTGGTCCTAAATATTTATCCATAAATCCATCGAGTTCATCTTTAGTTTTTTGGGAAAGTAATCCGTGTGCCTCTTCTATTACCTCATTTGAAATTATATAAGGCATCAGAGAGAAAAGCATATATTTACCCTCGCAGTGGGCATAAATTTGATATTCGTCTAAATCATTAACAGGTTTACCTGTTACAATACAATTACTAATCCAATCATCAAATTTAAAATTATCGTTATCATTAAAATTGTTCCATCTATTCATCAAATCTAGTTTTGAAGAAAAATACTCATCAATTTTCATCATAGAGTCTTTAGATAAAGTATCTCTTACTTCCAACGAACACTCCATACAAATAGCATACTCAAATATCGAATCAATGTGACCATTCGGATACTTTCTTACCCCCTTTTCAATAAAGTAATGAGTTTCAGTGCTGTGAAGGTTCTTCTTGCACATAATACACTCTTTAAATGATTCACCTGTAATGGTAGAATGGAAAATTTTTGGTATTTCAATCCTCTTTGGATTGAAGAACGGACTTAATAGGTTCATAAAAACTCACTTGTTTTTTAATTCTAAATTTATCTGGATAAAGATTATTAGCTCTATTTTGTAAATTATTTATAATTCCAATAGTAAAACTCTTATAACACACGAAATAATGTCCAATTTCTTGTAAATTAATCCTTAACACTTCGCCTTTTAGATACTTAAGAGTCTCCTCATCACTCAATTCATATTTTTTTAATTTCTCAATATTTATTGCGGTGGCTAAGTTATGCTCTGGAGTATAAACTAATTTATTGGCTGATTTATCTTTTGATATTAATTTAGCAATTTTATTGCCAAAAGTTACAATATTTAACTCTTCATTAACTTTTTCTAAAAATTGTTTATAAAACTTAGAAAAAAGGAATATCTCATTATCAAGTTTATAAAATTTCAAATATTCCTTATTTTCTTTTACTAAATCTAAAAAAGGATTTTGAGTTTCCTTTATAAGTTTATATTTCTTGATATTTGGAGTATCCCTGTATTTCTTCTTTAAAACCGTAACAGTAAACCCTTCGCTTTTAGTATTACCAGGAACAAACCTTATAGTACCTTTGTTTTTTATAATGTTATCATATTTACTTAAAGTTATATCAATCAACTCATAATTATGATTTTTTAAAAAATTATCAATAACTTCTTCATTTTCTTTTGTATTAAATGTACAAGTTGAATATATTAAAAACCCATTTTCCTTTAAAGAATGACTAATTTCCTCCAAGATTTGACCTTGTCTAACCTGGCAATTCTCTACATTTTCCACCGACCATTCCGAAATAGAATTTTTATCTTTCCTAAACATTCCTTCTCCTGAACAAGGAGCATCAACAATTATAACATCAAATTCGTCAGAAAAATTATTAAAATCAGATGGTTTATTATTAGTTAAAATAAAATTGTCAGCACCCCATCTAATCAAATTCTCATCCAAAATACTAGCCCTTTTAGGAATAACTTCATTAGAAACAAGAATTGAATCATCAGATATTAAAGATAAAATGTGTGTAGATTTACCTCCAGGTGCAGCTGCTAAATCTAATACTTTCAAACTTTTAGACAGCACACCTAACTGTTTAAATATTTCTTCAATAAACATCGAGCCAGCTTCCTGAACATAATAATTGCCGCTGTGCCAAGCAGGGTCTATGATAAACTCCGGTCTCTCTTGCAAGTAATATCCAAAATCAGACCATAATACTTTGTCTATATTATTACTTATAAAACCATTATTTTTCTTAATATTGAGTCTTATAGATACGGGGATTTGTTCTTCAAATGAATTTAAGAACCTATTATAATTAAATAGGTTGTTTTCTTTAGTTAAAGTTATAAACTCAATAGGAAGGGTGTTTTTCATAAAATCAATATCTAGATAAAAATAAAAAATAAATATTAAAAAAAAGGAGGGTATGCCCTCCTTAATTTTCAATATAAATAAACTTTTAATCTATAATTGGCAAAGTAGGACTAGCCAATAAAACTTTCTCTTTTTTAGAGATATCCAAAAGACTTAACATGTAGTCAAATTGAATTTTAATATTTTTAGGTAAATTATCAGTAAGTATTTTAAATTCAGATTGACTTATTCCAAGCTTACTAATTATATCATAAGTAAGTTTAGATTGAATATCGCCTTCCATTAAAGATTCAAAGAATTCTTTTAGAGCGTCGCCTTTTTTAGGAAATTCTTTCACATAAACTTTGGTATCCTCATCAACACCAATCTCTTTTTTAGCAATCTTTATAGTTTCTTCCATACCACCAAGATAGTCAATTAATCCAAGTTTATGAGCTTCTTCTCCCGTATAAACTCTTCCCTTTGCTTTAGAGCGCATTTCATCATAAGAAAAACCTCTGCTTTCAGCAGCTTTAGAGACAAAACTTTCGTAAATCCCTCCAGCTATTTCTCTTAGTTTAGCAACATCTTTATCAGAATAAGGATAAACACCTGTCATAAAATCAGCAGATGGACCTGTTGTTATTGTATCGAATTTTAAACCAATCATCTCAGCAGTTCCGCTTAAATTAGGAACAGATAAAATCACACCAATCGAACCAGTTATAGTTTGTGGGTGAGCAATAATTTTATCACAAGCCATAGCCATATAATAACCACCAGAAGCCGCAACACTACTCATTGAAGCAATCACCGGCTTAACCTTAGTTGTTAGTCTTATCTCTTCCCACATCTCGTCAGAAGCCATTGCCGATCCACCAGGAGAGTCAATTCTAAGAATAATGACTTTTATATCCTCGTCTTCTCTTGCTTGTTTCAAATGATTTATAAAAGTTTTAGCATAAATGCCATCACCAGAACTATTAAATGGACTATTGTCAGCTTTACCAGAATTTATAGCACCAGAAGCATAAATAATTCCAATTTGATTATCTTTATCAATATTTTCTGGCAAATCAAAACTCGAATTCAAATATCTACCAACACTAACCAGTCTTAATTCATCATCACTCATTTTCTTCTTATCTTTATCTGTAC
The DNA here is from genome assembly GCA_965661945.1 of Eximiradiales bacterium. Taxonomy (GTDB): domain Bacteria; phylum Bacteroidota; class Ignavibacteria; order Kapaibacteriales; family UBA2268; genus JAJRPT01. The sequence continues at coordinate 538,196 of CBFIFP010000001.1, forward strand.
TTTTTTCTGCATCTTCTTTATAATCAACTTTAGAATGTATAAATCTTCTTAAATCTTGCTCAGACATCAAAACATCTATAAAACCATTAGCCAAGATTGGTTTAGTAGTATAAAACCCCTCATTCAGAGACATCATAATATTTTCTTTTGAAATACCCCTAAACTCCTCTACCTCAGCTATAAAAGAATTATATCTATCTTGTAATAAAAGTCTTAACTCATGCTTAGCAGAATCAGAGTAAGAATCTCTCGAAAACTGCTCCCCTGCAGATTTATAATCTTCAAATTGTATTGTTAAAAACTCTACACCTATTTTAGAAAACATAGTTTTAAAAAATGGATTAGTAATAGCAAAACCATTCAACTCTAACATACCCTCAGTTGGCATAAAAATAGAATCTGCTGGCAAAGCAGAAAGATAAGTAGACTCATTACCAACTTCAATAAAAGAGTAAATAAATTTACCAGATTCTTTAAAATCTTTTAAGGCATTATTAATCTCTAAAGCACGATTATAAGGTAAAGAGGAAGATGGTTTAAGGTAGATACCAGAAATCCTTTCGTCAGTCTTAGCTTTTTCTATCGCAAGTAAAGTATTAAAAAATGAATTAGATTTAGACTTGCCATCAAAAATTTCTGCGAAAGGGTTTTCCTCAGTCTTTTCCGGCACACCATTTTCTAATTCTAAATATAAAATTGATTTATCTTTTAACTCTAATGAAGCCCCTTGAGAGCTACTAAAATTTATTTCTGAAAACTGCGAACCGATGTATGCTACAACTCCCACAATAGTAAGTAAAAACAAACCAATAGAACCTATAACTATCACAATTGGTATCCACCACTTAGAACCACCAGATTTAACTTGATAATTAGCCGGATAAGGTGGCATTTGAGGTCTTTTTGGTTGACCTTGGTTTGAATTTTCATCTTTTAAATCGCTCATCATAAATCCTTAAAGAATAATAAATAAAATAATTAGTAAATTAGGGTATTTACGATTATATTAACCTTCAAGTTACAAACTTGTTAAATAATAATATTATTTCTTTAATTTTGTATATTATTAAAATATTTATTATAAAGGATTTATGGATCAAGATACTCAAAAAATTGAACTCGCATACTTAACTATTTCAAATTACGAAGAACTAAAAGAAGCAATGAAAATTGCATATAGCACTTTACCAAATTCCTACTGGGAAGAATTTCAAATCAGAACACTTTTAAGAAAATTTCCTGAAGGTCAAGTTGTTGTTAAAGTTAACGACGAAATTGCAGGTTGCGCCCTTTCAATAATAATTGACTATGATAAGTTTGAAGACTTTCATACTTATGAACAAATAACCGGCAATAATACTTTTAATACCCATTCAGAAAATGGAGAAACACTATACGGTATAGACTTATTTATCAAACCAGAGTTTAGAGGTTTAAGATTAGGGAGAAGACTATATGATTACAGAAAAGAAATTTGCGAAAAATTAAACCTAAAAGCAATTATATTTGGTGGTAGAATTCCTAATTATCATGAATATGAAAAAGAACTAACACCAAAACAATATCTTGATAAAGTAAAAAGTAAACTAATCTACGACCCAGTATTAAGTTTTCAATTATCAAATGACTTCAGACCCGTAAGAGTAATTAAAAATTACTTAAAAGGCGACGATGTATCCAAAGAATATGCTATTCTATTAAAATGGGATAACATATATTATGAAAAACCATCAAAACGAATAAAAGATATAAAAAGAATAGTAAGATTAGGATTAGTCCAATGGCAAATGAGAAACTACAAAGATATTGACGATTTAATGCAACAAGCAGAATACTTTATCGATACATTAAGTACTTACAAAAGTGACTTCGCACTATTTCCTGAGTTTTTCAATGCCCCACTAATGGCAAAATATAATAGTCTCACTGAAGCAGAAGCAATTAGAAAACTTTCTGATTACACATCACCTTTAGTTCAAGAGTTTTCAAAACTTGCTATCTCTTATAATATAAATATTATCACAGGAAGTATGCCAGAGAAAGTAAATGATGAACTCTATAATGTAGGTTATTTATGTCAGCGTAACGGAGATATAAACCGCTACGAGAAAATCCACGTAACTCCTGACGAAAGCAAAGTATGGGGAATGAAAGGTGGAAATCAAATACAAAGCTTTAATACAGATTGTGGTAAAATCGGAATCTTAATTTGTTATGACGTAGAGTTCCCAGAATTAGGAAGGTTACTTGCTGATGAAGGCATTGACATTCTTTTTGTTCCTTTCTTAACAGATACCCAAAATGGTTATTCAAGAGTAAGACATTGCGCTCAAGCAAGAGCAATCGAAAATGAATGTTATGTTGCAATTGCAGGCAGTGTTGGAAACCTACCTAACGTGCATAATATGGATATTCAGTATGCTCAATCAATGGTTTTCACTCCTTGTGATTTCCAATTCCCAAATAATGGAGTAAACTCTGAAGCAACTCCTAATACTGAGATGATACTAATTTCTGATGTAGATTTAGATTTATTATTAGACTTGCATAATTTTGGTAGTGTAAAAAATCTGAAAGATAGAAGAAATGATTTATACACTTTGAGAAGGAAATAATCCCAAATTGTCCAATAGAAATTGAAAAAGCACGTCATTCTGAGCGCAGCGAAGAATCTCGTTAGTTTTTGCAAGGTTCTAAATATTAGGAATATAGATAGTTATAAGATATTTCTGCATTTATACATTTTTTTTAATGTTTATACTTTTTTTGACAGCCCCGAATAAAGAATTTTATCTATAAATAAATATAGATTTAAAACAATATTATTAAAATAAACTAAATTCTTTTGGACAATATGGAATTATCCCTGTTTTAATTAACAAGAATATTCAACATTTTTGATTTCAAAAAAATAAAATCAAAAATATTTCTTAAATTTGTAATATAATTTTTAGAAGAATTAAAATGGAAATATCACCACTATTTGCAGTTGACGCTGAAGAGTTGCTTGAACAGGGAAAAGTTCAGGAAGCAATTGATTTATGTCTTAACGGGTTAGAAGTTTACCCAGGTTATCCTGCTGGTGAAGCAACTCTGGCTAAATGTTATAAATTATCGGGAAATTCAGAAAAGGCAAATGAAATATTAAATATTGCAATTCAGAAAAACCCTTTTAATAAAGCACTCGACACTCTCAAAAAATACGACCTTGACCTAAGCAATATTGAAAAAATTCAAACTAAAAGAAGCAAAACTCAAGTAAAAAATAAAAGATTTCCAGACTCTACAACTGATAATCTTGATAATATTGAAAATGTTAATAGTGTTGAAGAATTTCAAAACAAATCATTCAATTCTAATATTAACTCAATCGAAGAAACTACTAATGTAGTTGCTGAGGAATTAGATATCAACAATTTTAGTGAAAACGACAGCACTACTGATGAAATTTATATAGATTATCAAGAAATAGATTTAATTCCTGGAATAAACCAATTACCAATAATTCCAATAAATCAATCCTACAAACCTGAATTTATAGTTTTATCGCTTAGCAATTTTCCAATAATTTTCAACAATAATCATAATATTTCTTTATTAGAATATAACGTAGATGAATATATGAAACTTGCTGATAATCTTAAAGTTGCAAAAATTAAAATAACTGATAAAGAATTCCCTGAACCAATCAATCCAGAAATAAAAATAGAAGATTTTGCCACAGAAACCATGGCTGAAATATTTTTTGATCAAGGAAAACACAATGAAGCAATAAAAGCATACACCCAATTAACAAAAAAATATCCAGATAAAAAAGAAGATTACGCTAAGAAAATAGACTTAATCGAACAAGAAAAGCTAAAAGAATTAGAAATCAAAAATAAATTCAAATAACAAAAAAGGAACAAAAATGATAAAATTTGGAACAGATGGCTGGAGAGCAAAGATTGCCAAAGACTTTACATTCGAAAATTTACACTTTGCTGCTTTAGGAACCGCAAATTATTTATTAAAAAAAGGAAAAGATAACTTAAAAGTTGTAATAGGATACGATACCAGATTTCTTTCAGATAAATTTGCTGAAGAAGTTGCAAAAGTGCTTGCCCAATCAAATATAAAAGTTGTTTTATCCGATGGAATTTCTACAACTCCCCAAATATCATATTTAACTAAAGTCTTAAATGCGGACTTAGGTGTAGTTATCACGGCATCACATAATCCACCAGAATACTCTGGATACAAGGTAAAAGGTAGATTTGGAGGACCCTCAGACCCAGAAGAAGTATTTGAAATTGAAAAAGAAGTTAATAAAGCTGAACTTGCAAAAAAACAAATTAAACTAAACGAACTTAATCAATATATTAACAACAACTTAATCTCACTTCTTGACTTCAAAAAAGATTACTACCAATACATAAAAAAACAAATTGATATAGAATCCATTAAAAAAGCAAATTTTAAAATATTATATGACCCAATGTTTGGAGCAGGAATTTTAAATATAAACCACTTATTAGATAATGTCCAAACAATCCACGATTATCATAATCCATCATTTGGAAACGTTGACCACCCCGAACCAATTGCCGAATGTCTTGGAGAATTAATAGATTTAACAAAAAAAGGTAATTATGATTTTGTATTTGCTACTGACGGAGATGCTGACAGAATAGGAACAATTGACGGAGAAGGTAACTTTGTTGATTCTCATAGAATTTATATGATATTATTAAAATATCTATATGAATTTAAAGGTATTAGAGGTAAAGTTGCAAAAACTGTTTCTCTTACAACAATGGTCAATAAATATTGTGAAAAACATAACATCCCATTAATTGAAACTCCTGTTGGATTTAAATATATAGCCAAACTAATGGTCGAAGAAGATATTCTTATAGGTGGTGAAGAAAGCGGTGGGCTATCAACCAAATTACACATCCCAGAAAGAGATGGTATCTTCAATGCTATTTTAATTATGGAAGTTATGGTAAAAAGAAACATGTCTTTAAAACAACTTTCTGATGAATTAGACCAAGAATTTGGAACACACAGATATAAAAGAAAAGATATTAAAGTTAAAGAAGAAGAAAAAGAAAGAATCCTAAATAAATGCAAATCAGGTGTTGATAAACTTTCAAAATATCAAGTAATAAAAATTGACAGTACAGATGGTTACAAATTCTTCGTCGATGGTGGTTGGCTACTTATAAGAGCATCTGGTACTGAGCCACTATTAAGAATTTATAGCGAAGCAACAAATTACCAAATGGTAGATGAGCTAATTAATGCAGGGATAAACCTCGCCTAACTAATTTACTTAATAAATTTAAAGTCATAGAGATAATCTATGGCTTTTTATTTTATATCATTTTTAATTTAAATTCGTAATACAAAAAACATGTATCATTAAATAAAATCAAAAATGAAAACACTTTCTACAATCTTATTAATATTAATTTCATATAACTTAACACAATCTCAACAAGTCGGATTTCATCCCTACAACTTAGACTTTGAAATAGGTGAATCAAACAGAATGCCTTACAGTTGGGAATTAACCAAAAATAGCGCTGACAATGATTATATTGCTTACGCAACCAATAAAATAACTCACTCAGGAAACCGAGCCCTACTACTTTTTAATCAAACAGAATACAAACAGGGAATGTACGGAACTGTTTACCAAAGATTCGATGCTAATAGATATAGAGGTAAAAAAGTTAAATTTAGTGCCAATATTAAAACAGATTTAGCAAACGATTCCTCTGAAGTACGATTATTTATAAACGAATATAATAGAAACAGAAAATCAAATCAAGTTGAAATGATGGGTGAAAACCCCATAACTAAAGCTGACTATGAAAACTATGAAATTGAAATTACCATTTCAAAAGATGCATTTTTCATCTCAATCGGATTTACACTATTAGGAATAGGTAATTTATACGTAGATAACGTTAAATTTGAAGTGATTGATGATATAAATTATGAAATTGTAGATAAATATGAATTAAATGATAAACAAATTGATAATATATTAAATTTTGGAAAAATATATTCTTATGCTAAATACTATCAATCCACTTCACAAATTCAAAATCTAAACCATTACAACTTTTTAAGATATGGTATCTCCCAAAACATTGAAACAGAAAATCAAGTAAGTACTCTAAAAAATTTATTTAATAGTATTACGCCAAACCTGCAAATAAATAACAACAATGAATTCCAAGCAATTGAGTTAAACCAAGAACAAATCAAAGATTTCTCAATTTTATATAAACACCGTGTTCTTTTTAACGATTGCTACCCAACAATATCACAATCAGAAATCAAAAACATATACGCTCCAGATAAATCAAAACAAGGTTTTATGATGAGAAACATAAAGCATCTTGGATTGCAAAACAAAGAATTAGTATTTAGTGCAAGAGCAAAAGCAGATTTAATAAACTTATACTCCGATGCACAACTTTGGTTAAGAGTCTTTAGAGGAAACGAACCAGAGATAAATGTTTACATGCAAGAAAACCCCATTACCTCAAATCAATGGAAAGAATACAACATAAGTCAAGTAATTCCAGATGATGCCACAGAAATTAAAGTTGGATGCGTTCTAAATGGTGATGGAACAGTTTGGTTTGATGACATAAAGTTTTCAGTAAGAGAAAATGGTAAACTAATCGAATTAGAAAATGGATTAGAGAACTTTGACAATTATAAAATTGGAGAAATTCCAAAAGATTGGTCAATACCATATTCAGTAAGTCAGTTAGGTTATGAATTTTATGTCGATGATACTTACTCATCTTCCAAAAATAATTCAATGAAAATTACAACTGAAAATACACACATCATTAACTATCCAAATGATAACGAATTAGTTACAATTAAAATCAATGATAGTTTATTCATAAATTATCCTATAACCCATCATATAAATCAAACCGGAACCTTACCAAACGTTGATCCAGAACAATTAAATAACTTTCTTACATTTATTGAATCCCACAACATACGAGAAAATGACTTTTATTCACAAATAGCAACAATCACTGAAATTTATGTAAACTTAAAACACTTTTACATTTATGAAGACTTAGACCCAAATTTAGACATTCAATTCAAAAACACATTAAAAAAGTTTTCCAAAAACGAACTTTCTTTCAATCAATCTATGCGTTATTTAACATCATTCCTAAAAGATAGTCAAATAAACTTTTGGAAAATAAATGATGAAAATAGTTTTTCTTTCCCTTTTTCAGTAAATAAAATTGGTGAAGATTACATTGTAACAGAATTATATGAAAAAGAAAGTGAAATAAAAATTGGCGATAAGCTATTAAAAATCAATAATGTTGATTTTGATGAATTAGTTAAAAATGAATTAAAACTCAGACCCGGAATAAACGAAAATTATAAAACTATTAAAGCAATTTCTAGCTATATGTTAGATGCTTCTAAGGATTCAACAAAAATTTACAACTTAGAATTTGAAAGCGGAAAAAAACAATTAAAGAAAAACAAAATACCGAGCGATTATCTTAACACAGAAAACTTTGACCTCGCAAAACCAGAAGAAAATATTTTATATGTAAATATGGCAATGGTAGAAGATAAATTCTTTAAATATCTTGTAGATGAAATTGCTGATATCGAAGGAATAATTTTTGACGCCAGAGGTAACACATTATTATCTGAGCACTTCCTAGGATATTTCTTAGATAACGAAGTACCAACAAATCAATCAAGAATCCCCTACTATGTTCATCCTGACAAAAACAAAATCAGTTATGAAGTAATACAGCCAAACCTTCAAAAACTTTCCAAAAACATAACTAAAAACATTGTATTCTTAATCGACGAAAATACAATAGGATACACAGAGTTTGTAATGTATTTAGTTAAATATTATAATTTAGGAACACTAATAGGACGAAACACCGTTGGAATGGCACACGATGTTGTTTCTATACCTTTACCGCTCGATTACAACTTTTCTATGAGTGTTTTTGATATTTATAGTCCAAATAAAAAATCTTCTCTGTCTTTTAAAGTTATAGAGCCAGATATCTATGTTGAACAAAACTCTGACCTCGAAAGAGATCACATTCTTGAAAAAAGTATAGAATTTTTAAAAAATAAATCAAAAGACAACAAATGATATTATTTATAATCATATATAACTTAATGTTTTCATTTGAGATAATTGACCAATCCCAAAATATATCTCAATGTGAAAACACATCTGCAATCATATATGTATTATCAAATTCTGAAAATCTTGAATATAACTGGTTCAAAGATGGAGTTGAATTAATCCAAGAAAATAAAAATTCAATATCCTTTGATAATTTGACATTTTCAGTGTCAGGACACTACTGGTGCATTATTAAAAATACTACAACTAATACAATAAAGTACTCCAACCCAATAATAGTTAACATCAAAAAGAAAACTGAAATAATAAATAAAAATATTAACTTAGCAGTTTTTCCAAATCAGACATTAAAAATGAAAGTAGATATTAATGATGATTTTCAGTCAGAGGAATCTCACATCAGATGGTATGACAAATCTTGGAATCAATTACAAAATAATAAATTAATTTCAGGATCTAAGTCTAACCTATTAACAATAAAAGATGTAAGTGATAATCAAGATAAATATTATTGCGTTGTAAATGGTGACTGTGGTTTAGATACAGCAATTTTTAATTTAAAATATTTTAACCTGGCTATACCACAACCAGCTTCAAAAACAATTTGTGAAAATGCTCCAATTAACATCAACTTAGAAATAAATGAAACAAACGGTCTTACTCTTCCAGATAATTACAAAATTAAAATCTATAATAACGAAAGAGAATTAAAAATCTCAACAAAAATAATAAATGATATAATCTCCATAAACATTAATGAAGAAATGACCATCGATAAAGTTGGAACATATTTTTGCGATATTAACTTCGAAAACAAAAATTATTCTTTCAAAGCATTCGATTTAAGTGTATATCTTAAAACAATATTAGAAAATAAAAGTGAAGATTATATTACCCTAAAAGAAGGACAAAACTTAAATTTATTCATCAATGCAAAAGGAAATATCCAAAACTATATATGGTTAAAAAATGGGATACCTATCGACACCACAAATAGTAATTTATTATCTATAAATCAAGCATTAAAAGAAGATTCGGGAACATATTCATGCATAGTAAAGAATTTTTGTCAAGACCAGGAATTCATTATCTCAGAAGTTGAAATTATTGAAAATGAAACAATCCTTTCTATTAAAGACATTAAAATTCAAGAAATAATATTATTAACTGATATATTCGGAAATAAGTATAATCATAAAGATTACAATAATCTTCATACTTTAAAAAATGGTCTTTACTTAATTAAACACTCAAATGGTAAAACCACAAAAATAATTAAATATGAATAAAGAAGAAATAAAATTTATCGAAGAGAATATTAACAGCAATACCACAAAATTGCTCCTTAAATATGATAAAGATAGCAATAAAAGATTTTTGATTAACCAAATAGGAAAAAGACAAAAAGTCAAAAATAAACTACCCGAACTTAGCAATAATTATAATTTTATTTTTCCGCAGAATTCCTTGCCCATTGAACAATGCTCAAGTGAAAGTACCGCAAAAATTAAAGCTGATTTATTCTATGGTAATTCACTTTTAGATTTAACAGGTGGATTAGGAATAGATTCGTATTATATCTCTAAGAATTTTAAAACCACTTATTTTGTTGAACCAAACCTTGACTTATTTAATTTAGCTAAAATAAACCACACATACTTTAAAATATTTAACCAATCTGCAGAAGAGTTTTTAGAAGAATTTCTAAAACATAATCCAACTAACTTTGATTTAATCTACATTGACCCAGATAGAAGAGATAGCAACAACAAAAAACTATTCAAGTTAGAAGATTTAAAACCAAATATCCTAAAAATAAAAGAACAACTTGAAATAAATGAAAAAATTCAATCGGAAAATATTTTAATAAAACTCTCCCCTATTTTTGAAATAAAAGAATTAAAAAATCATTTTGAATCTTATGATATAATCTTAATTTCAATAGATAATGAGCTAAAAGAATTACTAATTCATCTCCATAAAAATGCAAAATTAAATTATAAATTATTTATAATAAACAATGATAATTTAAAAGAATATAATTATAAATTATTAGAAAATAAACTTGATATTACAAATAATTACTATAAATACTTATACGAACCAAACGTAGCAATATTAAAATCTAATCTTCAAAACCAGATAGCAAACAATTTGCAATTATCCAAATTTAATTCAAACTCGCATTTATTCACCAAAGATGAAATACTCTCAAATTATCCAGGAAACATCTATCAAATAGAAAGAATATTAAACTACAAAAAAAAGGATTTTGAATTAAACAATATAGATTCTGGAATAATAAAAATTAAAAACTTTAACGATACATTAAAAATAATTAAAAATAAACTTAATATAAAAGAGTCAAATCAAAGATACTTATTTTTTACAAAAGACTATAACAACAAAAGCATCTGCATTGTTGCAAATAAAATAAACCATTAATTTATAACTTTTTCATAACTCTATTAATATCTCTAGTTTGGTCTCTTTTCTTTATAGTTTCACGTTTATCAAAAATCTTTTTTGGCTTAACAAGAGCAATCTCAATTTTTACAAGGTGACCAGAAAAATAAATTTCGGTAGGCACAATTGTATATGCCTTCTCATTTACTAAAGTTCGCCATCTTATCTGTTCTCTTTTATGAATCAGCACTTTTCGTCTTCTTTTTGGTTCATGATTATAAATATTACCTTGTTCATACTCAGGAATATGAATATTAACAACATACAAATCATCATTATCTTTATAAGGGAAAAAACAATAAGCATCTTGCAAAGAGCATTTTCCACGTCTTAATGATTTCACTTCTGTTCCAGACAGCTCAATCCCAGCTTCAATCTTATTAATAATCTCATAATTGAAGAAAGCTTTCTTATTAGAAGTAATTAACTTGTATGTTCTAGTTCTATGTTCTGGTAAAATTTGTTTCATAAATTAAAAAGCAAGAGACTTTAAAAGTCTCTTGCTGTTCTTAAAAATTAATAAATACTATGAATTCATTGATTGTAAAAACTGCTCGTTGTCTTTTGTGCCGCGCAATCTATCAAGAGTAAACTCCATCGCTTCTACAGGTTGCATATCAGCCAAAACTTTTCTCAAAATCCATACTTTGCTTAGTTCTTGAGCATCCATAATTAAATCATCGCGTCTTGTACCTGAGCGATTAACATCAATAGCAGGATAAACCCTTCTATCCGAAATTTGTCTGTTAAGAACAAGCTCCATATTACCAGTTCCTTTAAACTCCTCAAATATTACCTCGTCCATTCTAGAACCAGTATCAACAAGAGCAGTAGCTATGATAGATAAGGAACCACCTTCTTCAACATTCCTTGCAGCACCAAAAAATCTTTTTGGCTTATGAAGTGCTAAAGCATCTACACCACCAGAAAGTATCTTACCAGAGTGAGGAATAACAGTATTGTGAGCCCTTGCCAAACGTGTAATAGAATCTAATAAGATAACTACATCTTGCTTTGCCTCTACAAGTCTTTTTGCCTTCTCTATAACCATTTCAGCAACTTGAACGTGCCTTTCTGCTGGCTCATCAAAAGTTGAAGCAACAACCTCACCATTTACAGAACGTTCCATATCAGTTACCTCTTCAGGACGTTCATCAATCAATAAAACAATTAACTTTACCTCAGGATGATTTTGTGCAATTGAATTTGCAAAGTTTTTAAGAATCACAGTTTTTCCAGATTTAGGAGGTGCAACAATAAGACCTCTCTGCCCCTTACCTATAGGAGAAAGTAAATCTACTATTCTCATTGCATAGCCAGAGGATGCAGTCTCCAATCTTAATCTTTCATCAGGAAAAAGTGGTGTTAAATTATCAAATATAGTTCTATCTCTAATATTTTCTGGACTAAGATAATTTACATCTTCTACTTTCAAAAGCGCATAAAATCTTTCACCCTCTTTAGGTGGTCTTACGTGCCCCTTTATCGAGTCACCAGTTCTTAACCCAAATTTCTTTATCTGAGATGGAGATACGTAAATATCATCAGGCGAAGGAAGGTAATTATAACTAACCGAGCGAAGAAATCCATATCCATCTGGAAGAACTTCTAAAACGCCACCGCTTGTTAATACTTTTTCTTTTTTTTCAGATTCTTGAGGTGCTTGAGCATTTTTAAAATCCATAATTGATTTTATTAACTCTTGCTTTCTTAAACCAGAAATACTTTCCATTCCCATTTCTTTTGCCATTGATTGCAATTCAACTAATTTCATTGAACGCAATTCTGCAATGTCAATTATTTCTGATTGTTGTTCTGGTTCTTCTTCTTTTACTCTATTAGAGGGAGCAGGTCCGCTTTTGAAGTTCCGTGTATAAGAAGCCGCCGAACTAGCTGTTGTAGTTCTTTTTCTTAGTCGTCTATCTGTCATTAGTTATATCCTAAATATATCATATTTAATTAGTTACCGGAGATTGAATATTATTAAGATTTGTAAATTTGATAATCTCAACGGTGAGTATTACAAAATTAAGGTATTTTTTTGAAATAACAAAGAAAAAAAAGCACATACTACAAAATAGTATGTGCTTTTTGTATGTCTATGACAATTTTAGTGTTATTTCTGTACTACAAATTTATCTTCAACTGTTAATTGATTTGACACTATTTGGTAAATATAAACACCGTTGCTAAGTTTTTCAACTGGTATTGGCATTGAATACTCACCAGCAGATAATTTTCCATTATTTAAAATAGAAACTACCTCACCTTTAGCATCTATAATTCTAACAACCGTTTCCGAATCAAAAGCAATCGAAAACTCAATGTTAGAACCAGAAGATGTTACAGGGTTTGGAGCTATATTCGCTACACTATTATTAAAGTTTGATAAACTTAATGGTCTTAAGCCCATACCACAAACAGGGTCTAACGATAAGGTTACACTATTTGCAGGTGGTGCAATAAATCCACAAGAGTTACCAGAAACTAAAGCAGTCTCAATTGGAGTATCTAATGAATTACCTTCAGTATCATCTCTACCTTCTACATATAATTCATCAACTGAAGCTCCATTTATACCATCCGTTGGGAAGTTTGTTAATCCTGAGTTGAAATTAATCTCAAATAAATCGCCTGGATCATTAAAGATATTATTACCCAAAGCTTCAATTCTAAACCTTACAGTTTGCATTACAACCAATTTTCCATCTCTTGTTGGCTCTGGAACTAAATTGTAGTTTTCAAACTCAACAGGTCCAACTATTGTAAAGTTAGCAGGATTACCATAATTACCTAATAATCTAACTCCCATTGTATTGTTATAAGTAATAAATCCTCTTCTGAAAGTTACTTCAATATCCACAGTTTTTAACTCAGCTTCTGCTAAATCAGTTCCAGCAGTAATTTCATCTAAAGTTACTTTATAAGTAATTTGTCTATGTTCTGCGATTGTGAAGTTAATATCTCTAATTGGATTACCATTATCATTCAATACTGCACCATTTCTATCTAATACCATGTTAGTAGAACCTCTTTGGTAAGAATCAGAAGTTAGTACAAAATTATATGAACCTGGTCTATCATCTTCATTAACTATATCTGTCTCACATGACATTACCATTTCTTGTGCATTAGCGCCAATTAATCTTACTGTTGGAAGATAAGAAACAAACATTATTATTCTCTCATTTTGCTCTAAAGTAACATCTTGTGGCTCAGCCATAACTGGAGCATCAAAAGTACCATCTGCATTTCTAATTTGGTAACCAACTGTATTAAACTGGTAACCAACTGTATTTCCATCAGCAGGAGTAAATCCTACATTTCTTACAACTATTTCTTTTGTTCCATTGTTTTCAAAGTAGAACATATTTTCATAGCCATTGAAATTATCATCAATTAAATATTCATTAGATAAACAAGAATATAATGGGCTTGCAGCACCAACAACATTTGGTCTAACTGCATTTCCAGTTAATCTTATAGTTCCATTATATTGACCAGTCTGGCCACTTTCGTCAGCGTCTGAAGTAATTGTAATATCAGTTGAGTGAACCACATCAGCTTCATCTGTAAAGTAAATCACCTCTATTTCAATTGATTGATTAATATCAAGTTCAAATGGATAAGCAGGTATTTGAGCTGGGTCGATATAAAAAGGAACATTTCCTAAATCTGCCAATAAAGTAGTAGCATTTGCTCCCCAGTTAATATCAGTTATAGTCAATATATCACCATTATCAGTATTAGTTGGTCTGTTTTCTATAACTAAAGTTCTTGTTACTTGTTCAGCAACAACTCCAGCAGTGATAGTTCCAAAATCAACTTCATTAGTCTCTTCTGTTGCACCATCAACGTAATATAAAAACATATTAGGAACAATTCCATGTCCTCTTAATGTAAATCTAGTTTCTTCTCCAACAACTTCACCAGTGTTTTCTAAATAGTAATCAATTTCATAAGGTCCAACAACTGTAGGACTAAAATAAATTGTGTTTCTAACTGACTGACCACCAGCAGCAATTACTGGCATATTAAAGTTAGCAGGTGCTACATCAGGTAAGGTATTAGCAAATGTTTGATTGAAAGAAAACGCATTCAAACCATTATTTGTTCCAGCAGGACCATTTTCGTTATCAAAACCAATTCCACTAACTTTTAATGGAGCTGCAAATTCACCAACAGTAGTATTCGATACAGTAATTAATTCTGAACCAACTGGCTCATACACATTATTAGGTTGTTTAGGATATTTAATTCTAACTTTTTCCCAATCATATTCTTGTGATAATATACCTGTTTCAATTGCTTTTCCTTCTAATTCACAAATAGGGTCACAATCTGATAAGTCCTCCTCTGTAATGAAAACTATCTGGTCAGTATAATTTCCAACAGCATTTGGTTGGAATGTAACTCTGAATTCAAACTCAGCACCTGGTTCAACTACTATAGGATCTGTTAAAAGATTATTAGCATCTGTTGCTGGAAGAGTATGAGTAAACTCTGGGTTTGAAGGACCTGTATAACCAATAATAACTAAGTTTTGAGAACCATTAAGTCCACTACACTCATTCTTAATTCTTCTTACAGGTGATTGTTGAGCTTGAGAAGTTCCATCAGGACGCATAGTAATTACATCAAAAGTATGGTCATCAACGGCTATTCCTGGTACTCCAGTTTCTGCTGATATTTCAGCGGTAAACTCATCCTGACAATCAGTTTTCAAACCTATAGAGTCAATAAATCTACCCTCGTCATTAGTAAGGAAAGTTATTGTTAATTGTCTGATTTCTCTAGGTAAAAACGGCTCATTCAAATCCCAATCTAATGGTTCAATTGCAAAATTTTGGTCACCTAATCTTAATTTTACTTCAGTTAAAGTTACTTCTCTAACGTCAGATAAATTTTCAATTTCATATCTCATTTCACGTTGCACACCTAAACCAGTAACACCCAACGCTTCATTATATAAATCATTGTTTGTATCATCAGCTACAACTTCTCTCAAATCTAAAAGTTCTGGGAAATATTCAATAGTATCTCTTGATACATTTCCTGACCTATCAGAGAAAATAACAATAACTCTAGCAGGTTTTTTAGGATCTTCAACTTTTAAAGACCAAGCAGTAGTTGGAGTTCCAGGCACGAAATTATTATTATCGTATCTAAACTCAATATAATTTTCCAACTCACTCCATTCTAACTCAGGAATAGCTAAACCAACTCTTATACCATCAACATCCGGATCTGGATTATCTGTAGTAGTACCTTGAATATTACCAAAGCAATCCATTGTCCAATTAATAGTTGGAGGTAAAGTATCTTGACTTACAACTCTTAGTGCAGTTGCAGTTGGAAATCCATAAGAATCATAATTATCTACACCATTTGAATAACAAGCAAATAAAGTAGAAGACCTGATAGCAAATATACCAT
Source organism: Eximiradiales bacterium (assembly GCA_965661945.1). Classification (GTDB taxonomy): domain Bacteria; phylum Bacteroidota; class Ignavibacteria; order Kapaibacteriales; family UBA2268; genus JAJRPT01. Next base: position 554,259 of record CBFIFP010000001.1, read on the forward strand.
CACCTGGTAAATCAATCCATTTATGAGCAAACTTTCTTCCAGTGTGAGGAGTATTAGAAACAGCATCAGCATCTCCACCACTACCAATTTCATACATTGCAGTTGACTGCGCTCCAAATCTTGTTCTTACGGTTGTCCAATCGATTTCTCCGCCTCCTTTAACCTCCCCAAATTCCATATCTTCAGGTAATAAACCGTTTTCATCAACCTCAAAAATTAAATTCATAAAGTTAGAACCAAAGTTTTTACCACCCTCAGCTGCAGGAGTTGCAAATAAAATTTCATTTTGATATTGTTCTACTGGAGTGATAATCATAGAATAAGGATCTGTTTCTTTACCATCATCTTGAGAACTAGGATTGTACAAAGAAATATAAATTGGCTTATTAGAAGAATAAACAGCAGGTAGAGGGTCTAGTCCTACAGGCCAAGTTCTTGTTTCCACCCATGCTTGATTTTGATATCCACCGGCTTGACCAACTCCATTTGTAAAGTATAAAATTTCTTGCCCGTCTCTCCAGACTATAGTTTCTGGGTCTCGAGCAAAAACCCTTAAAATACTAGGTTTATTTCTATTGAGCATAGTAGGTACATTATATATTTGTCCCCATGCATGCATTGGTAGATCTTGTTCTACTGTGTAGTCACAAGCTCTTACTCTTAAAGGAATATCAGTACAATATTGTCCTGAAAATACAGCAACTGGTTTATCTGCGTCTATTAATGAACCAGATAAAGTCTCATCGGATTCAACGTTAGACAATACAACCACATCACCTCTATTCATAGTGAATCTTGTCATTTCACCAGATGAAATAGTTTGACCGCCTAAAATTCTTACCTGTGCTGGAAATTTCATCTGGCCACCACCAAGTGTAAATTCAACTCTTGTTCTATCATAAGGTGCAACTATACACACCATGTTAGGTAAACTACCAGTATTCCATTCTCTTGCATCATAAGGAGTACAAACATATTTGTTACCAAGACCATGTGCAGGTAGAGCTAAATATCCATCAGATGTAAAGCTATATCTTACTATTACGTAAATAATTATAGGTTCATCAGAGGTAACATGTAATGCTTTACCTTCCCATACTTGAGCTGGTCTTCCGTAGTTATCATTCAAATTATGAATATATGGCTGACACTCACCTGGTTTCAAATCAAAAGCTTTTGCTGTCCCAGCAGGAACCGACAGAGACATATCGACACCACCAGGTTGTTGAATTCTCACATTAGCATCACCAGAAGCACCAATGATAAATCTTGTGAAATTAGTAGGATCTGCTACTAGGTACGGAGGTGGGACTGATAACCAATATTCCCTTCCCGCGTTAGATGGGTCTCCTAACATCTTTAGGACATTCTTTTTAATAACCTCATCATCTGTTTCTCCATTTTTCACTTGAGCATTTGCTACTCCAAATGAAAGAGCAATAAGGAGGATTGAGTACAAAAATTTCATAATATCTCCAATAAATTAAATAAAAAAATTTTTTTTTCACTTTTTAAAAAACTAATATAACTAAAAGAAGTATAACATGCAAATTTATTGTTAATTTTTCTACACACTATTTTTTAATTTTTTTTTTTTTGTATTACTTCTAAAACTAATAATAAAATTTGTTCCTATTTGTTACATTTTTTTTAGAATAATTTTATGATTTAAGGCGTTTTCTAACATTTCTTTTCTTCTATTTCCACCCCAAACTTCTATATCTATATCATTATCTTCTACTTGTAACATACCAATCTGAATGCAATCTGTTTTTATCATTATGTTTAAGTTTTCAACAATTCCCAGTTGTCGCCTATCCATTCCTTCTACTAACCTAAGAATCCCACCAAGTACCCATATCTTTTTTTTGTCATGTTCATTTAAATTGTTAAAATTATTATGCGAACTTTTTGGCAGTGACTTCCTATGATATCTTGCAATATTTGCAATAATTTCTGATTCATGAATAGTAAATCCAGGCATCTCTGTGTTCAAAATCAAGTAATATGAGTGTTTATGATGTTTATCATGAGAAATATAAAACCCACAATCATGTAAATAAGCACCTACCTCAAGCAATTCTCTTTCCACCTCACCAAAATTATGTAAAGATTTAAGCTCATCAAATAATTTTAAAGACATTTTTGAAATATATTTTGAGTGGTTTAAATCAACTCCATATTTTTTAACAAGCATTAGTGTAGTATTCTTTCTTATCTTAGATATACTTGTAGAAATCTCTAAACTATTTAAAAGTTGATAATATTTAAAAAAAATACCCTCTCTTAAAGCATAACTAGAAAAAACAATCTCCTTAATATTTAAATACCTAATAAAATTCTCTACTATCAAAGCACCAGCTAAAATAATATCAGCCCTTTGGTCATCTAAGCCCTTAATTTTCTTAATAGATTCCGGATTCCTAGCTTTTTTAATTCTATCAATAACTTTAAGGAGCATCTCGCTTGTTGCTTTAAGTCCATTTGAATTCTCTAACAAAACAACGCCAGACTTAACAGCAGCCATAGCAATAAGATTTTGCAAAGTCCCAGAAGTAGCAATTACATATTCAAAATCTCTTTTCTTTATCTTATCAAGAACAGGAGTCCACTCACCTTTAATATATTCCACACAATCATCAATATCTTTTTTAGTTACTTTTTCCTTATCAAAATACTTCTTAGTAAGTCTTACAGTACCTATTTTTGTACTATTGCAATACTCATCTACTCCATTCAAACCAATAATAGATTCAGTGCTTCCCCCACCAATATCAATCAAAAGTGTTTTCTTTTCAAAAACTGGTAAAGACCTAATTGCACCAGAGTAAATTAATCTTGCTTCCTCCCTTCCAGATATAACCTCAACTATTACTCCAGTTTCTTTATAAACTTTTTCTATAAACTCATTTCGATTTTCCGCCTCTCTTACAGCACTGGTCGCAATTGCTTTTACAATGGCTCCCTCGCTTTCTGCAATTTTAGAAAAATTACTTAATGTATTAACTCCCCTTTCAATAGCATCTTTGGTAATCTCTTTCATATCCGATGGAGAATTCCCCAACCGAACCAATTCTTTTTCTCTTTGAATTATATTCAACATTCCCTTGGAGTCTATTGTTGCTATAATCATATGAAAAGAGTTTGTTCCAATATCAATAGCTGCTATCTTTTTTGTTTCTAACATTATTCTCTTGTAATCTTTTTTAAAACTTTAAATAAAAACCTAAACTAACTGAAAATTAAATATAAAACTTAGAAAAATAAATCAAATAATCAATAAATGAATTCTTTATTTGGTACAAAGTTAATGGAAGAAAAATAAGCACTATCACAATAATACTAACAGTAGAATAAACTTTCCAACTTGAAATATCAAAAACCACTGATGAAGCTTTTATCATTCTAAAAAATGACCATACTAAAAGAATCAACAATAGGATTATCATAGTTATTGCTATTCCTTCATTTAACATAAATAATTTTTGAGAAACAATTGCAAAAGGAAGAATTAAAATAACTGGAATAAATGACCAAACAGTAATTATAAAAGTATCCGAGAAGAAAATCTTACCACTTGCAACACTTGAAAATAATTTTAATACAGATGAAATCAAAAAGAAAATCAAAAATATAACTGATGATATTATAAGCATAAACGGCTCAGGTTGCCAAATCATCTTATAAATATTTTTTTGAAAATCAATACTAGGTACTATCAATTTAATCAAATACTGCTCAGCTTCATAATTTCGGAAATGAAACAAAAAGTTTGACAAAAATATACCCAAAGTTATAGAAATCATTAAACTAAGTATTAAAGTCAAAGACGTTGAAATCAACCTTTGGTCTCTAATATCAGCATAAAAATTAAATGGACTAACTATACTTCTCTTAAAATACTCCCTAAACCTCTTTATCCTATTTAATAAGAAAATAAATAATAAAAGCAATGCCAAACCTAGAATAATAAAAGAAATAGAACTTTTTTCTGATTGACTACCAGCGTCTAAAATCGGTTCTTTTTCTTGGTTAAAAAGCGATTGAGTTGTCTCATAACTAAGTCTGGTTTTTCTATTTCTTTCAACAAGACCAGTACTAGATAAAAATAAATCTTTATTATTAGTTCTTAAAGTCGGATTTTGAAGTAAATAATCATTAAATGAATTTATAATACAACCTGCTAGCTTTTTTCTTTCAGCAATATGAAAAAGATTTATAATTACATTTGCTTGATTCTGTACTGACAGTAAATCCAGATAACCATTATGATTTTTTAACTGAATTGGTAAACCAAAATTTAAAATAACTGCATTTTGATTAGATAAATTATCATCAATAATTTTAACTATTTTTTCATAATTAACAAAAGAATTATAAATAGACACAACACTCAAATCCTCTTTACCCAATAATTTTAAATTATTAATATTATAAGTCCTATAAAACTTATTATCACCCTCAAACTTATAAATATTTTTTGGTTCAGAACTATATTCTATCTCAGAACCCAAACCCCAAGAAATTAAAGAAACACTAGTGCTGTAAGACGATTCTAATCTTCTACTTACATTCTCTAACCTAACTTTTAACTCATTAGTATTGTAAATTCTATTAGGCAACCTATACGCAGGCAAATCTATTAAAGTTAAGATTCCATACTTATCACAAAGTTTAATCATATAAGGGTGTGGCGGCAAATATTTAAATCTCACTAAATTAGCACCAAGTTTCTTAATCAAATTAATATCTTTTTCAAAATCACTTATTGAAAGAGTACCACCTTTTCCTTCAAAATCTTCAATATAATCCACACCTTTAATAAAAGTTCTTTTACCATTCAAATAAAGTTGCTTCTCTGAAAAAACCGCTTTTTTTATACCAATTGATTCAGTGTATGAATCTAAAAGTCTTTCACCAGAATAAATCTTAATCTCTAAATCATATAAATTTGGATTATCCGTATCCCATAGTTTATAATTATTCAAAACAAATTTAAACTTTTGTTCAACAGATCTTTCGCTTTCTATCTTAAACTCTCTTATATTATAAGATTCAACCATATTATTATTATCTGACAGATTAACCTCTATTCTAATTGGCATATTTTCTTTATAAATTCCACTAGAATCATTTTTCTGATTTAATATACCAGAATTAACTAAAAAACTACCTTCTATAGTCGCTTTATTTTCTTTAATTTTAGTTTTTAAATTAAATAAATTATTTAACCATACTTTTGAAGTTCCAATAAACAATACATCTCTAGTGATTGCAGTATAATACCTCATATTATCAATCCCCATAGTTTTACTAATCAAACTATGGTTTTCTAAAGGAACTGTCTTCAATTTAATTTTTATATTTTCATCATCTATAAAGTTTTCAGGTATTTTTACATAAAATGGAGTCATTGCTCCAAGATATTTACCCACAAAATTCTCATTTACATAAACCTCTACATCACTATCAAATCCAGCAAAATAAATATGCCATAATCTACTTTTAGATAAATTTTTATCAATTTTAATTTCTTTAGTTATACTAATCTCTTCATTTGAAGTCGAAGAAAACGGGACATATCTTCTTGATTGAGTATTTTCTTGTGTCCAATTACCCTTCAGATCAACAACAACTCTTTCCTTTGTTTTGTAAAGAGAGTTATAGTCCTCAGCTCCAAAAGGAAAAACATTACTAAATAAAATAAAAAATAAAATAATAAAGATTTTCATAAACAATTCCTTTAAATTAAAATGATTGCTTTTGATTGATTAATAGATTCTAAAATTCCAAATGTAGTAAGCGTAGTATAATAAACTTCTTCAAAGCTTATAGGCATATCCTTGCCATTTTTAACAGCATCGATAGTCTCTATAACTTCCTCATTAATTCCTTTTTGTCCCGAGAAATTTTTTGTGGATGTATTAGACCCCTTATATATTTCCAATCTCTCAAAATTTATCATCTTATATGAAGTTCCAGAACTAAAAATCTCACAATACTCTTTTTCCATACCCTTTCCGCCATTTGCATAATAGTCTATCCTTCCTATGCTTCCATTTTTAAACTTTATAGAAATAGTTACTACATCCTCATCAGGAATACTATCATTATTAGAACTTATACTTTCCGCATAAACTCTAACAGGAAGACTACCAGTTAAATAAATAAGCGTATCCACAAAATGACAAACCTCACCAATAATTCTACCCTTGTTTTTATCATTCTGTACCCAATGTTCTTTGGGTATCAAACCAGCATTTACCCTGTAACTAATACTTACTGGGTCATGCGCATTTTTAATTTCACTTTTAACAAATTTAAATATATCACTAAATCGCCTATTAAAACCAACCATTACTCTGCCATTAGTCTCTTCAATTGTTTTTCTAATCTCCTCTAAATCATCTTTAGTTGTGCATAATGGTTTTTCGCAATAAACTGGCTTTTTCGCATTCAGTGACTGCAAAACAAATTCACCATGCTTAGAATGTTCAGTTGCAATAAAAACTAACTCAGTTTTCTCATCATAAATCAAAGCTACAGGGTCAGAGCTACTTAATTCAAAATCATTAACATTAGCTGCTGATTTAGAACTTAAAGGACTTGAATTACATACACCATAAAAGTTAACCTTAGAATTTTTAAGTGGTGGGATTAAATAATTTTGAGCAAACTGCCCCAAGCCAATAAAACTTAAATTTACATTATCATTCTTCTGCAATTCTTTATCAGTAAAAATATACCTACTAATCGTTTTTTCTTCATCACCAAAGTTTATCACAATCCCAAGATACTTCTCGTTTCCTGTTAAAATTAAATTATAAGCATCTACAGCATCTTCCACTTTAAATGTATGAGTAGTTATTTTTTTCACATCTAAAATATCACGTGATATCAAATCAATAATAGACTCAATATTCCTCTTTTCTGTCCAACGAACATAAGCCACTGGATAATCATTTCCATAATCCTCATAATTTGGGTCATATCTTCCAGGTCCATAGCTACAACTTATCTTAACATCAATTTCTTTTCTATACCATTTTCCTCTATCAATATTTAGCCCAACAGCACCAACTATACTTATTACTCCCCTTTTCCTAGTCATCTCGAAAGACAAATTCAATGGCTCCGAACTACTTGTTCCTGCAGTTATTATAACACTATCTAATCCAATTCCTTTGGAAAATGCTTTTACTTTTTCTAAATTATCTTTGGTATTTCTCAAACATAAATCTGCACCAGAATCATAAGCATCTTTAAACAAATCCTCATTTATATCAAAACCAATAACCCTACAACCTGCACCCTTCAGAATCTGCACAGTAATCAATCCCAAAAGCCCCAAGCCAATTACACCTACAGTTTCACCTACCGAAACATTCGCTTGTCTTACACCTTGCATTGCTATTGAACCAACCGTTCCATAAGAAGCATCTGAATAACTAACATTTTCTGGAATTAGTACAGTCAAATTTTTAGGAACGGATACAAACTCACCATGATTTGCTATGCCTGCCCCACCTACACTAACTCTATCACCAACTTTAAATTCTTTACATTTTGATTCAACCACTATGCCACTAGCTGAATAACCCAATGGTTTAAAACTATTCAACTTATTCCATACACGATTATACGTCGAGATAATGCCGTGTTGTTTGAAAGTATCAAAAACTAACTTTACCTGTTCAGGTTGTTTTTTTGCTCTTTCAATAAAACTACCTCTTGCATTATCTACAGAATTTTTTTCAGTTCCGGCGCTAATCAAAGAACACACAACCCGAACCAATACACCATTTTCATGGCATAAAGGAACAGGAACCTCCTCCAAAACCAACTCTCCGTTTCTTTGATGTTGAACAATTTGTTTCATAAAAAACCATAATTTAAAAAACTATAATCACAAAAATATCAAATAATATAGCAAAAATAACATATTGTTGGAAAATTGTTAGAAAAATTATTTACAATTATATTTATATCAAGAATATTTAAAAAATCATAAAATAATTTGAAAGCGTATATTTCGTTTTTATATTTATACAATTAAAACCTTCCGAGATTTCCAAACTCTCGGAAGGTTGAGATTCCATCACCAATTTATTATCACCTTCTCAAAAATTACCTCACCAGCGCTTTCTAACTTTATGATATATAAGCCAGTTTGTAGGGTACTGGTGTTTATTTGCGTTGTGCCTGTTATTTCCTTTTCAAGTAAATTCTGCCTTAATGTGTTGTATAATTCTTACTTGCCAAGCCCGATGCCGGAAATTGTTATATTTTCGCTGGCGGGGTTGGAGAAGATTTTGGGTGTGTAGTTGTCTTTTTCTACTGAGGATACGAGGCTGAGTTCGAAGTCGATGTTGAGAACATCATCTTAGTAATTAGAAAATAATATTTTATAGGACATTGGAGTGACTAAGAATTCTGAAGTATCAATATTGACTATGTTTACATCTAAAATGAGCAACCCAAATTAAAAATGATGGTGTTTATGTTAAATTATTTCCTTTTCATTTAAAATATAAATTTTACTCTTGGGAGCAGCTAAGCGAGTCTTATGTCAGAAAATATATTCCTATTTCCGAATATGGCGGATGGGGCTATAGAATTGGCATATTCGGAAAAGGAAAAGCATTTAACATATCTGTAAATATGGGTTTGCAACTCGAACTTAATAACAAATCTAAAATCTTTATTGGTACAAGAAAAGCAGAAGAATTAAAATCTGTTCTACTAAATCTTTCTCAATATAAAGAGTAATGAAGGAGGCAATGGCTTCCTTTTTTTTTCTGTTTTTGGGTTAGTATTTCTAAGAACATTGATTTTTTTGCACAAAAAGGCGTTTTTTGGTATTTTGAGAACTGGGAACTTGCTGGTTTACAATGGGTTGCCGATTGGGGCTAATGTTGTGTGCAAGGAACCCCACCTAAATCTTCCCCAAGGGGAGGACTTTTTTTTGGTGATTTGGCTGGCACCAAATCGGTTTTATTTAACTGGATATTTTGCTTATTTCGACTTCGCTCAATAAAGGTCGCTCTGAATGACAGGAGGGGTGGTTTGGAACGGTTTGAAACCGTTCACTACGTTTTTATTACTAGATTCCTTGCTTATTTTGGCTTCGCTCAGTGAACTTGTATGATTTTATCATTTTTTATTAGATTTTTATTAGATTTGATTTTTTTTTACAATATTAACTAAAAATTAATTTTTCTTTTGTAAATTTGTCTAATATTTAATTAAAAAATAAAAAAGGTTTTTTTATATGGGTAAAAATAAATACGTTTACTACTTTGGTGGAAAGAAAGCAGAAGGCGATGCTTCAATGAAAAATTTGTTGGGTGGTAAGGGTGCTAACCTTGCTGAAATGATTAAATTAGGTATGCCTGTACCTGCTGGTTTTACTATCACAACTGATGTTTGTACTTACTATTATGACAATAATTTACAATATCCAAAATCTCTTGAAGATGATGTGAAAAAAGCAATAGCTAAAGTAGAAAAAGAAATGAAAGCAGATTTTGGGAGTAACGACAATCCTTTACTTTTAAGTGTTCGTTCTGGTTCAAGAGCATCTATGCCTGGTATGATGGATACTGTTTTGAATCTTGGTTTGAATGATAAAACTGTTAAAGCAATCTCTAAAAAGTCTGGTAATGAAAGATTTGCTTGGGATTCTTACCGTAGATTTGTTGCGATGTATGGCGATGTAGTATTAGACTTAAAGCCCAAAACTAAAGATGATATTGACCCTTTTGAGCATATTTTGGAGCAAAAGAAGGAAGAGAAAGGTTATAAATTAGATACTGAATTTACTACTGAAGATTTAAAAGATTTGGTTAAAAATTTTAAAGAGGCAATTAAAACTCATACTGGAAATAAATTCCCAGAAGACCCTTGGGAGCAGTTATGGGGTGCAATTGGTGCGGTATTTAATTCGTGGAATAACCCAAGAGCAATTTATTATAGAAAGATTAATAGTATTCCTTACGAATGGGGGACTGCAGTTAATGTTCAGTCTATGGTTTATGGTAATATGGGCGAAGATTCAGGAACTGGTGTTGCGTTTACTCGTGATGCTGCAACGGGTGAGAATATCTTTTATGGTGAATTTTTGATGGATGCTCAAGGGGAAGATGTTGTGGCAGGAACACGCACACCTCTGCAAATAGAAGAATTAAAGCAAAAAGATATTAAGTGTTATAATGAATTACTTGATATTCGTGAAAGATTGGAACAGCACTATCGCGATATGCTTGATATAGAATTTACTATTCAACGTGGTAAATTGTATATGCTACAATGTAGAGTTGGTAAAAGAACTGCAATGGCTTCAATAAAAATTGCTATTGATATGGTTAATGAAGGACTTATAAAACCAAAAGAGGCAATTTTACGCATTGACCCTGAGCAGTTAAATCAATTATTAAGACCTATATTCGACTTAAAAGAAAAACAAATTGCTTTAAATAATGGTAAATTATTAACTAAGGGCTTAAATGCTGGACCTGGTGCTGCTTCAGGTAAAGTAGTTTTCAATGCAGAAGATGCTGTTGAAATAGCTGGAAAAGGCGAAGCAGTAATTTTAGTTAGGATTGAAACATCACCAGAAGATATTGCAGGTATGAGTGCGGCAGAAGGTATCTTAACTGCAAGAGGTGGAATGACTTCTCACGCAGCGCTTGTTGCTCGTCAGATGGGTAAGGTTTGCGTTGCTGGTTGTGGTTCCTTAAATATTGACTACCGAAATAGACAATTTACTGTTGATAAATTAGATGTAATAGTTAAGGAAGGCGATTATATTTCAATTGACGGTTCAACTGGTGAGGTTATCTTAGGTGAACTTCAAACAAGACCATCAGAGGTTGTAGAAGTTTTAATCGATAAAACTTTAAAACCAGAAGATGCAACAAATTATCAAATGTTTGCTCAAATTATGACATGGGCAGATAAATTTAGAAAACTTAGAATCAGAACCAACGCAGACCAACCAGACCAATGCGAAAATGCCTTAGCATTTGGAGCAGAAGGAATTGGATTAACAAGAACAGAACACATGTTCTTTGGCGAAGGTAAAATCGGACCAATGCGTGAGATGATTCTTGCTTTTGATGAAGAAGGAAGAAAAAAAGCGCTTGCAAAAATTCTACCACTTCAACGAATTGATTTCAAAGGTATTTTCCACGCAATGGACGGAAAACCAGTTACAATAAGATTAATTGACCCACCACTTCACGAGTTCATTCCTCACGATGAATCAGGTCTTAAAATCGTAGCAGACGAAATAGGTTACTCTCTATCAATTGTTAAAGATAAAGTAAATCAACTTCACGAGTTTAACCCAATGTTAGGTTTCAGAGGTTGCCGTCTTGGAATAATTTACCCAGAAATCACCGAAATGCAATCAAGAGCAATCTTTGAAGCAGCAGTTGAAGTAATAAAAGCTGGAAAAACAGTAATACCAGAAGTAATGGTTCCATTAGTCGGTAACGTAAAAGAATTAGAACTACAAGTTGATATAGTTCGTAGAGTTGCAAAAGATGTAATGAAAGAGAAAAAATGCGAATTTGATTACTTAGTCGGAACAATGATTGAAGTTCCGCGAGGTGCAATAACAGCAGGTAAAATTGCCGAAGTTGCTGAGTTCTGTTCTTTCGGTACAAATGACTTAACTCAAACAACAATGGGATTAAGCCGTGATGATTCAGGTTCTTTCTTGCCAGCCTATATATCTCAAAACATCTATGATAAAGACCCATTCCAAGCAATTGACCAAGAAGGAGTTGGTTTCCTAATGGAACACGCTGTTAAACACGCTAGAAAAGCAAGAAAAGGCATAAAACTTGGAATATGCGGTGAACACGGTGGAGAACCATCATCAGTTGAATATTGCCACAAAATTGGTCTAGATTATGTTTCTTGTTCACCTTTCCGTGTGCCAATAGCAAGACTTGCAGCAGCACACGCAGCTATTAAAAAAGGAAAATAGAAACATGAAAGTTAACTTAAATAAAGATTTACAAAATCCAATTTTGGAAATTGAATTAGAAAAAGATGAATCTATAAGGGCAGAAGCTGGAGCAATGATGTATATGTCGTCTAATATTGACATTAACACCGTCGATAATTCAACTGACTTGCCAGAAAATTTATCTGACACTGTTGCACGTGATATTCTAAGTAAATCCTTATTCAGAGCAATTCAAAAAAATGGTAAAATAGCTTTTGCTCCTGCTAGCGGAGGAGTTCTTGAGCTAAAACTATCTGGTAATAGTATCTACTCAGATGGAGTATCATTTTTAGCTTCTACCCCAGAACTTGTTTTTTCAATACAAGGTTCACTTAAGGGTATGTTAGCTGGTAAATCGCTCTTTTTGCAAAAAGTCAGTGGTTATGGTCTTTATACTTAAAATACTTCGGCTCTCTAATCGAAAAAGATTTAGAAGAAGGCGAAACAATTATTATAGATACAGGGCATTTAGTTGCCAACGAAGACACAATCAAATTTAAGATTCAAAAGCCACGTGAAGGAAAACATATTCAAGCAGGAGAATGGTTAATTTGTAAATATGTTGGACCAGGTAAAATTTGGCTCCAAACAAGAAACAGAGCAGAATTTGCAAAAGTAATTCACAGATATTTACCAAAGAAATAATATTTTACTACATGAAATCCGATGCTAAAACATCGGATTTATTTTTGAATAATATTATACTATATATTATTTACTTCCATCGATTATGTTGCCATGCCCATTGATTAGGATTTGTAATAATTTGATTTTCTAATACGTTAGATTGTCGAATAGTTAATAGCTCTACAGCATTAGGTTCATCTTTTATATCTTCATATTCTACTTCATAAAGCTTTGCTTTATATTTATTATTATCTTGTCTTTCGATAATCCCATAAATAACAGGAACATTATATTTAATCGCTAATTTAGCTGGAGCAATATAGGTAAGAGATTTTCTTCCAAGAAAATCAATATAAATATCTCTATTTTTAACTGCTTTTTGATCAGCAACAATTGCAACCAATTCATTATTTCTAATTTTTTTAATTATATTAGCAGCTGAATTTCTTGATGATATTAATTTATTACCAAATTTACTTCTATACTGATTCAATACTACATTTAATCTTTTATTCTTTTGTGGTTTAACCACAATACTTAATTCTTTTTCATGTTCATTTCTAGTAAATAATCCTGCAGAAAATGCAAGTAATTCCCAATTTCCATAATGACCTGACAAAAATAAAATACCCTTACCAGATTTTAATTTTTCTCCAATTAAACTAAAGTTTTCAAATTCTACCAAACTACTAACTTCATCTTCACTAATATTTTTTAAATATAGCAACTCAACTAAAGTAATTCCTAAGTTCTGATAAGAATTTCGCATTATAATATTAATCTCATATTTTGTTTTATTAGGAAAAGCATTTGATATATTATTATATGTAATTTTTCTTCTTTTAGAACTCAATAATATTAATACATTTCCGATTAACTTACCAATTCTTACTCTTGTATCAACAGATAGTAAATTTGTTATAAAGCCAATCGATATAATTAAAATATAAATTAAAAATTGCATAAATTATCTAAAATTTGGAGTACTTCTTACATTCATTGAATTAGTGATTGCAGGGTTAAATTCCTGAACCCAATTCTCATTTTGATTCTCACCAAATACAGTTGAATGAACCAAAATAAAATTATTATATCCCGATTTATCTACAAAATAAAAATACGAACCACCACCACCTTCTCCATAATACCATATCTCGCAAGGTATTTGCTCTCCCCTTCTTTCAAATCTATCTACCTGCATCGGAAAACCATACTTAAGCAAAACTCTTCCCCTATCTGATCGCCAACCTTCCAATCCCATACTAAAACTAAAATACTCATCAGCATATCTTATAGCATTATCAAATTCATCTTTTGCTTCATTAAAATATGTTGTTGTATCAGAATCCCTAACTCTCCAAAAATTAAACAAAGCTCTTTGTTTTGCTTTTTCATCAGACAAATCTTTCCATCTTGAATCTTCAGCTTTAGTCATCAAAAATTTAATTTTATCATATTCTTTAGATAAAGTCTCATCATTCATTGTAATAAACTCTGAACGTTCGAAAAGTTCATTCTCAGAAAAAGTTGCTTTCAACTCTGGTTCTTTTTGGTAATTAAGATAAAAAAACTTCTTGGTAGATGTTTCAATTGGGCTTGCCTCCTCCTGCGAATAAATATTTATTTCTAAATAATAAACACCAGTAGCCAAATCAAGTACAGGAATATTTATAATATCAGATTTTGTATTATTTTCATTCGAAACATACTTTTTTGAAATCTTTTTCACCGATTTAACAGCATCTAATATTTTATATTCAATTCTAATTAAAGAATCACCAATTTCATTACATTTATTTAATTCAATATAGGATAATATCTTAGGACTATCACTAAAATACTGTCTTGATGCATTTGGAATAATATAATACTCATTTATTAAAAACTCTTTACTCCAACCAATATTTGTACTATCAACATGTTCTATCCTTGTAGCCAAATATATATCACTCAAGTGCCTATTTCTAGTTGGTATCACATCCTTTTTTATAGTCTTTAAAGTCTTTTTATTTACAGGGTTAAAATATTCAAGATTTAACTTAAACTGTTCATTTGGAATTCTAATTTCATATCTTCCAAAAATGATAAAATCCGTGCCCAAATCATCAATATTTGATGATAATTCCCAATTAAATTTGTAACTATTCAATATTGATTTTAATTCTGCCTCAAAAAATATTTTTGACATATAAAAACCACTATCTATCTCTGAATATTCAAGATTTTTAGAATTAAACTCATAATAAATATTTAAAGAAATCGAATCATTATTCAAATAAAATATACTATAGTCTATTTCACCTTTTAAATCTCTTGATTCTAAATTACTTATAAAAATAATTAATAATATAATATATTTCATAAAACTAAAAACGAATAAAAAGTATTTTTAATGTAAAAAAAAATGGACTGCACTTTTAATGCAGCCCATTTATAATATATTTATCATAATTCTAAAAGTCTAACACAAAGTTAACTCTGTGTATTACACCAAGTGATACAGTGTTTTGAGCAGCATATTCAAATCTACCATCAAACTCACTGCTTACATAATTTACACCAATTCCTCCTGAAAGTCCCATTTGGTAATTATTAAACATATATCCACCTCTAAAAGAAATGATATTATGCCAAGTATAATCAAAACCAATTGCTCCTTGTTCTGGAGAATCAGAAATCGTAATTATATCACCAGCCAATATTAAATTATGTTCATCATTATCAATCACCGCAGAAGATATTCCACCTCTAAAAATTACTGGCAATGAAAATGGGTAAGCAGGTAGTAAAACTGAAAAATTAGGAGTACCTAAAGGGTTTACTCTGTTTTTAGTAGTACCATCTAAAGCATGCGACTCTCTTTCAAGAGCAGCACCTTTATAACTTGTTTCAGTACTCAAATTCATAATAGAAAATCCAAGTTTTATCCCCTTTAATCCAGTATCATATTGAGTTCCAATATCAAAAGCAACTCCGTTTGCGCTTACTGTCTCAAAAGCATTTTGAACATACTTTGCAGTTACTCCAAAAGTAAACTGTTGAGTTAACTTACCAGCAAATGTAATACCCATAGACATATCATTTACCGAATAAAAAGAACCAGTTCCCTCAGGTCTATCAATAGTTGTTACTTGTATGTCATTTGCTCCAAAAGTCTGAACAAATGCTCCTAATTTAAAATCTTGCGATATAGGAACAACAGCAGCCGCAAAATTTGAAGTTATTTCTCCAAACCAAGTTGAATGAGCCACATAAGCTTGAACATTATCCACTTCTGCAATTCCTGATGGATTCCAATACATTGCTGATGCGTCATTAACTACCGAAGTAAACGCACCACCCATACTTGAACCTCTACCACCAATCGGTACTTTCAGAAACTGAGCTCCAGATGAACCAACTTTTTCAAAATCACTATCTAAGTTAGTCGAACCAGTTATTAACGTTCCTCCGCTATTAGTTTGACCTAACAGCTCACCGCCAATAAATAAAATTAATATAATTAATGCTATTTTCATTTTTTCATACTCCTTTGATTAATCCACAATTCTGAAATTACCAACTACTATTGAGAAAGTCTTAGTTACAGATTCACCATTTGGAGTAGTAATAACTGCTACCAGAACCTGACTTTGAGTTCTAAATCCATTTTTAGACATCAAATCCCAAACTTCAACTGCTCTTCTTTCACCATCTTTTGCGTTTTTATGTTCTATTGTCTGTACCAAATCTCCACCCATTGTGTAAATACTAATTGTACATTCCTTTGGTAATCTAGTAAAGAACAACTGAGCATCAAACACACTTCTTTGTGATTGATGAGTAACATAATAAGGATTAGGCACAACACCAATTCCTTCCAAATCATCTTCTGTATATTTATAATTCTCACCTTCTGTTCTTACAACAGCTCTAACTTTTGCTCCACTTTCTGGCAATCCAACTGCAGAACCCCAATTTAACATTCTAAGTTGATCACCAACTTGGAAATCTATTGCTTCTGCTAATGGTGGATAGTCAGCTACTGGTCTGTTATTGTTTCCAAATTGTCTCTGATCTGCAGAAGTATTTGGTACCAATCTTCCAGCGTTAGCAAAATCTAACACATACTGAGCGCCAGCAATATTTACAACGTGAGTAAAGTCTATACTCAATGGCTGTCCATCAACTTGAGCTGTTGCAGAAAGATAATACTTACCTTGTAAACCGGAATATGGATAATAATTTTGAACATTATCTTCATCAAACTCAAATGTAGTTGGGAAAGCATAAAGTCTATTAATCTGAGGAAGTAATGAAGGCATATTTCCTCTTTCTCTTAACCCAATCCAACCAACATTATAAATCGTAAATTTACCAATAAATTCTTTAGGATCTCTTCCGACAGCAGTTAAGTTTTTAGGATGTGGATACCAAGCTGGTGTCATTAAATAATCAGTAGTAATTTGACCTGAATTATTCACCTGATAACGTGGACCACTTACTGGCAACTCAACATAATCAATCTCCTTCGAAGTTGGAATCAATACCGAATCATTTATTGTTTCGTCATATCTATAAATCTCTAAATTATTAGTTACCTTAACATTCAAATATCTCAATTCAAAAGTAACTTCTTTTTGATTAGAACCAGGAAGACCATCATACTTAAATGTTCTTGTCTCAGTTCCACCAGGAGTAAACTCAAGTACATAATCACCTGCTCCATTGTTAAAACTCGCATTTATCGGCTCATATCTTGGTATTATAACCTGCTGTTCATTACTTACTGAAGGTGTTCTTCCTTGTTCACGGAAACCAACAGTCTGAGTTATATGAACTCTATCAGGATGGAAAGTCCTATTTTGTTCAATACGCGAAACCACAGTACTTCTATTTTGAGCATCTCCAAGCTTTTCAATTAAGTGAGACCTAAAAATACCACCAAACTGTCTTACTGTATAATCATATTCAAAACCTAATATACCGTATGCTTCTTGAGTGAAACCATTTAAATAGCACCAATTTGGAACTTCCATTCTTCCCGTAGTAAAGCTACCACGTCTTTGAACGTATTCCAATGAGTTAGTTTGATTCATTGTAATCACATCATAAATATCTTCACCATTTACAGTTTGTCTTGATGTTGAATCTACCAATATTGAATCCGGTGTTGCTAAAACATAAGAACCAGCATTTTCAGTTAACTGTCCTATCAGACCAAAAGAACAAGTATTTGGTTCAAACTGAGTAACCTGCTGATAAAGTAACTTATTATTATCACTAACATTCACCAACTTAATATTTCTTGCAAGTAAAGAGTAACGAATCGTATCAGTCTCTCTACCTCCAACTGGAATATAACTACTTCTAAACCACAACGGCTCCCAAGTAAGTTCCAAAGTATCTCCAGCAAATAACTGCTTAACTCTATCATTATTTAAAGCAAAAAATCTTACATTACTAACACCACCTAATAAATCATCAGTCTGCTCAATAATCTCAATTCTTGGAGCAGGTCCTACAGGTGTTGCTTCAGGATATGCCTTAGTAATATTTGTAATCGACTGGAATGCATTCGAAAACGGAGTGGTATTAGATTGCATCTGAACACTCTTACCATAATCACCTTCATCATAAGGAACCAATTTATAATAATAATTAATATTATTTATAAGTTTTTCCGAATTAGTTGGGTCTTCATTTGAAGTAATCCTTCCATCTTGGTCATCATCACCAATATCAATAAATGACCTACCATTAGTAATCAAATCCATGTGATCAGTAATCACAGTTTTTCTGACATATTCTGATTGTTGGAAAGGAACATCTACAAGTTCTATACCACCAGTTTCAGTAGTAACAGTATCATTTACTGTTGGCCATTTGTATGTTACAAAACCTTTCTGAATCCATGAATATAATGAATCTAAAGTTTCCTGTACATTTTCAGGGTCAGTCATAATTTCAGCTTCATTTCTTTGAATAGATATATCAATAGATGCCTCGTTTGTTCCAAATTGTTCTCTTAAAGTAGAATAATGATAAACTGTATCTACTTTAGATATTTCAACTAAATATGAATTTCTTCTTTGAATGAACTCACCAGGATTATCTGGATCAGGTATCCACTCATATTCCCTAACTGTTACAGTGACATCCTCACCAGTTGCAGGGTCAGTGTAAGTAGAATCCTTAGTTGTATAAACAAGAGAATCTCTTGATTCTTTGGCTCTTACAATAATTTTATCGTTAATTACCTGAGCAGCGCCTGGAGTTGTTCTTAAAAATTCAATATAACTGAGTAGTGCTTGATTAATTCTAACATTTCTTGTTTTATAATGCATTGGGTTATAAGGTATCAAAGATCTAGATAACTCAATCTGTCCAACAACAATATCTTCTAATAGTCTATTATTATCACCATTTTCAAAATAATTATAGAACAAAGTCGGTTGATTAGGTCTATTAGTATTAAATGCACTTTGACCACCAGCATAACTTAAAAAATATTTTTCCCATGGTTTAGGGTTTGGAATAACACCTCTTGAAGACATTACAAACCCAACTTGAGCAGTATCAATATTTGCAATAATTGGAATTATTTTACCTCTTAGTCTATTATCACCAACAGAAGAAGTCTGAGTTAAATTAAAAGCAGTTACTTCATCATATACCCAAGTACCTCTTGGTACTCTCATTACATGCATAGAAAACAAGTCGTATGGCTCAGATTGAGGTTCCGCCTGACCTCTATTAACTACAGGACCAACTATTCTCAAAGAATCAATAAAAGGATATAACATTTCGTCACCTTCACCAGAAGTTTGAATAGATGATTTAGCAAATGCCAATGGCATACTAAAGTCAGCAACTCTTTTCCAACCAAAAGGACCTCTACCACTTGGGTATTCTTGACTTGGAGCTTCTTCATTTATAGCAAAAGTATCTAGTTCTGGTTTTCTTGCTCTATACAAACTATATCCTAAGAAATCCAAACCATCCGCTTCTTCATCAATAGATAACTCTGCTGAATTATCCCATCTTACCATTATACCATTATTTAACGGAGTCCATTCAGTGAATGCAGGTCTTTCAGGTGGAATAGGAGCTCTAAAATTATTATCATATACTTCTTGAGCAAATCTATCTATTTTGTCAAGTTCGGCAAGGTCATCACAATCATCAATACCTTGTGCTTCTCCCCCTTTAGAAGTTCTTGCTAAAATAATACCAACAACTACTCTAGCAGTATCTCTTGGTAACATATTATAAGGACCAGTAGCCATCATGAATCTTTTATCACCAGGACCTGTATCACCTTGTTGATTTCTACTGGACATAAAGTCATATCTTTGCTCATCAGTTATTTTATCATCTTCAATTGACCAGTTTTCGAAAGTAACAAGACCAAGTTGTTCTTCAACAGGATAAACTCTTCTTGTTTTTCTTAAGTACTGAGTATCATCAAAAGTATCTTCGTTAGGATAAAGAGTATCACCATCTCTATTAAAATAAAATGGCTCCGGCATATCTGGTCTAGGTCTAACTAAATATCTTTCACCATTTTCATCTAAAGCATAATAAAAATTAATAGAAGGAGACTCAAGATAATCAAAACCAAGATATCCAAAACCAAAACCTCTCTCACCTTGGTCATCATTAGTCCATTGAACAGCCATATTTAAAGTAGTATCACAAGTGTACCAAGATACTCTATCATTTCTTGCACCTGCCGCCACAAAAGGTGAACGTGCAATATCTACATCCATAATAGGTGCGTGCCAGCATTGTTCTAAAATATCGGGTGACATATTAATAAAGTCATACTTTAAAAACACGAAATCTTTATATTGACCAAATCCCCATGAATAAATCATGTGTTCTATCTGAACATATAAAGGATAACCTTCTTGTTTTGCAGTACCATAACCTTTAGAGTTATAATTTAAGTCTGTCTCTTTAAAACTAGCAAAAATATCCTCACCAGATATAAAAGCAGGACCTTTAGGATAAGTCTCAATATTTCTTCTATTCTCATCTTCTTCATAAAGACCAAAATATCTTGAAAACTTAACAGTATCCTCTTCAACCGAATCCCAGATAGGCCAATTATATGGCTGAGTATCATCTAAAGGAAGACCGGTAGATCTATCATAATCAGTTGACATATAAACACGATACTTAAAAATATCATTAAAGTCCGCCTCAAAAGTAGGTCTATCATTCTTATCTCTAATCCTTCCCGGAACAAACCAAGACTGTCCTGTTCTTGGGTCATAACTTACAGCAACATATTTCTTATAAATAGGGTTGCCATCTTCATCAAGTCCAGCACCTGGTCTTGGTTTCAAAGCCGCAAACCACGCTCCACCAGCAAAAACATACTGGTTACGTGAATTTCTGGGCCAATAACCACCACCAACTCTATTTGCAATATTATAACCAAAAATACCATAGTTTGAAGAGTAAAACTCAAAATTCGAAACAGTATTTTTTTGGTTATCAAACAAACCAGTAGGAGTCCTCTGAAGTTCTTCCCCTTGCTTGTCCTTAAATTCTGGATGAACATCGGCATAACTCGATATAGCACCTAAAATTAAAATCGAAACCCCTAATATAATTAGTTTTTTAAACATACTTTAACCTCTATTATTTTAATTGCTTAGTAATGATTGGAAATTAACTTTTATACCAAAGAAAACTGTTATTGGCAATTGATAATTACCTTTAAATCTTAATTGGTCTTCATAATATTTTAATGTAGCGTCGAACATTTCCTGTTGTGTAATGATTCCGTTTCTGTCAACATCGCTTCTTGCAAAACCAGACGCATCAGCCTGATAAATTCTATTTCCAAATGGGTCATACTGATTTATAGTAAAAGATTGAGCATCAGCATAATTACCTTCCTTATAGAAAGGAGTTGCATTAAACTGACCTATTTGAACGTTTGTTAATCTTAAATTATTATCTGGGTCTTTTGTTGCTGTGTTCCATGCAACAGCTTGTCTATTATTAGTAACATTAAAGATATCTAAATAAAGTTCAACATTTGTTCCTTTTAAAGATTTTCCAAAAATGTCACCCAAATCTAAAAGTCTTCTAATCTTTAAATCTGCTCTAAATACATTTGGAAATCTATCAGCATTTCTTTCACCTAAAGGATTACCGTTCATATCAGAAACAGTGAAAGGTACACCAGAACGATAATTAACAGTCAAACCAAAATCAAAATTCTCAAGAATATGGACTCCAGCAATTGAAGGACCATCATTTTTAAGAAAATATAAATTAAAAATACCGGTTATATCATGAGGTATATCTCTTCCCAAAGGATAAGCAGCCAAAGGATAAGGGAAAATCTCCAATCCAGGAATAGACCTATCTGGCTGAATACCTAAATTAGTATTAACATTATCAGCAGTACCCATAACTCTTGACAGTGTATAGTTTAATCTAAATGAATGATTATTTGAACGTGCTTTTCTTATTTCAAACTCTATCCCACGAGCATTTCCGTACTCAGATACAGTTGTTTGGAAATAAGGAGAAGGAGTAATTCTTACTGCTGCCACACCTAATTCATTAAAAATGTCTTTATAATATGAATTTACAGAAAAAGCATATTCATCACTAAACTGATAATCATATCCAATCTCATAAGAATTTACTCTCTCAGGTTTCATATTTGGATTACCAATTCTCAAACCATCAACTTGAACGTGATTAATATTATAATTTGCAAACATATCAGTCAATGGAGCAACTTTGTAATAAATACCATAATTCATTTTAATTATCTGTCTATTAGTTATAGGATAACTAATATTTAATCTTGGTGAAAGCATAAACTGAGGAGGTGAATCTTCAAACAATCCATCTTGCTCCACAACCTCATTATTGTCATTAAGAACATATTGATCTTCAATCTTAATAAAATAATCAACTAAATCAGCTCTTCTAAACTTAGACATTGGGTTGAAATAATCTAATCTCAAACCAGGTGAAACCAAAATAGATTCAAATTGAATTTGGTCTTGAACAAACACAGCAAAAGTCCATGGAGTTCTTGATTGTTGAGTAGCTTCTAAAGCTCTTGGATCAGTTTCCCATAAATTTCCACCCCACATATCAGAGTAAATATCTTTACCAACAGGGTTTGAAATACTTGGAGAACCATTAGCATGTCTGTGCATTTCATTTACACGAACTTCAAAACCAGTTCTAAATGAATGAAAAAACTCATTAGTTTGAAAATTCAAATTATAATTACCATCTAACTGAAAATAAGTTCCTCTTTGAAAAGAATATCCACCACCAGTACCATGTCTTATAAAACTATTATTTATACCATAAGGATTAGCAGTTCCAAAAGCAGAATTAATACCTTCATAAAATCCAGAATATATATTTCTAATTGGATAAGCATTTCTTTGAAAACCATCTTTAGTTAATGTATTTTCAATTGTAACACCTTCATAGTAGTCATGAGCTTGATTTGGTTGGAATATTTGCTCACTTCCAGGATTTAGTCTTTCAATTGATGTTTCATTGTCAATTGGTTCTAAAAAATCCCAACCATTTATGTAACTTGGATTATCATAATTTAATAATCTACCAGAACTTTGTTGATTCAAATTGTATCTTGCACTAATTTCGAAGAAACTTTTTTCACTTATAGTTTGGTTCAATGTAACATAAGTATTAACTGTAGTTAACTCAAAACCACCTAGTTTATAAATATTTTCTGTTAAATCAGTAACTCTTGAACTTGTTACTTCTCTAAAATTTTCATCATTTCTTGTTTCAAAAGTCTGAAGATCTGTAGCGTAAAGCCAGTTCCAAGAATTGTTTTGTAAATTTGTTTTACCCCACTGTCCACCAGCTATAACTTTGGTGTTAGGAGTAATTTGGAATGCAAACTTAGGAGTGATATTTCTTACAAGTGAACCATTATTATCAAGTTGTCCTAAATTATTTCCTGCAGGATCTAAAATTCTGTAACTATTTCCTCTATGCTGTTCAAAAAGATTATTAGTTGATAATGAGAATGTTGAATTTTTTAAAAAAGGAATTGGACCATCAATACCAAACTCAATTTGATTTTGGTTAGCTCCTTGGAACTTAAACCCTTCACCAAAGTTTTCTATTCTTATTGCAACATCTTCCCTTACTAATCTTATATTTGACGGAGATGAACCATTAAAATAAGGTGCATCCGTTCTATAATTAACAAATCCTCTTATTCTGTTTGTTCTACCAGCTCCAACAGTAGTATTAATCACACCACCCAATGCTGAACCAAACTCAGAACTGAAACCTCCAGTTTGAACTTGCATTTCCTCGATAGCTGATTGTGATACCATTGGAAAGTAGTCCCTACCAACACCACCAAAACCTCCAGAGAACTGGTCAGTTATATCTACCCCATCTACTCTAACTTGAGTCTGATTATCACGACTACCTCTAACTGTATATCCAGTTCCACTATTTCTAACTCCAGCAGAAAGTGCAACCAATTGGTTGACATTATTAGTTGTTACTGTTCTAATATCAGTATCAGTAAAAGATGATTGAGAACCAATTTGAGTTTTATTTACCATCTGCTTGTCACCTATGACAACAACTTCTTCGGTCATTTCAGATGAATCTCGTAGTTTAAAGGTAACTTCTGTAGTTTTGTTAGCAGATATTCTTACCTTTACAATTAACTCTTCCTGACCTACAAAAGTAATTTTTACCTCATATTCACCGGACTCGATATTTGTTACAACAAAAGTACCATCGCTTTTAACAATTGCACCTTTTACTGTTCCTAAAACTTGGATCGTTGCGCCTACAGCTGGTTTACCATCTGAGGTCTCTACTTTTCCCTTCAATGTTCCATAGATACTGGCTTCTGAATTGTAACTTAAAGTCAGAAACAACGTAATAAGTACTATAGTCAATCTTTTCATTAAAGCACCTTAAAATTAATTAATATATATTTGCAATTTTGATTAAACAAAGAAAAAAATGGAGTGATACTCGCTTAAGTATTAATAAATCTCTTTTAAACTTGAAGTTAGTATAAATTAAAAACATTAATCTCCACTTTTTATATTTAAAACTTTCAAATATATGAAGTTTTTTTTAAAAAAAACAATTCAATCCTAAATTTTTTAAGAAATGTTAATAAATCTTAAAATTTGAAATAAACACCATTAACAAATGAAACATTCGAATTAACATTACCATTCTGATTGTAAAATACATTATCATTCTGAAATAACCTAACATCAACACCCATTATATAATTCAATGGTCCAAATATTGGAATCTCAGCATAAAACCTACCTGTTGATAAAACTCCACCATTTGATACACCAAAACCTAACCTTCCATTCAAATTAAAATACCTACTCTCCATCAATGAATAATCATAAAACAAACTTGCAAAATACACATTATAAGTAATTTCAGATTCTAACTCAGTCAAGATCCCATTTGCCATTCTTCTACCGTCAACCAAATCACCTCCCAAACCGCCAGCATCTCTATAAGGAATAGTTACTCTTCTATTAACATTAAACTGATATTCACTCAAACCAAACTCAACACCAAGCCTAGAACTCTCAGACAAGCTAACAGATATAGACTGAGCAAAACTACTAACTCTTCTATTATCAATAGGATTAAAGCCAGTTCTTACAATATCTGACAAGACATTTGACTCAAACGAAACATCTTGCAACTTCAAATCTGGCTGCTCATAATTCAAACTCAAAAGTCTTGGTGTCTCTAATAAATAACCACTTAACAGATTATTTTTTTCCATTTCATTATAATTACCCCTGATTTTAGATAATCCTCTATTCAAGTTTTCTTTTACAAAATTATTCTCAGCAAACTTTTCATCTAACAAAACATTATCCGACAAATAGCTTCCCAAATCTTGACTCACTAAATCTAAACCCTCAAAATTAACTTTCACCTCATCATTTCCCAAAACCTTTATATCACTGTCAAAAACAAACTCTGAGCCAGCCACATTATCTAACAACTCCAAATCAACCTTTCCAACAGCATCCTTAACATAAATATTATTATTTTTATTTTTAAACTCAGTCAATTCAGATAGGGGTACAGAAATCATAAAATTATTCTTAAATACCTCATCATTATAATTAGAATTATCAACTATAGGACTAGATAAAATAAAGAAAACCAAAACTGAAGCAACCGCAGAATAAAAAACATTTACTCTAATAAAATCAACAAATCTAAACTTAGATTGCTCATCCATTATATACATAAGTAAATTATCTTCCATTTCATCTTGTTCTTTCTCTGAAAGCAAATTAACTTTTGCATCCTTCTTTAGAAGATAAGATAACTCCACATACTCTTCAAACTCTGCTTTTTTAGCAGGGTCATTTGACATATAACTCCTTAACTCCCTATCTTCCTCAATAGTTAATTCGCTATCTATATATTTCCATATTAATTCTTCAAATCTCATTGATTTCACTAACAATTGGTTTCAATAATTTTTTTAATATCTTTCTCGCCCTATGAACTCTTATCTTCACAAGATTCAAATCCAAATCTAACACCTTAGAAATCTCGTCATAAGACAGCTCTTCATACTCCCTTAGTAATATCACCTCTCTATAAGTCTCAGGTAAATTATCAATTACCTTATCAATATATTCCCTAAGTAAAACATCTTCATTAATATACTGAGGACGAGTTCCTTCCTCATACTCAACAAAATTCTTTTTATTTCGATGATAATTCAAACAAGTATTTTTAGCTATTGTAAAAAGCCAAGCAGTAAAATTATTACCAGAGTAACTTGAGCGGTTCTCATAAACTTTAATAAAAGTCTCCTGAGTAGCATCTTTTGCTAAGCTACTATCCCCAAGAATCTTAGTACAATATCTATAAACTCCTATATTATGTTTTCTAAATAAAATTTGAAACGCCTCAGCATTCCCCTCTCTGACTTTTTTATCAAAGTCATTCGATTCAAATTCTGGTTTCATATTTTTATTATTAAAAAACATTTTTTTACTTTTGTTTTATTACTTAGCAAAACAACACATCAAACAATTAAAAAGTTACACTTTAATTTTATTTTATTTAAAATAAAATTAAATTAATAGTTATATTTTTAAATAAATATTTGTTTTATTTATTACTTAAAATACTTTCAACATATTTTCCTAAAATATCAAATTCTAAATTGATTTTTCCACCAACTTTCCAATCTTTTAAATTTGTATTTCCAAATGTATGAGGAATAATCGCTACATTTAATATATTACTCTCAACATTTGCTACAGTCAAACTAATTCCATTCAAACAAATTGAGCCAACACTTACAACATATTTTTTAAATTCTACTGGAAATTGAATCCCAACCAACCAATCAGTCTTCTCTTTCTGTATTTTTTTTACCTGACCAACGCAATCAACATGTCCCTGAACATAATGTCCCCCCAATCTATCACCAACACGCAAAGCTCGCTCTAAATTCACCTTTTTGCCTACCTTAAAATCCCCCAAAGTAGTCTTTCTTAAAGTTTCCTCAATTGCAATTACCTCAAAACAATTATTGTTAAACGAAATGACAGTCTGACAACAACCATCAACCGCAATAGAATCATCAACTTTAACATCACTAATTACCTTATTGGCATTAATTTTTAATTTCTTTCCACCGCCTAAGTGGGTAATACTCTCAATAGTGCCTATTTCTTCTATTAATCCTGTAAACATTTTTATTTTTATTTAAATTGACATAACTGCATTAATGACGTAAAAACAAGATAAACATTATTATATTTAATTTATTTATCAATCAGTAAATAAAAAAGTTGGAAATATAAATTAAATTTATCTATATTTGTAGTCTTAAATATACAAAAATAAAAAATAATTAATTTAATAAGAGAAGATTTATATGTCTGTTCAAGAAAATTACACCTCAACAGAATGGGAGATACTAGAAAAATCAGCATTCTGGGTATTCCACGAAGTAGCAAATGCAGACGGCAATATCGATAAAAAAGAAAGAAAAGCTTTTTTACAAGTTTTACAGAATCATAAAGAATTTAACAATGACCTTACTAAAGAAGTTTTACTTAGTGTTGGCAAAAACTACAATGATGATTTCGTAATTGACACTTCCGGTATGGAAGAAGGTTTTAAAAGATTAACATCAATTTTAGAAGAAAAATCAACATATAAAGAAGCACTTAACTTCAAAAAAACTCTTATAGCTATTGGAATTTACATCGGAAATAGTTCTGGTGGAATGTTTAGTTCTAAATTTAGTGATGAAGAAGTTGAAGCTCTAAAAAAAGTTGGACTTATGCTTGGTGTTACAGAAAATCAACTTCAGCAACCGCCAAGTATTAAAGATTTGATTGACTCAATTAAAAAAATAACTCATAAACTCATTAAAAATTTATAGGATTCCAAATGAAATACAAAGATTATTTAGATGAAGACGAATGGAGAACAATTCAATTCGCTCTTATGTGGGTCTTTAGAGGTGTTGCTGGTGCTGATGGTAAAATTGATAAGGAAGAACAAGTTGCTCTTAATAAGGTTATTAAATCTTATAACAATTTTGATAATTCCTTTATTAAAGA
Organism: Eximiradiales bacterium; assembly: GCA_965661945.1. Lineage (GTDB taxonomy): Bacteria > Bacteroidota > Ignavibacteria > Kapaibacteriales > UBA2268 > JAJRPT01. The sequence goes on from CBFIFP010000001.1 coordinate 582,525, forward strand.
AGTTTTTAAGACTTTAGAGGAAAATCCTGGTATTATCTTTCGTCAAAGTATCAACGATCATAGAGATTACAGAAAAGGTCTTGATGAGGTTGCTTCCATTCTTGACTCTAAGGTACCTTTAGATGTTTCTTTGATTTTTAAAAAGGTTCTTACTGTCGCTGGAATTTTTGTTGCTAATTCTTCCGGTGAAATGACTGGTAGCAAAATCAGCAAAGAAGAGGTTGAACAACTTTCTAAACTTGCTTTTCATCTGAAAATTAGTATGGAAGATTTGAGGGCAGAACCCACTATCGACCATATTCTTAAACTTTTTGTTAAATAAACCACTTTTTAGTGGTTTTTTTTTGTTCTTTTTTTATTTTTCATTTTTTTAAGAACTTTAGAAGTATTAAAAGACCTCACCCTAACCCTCTCCTAAAGTAGAGGGCTTTTAGGTTTTTTGTAGTAAAGTGTGTTTTTTGGTTTTTTGAGAACTTGGAACTTGCCGTTTTACAATGGGTTGCCGATTGTGGCTAATATTGTGTGCAAGGGATTCCGCTATTTTTTGTTCAACTTCTCCGAAGTTGTGGGGGCGGGCGTGGTTTCTTTTTTCTAAAAATATTGAACTCCTCTGGAGTTTTTTAGTGTTACTGAAAGGTTGGATTGTATTAATAAGGTTTTGATGGCTTTGGAATGCTTTATTAAAATTTCTTTTAGTGTTGATAAGCAGTTGAAAAAATTGTATGATGAAGAGGAGTGTGAGTTGCACACTGAGGAGTCTCTTTTGGAACATATTGATTTTTATGATGTGGAGCTTAATAAGCTTGAAAGGTCTGTTGATGATGGTTTGTTTTCTGATATTTTTAAGGAGATTGAGTTTATTGAGAGTAAGGGGTGTTTGGATGAGAGTTTTAATGAGATTAAGTTGGGTGTTTGATTTTTTTATTTGTTTTTTGAAGTTTGTCTAATGTTGTTTTATCTTTATATTTTATTAGACGTTATTGTTATTTTATTATGTTATTTTTTTATATTTGTGTTGTTTGATGTTTAAGTAATATTACCTAAATTGTTCGTTTTTTTAATTATTAAGTAAATTTACCTGTTAAGTTTGTGGGCGTTTGATACGATAATATTGGTAGAACGGGATTTTTAAATATTATTTATAACATTATTCATGGAGGATAAAATGTTAAATTTACGTCAGGATTTTGATTAAAATTCTAAAATGTTAGAATTAAATGCAATAAGAATTAGTGCATTAGAAGAAAAATTGTCAAAATCAAAAAATACGATTGAAAAGTTAAAAAATGCAATGTCAACTATTAAGAATAATGATAAGTTGAAAAGGAAATTTGAGGAAAGGATTGTGCAAGAAAGCGATTATGCATTGGAGATTCTTTTTCAAATTAAGGATTATAGAAAAAAGATTCAAAGCAAAATAGCATCTTAATTTAAACTTTTTAAATGTAAATAAGAGAAAATACATATAGAAATAATCTTTATACTTCTGAGCAAGATATTCTTAGAAAAATTAAGCAATCTAAGAGAAGTATCCAGGATATTAAGGTTGGATTAGCTTCTTTTAACGCTGAAGATTCGGAACAAGATAGTTATCTTTTGGAACTTCAGAAAGAGAGAAAGAAGTATAATAAGTTACTTAGGGATTTAGGAGTTGTTAAAGGACGGAACAAACAAATAAATTCTAAAAGGGAACTTAATATCCAACTAAAAGAATTAAGAGAAGAAAAAAGAGGAACTTCGCCTTCTGGGAATGATGATATTCTTAAAAGTAAATTTCAATATGATTCTTTTTCTTATAATTTTAGAAGTTATAAAAAGAGTTCTTTTGAGCAGAAACAAATTATTGATAGTATAATTTATTAAAAGGAGTTAGTAAGAATGGAATCAAATAGTTTGGGTTATTCAAACAATTTAGAACAAGACGAGTATATTTGCGATAATTGGGCTGTAGAAATTCGCAATAATAATAATATTGAAGATGTTTTGGAAGATAATACATTTAATGATGTGGAACTTATTTTCAAAGAAATCAAGCAATCAATTAGCAACTGATAAAATGGGTCGCAAGGGATTGCAACATGGAGGAACTTCTCATTTTACAAAATAATAAAAACTACTAGGTGGCTTGGATTCACAAGGAAATTAGTTTTTATTTTTTAAAACCACTAATTGAAAATAAACCACCCAATAATTAAATATTGGGTGGTTGGTTGTTTAAAAGCTATATCTAATACTTGCATTAATGCTTCTTCCAGGGGAAACTATTCCTGAAGAATATGTAATGTATCGGATATCTGTCAGATTATCAAACCCGACATAAAATGTTAGTTCATGATTAATTATGGCTGATGCTCTTAGATTTAATGTAAGCCATGATTTATAGAAACTTTTTCCATTTTCATCTTTTGCGTATAGATGTGGTTTGCCCAATTCCGAAAAAGCAAGCTCACTATTATTTAAACCACCATTATAATTAACAAAAAACTCAGCAGTGTAATTTTTGTATTTCCAATTAAGTTTTGTAGAGCCAAAAAGCGGTGCGGCGTGTCTTAAAGGCATCCAAATGATTCCATCAAACTCTTCACCTTTTTGGAAATTAATTTTACTGCTGAATTCAAAATTATAAGGCAATTCAATTTTTATTCCTGCTTGAATACCATAGATGTATGCTTCGTCTAAGTTTTGAATAGCTTGAACTTGAGATAGCTCTCCGCTGTATATAATAGAATCTTGCCCATTAAATGTAAAGTCCCTTCTCGACATTACATTTTCAAGCAAAGTATAGTAAGTTGAGAAATCAAAATAGATTTTATCAAATAATAATCCAGCGATACCAACTTCACCATTGTATGCAGTTTCAGAACTTAAATTAGGATTAGGTACAACAACTGCTCCAATTTGGGAATCAAAAACTTTACCAATATCATCTATATTAGGAGCCCTAAACCCTGATGATAAATTCATAAATGAATGAAATTTCTCATTGAATTTGTAAACTCCGCCAATGCTACCTGAAAATGAACCTTCATTGATATTTGCGTCTGTAAATTGAAAATCATAAAATTGATTATCAAACTTGGCATTTATTATAAACTGAGTATATCTCATTCCGAAATTTAACAGAAACTTTTCTGTAACATCATATCTACCAGTAAAATAGGTTGCTATTGATGACCAATCGGAGCCGTCAGGATAGCGAGTTGTAATTGGTTCTTGTTGATTAGTTAAAATATTATTAGAAAATCCTTTAGAACTGATATCATTTCTGACATATTCTAAGCCATAGCCCAAATTTAATTTATTGACTTTTTTATCGAAGTCAAGATTAACAGAAAATGCACCAACATTTTCAATATTATGTTCTTCATTATTTCTACCAAAACCTCTTGTAATTCGAGATTCTTCAAAAGTTTGATATGCAACAATAAACTTTGCTAAATCATACATGAAATTTGACTTATAATTGGTTAATTTTAGATTGGCAAGCGACCATATCTGCGGACCATAATCCCAACGTCCATCTCTAAGATTTTCGTTTCGATAAGTGATAAGTCTGTCATATCGTGGGATATTAGATGTTTCGGAATAGTGGTAAGCACCTTCTATTTCTGTATTTTCTGATAATTTATATTTTACTTTTTGCATAAAGTTATATTGCGAATATGCTGTGTTGATTTGCTCGTTTGGATTAGAATTTCTTAGAACAGTATCAATTCTGTTGTTTTCCATATTATTGATTCTGCTTTGATATTCATTTCTTAGAAAATGCGAGGTTTCTGCACCACCATTGCTTCCCATAATCATATTGTCATAATCCGAATATGAGAAACTGGTTAGAAAAGCAAGTTTATCATTTCCAATATTAAAATCGAAATGCCCTGTTTTTTCAAAATTTGCAGAATTAGTTCTTATCATAGCGTTTCCATTTATCCTCCATCCATCAAAATTAAATCTAGGAGATAAAGTATGGAAATCCATAACGCCCCCAATTGCATCAGAGCCATACATAACCGAGCCAGGACCAAAAAGAACTTCAGAGTTTTCAATTGCGTTTGCATCAAGCGAAATAACATTTTGCAAATTTCCACTTCTGAAAATTGCATTATTCATTCTAACTCCGTCAACAACTAGTAAAACGCGGTTTGTGGAAAACCCTCTAATCATTGGAGAACCGCCTCCCATTTGTGATTTCTGAATATAAACATAATCAGTTTGACCTAATAAATCGGCAGAAGTTTGTGGGTTTTTGAAATTGATTTCATCTTTATTTATGCTTTCCACTCTTGAAGATAAATCAATTTTTGATTGTTCCCATTTATTTGCAGAAAGAACAATTTCATCAAGTTCAAAAATGGTTGAAATTAAATAAATTTCTTGTTTATCTTTAATATCTTTCCAAGCCAGTTTGATTTTTTTATAGCCCGAAGAGAAGATATTAACTGAATCTAAATCTTTGAATTTATTTAGATTAATTTCACCATTAACATTTGCTTTTTGATAATTTTTTGTATCATTTCCGTAAGCGAATGAAGATGAAATTGCTCTATTTGTTAAAGAGTCTTTTACGATTATTGTTTTAGAAAACAATAAGATTGGCATAAGAAATATGCCGAGATAAATTAATATTCTCATATAAATTCCTAAACTTTTAAAAAATATAATTACTACTAAAAAGTAGGTATTATTCAAGTAAATAAAAATTAGGAATTAATCCGTGGAGGAGGGTTTGGAATTTCTATATAAATATAATTTAGGATATTATTTAAATAAATATATTTTATTAAACTAATATCTAGTAATAAATGATAATTAAAATAATTAATTATATATTTTGCAATTAAGATTTCAATAAAATTAAATAAAAGATTTTTACTTTCATTATTTTTAGTTAAATATGAATTTAACAATTTAGAATAATTTTGTCTTAAATTACTTTCTTTAATGTCTTGATAATATATAACTTGTATGTAATCTAAATGTAAGTCAATGCTAACTACATCATAAATATTATTACCTAATACGAACTCTTTTGAATGTTCCCATTCTAAGTTTAAGAATTCTTGGTAGGTGAAATTAGTGATTTTATAATCTTTTTTATATTTGCCTGATAAAAGTGTTTTTTTTATTTCTTTTTTTAAATTATGTTCTAAATATTTAAAAATAACATGGCTTCCAATAGTTGAGAAAAGTAAATTTGCCAACAAAAGTATGGAAATGAATTTATTTAAAAATACTATTTTCATTATATTTTATTAAATATCTAAATATATTATATAAATGCTTTTGTTAAAAAAAGCCGAGCGAAAACTCGGCTTATTTATTATCTTATCTTATGCATCTCTAAATTTAAAAGTTAAGAGTTTCTTTCACTGCATTTGTGATGTCTGGAATTGAAAGTAATATTTTGTCTTCATATTTTTTAGCAAATCCAACATGAACGTCTTTAGAACCAACTCTTCTAACAGGTGCATCTAATTCTCTGAAACATTCTTGAGATATTAATGATGCTATTTCACCACCAAAGCCACCAGTTATGTTGTCTTCGTGAACTACAAGAACACGGTTCGTTTTGCGAACTGCATCAAAGATACCTTGTTTATCAAGAGGATTTATTGATCTGATATCGAAGATATGAACTGAAATATTTTCTTTTGCAAGTTCTTCAGCAGCAAAATTACTCATGTGAACTCCTGTTCCGTAAGTGATAATAGTTATATCACTTCCTTCTCTTCTGACTTTACCTTTACCAAATGGTATAATAAAATCATCTGGAGGGACTGGTCCAAATGCAGGTTTGAAGTTGTATAAGAATTTTGGCTCTAAGAACATTGTAGGCCCTTCGGAGCGGATCGCATTTCTTAATAAACCGATGGCATCATCAGCAAATGCAGGTTGAACAATTCTTACACCTGGGATTGAAGATAAAGCACCCTCGATATTTTGAGAGTGGTATAATCCACCTTGAATATATCCACCAGATGCAAGACGAGATACAACGTTAGGGCAAGTTTGACCTTTTGTTCTCCAGTATTCGTGAGCAAGTTCTACATATTGCTCCATTGCTGGCCAGAAATAATCAGCAAATTCTGCACCTTCAACGACAACTCTTATGTCTTTTCTGTAATGTGAAAATCCGTTGGCTGTACCAAGAATTTGGTCTTCACATATTGGAGCATTAAATACTCTTTCTTTTCCAAATTCTTGTGGCATACCTTTAACAACGTTAAATACTCCGCCTTTCCCTATATCTTGACCCCACATAAATGTATTTGGGTTTCTTCTGAATTCTTGTTTTAAACCAAGGTTTATACCTTCTAGGTAAGATACGATTTCAGAACCTTCTGGAATGGCAATTTCAGTATTATCTTCAACTTTATAAGCTGGTTCAGGAATTAAGAATTGATTCCATGTTTCAGCGTCAGCGTCTGGATGAGCTTCTGCTTCATCAGCAGCAGCGAAGATTTCTAATTTAATTTCTTCGTCAATTTTATCAAATTCTTCTTCTGTGATGATACCTTGTTTCCATAAATGATATCTGAATTGCATTAATGGGTCACGTCTTCTCATGACAATCATTTCTTCTTCGGAACGATATCCTTCGTGTCTGTCAGAGTTTGAGTGAGAGCCAAGTCTATCACATTCCGCATGTACTAAGGCAGGACCTTGTCCACTTTGAACGTATTTTTTAGCTTCTTCTAAAGTTCTGTAAGAGTTGAAAGCATCTCTTCCATCACATTCAAATATTTTAAGGTTAGAAAATCCTCTGAAGTTATCAGTTGGTATTATGTTTACAGATACTTCATCCAATGGAACAGAAATTCCAAAGAAGTTATTTTGAATTACAAATATACAAGGAGATTTATCTAAATCTGCTGCTTGAATTGCTTCGTAAAAATATCCTTCTGCTGTTGCGGATTCACCTCCTGAATAATAAACCACTTCTTCGCCATTATATTTTTTTACTGCTCTTGCAAGTCCAGCGGCGTGAAGTGAGTGGTTTCCTGTGCAAGATGAACCATTCATAATGTTCCATTCTGGTTTTGCAAAGTGATTACTCATGTGTCTTCCACCTCCGGCAACGTCAGTATCTTTTGAAAGTCCGTTCAGGATAATTTCAACAGGAGTTAAACCGGCTGAGAGTGTAGTAAGGAAGTCTCTGTAATATGGAAATAAGAAGTCTTTTTTTGCTTTAAAAATTTGACCTAAGGCAAGTTGGATACCATCGTGTCCTGCAAGAGGAGCGTGGTAAGACCAGCCCTTAGCCATTTTAAGATATAAAGCCGCTTTTTCGTCTAATTTTCTTCCAAGGTTTTGAAGTCGATACCAGTTTTTAACTGTTTCTTTATCAAATCCATCAAAGCTAAATTCTGAATATAACTCAACTTCGATTTGTTTACCTTTGTAAGGCATTTTAACTATTTTCTGAGAACTTTTTTCGGTTCTGAAAATACCTTGTCTTAATTCGTAAGGGAAATTTAATTTAGCTGCTGATTTTTCAGAAGTAGATTTACGTGGTCTGCCTCTGCCATCAACTTTTTTTGCTATTTTATTAGTTGAATCGATTTTAGGTGGACGACCTCTTCCTGCTTTTTTTGCAATAGGTTCTGAGTTTTTTGCTAAGGCAGGTCTGCCTCTTTTAGTTTTAGTTTCAGTAGTCTTTGCCACAGATTCGATTTTTGGTGGTCTGCCTCTTCTTTTCTTTTCTGTGCCAGAATTTGAATCACTCTTAGCCATAATACTCCTATAATAAAATAATATTTTTTAAATTTTCAATTTTAATAATTTAAAATTACGAAGAAATATTGATTATTTAAAAAAAAATTGAAAATTTGTTGAAAGAAAATGATGAAATATTGTTTTTTATTAATTTTTATTTAATTTTTGTATGCTTTTTTTAAAATTAATAATTATTTTAGATTTTTTGTTTTTTAATTTTTTTTGCAAATTTATGGTTTTTTGTTTTTTTTATATTTTGTATCTTATTATATTCTAGCTATTTATAAATCTTGGTTAATATTGAGTGGAAAAATCATCCATCTAATGTTTTATTTAATTAGATGGATTTTATGTTTTATATTTTATTATTAATTTAAATTTATTTTAAGTTTAATTAATTTAAATTTTGTTTAAATTTTATTCTACTTAAATATTATTTTATCTTGTGTTCCTCCGAATATTATGTCTTTTATTCTTTCTGTGTTTAAAAAGGTGTGTGGGAAACCTAAGTCGATTTCACTTGCTTTGTTTAATTTTTTTATTTGCTCTTCGGGAATGTCTTCTATTTCTAATGCAGAAAAAGAATCTTTGAGTTGTTGTGGTTTTGTAGCACCAACTATTGGAATGATGTTATGGTGTTGTTGGAGAACCCATTTAAGAGCGAGTTGAGCCGGTGTAATTCCTAATTCTTTTGCTACTTCCACTACTGCCTTTACAATTTCTGTATTTTTTGCGTTTAATCTGGGACTGTCTTCTGGTAAACGACCTTTTTCGTTTATTAAGTATTTACCTGTTAAGGCACCACCAGCTAAAGCACCCCAAGGAGTTATTGCCATATTATCGGAGAGTGCCATTGGGATTAATTCTCTTTCGGGTGTTCTTTCTAATAGTGAGTATTCGATTTGGAGTGCTGCAAAACTTGTCCAATTTTTTAATTCTGCGATAGCATTTGCTTTTGAGACAACCCAAGCAGGTGTGTCGGAAATACCTATGTATAGAACTTTGCCAGAGGAGATTAGGTCATCTAATCCTCGCATTATTTCTTCTACTTTTGTTGTTCCATCCCAGGCGTGAACCCATAGCAAATCAATATAATCCGTATCCAATCTTTTTAATGATTTTTCTACAGATTGTACCATATTTTTCTTTCCATTGCCAGCACCGTTTGGGTTACCATATTCTTCGTAAAGTGTGTATTTTGTAGCAAGTACCCAATAATCTCTTTCATTTTTGATAAATTCACCGCATAGCTTTTCGCTTGTTCCTTCGGTGTATCTATTTGCTGTGTCGAGGAAGTTTCCTCCTAATTCTTTGTAGGTATCAAATATGTTTTTTGATGTTTGGTAATCGCACCCCCACCCCCATTCAGTACCAAAAGTCATTGTCCCTAATGCGAGTTCTGACACTCGTAATCCGGTATTTCCAAATAATTTATATTTCATATATTTCCTTATTTTTTGATTATTTTTTGATAATTTTTAATTGTTCTAAAAGGTTGTTATTTATATCTAATATTTTAATGACGTATAAACCAGAATTATGTTCACTAAAGTTAATAGATATATTTGAGTTTAGTGTTTCGATTGTTTTTATATTTTTTCCGTTGAAATCATAAATGTTAATTTTTATGTTTCCGTGATAATTTTCTATATGTAAATAATCTTTTACTGGGTTTGGATAATGATTAAATTTTGTTTTAAATGATGATATTGAAGACATAATTGAGTTATTTTCTAAGGGTGTTCCTCCGTAAATATCAGATGATTTCCAGTTTAGGGAGATGTTGTTTTCTAAGTTTGGATGGATTAGTTCGAGAGTGTTTCCTGTTCTGTTAGTTAGGTCAGTTAAAGGTGAAAAAGTTACATAATTCACTATATCAATTAACTGATTTTTATCATCAAACAACCTAACCATATCATCTTCGCCAAAACCAAAGTCAAATCCGCCAATCACATTTCTTGTTAAGCCATAATATTCTCTGAATCTTAATGGCTTATCTGATAAAATCATAAAATCATTTTTTCTTAAAATCGTTCCTTCGGGAATAATATAAAAATTAGAATTATTATCATCTTTTAACTGCCAGTTAGACAAATCAACATCTATGTTTCCATTGTTGTAGATTTCAATCCAATCACCAGATTGTTGATTTTCGGCTGGTCTGAACATTATTTCATTTATTACTATTTCTGTTCTTGGTACTTCAATTGGTTCGCCAGTTTTTTCGAATAGTGCATTGAATTTGTTTATTTGGGTGATGTATATGTCAGTCAAAACAGAATCGCTTGTTTCAAGATTTTCCCAGCCGATAAATCTAAATCCTGGATTTGATTTAACTGAAACAGAAATTGGAACTTCATTGAAATAAGTACCGGTCCAAGAAGATTCAGTAATTTCAATAGAATTAACTTGAAATCTGCCTGCATTTTCGATGTTTTGAGAAAGAGTAATGGTATCAGTTCCAGAGTAATTAAATTCTTCGACGATGTGTTGAAAGAGGAATTGTGGGCGGAGTTTTAGAAAGTATTTGACATTTTCAACTTGATTTTCAAAATTAATTAAAGAAAATTGATAATTATTTCGATGTTGTAATACAACTGGTTTTATAATATTAATTAAAGAATCAAAAATAAAAATAGTATTACTTGGTTTAAAGTTTTTATTGAGTTGGTCAGCAAAAAAGTTAGCAAAATAATATTTATAACTATTTTCTTCAAATAATTTATTCATTATTAATGAAATATGAGAATTTGTATCTAACACTCTTTTAATAGTATTTGAATGTACAAAAGAGTTGTGAGTAGCTTCCATTGATAAATCAAAATCATTAGGAATCCATCTCCATTTTTTGTCATATTCATCTGATTGCCATTTAAGTTCATTCGTAATTGGCCAATCGTCAGCGGCAGTAAAAATTCTAATAAAGGAATATTCAAGAATATTTATTAAATCAAAATTATTTAATATTGAATCTGGCGATATGCTTTCATTAAAATTTTTAAAATATTTATATAAACTGTCAATTTTTCCATTTTTTATTTCATTATTCATCACTAAGTTCAAGTTATTTTTATCATTAATATTATATTTTTCAGCTAAAAAATCTTCGTCAATTCGCTCTTTAAAATCAGAAATTCCATAATATTTACCATTTATGAATGAAAGAGTTAAATTAGAAGATGCATAATCTAAATTAGTTAGGTATTTATCAACTAAATGATGTGAAAACAAATCTCTAATGAAAATTCTTTCCCAATCTTGACCTCCGTTCTTCAGTAAAAACTTATATGTTTTTTTATTATTATTTTTCCAAAATTGAAAATTAAAGTAATCATCACCAGTTACATATCTTAAGTAAAACCTAAAAGATTTCTGCGGGTAAAAATACCTTGTTCCACCACCATGAATTCTAATTCCCGTCTTAGTTTTATAATTTATGGTGTCATTTATGTAATCAAAATACCCTTTAGTTTCATATTTTCTTCTTAAATTTTTTTCATTTATTATTCCATTATCTTCGTTATACAAACCTAAAGTATCTACAATTATTGATGTTAAAGGAATATCATAATTATATTCTGGTAAATATGTAAACACTTCATCGTTAAAACTTTTTGCATTATTTAAAAATGCTTTTGTTCTAATTACTACACCAGTATCTAACAAGATTTGGTTTTGGTAATAAAAAGATTCTTTGGTTGGCTCACTTCCGTCTAAAGTATAATAAATTTCTACATTTGGAGTTTCATGTTCAATTTCAACTTTATTTAATTGCGTTCCAATTGTAGATTTTTCGGAAAAGTATGGTGGAGTAAGAATCGAATCAAGCCCAGAAATATTTTCTTTTCTTGGAGTTGGCTCAGAAAAATAAAATTTATTTTCGCCATCTGGAAATCGCGAATATGTTAAGTTTGTATATTGTGTTTCAAACGAAACTTTATCTATTAATTCTTGCTTTTCATTCCATAAATAAATACTTTCGCCATCTTTGGAAATTGCAAAATTTGTATGTATTTCATTTAGTATTTTAGACGAGGAAATATTACTTTTTAAGCCAATGTCAGTTTTTTCTAAATCATTATAAAAAAATTCTTTACCGTTAATTTTAAAATTTGAAACTATAAAATCCGCAAATAATTCATATCTAAAATCTTCTCCTCCAAATGAAATTCCTAGATAGCCACTATTAAAATCTAGAGTGTCTGAACTTCTCTCGAACCAAGTAAAAGCATCATGATACATAAGTAATGACTTAATCACATTTCCTTCTTTGATCAATTTAATTTTAGTTACTGGTGATTCAGTAAATCCAGATAAATATTGCAACGGATTTTTTTCTTCATTAAATCCATAATATGTTGTGATGGTTTCTCGCTTTCTATTTGAAACCACAATTGAATAAAACTTTGAATGTGTTTCTAATTTTTCTTTGAATAAAATTCCTGCGGTTGGGAATAACTGCTCTGAATTTACATTATCAACTTGCAACTCTGCTTCAAAATCTTCATTCATAGGTATATAAAGATAATGCACATAAGTTCCTTTAACATGAGCCATCATTCCAAGTCCTGAAGTACGAGCGTAAATTTTATTGGAGGTATATCTATTCTTTCCTGATGCAAAAATTACTATTTTCTCTTTGGGGTGGAGAACCGTATCAGGCAAAATAAAGGCGTTCTCAATTTCATTTTTATCGAATATTTTCCAGTCTTTTAGGTTTACTGGCTTGTCAGATTTATTGTATAGTTCGAGCCAATCTGAGTCATCATAATCTTCGTCATGATGATTTCTAAAATTTGATGCTACAATTTCGTTTATTACTATTTGGGATTTGGTTATTCCAAATGAAATTAGCAATATAAAGGATATTAATATTATTTTCATGTTTTTTTTTAGTTTTTGTTATTGATTTCAAAAACAATAACACATAAAAGCATTAAATATCTCACAAATATACAAGTTTTTTTTTATTTATTTTTATTAAATTGATTTTACATTTCCTTACTTGTTGTATAACAATATGTTAATATTTTATTTTTTTGTAGTGTCAGTTGGTGATTCTAATTTTTGCAGGTTCTTTTTAATAATGTCTAAATCAATTTTTGATTTTTCGGATTGCTGAAATTCTAGTTTTTTTAGGGAGTCTGATAATTTACTTTTATCTTTTGCTAATTTTTTTTCTCTTCTTTGCTTGTTAAAGTCAATAGAAGGAGTTAGGGTTGTGTGTTGGGCGATGATTCCTCTTTTGCGGAGAGTATCTTCTGCGTGAACATATCTATCTTTGTTAGGAATCCAATTTCTGATGGATTCTGGGATTTGAACAAATGGAATGTATGCTTCTTCAACTTCCATTGGGTTAAAATCTAATTTGATAGGTCTTTGTTTATTGTTTTTTAAATGCGACCAAGGACCTGATTTTCTTAGAGAGTAATCTGGCACTCCGATAATAACAACTGGAGTTCCAGAGAGCCATATTTGTTTTCCGTCTTCGACTTTTACACCTCTGCCCCAGTTGAAAAGCCACTCTGCATCGGTTAGGAATTGCCTTACACAGGAGTGAGAAGCTGCATAACCCGGCATTTCGAATTGATGAAAGGCATTGCCGGCATATCTATGAAAGTTAAATGTAAAGGGCATAATCCAGGTTGAGTCTAAAGATGAGCGACGTTTTTTGTCTTTCCAGACGAGTGCATATCTGCCTGGGAAGGTTGGGGTTTTTTCTTTGCCAGTGTTACAAGCGGCGAATCTGACTAATTTTCCAAATTCATAACAGGCATAGGATTGGTAATAGTTTGAGATTATAATTGCTTTGTCGAGCTGTTTTGCTTCGGGATAGTAATGAGGGAAGATTGAATATGCTCTTTTATCGTTTATAATAGTATCAGGGACTATAATGGTATCCCCTACTGATAAGTATTTAGTTTCTTTTCTGTTGAGTGTGATGAAGACTTTATTTTTAATTTTATTATCTTTCGAAAATCCATATTCAGAGAATAATTCATTTAATATATTTTTATCTTTTATGATAATTTGAGTGTAGTTGATTTTTGGGAAACTATCATAAGAGTTAATTAATTCTAATCTGGCAATTGAATCTTTTTCGATTATTTCTAGATTACTAAGGGTCATGTTTTCGAGTTTATCAATAATATTATCGATTTGACTATTTTCCCCTTCATCGATAGAATCTTTTGAATTTTTATTGCAAGAAATAAGTATAAAAAGAGTTAGAAATATATATTTCATTTTGTTAAATGGTTATGATTGAGTTATCTATTAATCTTGTTTTATTTAAGTAACAAGCAATTAGCAAAACAACCTTATCCCCTTTTAAGAAAAATTGGGGTTGAGATAAATCTTCGGCAAGAGCCGCAGATGCATAATCGATTTTAATTTCTTTTACTTCTCTCAACTTTTTGTGCATAATTGCATTTATTTTTTTTCTGTTGGTTTCACCGTGTGAAATGGCTTTTTTTGCTTCTTCTAATGCAATAAAAAGTATGCCACTTTTTTCTCTATCGTTTTCAGATAGATAGAGATTTCTAGAACTTTTAGCTAAGCCATCTGATTCTCGAATAGTTGGCTGCATATAAAATTCGATTGGTAGGTGTAGGTCTGTAATTAATCTTTTGATAACAAGGCATTGCTGGTAGTCTTTTTGCCCAAAGACAACTAAGTCGGGTTCTGTTATAATAAAAAGTTTTGCACAAACAGTAGCGACACCTTCAAAGAATTGTGGGCGAAATTCGCCTTCAAAAACTTCTGTTATCTTATTAACTTTAATAGCGGTTGAATATCCTACTGGATAAATGTCTAATGGCGAAGGAGTGAAGATAAAATCAGCACCAGCATTGTTTGCGAGATTTATGTCTTGTTCTAAGTTTCTGGGGTAGTTGTCTAAATCTTCGTGAGGAGCGAATTGTTTTGGGTTAACGAAGATTGAAACTATAACAATATCAGAAAGTTGCTTTGCTTTTTCTATAAGAGAGAGATGTCCTTGGTGGAGGGCTCCCATTGTTGGCACAAAAGCAACTTTTAAATTATTTTTTTTGGAATTTCTACTTATTTCTCTAATTTCTTCGATTTTCTCAATAAAATTCATTAATTTACCTTTTTATATTTTAAAAAAAATAATTAATTTGTAAAAATATTAATCTTAACTTAAAAAATGTTTAACAATTATATTGACAAATATTTTGCACTATTAAATTTATCGGAATCAGATAATGATGTAAATCTTTCTGAGGCAGTGGGTTCCATGAATTTGACAAAATCATTAAAAAAGTTTATTTCTTGCGAAATAAATAGAATAGTGATTTTGACGACTGATAGTATTAGAAATCAAACTTTATTTGACCAGACAAATGATGATTTATTGAGAATAATAAATAAATTAGAAGATGAACTTAGTGGTTCGATAAGAATGTCGAGTTTTGAATTTAAGCAGATGTTGAAAAATATAATTGGATTAAGGTACAATTATATTTGTAGACCATTGACTACACTTACTGCTATGATTTATAAAAATGAGACGGAAGTTTCAGTAAATGATATTCAGAATTATATGGAATATTTTAATGAATATCATTATTTACTTGAAGGGTTTACGGAGTGGTGCGAAGATAATTTGGATACTAGTTTTTTGAGTAAATCTGAATATGAAGTATTATTAAAAGAAATTGATGATAATTATATTTATAATTTGGAAGAGCAAGAGTTTTTGGAGCTATTGCAGCCAATATTTAAGGTATTCTCTTTTGATGGTTTGCAAGATGAGGTGAATGAGGAATTGCCTATTGAAGCATTAATTATTTATTTTAGTGAAAAAGGTATTAGTCAGATACTAAATATTTTGGAAAATGAGTTTGAAAATAATTCTTTGGTTGTAAGTTATGAAAAGATTTCGGGTTTAATTTTGGATTTAGTTTCTGGTTCTGAGGATACTTCTACGGAAGATAATTTTGAAGAGGTTGAGGTTGAATTTAGCAATGAGGAGACTTTTTCGCTTGATGATTTAGATGAGGTTGATGAGGTTGATGAGGTATCGCTTGATGATTTAGAGAGTGAGGATGATGGTGTCGAGAGTGGTGATGGTGATGGGATTGAAGGATTAGAGTATTTTAGTGGAGAGGAAAGTGAAGAAGGTGAAATTGAAACTTTTTCGCTTGATGATTTAGATGAGGTTGATGAGGTATCGCTTGATGATTTAGAGAGTGAGGATGATGGTGTCGAGAGTGGTGATGGTGATGGGATTGAAGAATTAGAGTATTTTAGTGGAGAGGAAAGTGAAGAAGGTGAAATTGAAACTTTTTCGCTTGATGATTTAGATGAGGTTGATGAGGTATCGCTTGATGATTTAGAGAGTGAGGATGATGGTGTCGAGAGTGGTGATGGTGATGGGATTGAAGAATTAGAGTATTTTAGTGGAGAGGAAAGTGAAGAAGGTGAAATTGAAACTTTTTCGCTTGATGATTTAGACGAGGTTGATGAGGTATCGCTTGATGATTTAGAGAGTGATAATGATGATGATAATGATTTTAATTTTAATGATGAAATAAAAGAATAAAAATGAAATTTATAGATAGCGCTTTAATTTACGTAAAGTCTGGTGACGGCGGAGCTGGTCATGTTAGTTTTAGGAAGGAAAAGTTTGTGCCTAGAGGTGGACCTGATGGTGGAAATGGAGGAAAAGGTGGTGATGTTATATTTATAGCTCAACCTCACTTGAATACTTTGTTGGAGTTTAACTTTACGAAATCATATATTGCACAAAATGGACAAAGGGGGGGAAAATCGAGAAGAACCGGTAAAAACTCTGATGATTTGTACATTAAGGTTCCTATTGGGACTGAAATAATAAATGCAGAAACAGATGAGAAAATAGC
Organism: Eximiradiales bacterium; assembly: GCA_965661945.1. Classification (GTDB taxonomy): domain Bacteria; phylum Bacteroidota; class Ignavibacteria; order Kapaibacteriales; family UBA2268; genus JAJRPT01. The sequence continues at coordinate 599,126 of CBFIFP010000001.1, forward strand.
TGATATAGTGGAGCAGAATCAGGAGTTTGTTATTGCAAGAGGTGGAATTGGTGGAAGAGGTAATTGTGAATTTGCGACTGCTACTCGGCAGGCACCAAGATTTTCACAACCTGGGATTCCTGGTGAAGAGTTTAATTTGAAATTACAGTTGAAACTACTTGCAAATGTTGGAATTGTGGGTTTTCCTAATGCTGGTAAATCAACTTTGATTTCGGTAATTTCTGCAGCTAAGCCGAAGATTGCTGATTATCCTTTTACAACTTTAGTGCCGAATTTAGGAGTTGTTAAGTATGGTGAATATGATTCGTTCACTGTGGCAGATATTCCTGGATTAATTGAGGGGGCTGTTGAAGGAAAGGGATTGGGTATTCAATTTTTGAAGCATATTGAAAGAACAAGTGTTTTATTGTATTTATTGGATGCGGGTTCTGAAAATATTGTTCAAGATTATGAGGTTTTGAAAAATGAATTGCGGAAGTTTAATCCCGAGATGTTGGAAAAAAGTGAAGTTATAGCTTTTAGCAAATGGGATACTATAGATGAAGATAAGAAGTTAGAATTAAAAGAGATAGAGGTTAATAGTAAAAAGCCGTTGTTGCTTTCTTCGGTTACAAATTTGGGAACAGAGGAATTAATTAAAATTTTATATAATATTGTTTCGTCTAGTTGATAATGAGAAAACAAATTCTAAAATTGTTATTTTTTACGGCGCTTTTAAGTTTATTAAATGTAAACTTGAAAGGTGGGGATATTGTTAGGAAAAATAATGAAGTTAGGATTACAAATTCGGATTATCCTGAAACAGACCCTGTTATAGTTGTCGACCCTACTAATGCTAATAATTTGATAAGTTCTTCTATTCAGCATAAATTAAATTTTGGAAAGGATAATTATATTAACTCTATTAGTTATTCTTTTGATAAGGGTTTGACTTGGAAAAGATATTTATCAGAGGTGTTTCCAGAAGAACAATACAGGTTAGTATTGGATGCAACCGATAATAATCTATTGTATGATAGTTATGGAAAAGGTCATTTAGCTTGGTTAACTACTTTGATTAAAACTGGCTGGGGTGGAGTTGATTCAATTATTCAAACTATAACTTATAGATATACTACTGATAAGGGTAGAAATTGGAACTCATTAAAACATAATTTAAAACGGGTTAAATCGAATTATGATGTTACTGATGATTATAATGGTTTAAAAAATATTTTAAGCTCTTTGAAATTATTTGAATATAATTATAATACTTATGTTTCTTATTCGGCTTTATCAACTTTTAGTAATTTATTGAATATTGAATTATTTGATGTTAGGTACCCTGATAAAAAGATTATTATTACTCCTCCTGATTCTATTAATTATATGCCTGCTTATGATATAAAAATTAAAAATAATAGAGTTTATATTACTTATTTGTCTGCAAAGTTTTTTGATAGAAGTTTTCAACAATATTTGGGTTATTTTGAATTTGATTTGGTGAGTAAAAAAATTGAAAATCATAAAATTATAAATAATGTAAATTTTATGGGTTCAACTCTTTTGAGAGGCGTTATTACTTTTAATATTCCTGGTTTGCCAACGGATAAGTTAAATCCAAATCCATTATTAAATTTTGTTGGTGATAGTGTTTTGATTAGCTGGACGGGTTCGAATTATAGTGGTGGTGGTTTTTTTCCTAAGAATAATATATTTATTTGCAAAGGTAAAGATGGAGAATTTGCCGAGGTTAAAAGGGTTTTTGAAGATAATAATAATCATCAGGTTAATTACGATATTAGAGTAAATGATAATGGTAAAGTTCTTTTACATTATTATAAATTAGAAGGTCCTTTTGATAATTTAAATTATAATATAGAGCCAAATTTTATGCTTTCATTTGATGGTATTAATTTTAGCCAACCGTATAGATATGTTTCTAAGGGTTTTGAGTTAACTCATACTCAAAATAGAAATTTTAATTATGGAGTTGGATACAAAACTAATATTGATATTGATTCAAGTAATTTATACTTTACTTGGACAGATGGAAGAATGAATAATGGTGATACAGAAATTTATTCGGCTGTTTATCCTATTTTAAATGATTATAGAGAGCTGTTTGAGCAAACTTCAATAAAGATTGATGTTGAGGATTTGTACCCTAATCCTTTTAATAATAAGATTTGTATTGACATTACAAATTATATTATCCAGAAAATTGATATATCTTTATATGATTTTAATGGAAAAAAATTAGAAGTACTTTATGATGGGCATATAAATCTTGGAGTTAATCATTTTGAGTTTATGATTAAAAATTATGCAGAAGGAAATTATTTTCTTCATTTTATAACTGAGAATGATATTATTTATAAAAAATTAATAAAAGTTAATTAATAAATATGAGCGCATTTTATGTTCCTGTTTCTTTTGATGTAGGTGATTTGATTGATTTGCAATCAGATGAATCTAAGCACATTAGGGTTTTAAGAAAGTCAGAGACTATAAAGATAACAAACGGTAAGGGTCAAATAGCTTTAGCGCGAATTGTATTGAATGATAGGTCGAGAATAAAAATTAAGATTATTGAGCTTTTAAGTGTATTTACTGAGAATATTTTTAATTCTACTTTATTTTTTGGATTAATTGATGATAAGAATAGGATTGAGTTTTTGATTGAAAAGACTTCTGAGTTGGGAATTAACTCAATTTATCCTGTTTATTGTAAGAATAGTCAATTTATTAAGTTTTATATTGAACGCGGGGTCAAGAAGGCGATATCAGCTCTTAAACAATCAGAAAGAGCATTTTTACCTAAGATAAATGAGATTATTAAGTTTAATGACATGATAGATATGCTTTCAGGTTATGATGTTAATTTTTTAGCGGATGTGAGTGGAATAGATGTTGGCATAGAAAAGAATAAGTATTTTAGTGAAGGAAAAGGTTTTTTAATTGATAAAAATATATCTTTAATTGTTGGTCCGGAGGGTGGATTTTCTTCGGAGGAGTTGGATAGTTTAAGGGTTATGACTACGAGTATAAAGCTTGCAAATAGTATTTTGAGAACTGAAACTGCTGCTATTAGTTTATTATCAAAATTGAATTAATATATGAAATTGTCTTGGTTTAGGTGTAAGGATGTTGGTTGGTGTGATTTACAAAAGATAGATGTTGATAATGATTATGTGAAAGAGTCAATCGGCGTTTTTGTATGCTGGACTGGCTCTGAGATGGATAACACTTCAAAAATATTAAAAGTGGGACAGGGTTTTATTTATGATATTATTTTGGAGATGAGAGAGGATAAATCCATATTAGCTTTTGAAAATAAGGGTGTTTATTTTACTTGGGCGAGATGTGCGAGTTATCACCTTGATAGAGTGGAGGTTTTTCTTCATAATCATTTTAAGCCAATTATTCCAAATATAGATTTACCAAATTCAAGACAAAAAAAAGTAAATCTTCCTTGGGATGAGGAAGAAATTAGAAAACTTAAGAAACAATTGAGTGAGCCGAGTTTTCCGGAGGATGAATAATCCATAAGAGTATAATAATTGCTTTATTGATTATTGGGTTTAATCTGTTTCTCTTATGATGTGTTTTACTACTCCTTGAATTTCAAATTTATAAAATTCAGATATTTCGATAGGAAGAAATTTATCATTGGAGGAGAGTAAATATGGTTTTCCGTCGATTATTTTAAATGTTTTGACTGTTAGCTCTCCATTTAGTGATGAAACCACGATATTATCTTCTTTTGGCTTTTGATTTTTATCCACAACTAGGATATCGCCGTTTAGTATTTTGCTTCCAATCATAGAGTCGCCGTTAACTTTAACTAAGAAACAATTTTCTGGTTTGGGTATTAATAATTGGTTTAAATCTATATTTTCTTTATTTATTTGGTGATTTAAAGATTTTTTGAGCCCTGTACTTGCTTTAAATAGTGGGGCTTCGAAGTTATATTTTTTATTGAGTTTTATTATTTTAGAAACTTTCATTAATCTTCCATAAATTATTTATTTCCAAACAGTAAGAATAGAACCAGAAATAGCTAAATATAAAATTTGGTATGAAGAATCAATTAGCCAAAGTGAAAAACTTTTCTTTTGGTATAAAATATTAATACCATAAGATAAGCCATTAAAAAATAAGCCAATAAATGCTCCATAAATTGCGCCTTGTGCAAAATCAAAATCTTGCCTATCTACGAAAGAAAAAATAAATGCTAAAGCAAAATTCATCAAAAACATTAAAACGAAACTAGTACCAAAAGTTTTAGCCATGTTATCATTTTTAATGTCATCATCAGAAAGTCCTACTCCTTTTTGCCATTTTTTACCAAATAGAACTGTGTACCATAATGAACCTAAAGCAAAACTAATAATAGTAACAACTATTATTGCAAGAAAGTTGATAGTAGATAAATTTATAATAAAAACCCTTTAAATTTTGAAAAAAATTAATTTTGATTATCAAATTCGTCATTATTATTTTCTTCTTCTTCTTTATCTTTTTCAATAGCGTTTGAATCTGGAGTATGAACAATTGTAAAAAGTTTTTCTTCTCTGAATTGATTACAAATCATTTCAGCATATTTGCTTGAATAAAACTCACCAACTGAATATGCAATTCCACCGGCTATGTCGTATTTAATGGCATTTGGGATTAGACCTTTGATTGATACATGCTGGTTTTCATCTTGCGGAACTATCATAACATGGTATCTATCAGAGACTACGTCTGAGATGTAATTTTGGATTAGTCCCATTAGTTCTGTTGAAATTAGTTCTTCTTCTGCCGAAATTTCGTCATCTGCTTCTATCATTGTTTGCATCATATCTTTTAGTTGGGCTGCTTGTTCTTTAGGTGGTTCTGATTTTAGATAATTTTCAACTGAGTTTCTAAGTCTGATATAGTTAGATTTGGCGTCGGTAAATCTTTTTTCGTTTAGTTTGTCTATTGAGTATTCGATATTCCATTCTTTTGCAAATGCTTCGATTAATTCTTGTTCTTTGGGGTCGAGATTGTCGTCAATCATAGCGAGTTGGTGAAGGATGTCGATTATTATGTTTGCGTTTGTAGGTTTGAAGAATTTTTTGATTAAGTAATCTGCTTCTTTGCGTTCAAATCTTATTGCTTTTAAAAATAAGTTCCAGAGTGATGTTTTTTCTTGACCTTTTACGAAAAGTCCTGTGGAGATTAGTCCGAAAACTATGGCTTGCACGAGATAGAATCCGCTTTCTACTAAGCTTGACATATCGTCATTGAGTGCATAATATACAATTGATATTATACAACTTATTCCAAGAATTAGCAATCCTGAGATTGATTGGCTTCGGGCTACTTCGAGTTCGTGTTTACGTTTCCAAATTTTATTTACTTGTAAATAAATTTGGAGTGTTGTGAATCCAACAGAGACGTTGAATAGCATTTCAACTATTGATGATAATTCCATAATTCTTTTTTTAAAATATTATTTTTTCAATATTTAATCTTAACTTTGCAAATTAAGTAAAGTTTTTTTTAAAAAAAAATAAATATTAAAAAAATGCCTCTATCACCAAAGATATTGAAAGAGAAGGATAAACGAATAGTACAAAAATACTTGATCGATTTTTATAATAAAAGACCTGATTATTATGGTTTTTGTGATAATAGAGATGAGGAGTATTTAGAATACGCAGAGTTTATAAGTGAATATAATACAAAGGGTAATCATTTGGATTTTGGAACCGGAACTTATAAAATAGTTGAAAAGTTATCGCATTATGGTTATGATAATATTTTTGGCTTGGATTATTTTTCTGAGGAAGATTTGACTGGTTTGAATGGCAAGTTAGATAGTATTAAAAATGCTTGCGTTGTTAGCTACCTTGATGAAAATATTATTCCTTTTAAACGAAATTTTTTTGATTCTATCTCTTCTCTTTGTGTTTTTGAACATTTGGTTTATCCTGAGAAGACTTTGATAGAGATGGATAGAGTATTAAAAAATGATGGTTTTTTGATAATTGATTGTCCTAATTGGAGTGGACCAAATCCTGCTTTAACAGCGATGTTGAAGAATTTAAAGGGAGAAAGGTTTTGGAGGTATAATAATGTTTTGGATTCATTTTTTGCTGTGTTTAGGTCTTTTTATTGGTATTTATTGAATTTGATTTCGAAAGATGGAAAGTTTATTATGATATATCCGCGTATGAAGAACAAGGAGTTAGGGAATAAATCTGCTGATAATGAAATTGATTTTGAGTTTAGTGATGATGATGTTGTTCATTTGTGTCAGCCTCTTTCGATTATAAAGTTTATGAGGAAGATGAATTATAGATTAGTTTATTGCAATAAAAGCACGGGCAAAACGACTTATTCGAGGTTGTTTAATAAGTTATTTCCAATGTTAGCAACAAGTAACCAAATAGTATTACAAAAAATGAGTGCGAAATGAAAATAAGGTATTATGTATTAATTTTAGCTTTGTTGCTTTTAATTACTATTGGCTCGCTGGCTTGGTTTATAAGTGGGGTTATTGATGATGGGATTAAAAATAAAGCTATTCCTTCGATTGAGGAGTTGGATAATCCGACTCAGAGTATTGCTTCAAGGGTTTATAGTAGTGATGGAGTTTTGTTAGATTATTTTTTTACGGAGCGTAGGGTTAATTTAAAGATTGATGAGATTCCAAAAGAATTTATAAAAGGTCTTCTTGCTACTGAAGACCGCGCATTTTATACTCATTGGGGATTGCATGTTGAAAGAATATTTAAAGCAGCTATAAAGACTTTGACTGGGAAGAAGCAGGGTGCATCGACGATTACTCAGCAGCTTGCGAGGACTCTTTATTTAGACCAAGCTCCTACTCTTGATAGAAAAATACGTGAAGCATATACTGCAATTAAGATTGAGGAGAGATATACTAAGAATGAGATTTTAGAGATGTATATAAATTCTGTTTATTATGGAAATGGAGCTTATGGTCTTTTTGTAGCATCTCAGAGGTATTTTGGTAAGAAACCTATTGATTTGACTCAGCCGGAGATTGCTTATTTGGTTGGGGTTATAAATGCACCTACTGCTTTTAATGCTTTTTTGAATTATAATCGCGGTTTGAGAAGAAGAAATGTGGTTTTATTTATGATGAAGGAGGGTGGTGCGATATCGGAGGATGAGTATTGGGAATATGTTAAGCAACCGATTGTTTTGAGGGCGAATGATGAAAATAACATGGCAAGTGGGATTGCCCCTCATTATGTTGAGATGATTCGTCAAGATTTGAAAAACAATCCTTTTTTGTCAAATTATAATTTGTATAATGATGGTTTAACTATTTTCACTGGTTTAAATGCTAAAATTCAAGAGATAACTAATAAAGCTGTAGATGAACATTTAAGCAAATATCAGGAATTGTTTGAAAAAAAATGGAAATGGTCAAAGAATAAGGAGTTGGAAAATAGTATAGTTAAAGAATCTATTTTGCAAGATATTCGATATAGAAAGGCAAGCACTGATAGAAAGGATTTTATATATAAAGAATTGTTCGGCGATAGTGATTTTAGGGATTCTGTTAAGGATATTGCAACTACTATTCAATGTGGTGTTATTGTATTAGAGCAGAATACTGGAAAGATACTTGCTATTGTGGGGGCTTCTCCAAAATTTATGCGTGAGAATATGCATGCTAAACATTCTTTAAATCATATAACTCAGATTAAAAGGCAGCCGGGTTCGTCGATTAAGCCATTTGTTTATGCGGCTGCAATAAAAAATGGAATGCGACCAGATGATACTATTTCTTGCGGACCTTTTGTTTATGTTGACCCTGTTACTAAGGAAGAGTGGAGACCAAAAACTGGCACTGATGATTGCCCTGATAGTAATTCTTATATGACGATAAGGGAGGGACTGAGACGTTCTATTAATTCGGTGGCAGCTCGTTTGATTACTGAAAGGACTTCTCCTTTTGAGGTGAAAGAGATTTTAGAGAGGGCTGGAGTTACTTCGACTATTCAGCCATACCCAGCTTTGGCTTTGGGAGCTGGTGGTGAGATGAGACCTATGGAACTTGCTTCCTCTTATTCTATATTTGCTAATAATGGTTACCATATTGAGCCGTATTATTTAACAAAGATTGAAGATGAGTATGGGAATACTATTTTTGAGAAGAAGAAGTCGAATAGAATTACTGATGCATTGGATAAGACTACTGCAAATATTACTGCTCTGATGATGGAGGAGGTTGTAAATAGGGGAACTGCGATTAGGTTACGAAATATTATTCCGAGAGAAATTGCTGTGGCTGGTAAGACGGGAACTACTAATGATAACGCAGATGCTTGGTTTACTGGTTTTACTCCAGAGATTATTGCTTGCGTATGGGTAGGTTTTGATGACCAGAGAATAAATTTTGATGTGATTGGAAATGATGGACAAGGGGGGCGTGCAGCTGCGCCTATTTTTGGTAATATTATTAAGTCTATTTATGAAAATGATTCTCTTGGTTATAAGTTAAAAGATTTTCCTTTTAGAAAAGAGATAAATGATACTTTGAGTTCGGGTGGTGCGACTTTGATTAGGGCGAATAATTAATTTATGTTAATATTCACAGTATTGTTTAAAAATAATATTGCAATTATTTAAATATAATTTCATATATTTGCATATTATTTTTAACTAAAATTAAAATTATTTGGAGAGCAATGATGAATCTAAAATCGATTTCAAAAGCGGTGGTTGTGTCTTCTTTGATTTTTGGAAGCAGTTTGTTTTTAACAGATTGTACTTCTAAAATCACTCAAGAACAGTTACAGGAATTGCAAGAACTCAAAAGACGTGAAAGCGGAATTAATGACAAAATTGCGGATATAAATGCTGAATTGTCAAAATTGAGAGCTGAGTTAAAGTCAATTAATGGTGATTTGAACAAATGCAATGAGGATAAAGAGTTTGTTGAAGACAAATTAAAGAATTGGCCTGATGTATGGCCTGATTGGTCTCCTAACCAAGATAATAAATAATTTTAAACCTAATAAATGGATATGAAAATGAAGAAGATATTAATAACTTTAATAATTTTAATTTTTGCTATGGAGCTAGGTTATGCTCAGCAAATGCCACCTGCCTCTAAACCAGATGCGGAATTAACTAAAGAGGAAGCTGTTCTAAGAATTGAATCTTGGATAGAAAAGGTTACTGAACTTGAGACTAAACTTCAAAGTCTGCAAGATGATAAAACAGCTTTAATTGAAGAAATCGAACAAGCTAAGAAAGATTTAAAAGATTGTGAGGAAGCACTTCTTGCTCTTTTAGGTGCAACTAACGGCGACATTGATGCTTTTAGACAAAAGCTTGGAGTTATTGCTGGTAAAGTGAGAGCTATGCAATCTTTATCTAATGACGAACTTGCTGATAGAAGAAGCGATGTGGTAGCATTAGAAGGTGAATTGAATGAGCTTAGAACTGTGAAGATTGCTTTGTTACCTGAGTTTTATTCAAAAATTATTGCTCTTGGTAGAGATATTAAAGGCCTTTACAGAGAGAAAAAAGTTACTACATATACTGTAGGAACTTGGGCTGAGAATAGAGATTGTTTGTGGAATATTGCTGGTAAAAAAGAAATTTATAATGACCCTCATTTGTGGCCGAAAATTTGGCAAGCAAATACTGGTATTATCAGAAATCCTGATGTTATTTTCCCTGGTCAAGTTTTAACTTTACCAAATAATGCTCCTAAGAATGCTGAAGAGTTGAAAGCTGAGAGAAAGTATTACAGAATGAAAAAAGAGTCTGTTTCTCAAGATGCGCAAACAGGTTCTGGAAGTTATGAATAATAATAAATTTTAAAATTTTATAAAAGTCTTTTGCAATTTTGTTTGCAAAAGACTTTTTTTTTGAGAATGTATGGAAATTAAAAAAACTCTCTTAATTGATAATATTGAATTGGCAGCAGCTTTTGCAGAAGAAAACTTTTTTGACCAGTTGGAACGTAGGTTTGATTCTACGGTTATAATTAGAGGTAATTCTTTGATTACAGTTGGTGAGAAAACTGAGGTTGAGTTGATTGAAAAGATTTTGAATGATTTGAATTATATTTATAAAAAGAATGGTTCGATTTCGGATAGTGATTTGAATAATTTGATTAATATTGCTAAGACTGATGATAAAGCTGAAAGCTCCGTTATTATTGATTCTAAGATTATTTATCATGGTTATAAGGATAAAGTTAGGGTAAGAAACCAAAAACAAGAAGATTATTATAAAAAGAGTTTAAATAATGATATTATTTTTTCCATTGGACCTGCTGGGACTGGTAAAACTTTTCTTGCTGTTGCTATGGCTCTTGATTCTTTGAAACGTAATGAAGTTAGTAGGATTATACTTACTAGACCTGCTGTAGAGGCGGGTGAATCTCTTGGGTTTCTTCCGGGTGATTTGAGTGAGAAGATTGACCCTTATCTTAGACCCTTAACTGATGCTTTGCAGTATATGGTTTCTCCTGATAAGTTGAAGTCTTTAAAGGAAAGGAATATTATTGAGATTAATCCTCTTGCTTATATGAGAGGGAGAACTCTTAATAACGCTTTTATTATTTTAGATGAAGCACAGAATACTACTGTTTCTCAGATGAAGATGTTTTTAACTCGGCTTGGTAGTAGTTCTAAGGCGATTATTACTGGTGATATTACTCAGATTGACCTTCCTAAAAAATCGAGTTCTGGTTTGGTTAATATTGAGTCGATTTTAAAGAATATTAAAGGTATTGATTTTATTTATTTTGATAAAGCTGATGTTGTTAGGCATAGATTAGTGGCTGAGATTATAAAGGCATACGAAATTATGGAGAGTAGATGAGTTGAGCGATAAGTTGAATAGCGATTTTTTATATTATTAATATATTTTATATTTATTTTTTTAAAACATAGCTGGGCTTACAATTGCAGTTATGATTGTATTTTTTTCTGAATTTGAGTAATAGTTGTGTAGCTCTTCCCCATCAATGATAAATTCTTCACCTTGCTTTATTTCTATTTCTTGGTTTTGGGTTTTTATTAGTAGATTACCTTTTCTTACTATTCCCCATATCTTTCCGCTAATTATTATATCTTCTTTGAATAGATGTGTTTTACTTTTTATGTGAATCTCTATTATTTCGTTATCTGATAAATTTTTTATTGGTCTTATTAGAAATATTTTATTTTGTTGTTTTTTTCTTGATCCATATAGTAGGAGTTTGTCATGTTCGGTGGATACTATTCTATTTGGGTTTAAGTCGAAGAATGGTGCTTCGTCATGAATTTTACTTATAAAGAGTCCTAAGCTGTAGTTCATGTTTAGAAGTAGTTTTCTTAATGTCAGAGGTCTTACTTTGTTTTTTAGGTTTTCTATGTTTGATATTGTGCTTACTGTTACAGCTGATTTGATACTTAGTTGGTTGAGTGTTAATTCGTTTATTAATCTTAATTTTTTAAGATTTTTTGCGATGATTTCTGAAATGTTAATTACGTCTTTTTCCATTTTTACTTTTATTTGATGTTTATTTAGAAGGGCTTAATGGTGTGTCTAATCCCTTAATTTTGATAAATCTATATTGGAGTCCAATTTGATAGTTTAATTTTTTGAATTGACCAAATTGGTGGTAGTCGCTGAAGATGTAATTGAATTCGAAGTATGGAGCTATTGATTTTGTTTTGGTGTTGTTAAGGTATATTTGGTACCAAATTTGTGCAAAGATGCCGAAGTTTATATTGTTTATGTATTCAGCTTTTTGGTTTTGGAGGGTGTTTCGTGTTCTTAAATTGTTTTCAAAGGTTGCTCCTTGTGGTATGATTAGATTTTCTGATTGATTGAAGTTTTTTATTAAAATTAATTCGTTTATGATTCCATAGGATAAGTTTAGATTATTTATTTTATTGCTTAATCCGATTTTATTTTGGAGATTAAACATGTTTAGTTCTATGTTGTGTTTTATGGTTGATAGCCCATCTTTTGTAATTTTCTGTTCAAAATTACTGAATTTATCATTATAATTAACAGCTCCTAAAGTAAAAAATATTGCATGTTTTTTGTTTAGGAATTGTCTGTAACTAATTTCAAGGTTATTGTTTGTTGAGGTTGAGTTAGTAAAGGTTTCTGGGCAGCAATTTTCAATTTGACTTAGTTGTTTAAAATTTGTAATGTTATTAGAGAAAATCAACGAGGAACTTACTGAAAATGAGAATTTTTCATTAAAGTCTTCATTGTTTGAAAATAAATTTATATTTAGCAGATAAAATGATAAACAAATAGTTAAATATAACATTAGTTGCTTTGTTTTTTGTTAAAAACTTGTTAATTTTAAGAAATTTAATTTACAAATTTAAAAAAAATAGTGTAATATGGCTGATAAATCTTTCAACGCTTACAAAATGGCTCAACAACAATTTGATGCCATTGCTGAAACACTTGGCTTAGACCAAGCAACAAGAGACCTTTTGAGAAACACTGATAGAGAGTACCACTTTAATATTCCTATTCGTATGGACGATGGAACTTATAAAGTATTTCGTGGTTTTAGAGTTCAACATAATGATGCTCGTGGTCCTGCTAAAGGTGGGATAAGATTTCACCCACAGGAAACAATAGATACTGTAAGAGCACTTGCTATGTGGATGACTTGGAAGACTGCTGCTGTGGATATTCCTCTTGGTGGTGGAAAGGGCGGAATAATATGTGATGTTCATAATTTGTCGATGAGAGAGCAAGAGTTGTTGTGTCGTGGATGGGTTCGTCAGGTTGCAAGAAATATTGGACCTTTGCAAGATGTTCCTGCTCCTGATGTTATGACTAATGGACAACACATGCTTTGGATGCTTGATGAATATGAAAAAATTACTGGTGCAAAATATCCTGGAGTTATTACTGGAAAACCTGTTGGTATGGGTGGATCTTTGGGTAGAACTGAAGCAACTGGCTATGGTGTTGTTTATACTCTTAGAGAAGCTTTAAAACAAAAAGGTATTGATGTTAAGAATACTTCTGCATCTTTTCAAGGTTTTGGTAATGTTGCATCTTATGCTATGCAATTATATCATTTTATGGGTGGTCATATTATTTCGGTTTCATCTTGGAATAATAAAGAACAAAGGGCTTTTACTTTTAGAAAAAAAGATGGTATCGATATTAATAAATTACAAGGTATTACTAATAAATTTGGTGAAATTAATATGGATAAAGCCACTGAGTTTGGCTATGAAATATTAGATGCTGATGCTTGGTTAGAGCAAGATGTTGATATTCTTGTACCTGCTGCATTGGAAAACCAAATTAATTCAAGTAATGTCAATACTATTTCTGATAAGGTAAAGATTATAGCAGAGGGCGCTAATGGTCCTACTACTCCAGAGGCAGATGAAGTTATTAAATCAAAAGGTATTTTGATGATTCCTGACTTTTTGTGTAATGCTGGTGGTGTTACTTGTTCATATTTTGAGCAGGTTCAAAATAATCTTAATTATTATTGGACTAAGGAAGAAGTTATTGAAAAGTTAGATTTGAAAATGACTCAAGCGTATCATGCTGTGGCTGATTTGGCTAATAGCAAAAATCTTTATATGAGAGATGCTGCTTATTTGATTTCTATTCAGAGAGTTGCTGAAGCTTGTAAATTACGCGGCTGGATTTAATTTTTAAGTTTTATTGTTTAAATTGAAAGAGTGCTTATTAAGCACTCTTTTTTTTGAATTTTTAAGTATTACAGTCCATTTTTTTTAGCTTCATCCCATATTTCATCTAATTCTTCTAATGTTTTATTTGTGAAATTTGTGTTGTTTTGTTTTAGTTTTTCTTCTATGAATTCGAATCGATTTTTGAATTTATTGATTGCTCTAAGTATTGCGTTTTCGGCGCTTATTCCCTCGAATCTTGCAGCATTGACTATTACGAATAGAATATCCCCTAGTTCATCTTCCATTCTATCTTTTGATTGATGTTTGGCTTCTTTAAATTCGTTTATTTCTTCGAATACTTTTTCCCAGACGTCGTTTCTTTCTTTCCAGTCAAAACCAACTCTTGATGCTTTTTCTTGTATTCTTTGTGCTTTTAATAGACTTGGGGTTTCTACTGGAATTCCTGAGAGTACTGATTTTCTGCCTTCATTTTTTTTTAATTTTTCCCAATCTTTCATTAGGTCTTTTTCGTTCTCAATTGGGTTTTCGGTGAATACGCTTGGCAATCTGTTAATTAATTTGTTGTGGATATTTGATATTACATCAACCAGTGAGAAGCTTCCTCTTTCTTCTGCGAAATATGAGTGCATTAAAACATGGAGCAAAATATCTCCAAGCTCTTTTTTGAAGTTGTTGTCGTCTTGTTGATTTATAGAGTCAATCATTTCGTAAACTTCTTCAATTATTAATGGTGCAATGGATTTGTGAGTTTGTATTTTATCCCATGCAGAACGCTCTCTTAGTATAGCGATTAGTTCCCATAATGCTTTTAAATTATCTTCTATACTGTTTGGATTATTAGGTTTAGGTGGAGATATTATTGTTTTTGCCATAGAGTTTAGTATATTTAAAAAAAAATTTCATAATTTTGTAATGCTAAATTATGAAAAAACTTTTAAAGGTTAATAAAATGACAAATAAATATGCATTAATTTTAGGTTGTTCGAGTGGTTTTGGGAAGGCAACAGCACTATCTTTAGCAAAAGATGGTTATAATATTTACGGCGTTCATATGGATAGAGGAAGTCTTAAACAAGAAGCCGATGATTTTCAAAAGCATTTGGAGTCATTGGGTGTAAAAGCAATATTTTTTAATGTAAATGCTGCATCTGATGAAAAAAGAGCAGAAGTTATTGGTGAGATTAAGAAAAACGCTGAAAATATAGAGAATCATAATTTAAGGGTTATAATTCATTCTTTAGCTTTTGGTGCTTTAAAGAGTTTTGTAAATGAAGATTTTGATAAAATGCTTTCGAAGAAGCAGATTGAGATGACGATGGATGTTATGGCAAATTCTTTGGTTTATTGGGTACAGGATGTATTTAAAGCTGGTTTACTTGCTGATAATTCAAGAATTATAGGTTTTTCTTCGATTGGTGCATCACGTCAGATGTTGAATTATGGAGCGGTTTCTGCAGCAAAAGCTGCGCTTGAGTCATATATTAGACAGTTGGCTGTTGAGCTTGCTCCTTATAGTACTACTGCAAATTCTATTTTTGCGGGTTTAACAGAAACTCCTGCAGCTTCTAAAATACCTGGATATGAGAAGATGGTTAAATTTGCTTCGCAACAGAATCCTGCCAAAAGACTTACTACTGCTGAAGATGTAGCAAATGCTGTTAGATTACTTGTAGATGAGTCGAATAATTGGATTACAGGTGATATTATTAGGGTTGATGGCGGTGATGCGATATATGAGTATTTTGAATACGATTCTAATTAAGTTTTTTTTAAAATAGGACTTTTTTTAGTCCTTTTTTTTTGTTTATTTTTATTTTAATAATGTTGTATTTAAAACTTTTTTAAACTTTTTTTCTTGAGTTGACGTAAAGTTATTTATAATTTTAAATAATTTTTAAAGGTGTTTTATGGAAAATGTGAAAATGTGTTTTGCAGCAATCATATTGATTTTTATGTCATTGGAATTATTAGGTGAGGAAAAAAGTTCAGATAAAAATTTTGCTCATCCTAGTATTTCTATAATTGGGCTAAATTATGGCTTTGGTCAAAATGATTCACAATCGAACGCTGGTTTTGATATTCAAATTAAGGAACAAATAAAGTCTTTTGTTGTTGGGATTGACCTTGATATTATTTATGGTTTAAATGGTGAAGCAAAAAAATATAGTTTTGCAAGTTTTAGACCGAGTATTGGCGTTTTTTTATTTGGTAATAGTGAAAGTAATTTTAAATTTTTAATGAGTGTTTCTAGTGGCTTAGGGCAAACTCAACGAGGTGAGTCTACTTATTATGGAACGGTTTCAACTTTAGGATTTGACATAGTTTATAAAGACTTTGGTATATATTTAGGTAATCATTTTATAAATACAAGTATTTATAGTAATTCATTTAATCAAATTGGATTAAGATATTGGTTGTAATTATTTTTTTAGTATATTTATAATTTATTATTGGAGTTTATGATTAGATTTTTGTTGCTTTTAATTTGTGTTTTTGGTGTTTCGTTTTCGAAAACTT
Organism: Eximiradiales bacterium; assembly: GCA_965661945.1. Lineage (GTDB taxonomy): Bacteria > Bacteroidota > Ignavibacteria > Kapaibacteriales > UBA2268 > JAJRPT01. The sequence continues at coordinate 615,289 of CBFIFP010000001.1, forward strand.
TAGATAATTTAATTTTGAATGAGGAGTTTAATTTTGGTAATTCAATTTGGTCTAAAAATAGTAATAAGTTTCATAATTTGAGTTTTACTGATACTACTATGATGATTGAATTTTTAGAACCAAATAATTGGCAATGTTTTTGGAAGTCAGTTTTTATTTCTCCAGATAAAGATTTTGTTATTGAAACAAAATTAAGATTTAATGGTGGGGATAAGTCAAAGGGTTATGGTATTTCTTTTAATTCAGGTAATTATAGAAATTCTAATTATTTTCTGATTAGTGAAAATGGGACTTATTCTGTTTATTATCAAAAGTATAATAAAAAAGTTTTTTTTGAAAATAATGTTAAATCATCAAGTATTAAGTTTAATTCTTACAATACGTTAAAGATTGAGAAATTAGCAAACGTTTATAATTTTTATATAAATGATACAAGGGTTTATACAAGCTCGGAAGTAACTTATTTTGGTACTTTAACTGGTATTTGTCTTTTGGGTAAAATGACTGCTGAGGTGGATTATTTTAAGATTTATCAAGAAAAGACAAAGATAAATTTGATTGAGGCTGATTACCCTAAGATTGAAAAAGTGTATTTGAATGATTCGATAAATACGGTTAATGTGGAAAAGTCTCCAAAACTTAGTCCTGATGGTAAAACTTTGTTTTTTTCGAGAGAATTTAAAAAGGGTTCTGTATCTAGAAGTGATATATATTATTCTAAAAAGGATTCTTTAGGTGAATGGGGAGTGGCTTTAGAAATGGATTCTCCTTTGAATAATACTGGAAATAATTCTCTTATTAGTATGACTTCTGATGAGACTACTTGTTTGCTTATGAATACTTATAAGGTAGATGGTAGTCCTAAGGGTAGTGGTATTTCTATTAGCAAGAAGTCGAATAATAAGTGGAGTGTTCCAAATGATGTTAATATTATTGATTTTCATAATAATTCAAATTTTAATGAATATCATCTTTCTGCTGATGGGAATATTTTGGTTTTAACATTAGAAAGGAATGAAACTTTTGGGCTTAAAGATATTTATGTTAGTTTTAAGGTTGATGATAGTACTTTTACTAAGCCAAAAAATTTGGGCGGGGTTGTGAATACATTTTCTGATGAAACTGGCGCTTTTTTGGCTCCTGATTTATCGACTTTGTATTATTCTACTGCTGGATTTATGGGGTTTGGTTCTAATGATATTTATATGACTAAAAGATTAGATAGTAGTTGGACTAATTGGACTGAACCAGTGAATTTGGGACCGGAGATAAATTCGTCTGAATGGGATGCTTATTTGACTGTTGATGCGAGTGGGTTGTTTGCTTATATGACTTCTTCAAGAAAAGAGACGGGTTTGGATATTTTAAAGTTTGAATTACCAAAAGAATTTAGACCTGACCCAGTTTGTTTGGTGAAAGGAAGGATTATTTATTCAAAGACTAATGAACCGATAAATGCGAAGGTGGAGTATAAGGATTTGAAGACAAATGAGATGATTGGAAGGTCTAATTCTGATGATGTTACTGGTGCTTTTCAAATTATTTTATTGAGAGGTAAGAAGTATGCGTTTAATGCTCAGGAGGCGGGGTATTATCCGATAAGCCAAAATATAGATTTATCTGAGATTGATTCTTATAAGGAAATTGAAGTTGATTTGTATTTGACTCCTATTGAAAAGGGTGCAGAGATTGTTTTAAATAATTTATTTTTTGAGTTTAATAAAACTAATTTGATTGATAATTCTTTTGCTGAATTAGATAATCTGATTAGGTTTCTTTCGGAGAATAGTCATACTAATATTGATATTGTAGGTTACACTGATGATAAAGGCACTGATGCTTATAATATTAATTTGTCAAAGGAAAGAGCTGAAGAAGTGAAGAAATATTTGATTTCAAAAGGTATTGATGCGAACAGACTTTCTACTATTGGAAGGGGTAAGAATAATCCTATTGTAGAAAATGATACGGAAGAGAATAGAGCAAAAAATAGAAGGGTGGAATTTATTATTAAATAGTTATACGTTTTTTTAACTATTCGGTATTACAAGTAATAAAGAAATTTAATCTTGTACTTTATCTTTATTTATTTAAATGATTTTTTCAATTTTGTTGTTTTTTTTTATTAATTTTGTGATTTAAGAATTATAAAAAGAGTTGTATTGATGTCTGATTTAAAGATTAGGTTGGAAGAAATAATTAGTGGAAATGAAGATAAAGATTTTATCTTGAGCTTTGCTAGAGATTTGATAAGTGGTTTAAACTCTGGTGAGATTCGATGTGCTGAAAAGAATGAATTTGAAGAATGGGTTGTGAATTCTTGGGTAAAGGTTGGTATTTTAACTATTTTTAAAAATTCTAAATTGACAGACTTTTCGGTTAATGATGAGTTTAAATTTTATGATAAAGATTTATTGAATTTGAAACCACTAACTTTGAAAGATAGTGTTAGGTTAGTTCCAGGTGGTTCGTCGATAAGAACTGGTGCTTATGTTGCGCCTTCGGTGATATGTATGCCTCCAATGTATATTAATATTGGTGCTTATGTAGATGAGGGTAGTATGATTGATTCTCATGCTTTGGTTGGGACTTGCGCTCAGGTTGGCAAAAGAGTGCATCTCTCGGCTGCTTCTCAGATTGGAGGAGTTCTAGAGCCGGCAGGAGCAAGACCGGTGATTGTTGAAGATGATGTTATGATTGGTGGAAATTGTGGGGTTTATGAAGGCGTTATGGTTAAGAGAAGGGCTGTTTTGGGGACAGGGGTTATACTTAATGCATCAACAAGGGTTTATGATTTGGTAAATAATTCTGTAATTAAGGCGAGCAATGAAGAGCCGCTTGTGATACCAGAGGGAGCTGTTGTTATTCCTGGTGCAAGAGCGATTAATACAGCTTATGGCAAGATGCATGGTTTATCGGTTTCAACGCCATTGATTATTAAGTACAGAGATGAGAAAACTGATGCCAAAACGGCTTTAGAAGATATTTTAAGATAAATTCTAAGTATATTTTATGGAAATTCAAGAATTAGACAATCCAGAAATAATTGATGAAACTGATGTTACCTTGGGAAGTAAGGTGATACTTTTTAATGATGAGTGGCACACTTTTGAAGAGGTAGCTCAGCAAATTATAAAGGCAGTGAAATGCTCAGAAAATGAAGCAGAACAACTAACTTGGGAAGTTCATAGTAAGGGTAAAGCATGTGTTTTTACTGGTGAACTTCAAGAGTGTTTGAATGTTAGTTCGGTGCTTGAAGAAATTGCATTACATACACAAATTGAATATTAATTTTAAAAGGAAAAAAATGGCAAATCCAAAATATGAAATAAAAATTAAAAAAGAAGGCGAGGATTGGGGAAGTATTACTATTGAGACTTTTCCGGATGTTGCGCCTTTACATGCAGCAAACTTTGAAGAGTTGGTAGAGAGTAAGTCTTATGATGGCACTGCGTTCCATAGGGTTATTCCTGGTTTTATGATTCAAGGTGGGGATCCAAATTCTGTGAGTGGAGATAGAAGTACTTGGGGATTTGGAGATAAGAATCAGAAAAGGGTTAAAGCTGAGTTTAATGATATATCACACACTCGTGGTATTATTTCGGCAGCTAGATCTCAAGACCCTAATAGTGCTTCATCTCAGTTTTTTATATGTGTTGCGGATGCGAAGTTTTTAGATAAACAATATTCTGTATATGGACAAGTGATTGATGGAATGGATGTTGTGGATAAAATAGTTATGTCTCCAAGAGATAGAAATGATAATCCTCATTCTAAGATTGAAATGTTTATTACAAAACTGTAGTTTTTAATGAATTTATTTGATGAAATTGTAGTTGGTGATATTAAATTAAAGAATCGTTTTGTTATGGCACCTTTGACTCGGAATAGAGCTAAAACAATGGTGCCAAATGAAATGATGAGAATTTACTATAATCAACGTAGCACTGCTGGGCTTATAATTTCGGAAGCAACTAATATTTCTCCTCAAGCTGTTGGCTACTATAATACTCCTGGTATTTTTACAAATGTTCAAGTGAAAAAATGGAGGAGCATCACCGACTCTATTCATAAATATAATTCTAATATATATTGTCAATTATGGCATACGGGGAGGTCTTCACATCCTGATTTTCATAATGGCGATTTACCTGTTGCTCCTTCGGCTATTATATCTGAAGGAAAAATTAAAACTCCTCTTGGATTGAAAAGTAAGGTTACCCCAAGGGCTTTAGAGATAAATGAAATAAGAGATATTGTTAATGATTATGCAAATGCAGCAGAAAAAGCAATTTTAGCTGGTTTTGATGGAGTGGAAATACATGGTGCTAATGGCTATTTGATTGATGAGTTTATTTGTGATGGTTCTAATAAAAGAACTGATGAATATGGCGGAAGTATTGAAAACCGCTGTAAGTTTGCTCTTGAGGTTGTAGAGGCAGTTGCAAATAAGATAGGTAGTAAAAAAGTGGGCATAAAGCTCTCCCCTTCTGGTACATTTAATTCAATGCATGATTCGACTTCTATTGAAACTTTTAGTTATTTGATTAATAAATTAAATGATTATGATTTAAGTTATCTGCATTTAGCGGAGCATTACAATCCTGTTGGTAAGATTTATAATATACCCGAACATTATCTGCAGGAAGGTGAGGTTATAAAGTATTATAGAAAAATATATAATGGAATTTTAATTGGAAATGGTGGTTTTGATAAAGATAAAGCTGTAGAGTTTATTAATAATAAGTATTGTGATTTGATTGCTTTTGGAAAACTTTTTATTTCGAATCCTGATTTGCCGTTTAGAATTAAATATAATTTGGGGCTTACAGATTGGAATGAGACAACGTTTTATACTGATAATGAAAAAGGTTATATAGATTATCCGTTTGCCTCTGAATAAAAAATAAATTATTTTTTCGCAATTTTTAGAATATAACTTCCCTCTAATATTACATTAAATTTTTACAGATATGTGAAGATGTGTAGAAAACACCACACTTCAAGTTGATTATAATAGTTATTTTTAGATTTCATAGATTATTAATTTAAAAATGATAATTTTAATTTTTTTATTAATAAAAAAAATTTTAAGTTTGATATTATTTTTGGCACAATTTTTTCTTATTTTTAAATATGATATTAATTGATAACGTTCTTATAAATGAAGATGTATTTAGTTCGAAGTTTCAGTGTGACTTAAAGCAATGCAAAGGCGCATGTTGTACTTTTCCTGGTGATTCTGGCGCTCCTGTTACTTTAGAGGAAATTGAAGAAATTGAGAAGTCTTATCCGATTTTTAAAAAATATTTATCGGATAAATCAATAAACTACATAGAATCTAATGGTTATTGGGAAAAAGATGGTGAAGAGTATTTACTTAATTGCATTGATAAAAAGGATTGTGTTTTTGTTTTTTATGAGGGAGATGTAGCAAAATGCTCAATCGAGAAAGCATATCACAATAATGAAATTGAATTTAGAAAGCCATTAAGTTGTCATTTATTTCCTATTAGAGTCGGATATTATGGTGGTGAGCATTTACGATACGAAAAGTTTGATGAATGTGAGCCGGGAAGATTGAATGGTGAGAAAAATAATATTCAATTAATTGAATCTGTAAAGGAATCAATTGAAAGAAAATACGGAAAAGAGTTTTTTGAAAAACTTAAAATTTATATGGAAAGTGAATAATAAGTAAAATTGCTTAATTGTTTAAATATAAAATCTCTTAAATTGCATTATATAATTAATTAGTGGGGGAACTAATGAAATTAGGAATAGGAATTAAAGCGTCGCTATCTCAGACGCTAACACCACAACAGATACAATATCTCAAGTTACTTCAGTTGCCAGTGATGCAACTTGAGCAACATGTACGTCAAGAAATTGAAATGAATCCGATGATTGAGGAAGAGGGCGACGGGCTTGATGATTATGAGCTTCAGCTTTTGGAATCTAAAAATGAAGATAAGTATGAGGTAGAGAAGGAAAGTTTAGAAGAAGAATATGAATCAAGTATTGGTTTGGAGTCTGATGACTATCTTTCTGAGAAGCTTTTTATTGATGATAAGCCAGAACCTTTTGAATTTCAAACAATGGTGATGGATACTGTTGATGAAGTTTATAATCCTAATTACTCCGCTGATGATGACGACTATGAGCCATTCCAGATTAAAGAAAACTCGGATTTGTTTTCTGATATTCAAAACCAATTAAGTTTATATAATTTCAAAGAAAATGAAAGAATTCTAATCGAGCAATTGATTGGAAATATTGATTATGATGGATATTTGAGACGAGAGTTAGACGAGGTTATAACCGAAACAAATAAAATTATTTCTGAGAAAAATTTTGAAACTTCATATTCTGATATTCTTCAAGGAGAATTTAATCAAGAAGAGATTATTGATGAAGTTAGTAATCCTGCAACTAAATTTGCTTTAGATAAGAATAGTTATAGTTATCTTCAAAATTCATTAAGCATTTTAAATGGAAGTTTTGGGACTGATAATAAGAATGAAGATTCGCCAGTTAATGTAAATTCTAAATCAAAGGACTCTATTGCATTTATAACTTTAGATGATGCTGAAAGGATTTTAAAAATAATTAGACATTTAGACCCTGCTGGAATTGGTTCTAGAAATATACAGGAGTGTTTGCTTTCTCAACTGGAAACTAAACAGCGATTAAATCCTGCTCAGAAGCTTGCTAAAGAAATCTTAGAAAATTATTATGAACCTTTTATTAAGAAACATTACCATATAATAACAAAGCTGTTAGAGGTTGGAGATGATTATCTTAAAGAGGCAATTGAAGAAATTAGATGTTTGAACCCTAGACCTGGTGGAGTTGATTATCAAAATGAGCTTAACACTATTATTCCTGACTTTGTTGTTTTCAAAAGTGAGGAGAGTGATGAGTTGATGATTGAGATTAATGATAGTAGAATTCCGGTATTGCAGTTGAGCAAGACTTATGAAAATATGAAGAAGGAGCTTGAATATAAAGAGTTTAATAAAGATACTAAGGATTGGATTAGACAGAAAAGAGAAGATGCTAAATTTATTATTCAAGCACTAAGACAAAGAAAGTTGACTATGCTAAAGGTAATGACTGCTATTGGTTATTTACAAAGAGATTTTTTCGATTATGGTAGTTCTGCACTTAAACCTTTAATTTATAAAGATATTGCAGAGCATACCGGCTTGGATATTTCAACTGTTTGTAGAATAGTGAATGGAAAATATGTTCAGACTTCATTTGGTACTTTTGAGTTGAAGTTTTTCTTTTCTGAATCACTTGCTTCTGATGAGGGTGAGGAGATATCAACAAAAGTTATTAAAGATGCTTTGAGAAATATTATTTCTGAAGAAAAGAAGAATAAGCCGTATTCCGATGATAAGTTAAGCAAAGAGCTTAAAAAAATCGGTTATAACGTTGCAAGAAGAACTGTTGCAAAATATAGAGAGCAATTGAATATACCGGTTGCAAGATTAAGAAAGGAATTAGTGTAGGATATTTATTCTTCTTAGTTTTCTAATCTTTATAACCTGATTTAATGTTTAAATCTCTTTGAGGGAATGGTATTACCACGTTGTTTAATCTGAATCTTTTGTCTATTTCAAATCTTAATTGACTTGAGATTAACCGGGATTCGTATCCTTTTTCTGTCCAGTAAAACAAATTTAACTCTAGCCCTGAGTCTCCAAAATTAAAGAATTCAACTGAGGGTTCTGGGGACTTTAATACGCGCGAATTATCTTTTGCGACTTCAATTAATGTTTTTTTTACGATTTCTAAATCAGAACCATAAGCAACTGAAACAGCTACATTAAAGCGTGTCTGTCTATTATTATAACTCCAATTTATTACATTTTCGATTATGAATTTAGAGTTAGGTATTATCATAATTATATTGTTTCTAGTTTCAATTTTGGAGGTTCTAAGACCAATTTCAACTATTTTTCCAAATTCATTATCAACAACCACAACATCATTTAATTTAATCGAGCCTTCGAACAAAAGAATCAAGCCAGAGACTAAATCATTAAAGGTTTGTTGGAGACCGAGACCTATACCAACCAAGAGAGCCGCAGAACCTGCAAGTAAAATAGTTATGCTAACGCCAATTGCTTCAAGACCAATAACTATACCTATTGTCCATAAAAAATAAGAACTTAATCTGTAGATTGAGTATTTTTTATATTCTTCTACATTACTCCTTTCGGACTTCATTATAATTCTTTTAAGAATTACTCTGATGAAATTAATGATGGTGATTATGATTAAAAATGCAATTATTTTTGATATGGTTATTGAAAAGTTATTGATTTTCAATAATTCAAAATTTATAATTTCTTGAAAGTCCATTAATGTGTGGTTATTAAATGTTATTATTTACTTAATTAATTATTCTAAATTAAAACAAAAATTTATTAATTACAAATGAATTTAATATTTTTTTACAAATCTTTATATACTTCATCTTCTATTTCTGTTGACCATTCTCTTGATAATACTTCTTGAGTGGCAAAATGTGTTTCTATTTTATCATCATCTAATAAATTATTAATATAAGCATCTATTTTAATAATTACATCAGGTGGTAATAATTTTAACTTTTCTTAAATCATTTCCATTATTTTTTACCATTATAAAATAGAAATGATATTATTTATAATTTATTGAAAATAAATAAAATCAACTCCCTCACCCATAAACCCGCTCCCCAAAAATCGCAGTCCCTATGCGTATCATTGTGCTGCCTTGTTTAATTGCGAGTTCGTAGTCGCTGGTCATTCCCATTGATAGTTCGCTTAAGTTTAAGTTATAACTGCTGTTTATCTCTTTCAATAAATTAGCAAGTAATTCAAATTCTTTTTCGTTTTCTTCGGCTGTGGCTTCTAAGCCCGCTATTGTCATCAAGCCGATTAATTCTATGTTTTTCAGTTTCAATACTTCTTCTACCAGATTATTTAATTCGGTTGGCTCAATTCCAAATTTTGAATCTTCATCTGAAGTATTCACCTGAATTAAAATCTTAATTTTGCGATTATTTTGTTCGGCTCTTTTGTCAATTTCATTTGCAAGTTTTAATTTATCTACTGTGTGAATTGTATCAATAAAAGGTGCGATATACTTCACTTTGTTACTCTGCAAATGCCCTATAAAATGCCAAGTCGGTTGTTTAAGTCCTTTTGTTTCAAATTCTTCATATTTTTTTGTTAATTCTTGAACATAAGACTCACCAAAAACTTTATATCCGGAATCTATTGCTTCTAATATTTTTTCAATCGGATGTACCTTAGAAACAGGAATTAACTTCACCTCCCCCTTACTTCTACCATACTTTTCTTCAAACTCACCGATTCTACTCTGAATTTCTCTTAAATTTTCTTTTACAGACATTATTTCTTTATGATTAATTTTTCAATAAACTTACTACTATCAGTTTCAAATATAACAAGATACAAACCATTTGCAAACTCGCTCGCATTAAGTTTCAAAGCACCTTTTTCCATTGTATCGTCATATACCAGATTCCCAATTGCATCAATAATTTTAATTTTAGTTAAGTGCTTGTTTTCTGAATCTATTATAAATTCATGGCTTGCAGGATTTGGAAACACAACATAACCATTATCTCGAGCATTTTTAACATTTGTAATATTCACAAAATTTATCATTGAGTAAAAATTCTTTGAATTGAATTTTATGCTTGTAGGGTCAATATTATCTCCAAGAAAAAGTTTCTCCATTTTTTGGTTTAATCGCAAAATAGTATTACCTTCTACCCCATCAGAAAAATTGAAATTCACCTCAAATGGAACATTCGTAAACGTTTGCCATATCTGGTCTTGGATTTGATTATATTCAATATAAACACCATCTACCTCCTGCAAAATATTATATTGCACCACGGGCCAGCCAATACCATAAACCCATTGATTAAAGAAATAATCTAAATCTTGCTTTGATTCTGATTCTAAAATTGCTTTTAGCTCTTCTGTTGTTGCTGTTCCAAACTTATATTTATTAAGATACTTATTCAATGCAGAAAAGAAAATTTCTCCACCAATTTGAAACCTAAGCAAACTTAAAACAACTGCTCCCTTCTGATAAATTGTTGCAGGGTAGTTAGATGAAGGAGTTGCCCTTGGGAAATTATGTAAGGAAAAAACTTTTTCTTGATTAGCAATTCCACGGAGATAAGAGTCTGATTTACTTCTAATATCATTCCAATATTGCTGCTCTCCACCAATATTTTCTATCCATATCGTTTCACAAAAAGTAGCAAAGCTCTCATTAAGCCAAGCGTCAGAAAATGACCTGCAAGTAACTAGATTTCCAAACCAATGATGAGCGAGTTCGTGGGCAATAACTCTACCAATTGTGTCATTATTATTGAATCCCGAATTTAATGATGCTCTTGGGTAATTTATAAGAGTTTGGTGTTCCATTGCACCTTTTTCTGAAATTAGATAGCTTGCTTTTTCGAAAGCAAACTCTCCAAATAAATTAGAATAGCAAGTCATCATTTCGGGTAAACGCTTGAAAACTTGCTCTACTTTTTCATCTTCTTCAAATAAATGATATACATTTTGCAAGACGGGGTCATTAGAGAATGAAGTAGCTTTTAATGGACCTACTGCGAAAGTTACTAAATAAGTTGCTGTTGGAATGTCGGTAGTATAAATAAAAGTATGGTCATTATCAGAAAATCCCAAACCTAAAAAAGAGCCAGTAGCAACAGCGATATCTGACTTATCTACTTTGATACTAAATTTAAAGGTTGCTTTGTCTTGAGGGTGGTCGAAGCAAGGTAGCCAGTGCCTTGTTGTCGAAACATAAGGAGCATTAAACCCGACGCCCATAGCATATAATATTCCATCTTTATATTGAACGCCACCCCATTTCATACTACCTGGCTCTGAGTTCATATTTCCTTCATACTCAACAACTAACTTATTATCAGTTTCAAGTAAATCATCGTAAATGTCATCAATTATATTAGTAGTATTTTCTTTGCTCGCTTTGCTTAAAACATCAACATCATTCAACTTCAAACTTAAAATATTCAAACTTGCAAGCCCGAGTTGGAAAGGACTTTGAGTCTGTAAATCCAGCACATCAAAAGTAATTGTGCAAGAACCACTTACAAACATATTTTCCTTATCAGTTAAGTCTAAAAAAGCATTATAAGAACTAACATCATAATTCCATTGAATTACATCAATAGTATTTTCTTGAGAAAACACGTTTAGATTAAATAATAAAAATAATAAGTATTTCATATTAATATCCTTGAAAGTAAAAATGGTAACATATAGCACCGGACTAAAAATATTTTAAATTTTTAATTCGCATACTACAAATTTACTTATTTTTTCACAAAATCCACTAAAAATAAAAATAATATATATGCAATTTCTAAATCAGACATTCCTCGGAAATCATAAAGGAATTTTTCGCATTTGCTGCAGATTCTTCCTTTATCTTTCTGCTCCATATCGTCCCAGTACTGGTCGCATCTTTTAATTTGTGATAAATTTAATTGATAATTCATATTTAGTTAACTCACTTCACTTCTCAAATAAAAATATATTTCCACCTACCCAAGTTTTGTTTTTGTTGTACTTCACTCCGACTAAATCACCTTTTGTCATTCTTGCTAAGTTAGTTACAGGGATATATTTTCCATCTTTTTTAATATACATCATTCTAAGTTCTACTTTTGATAGACCACCTTCTACGTCAGGAATTATCGGCTCATACTTGATTTTCCTTTGAATTATATACTGTTCTGGATTTGTAATACTTCTTATATCTTCCTTAGCAATATTAAAAACTACTCCAGAACCAGAAAAAGAAAATATTGGCTTTAATACCCATTCGGTCAAATCTAACTTATTTGTATCAATTTCACTTAAAAAGTGCGTTTCAGGTATATATTCTGATTTCAAATAAGGCAGCATCAACTTACTACATTTCACAAACCAATTTGGGTGAACTACCCATTCCGCTTCTATTTCATCATAAAAATTAAATTCTTTTATAAATTCTTGTCTTCTCTCTAATTCATCAATTATTATACGATTATAAATTCGCTTTATTTCAATTAGTTGTCCATTATTTTCATAAAATAACTTCTTTCCTTGTTTTTTAATTTCTGATAAACATACAGATTTTATTCCAAAATATTTTTCTGTATAATAAAAATCAACAGATGTACCTTGGTTCCAAGGGTCAATTTCAAGAAGTATTACCTCTTCTGGAGCATATCCTCCTAATAACTTGTCCTTTATCAATTCATTATATGAATTAAAATCCAAATCTGAAAATAAATGACTGCCACCATCTACTAAATTAAAAAATTCTATATACTTGTATCCTATATAATTTTCAAAAGCATATAAAGATGGAAAACCCTGTAATTCCACAAGTTTGATATTCGGCTTATTATTTTCAAGAGTTATAGCAAAATCCAAAGCAATAATTTCTATATCGCCATCATCTCCACTTACAAGATATTTTTTTGGAATAAGATTATAAATTTCTTCGTTTGTTTTTATTTCATCAACTTGAGAAAGAATTTCTTCGCCTGCTTTTAACACTAATTCTTTAAATGACTTATCTGCAAATATTGGAGTTTCAGCAATCCTAAATGGAATTACAAATCCCGCATCATCATTACATGATTTTAAAAACCCTTCATATTGCTCTAAACTAAACTCATTATTAAATTTATCTCTCAATTGCTTAATCATAAATCTTCCATTTCCACTTTAATCTTTTCAATAAACTTAGGAATAAAATTATCTTGCGTATAAGGCAATTTATCTTCATGTTCTAATCTAACCATAACCCTACTATACTTGTGATATCCGTGTGCTTCAATTATTTTTTCCATTTTTTCTTCTTGGGAAAAATAATACTTCATACCCTCAGCATCAGCTTCTGGGTGAAATTGTACACCAATTATTTCTGGGGTAAATTCTATACCCATAATTGCTCTTTCTTTTTTGATATGCGGACGTATTTTCTCTAAAAATAACACCTTAGCATTCATATCCTGAAACTTCACAACATTTGGTTCAACCATCTGCCAATCTCTCGAATCTACTGCAAATATTGGAGTTCTTAAATTCTTAAATAACTCGGTTGTATGCCCATAGTCTGTTATATGAACAGGGAAAATCCCAAAAGCTGTTGATTTCCTTTCTTTAATTCTGCCCAATCCAAAATGTAAAACTGCCATTTGAAAAGAATGACAAATTAAAAAAGCATACTTTTTTTGCTTATGATTTTTATTAAATTCAATCAAACTATCTAACAGATTTGCATACAACTTCTGCCAATTATCTTGTCCTTCATAAGGGCTATCGGGTCCGCCAGTGGAGACAATCAAATCAAATTCATCAAGTTGAGGAATTTCAGATTTTCCTCTAACATCATACACTTTCCAATCAACTTCACATTTAGTTAAAATATCCTTAATATTTCCCATTCCTTGATTAGGAAAACCCTTATACATATCAAGAATCGCTACTTTTAGTTTCAAGATTATAGTCCTACTTTTTCATTTTTAAAATAAAAAGATTTGATAATATCAAATTTATAACACTAAATTAACAAAAAATTATAAATATTCTTTTAAAGTTAGTTACAAATTTTTTAATTTTGTAATTAATATTATACAACAAAAAATGCTTAAAATACAAAATCTATCGTTTTCTTATAATAATGCTGAATTTATCAATAATCAAAATTTACAGTTAGATGATAGTTTTATCACTGGCTTGATAGGTAAGAATGGGGCGGGGAAATCAACTTTGTTTAAATTGATAACTGGAATATTAATACCTAAATCTGGTAGTATAGAAATTTTTGGACTAAACTATAAAAATGATAATAATAGATTAAGAGAGTTAGTATTTGCAACAATAAACCAACCAAAATTTTACGAGCATTTAACAGTTAAAGATAATTTAAAACTATTTTGCTTAAATAAGGAAATTGATTTAAGTACATCTTATTATTTCCTTGATAGATATGAAATAAATATAAACAAAAAAATATCTCAATTATCAACAGGAATGAAACAAAAGATATCATTAATTTATTTCTTTATGTTTGACTATAAATTAATATTACTTGATGAACCAATTGCAAATATAGACCCCAAAGGAATTCAACTTTTATTAGAAGATATTTCAAATTTTCATACTCAGCAATCCAAAAATTTTATTATATCAACACATTTAATAAATGAGTTCTCAGAATTATTCGACTCATATATTTTAATGAATGATGGAAAAATTATAGAATTTGAAAAATTAACTGACAAGATAAACTTTTCAGAAATAAAAGAAAAGATAATAAGGTACTTATGAAAATTTTAAATTTATTAAAAGCCGAACTAATTAAACTTAATATTAAAAAATTTATTTTAACATTAACAATAATAAATTTCATTTATTTTTCTATTACTTTTATAATTTCTTATAGTAATGATTATAATTGGTTTAATACTCTTAGTCCAAAGAGTTTTTCTGATTTTTTTAATACACATTTCATTATTCAAATTTTATTCTATTACATAATATATTTTCTGTATTTAGCCATTAATTCAATTAAATTTGAGTTTAAAAATAATTATCAAGAACAAAATATAATTTTTGGAGTAAATTATGCAGATTTATTTATTGCAAAAACATTTCATCTATTTTTTTTGCTTTATATTATGATATTTATAAATTCAATTTCAATATTATTAGTTTCTGCTATTGCTAATATATTTTATGAAAAACCTTATGAATTTGAGAATTTATTTAAAAACAAAGAAACGGTAATTGTTTTTCTATCACCAATATTATTAATTTCTTCAATTTCATTTACTATGCTAATAACATACTTTTTTAATAAAGTAGGTAATATGATTATTCTATTAATATCAATTGGTCTTCATATTTATTCATTTTATCTATTTAGTTTTAAATTCGATATATTTTCTACTACTGATTTTGCATATATTAAATTGCTACCTTTTACTTTCTTTTTCAATTCTTTAGCTCAAGTAAAAATTGATGAATTTATATACACAGAAATGGTTAAATTAATTTCATTTTCAACTGCAGAAGTATGTTTATTTTATTTTGTGATTTATTTTATTGAGAAAAATCAATTTAGAATTTTCAAAAATAAAGAATAATATCTGAGATTTAAAAATAAAAACTATATCCATCACTTCGCTCTGAATGACGACTTTATTCTATTTCTAACTGATAATTCTGAAATAACAACCTTCCTTCTTACAGTCCCGCCTTTGTTTCTTCAACGCAATATTCTACTACCTTTTTCAAATCATTCGTTTCGTTATAAACTGCGAGTTGTCTGTCTGCTCCGCTACCATCGTCTAACATCTGATATATATAATCTATATACTCTCTTGAACCCAAATCATCTACTACTTCATCAACGAAATTTATAAATTCATAAATTAGATTGCGGATTGCAACTTCTTTTTCTCTTCCGAAGTCAATCAATTTGCCACCGAGACCATATCTTGCAGCACGCCACTTATTTTCATTTATCAAACTTCTTGAATATAATCTAAAATTCAAATTTTTCTTTCTAAGTTTATCTAACTTTGCAACTAATGCCTGACATAATGCCGCTATTGCAAGAGTTTCCATTGGTTTAAGAGTAACATCGCATATTCTAAATTCAATTGTTCTGTAATAAGGATGCGCCCTAACATCCCACCAGATTTTTTTACCGTCGTCTATGCAACCAGTTCTTACAAGTAAATTCACAAAATTATCATAATCAGAAAGTGAAGCATAATACTCTGGGATTCCAGTTCTTGGGAATTTATCAAACACTTTAGACCTAAAAGACTTAAAGCCGGTGTTATTGCCGTCCCAAAATGGTGAATTAGTTGAAAGTGCAAAAATATGTGGCAAAAAATACCTAACAGCATTCATCATGTGAACCCCAATATCCCTTGACTCTACCCCAACATGAACGTGCAAACCAAAAATCAAATTTTGCCTTGCAGCATCTTGCATTTCTTCCACAATTTCATAATATCTTGGATGATTAGTAATATTTTGGTCTTTCCACTTTGCAAAAGGGTGGGTTCCTGCAGCCGCTATAAGTAAATTCTCTTTATCCGCCACTTCAATTAATTTTTTTCTCAAGTGCAAAACTTCTGCTTTTGCCTCGTCCATATCACTACAAATATTAGTAGTTAGTTCGATTACTGCGGAGTGCATCTCTGCTTTTGCTCTATCGCCAAGTTCTTCTTTCATAAGTTCAATCAAATTATGCTTATACGAGCATAAGTCCATAGTATCTGGTTCAATTATCTGAAATTCTTCCTCAATCCCAATAGTATAATGGCTCATCAGCAGACCTCACATTTCAAATTTAATTTATAAATAAACTTACACCAAATTAAAAAATATTATTGAAATAATAAAATAGAAAATTGAAAAGTTTAATTTGTAAGTGTTTTTTGATTTATAATTTTAATGTATTTTTGCTAAAATAGATTATGCTTATATTTTTTAAGATTTATTGAAATTTAATATTTAAAATTTACTAAAATTTACTAAAATTTACTAAAATTGCTAAAAATATTTATATTAATATTTAAGAATAATAATATTATATATTATATCATCAATATAAATCGTAACATAATATAATTTATTTTGAATTAGGTTTATTTAAGTCTATGAATATATTGACCTTTATTACTACCAATTTTAATAAATACAATTTGATTATCAGGTAATATTGGTAAATTTACAATTTTAGATTGAACTTTTAATTTATAAATTATCTGACCTAATAAGTTTATTATTTCTATTTGATTAGGAATTATTTCGTTAAATTCTAGAGAATTTTGTTTGCTATCATAACTAAAGTTAATGCCTGTGTTTTTTTTCTCAATACCAGAAAAAATATTATTTATTTTAGCTATATAAATATCATTATTTTCATAACCAAAAATATAATCAAAACCATTTTTTCGACTTACTAAATTAATCCCATTATCATTTGAATCCTTTCCCCATTTTTCATAAGAAATTAAATTGAAATTACTATCTAATTTAGCATATAAGAACTTATTTTTACGTCCTCCTACTCTTTCATACATTTCTTCAGTTTGACCATAAGAAGTATATGTCAAATCATCATTCAAATATATATCTACTAAATAACAAATTTTACCGATTTCAATTCTTTTATGAGAAATTTCCTTAAAATTCTCATCAAATGTTTTAACAAATCCGTATATTATTGAATATTGTGTATCTCTTTCATATCCTAAAAGACACCACTCCCCTTTATGATTCTTGAAAAGTTTCTGGCCATAAGGCACATAACTACCAAATGAAACTTCCTTGCTTTTTTTTATTTCTTTAAACATTTGAACATTAAATTGTTCATCAATTTTTAAAATAAATGCTCTTGTAAAGTATCCTCCATAAGATTGATATATTACAAAATATTTGTCATTTTTAATCTCATCAGTATAACTCAATGTACTTTGAATAATAATATTGTCACCATATACTTTTTCAAATCCTGATATTTCTATTGTATCTAAGATAGTTTCATTATAATCACTTAAAAATAATCTGAGAACCAATGAATCTTTATTTGCTACAAATCTTTCGTGTTCTTGAATCATTAATTTGTCATCAAAGAACAAAATGGCTTTATATTTATTTATTCCATAGTTATATAATTCATTTATATCTTTTTTATCAAATTCCAAAAGAAAAGAAGTTCCAGCATTATATGAACCGTGAGTGAATAAGAATTTATTGTTTTTATAAATAATATCATAAATTGTAATATTATAATAATCACTATTTATTACTTCATTAAATTCTAAATCATCAGTCATATTAAAATAATAAAAATGGTTATTAAATTCATCATCAAAAGGTATTAACCAATTAAAAACATGGAAATTATTTTCATCAACAATTAGCTTTAAAGGAAAGAATTGTGACTGATTTTTACTAATATACCTATAGTCAACGATATCTTGCGAAAAGCAAAATATCGTTGATAAGGTAAAAAGTATAATGATTTGTTTTATCACTCAATTTTAACTTTTTTAGTTTTAAATTTGTCATTTGATTTGTAAATTACAAAATAAAAACCATTTTCAAGTTCACTAATATTTAGATTTTTATTTTCAATTTCTATACCATTAAAGTTAAGTATTTTAAAAATACTCCAGTTTTCATTTACAATTTTATTCCTTCGTTGTTTATTAACATTAGTAGGAATAGTAATTGATTTTTCAATTTTAGTTTGTCTTAAATAAAATGAATTATTACCATTATAGATAAATCCGTTTGTAATATTTATTGTTATTTTATTTAAATATTCTTGTACTTTATTATAATTTTCATTAACATTATTAAACGAGAACATTAATGTACTATTTAAAAATAAAATAGCAATAATTAGAATATGCCTTTTCATTTTTACTCACCTCCACATGTATCATCACAATCTGTTTCATAGTAATAAACTGGAATTTGTCCTGGTAAAGGAGTATATTCATCGAAACCTTCCGGCAAATTACAAGCACCGCCTTCTAAATTTTCACAAGATACAATCGGACCAAGAGGAATTTTGACTTCCGACATTTGTCTTATATAATGTACTTGCCCGTCTATAATTGTGGTTGTATAACAATACTCTCTTTCAAGTCTGCAACATACATCATTACACGAAACTTGTTGTGCGACTACCATTATAGAGGATTCATTAAAATTTGATAAACTCCAAAATGGCGGAAGAATAGGTTCACCCGAAATAGGATCTGTTACTAATTTAGCATCTTTAAAGCACCATGCTTCACAAGTCTTACTATACATTGTTACAGCAACAAAGTTATTTTGACCACATAAGTAATCTGCTTTACCGTTGGTAGAACTATTTGCATGATTATCTACTAAATCATTCAAAATTTCGTTTTTAATTGATTCAATTGTTAAATTCCAATAAGCATCATCAACAACATTACGATTTGGATAAAATGGAAATAATGTATTATAAAAAGGCAAACATGGATTATATGGTGTAAAATCAAAGCCAAAACTTTCAAATTTTACTTGAATTTCATTTGAACCTGTACATTTAATAATTGTGTATTTTGCCCAAATATAACAGCCAGGATAGACTTCTACTTCAGAGTATTTTGTAGTTTCTGTACAACCTGGACCAGTAGTATAACAATCACTTGCTGGAGGTTGTGTTTTAACTTCTAATGTTAAAACAAAAATTAATAGTACTATATTTAGTAACAAAAATCGCTTCATAACATGATCCTTTAAATTAATTAAAAAAAACATTTATTTAAAAAATTTCTGCTAAATTAAGCAATGCTAAATTAAGCAATGCTAAATTAAGTACCAAATTATTTTTTTACGTAAAAGCCAAATTTATCAACATTATTTTAAATTAAATTTTGATAAACTATTAAAATTTATTTACTTATTAAATTTATTTTAATTTATTTTTTCTTTGAATAATGATTGAAATTCTTTTTATTTTAAGGAAAATTTACTTTTACGCCTTTTCATACCAAACTTGAACCAAGTTTTTCATTGTTTCTATTGACTTTGCAAGTGAATTTACCGATAACCACTCTTGCTCTGAATGGAAATTCTGACCTCCTGTGAAAATATTTGGACAGGGTAAGCCCATTTCTGTTAAGCGAGAACCATCTGTTCCGCCTCTGATTGGCTTCCATTCTGGGTTAACTCCTGCTTTTTCAGCGGCTTCAAATAGATAATCGCAGCCCTTTGGATTTTCGATTAATTTATCGAGCATATTGCGATATATCTTCTTTATTTCCAACTCTATACGTGTTTTTGGAAATTCTGCTCTTAATTGTTCTACCATTTCTTCTAAAAACTTATGTTGTGTGTTCAAATCTGCATCATTGAATGTGCGAAGTAATATCATAAGTTCTGATTTACCAACAGAACCCGTTACGGAATGTGGGTGGAGATATGGTTGATGTCCTTCTGTTGTTTCTGGTGCAAGGTCTTTTGGCAGAAGTTCTACTGCTCTTGCAATTGCTCTTGCAGAATTTACCATAATATCTTTTGCTGAGCCGGGGTGAATTTCTCTACCATAAGCCCTAATCCATGCGTGGTCAGCAGTGAAAGTTTCTTTATTGAGTTCGCCAGGCATTTCACCGTCGATTGTGTAAGCATATTTGCAACCAAATTTTTCTAAATCAAAGTTATCTGCTCCTCTACCAATTTCTTCATCAGGAGTAAAGCAAATTCCAATTGGTCCGTGTTCGATATGTGGATTATCTGCATAAAATTTAGCTAGTTCCATAATTGCAGTAACTCCCGATTTATCATCAGAACCAAGCAGAGTAGTGCCGTCAGTAGTGATTATTGTATGGCCAATGCAATCCTTTAAGTGTTTATTTTCATTGAATTTTATGACTAAATCCGAAGAACCTAATTTTATATCACCACCTTGGTAATTGTTAATTATTTGTGGATTTACATTTTTGCCACTTCTATCTGGTGAAGTATCCACATGAGCGACAAATCCAATTTTTGGGATATTTTTGCCACTTGGGTTATTTGCAGGGATTTCTGCATAAAGATAACATTGAGAGTCTAACTCAATATTTGTGTAACCCATTTCTTGAAGTTCTTCTTTGAGTAAGTTTGATAAGTCAAATTGTTTGCTTGTAGAGGGGTTAGTGATAGAATTTGGGTCTGATTGTGTGTCAATTTTTGCATATTTTACGAATCTTTCAACGATATCTTTTAATGTAGTATCTTTCATTTTTACCTTTTTTACTTTTTTTTTAAAACTTAGTTTATTAAAGAACATAATTTTCGGTATTAATAACTTTTACGAATTTTGGGAAGAAGTCTATTTTAAATTTATTTGGTAAATCTAATTTTAGTTCGTAAAGATTATTAAAATCATTTATTTTCAATAGTTTAATTTTTGAGTGAATTTCATTTATATTTATTTTGGAAATATCATTTACGCCTCCAGTAATAACTAATTTAAAGTTAGAAGGAATAGTTTTTTCACGTGAGGCGAATATAAGTTCTGGAACTTTTAAATTGTCTAAAATTATGTTACCAACTTGTTGAATATTAATATCAACTTCAACTTTTTTGGTGCTGTATTCTACCACCGATGACATTTCTGTTTCAAGATCGATGTCTGTTTTAAGTGATTTGCTCACATCTTTGAGAGATATTTTTTTGGTATAAACAAAATCTATATCATCAATAATATTTTTGTTTCCTTTTATTTCTATTGTTTTAGGAGTAACCTGAATTGAATCTGAGAAAATAAAATTATCAATTGTACTGACTTCGATATTAGGAATTACAGGTATAGTTTTGGAGCCGATAGTTCCAAAGTATATATCTAAAAAGTCGGGGATTACGTCTCTGGTTTCTATGTTTTGGAAAAATTCAACAGACTTTATGATTTCTTGTCTGCTAATTTGATAAGAACCGGAGGTTAGTTCATTATTATTTAATTTAATATTACATATTTTTGAGTTATTGAAATAAATTAGGTTAAATAAATTCCATCCAGTTCCTTTTGCCATGATATTTAAATTATTAGGAATATTTTTTTCTATGGCTTTATCTTTTGGAAGTTCGATTTTTAGAGGTACTACAACTACTGTTTGATATTCTTCATTCATTATGGTGTAAACCCATAGCGCTATACTGAAAAAAAGGGCTCCGTAAAATGAAGTAGAAAGATAGAATTTATTGTCCTTCTTTTTTTCTAGTTTATTTATTTCTTCTAATTTACTTTTTTCTGAATTATTTTTTTCAATATCAGACAATTTCTAAACCCCTTCTTTTTTCTTCTAATTGATGAATAGTATTATAAATACTTGAAATTTTGATTAAATCTTTATCATCTAAATCATCATTGATTTCTTGCTTTTGTTCAATTAGTTGTAATGTTTCGATTTGAAGACTAATTAAAGCTTGAATTATTGTATCTTTCGAAAAATCTGTGTTAACATTTTTATCTTTTGCTAGCTTTTCGTTTAATTGTTCTCTACTAAATGGTAACCCTATAATTATATCTTTATATTTTTTTTCTATTTTATCATTAGAGATTACAAAATCAACTAAATTTTGTCCTTCTGCATCGAGTAGAATTTTATAAATCCCTTTGGCAATATTTGAAATAAAAATATTTTCGCCAAGTTCGAATTCTTCTGTTAATTCATAAAATTCATCGTGTTTTTCTACTAAATATCTTAGTATTTCAATTTCTGCGGGTAAGAATTGATTTAGTGATTCATTGAAGTTTTCAAAAGATTCGACTGGTTCTTCTTTTTCCTGAACTAATTGTTGGTTTTTTTGAAATTCATTTTTTCTATCTTGACTTTCAATTTTATTTTTTTCGTTGTATAGGTTTATAATTTGAAAATCACTTAGTTTTAGTATTTCGATAACTCTTTTGAGATAGTAGTCGTGTTTTAATCTATCTGGTATTTGCTTTATTGAGTTTATAAGTCCTCGTAAAAGTTCTGCTTTAGAATTTGGGTTATCTTCTTTTGGAAAGGTGTTTATTCTAAATTGCACAAAGTCAATACTGTCGTTAAGATAGTTATTAAAGGTATTTCTACCGTAGTTATGAATAATAGAGTCTGGGTCTTCACCATCAGGTAGCTGGACTAATTTAATTTCTAAATTATTTTGAAGAGCGATATCCATTACCCTGTTAGCAGCAGTAACTCCTGCTTTATCGGAATCAAAGATAATGAAGAGATTATTTGTATGCCTTGATATATTTTTAATTTGTATCTCGCTAAGGGCGGTACCTGAGGAAGCTATTACATTTTTTATACCAGATTGGTGAAGGGATATTACATCAAGGTAACCTTCAACAAGTATTGCTTTTTTTTGATTATTAATTTCTCTTTTTGATTCGAATAAGCCATAAAGGAGTTTAGATTTGTCATAAATCATACTTTGAGGAGAGTTTATATATTTGGCGGTTTTATCATCTTTTTTGTAAGTTCTTCCACCAAAACCTACTACTCTTCCTAATTCGTCTTTAATGGGAAAAATTAATCTATCTCTGTATGCATCATATATTTTTCCATTTTTATTTTTTGTTAAGCCAATTTCTGTTAAAAGCGTGTCATCAAAGTTATATTTTTTTAAATAAGTGTGTAACTCACTCCAAGAATCTGAAGCGTAGCCAAGTTGAAAATCTTTGATTGAGTCGTTTGTTATTCCTCTGTTAAAGAGATATTGATACGGCTCTCCCATTTGTTTAAAAAGATTGTTGTGGAAGTAATCTGCTGTAAGTGCAAGAGCTTTTCTTATTTTATCTATTTTATCGAAATCTGTTTTTACTTTTTCTATAGAGTTTAGTTCTATTCCTGCTTTGGAGGCAAGAAATTCAATTGCTTCATTAAAAGTCATATTATGAAATTCACGGACAAAGACAATTACATCTCCACCTTTTCCTGAAGAGAAATCTTTAAAGAATTGTTTTTCTTTAGAAACAAAAAATGATGGAGTTTTTTCATTACTAAAAGGAGAAAGCGCTTTGTAATCTTTACCAACTGCTTTTAAAGAAGGTACGCTTTCTTTTATTACATCAATTATGTCTATATTTTCTTTTACTTTATTTATTAAGTCTTTATCATACATTTTAGAATTTACCGATAAGATTTTCAGGTGTTAATATTTTATCTAATTCTTCTTTTGTCATAAGTTTTCGCTCTAGCACTATATCTGAGATGCTTTTATTAGAGATAAGTGCTTCAGTAGCTATAGATGAAGAAAGTTCGTATCCTAAAAGTGGGTTTAGAGCGGTTACAATACCTATGCTATTATCTACCATAGATTTGCAAACTTCTCTGTTTGCTGTAATGCCGTCAATACATCTTGATTTAAGCACTGTCATAGCATTTTTGAGAGAGTCCATCATTTCAAAAAGACTCACAGCAATAATTGGCTCCATAACGTTTAGTTCTAATTGCCCGGCTTCTGCTGCAATTGTTATAGTTAATTCTTTTCCTATACAGTTAAAGGCAACTTGGTTGACTACTTCAGGAATTACAGGGTTTACTTTACCTGGCATTATTGAAGACCCTGGCTGCATTTTAGGGAGATTAATTTCATTTAATCCTGCTCTTGGACCTGAACTTAATAATCTTAAATCATTACAAATTTTGGATAATTTTACTGCTAATCTTTTTAAAACGGAAGCAAAAATAACGAAAGCGCCTGTGTCTTGAGTTGCTTCGATATAGTTTTCAGATTTTTTTAGATTAATACCAGTGATTTTCTTTAAATGCTTGATTACTGAATCTCTGTATTCGGGGCTAGCGTTTAAACCTGTTCCGATAGCAGTGCCACCAATATTTAACTCAAAAAGTAATTCTACGTTGTTATTAATTCTATGAATTTCCTCTTCTAATGTGCAGGCATAAGCCTCGAATCCTTGTCCAAGAGTCATTGGTACTGCGTCTTGGAGTTGAGTTCTACCCATTTTGATTACATCAGCAAATTCATTACCTTTTTCTCTGAAAGATTCAACTAAATTTTTAAGGGCGTACTGTAATTTTATAGTTTTGTAATAACAAGCGATTTTAATAGCGTTTGGATAGATATCATTTGTAGATTGAGAAAGGTTAATATGATTGTTTGGGTGGCAATATTCATATTGTCCTTTTTCATGCCCCATTATTTCTAATGCTCTATTTGCAATTACTTCGTTTGCATTCATATTTGTAGAAGTTCCTGCTCCTCCTTGAATTACATCAACTATAAAGTGAATATGATACTTTCGGTTTATAATTTCATCGCACGCTTTATTAACGGCTTTGTAAATGTTATCTGGGATTAATCCAATTTCATGATTTGCTTTTATAGCTGCTTTTTTAATTTGGGTTAATGCGATAATTAAATCACTGTATAGATTTATTGCTACGCCTGTTATTGGGAAGTTTTCTTTAGCTCTTAGAGTTTGAATTCCGTAGTATGCTTCGTCTGGAACTTCTCTTTCTCCTAATAAGTCGTGTTCTAATCTTGTTTTACCTGAGACATATTGTGAAGCAGTTCCAGAGGGGTCTGTTGTTGCTTTTCTTAATCTACGGGAGATTACTCTTGAAATTTGCGCAAGTATTTTAGAGACTATTTTTGGGTTAGTTTCAAATAATGAATTAAAATCTTCTCTGCTTAACCTTAGGAGTGAACTGTCTTTTTTTGTTCTTGCATTGTTAGAGTGTGGATAATCATCAAGCAAACCACCCTCACCAAAGAAGTCGAATTTTCCAAAAGTTGTAATAAGAATTTCTCTTCCAGAAGGAGTTATTTGTAAAAGTTCTACAAGCCCAGTTTCTACTATGTAGAAATATTTTCTTTGTGAGCCAGTTTTAAATAAAAATTCATTTTTTTTAATCTGAACGTTATGAAAATAGTTTGCAACAATATCTAATTCTTCTTCATTAAGAATCTTAAATATCTCTATTTTTTTTAGTATTTCTTTCATAATTTAAAATCTATATAGTTGTAAAATATAGGAATTATCTTTAAGCCATTTGTCTGATTTTTCCCTGTTAAAGTCAATTGAGTCAACAAAGCTATAAAACTTTTTAGAGTGATTAAAGTGAATTAAGTGTGTCAATTCGTGAACTATAATAGAAAATATGATATCAACAGGACACATTAAAAGACGCCATGATAGATTTATGTTGCCTTTATTTGAGCAAGAACCCCATCTTGTTTTTGCGTTTGAATATTTTATTTTTTTAAATTCAATATTTACTTTGTGAATTTCTCTAACATCATTAATTAGTTTATTTACTATAGGTTTTAATTCATGTTTCATAAATATATCAATTTTATTTTCTAAATTTGAGATATTTATAAATTGAATAATATCTTGATTATCAATATTTTTGGTGAAAATGTAATGTGGTTTTCTATTTTTATCTTTAATTTGCTCAATAAGATAAATTTTATTCATTATTAATATTTTTTCAAAATTATTTATTTCTTTAAAGAGATTTGTATCTGTTGATTTAATCAAAAAAAGATGTTTATTAATCCAATTATAGTGTTTTTTTATAATATTATTTATATCATTATTGGAAAAGAATTTTGGTACTCTTACTTGAATTGTATTTTCTTTAATAACTTTAATAGCATAAGATTTTCTATTACTTTTGTATATATGAACGTTAAAATCTTCTACTGAAATTATTTCATTTTTTAAATTATTTTGCAACTCAGTTGACAATTCGTTTTTCAAATTCAATTTCCAAAATTGTAATGATATTTATACAAAAATATAAAAATTGAATTAGATATCAAAGGTAAGAAATAAATGTTGAAAATTAATTTACAATAACTTCTAAATTACACTCATTTTTGACTATTATTTTTTGGGATATTTGATTTTGAACTTTTATTGATATGATGGGGTAAAAAGTTCCTTGTTGTTTTCCTTCAATTTTGAACTTCAATTTCCTGTTGCTTTGTGGATACATCCATAGGTTGTTATAATTATTATCACTAAAAACAAGATTATCAGGATTTGACTCAATTGAGTATCCGTTAATAGTTCTTAGAACATTACTATAGTTCAATATATTGATTTCAATTTCTTTAGTTTCACCAATATTTAGTTCAATTTTACCGAAATCTTTTACCATTATATCTGGTACAATTGATTTAACATTAATATAATATATTGTGTCAGTTTCTATGATTATTCTATCGTGAAACTTCCCTACATTTCTTTGTTGAACGTTAAGATATAAACTTAATGAATTTTGTCCTTGAGGGTTTAGATATAAATTATTTAGATTTTGCAGTGGGTCAAAAAAGAAATAGGATGGAGTTTTTTCCATTTTTATACTTTTTATTTTAGTAGTTTCTTCTTTAATATTTTTAATGGTAAATAGTTTTTTATCAAATGCATCTTTATCTAAGAAACCGAAATCTAGTGTGTCTTGTGGTACATTTAGGTTATCTTTAATATTATAGTTGTATTCAATAAGTCTTATTGTGTCAATTTCTGTAGGAGATTGACAAGATGCTATTATAAATAGCATTAAAATTAGAAATGATAATTTATTGAATTTAGAAGTCATATCTTAAACCAGTTGATAATCCATTTCTAGTAGAGTTGAAGGTGTTTCCATCAAAAAAGTAAGTTAAGTTTGATACTTCATAACCTGCATATAAAGCTATATTTCGTAATAATCTAAGCTCTGTTGCAAGTTCTAATCTTGTAACAGGACCAATGTTTGTACCACCAATTAAACCTTTGGAATAGAAAGAGAGGCGGTTACTAAATAATTGTAAAGGCATATAATATTTAGCTGATATTGCATATATGTTAGAATTAAAATATTGTTGATAATTTGTAGTTAGATTATCTTCAATTGATGAGAAGTTTTGAGCAAAAACTTCTTTTGAAAATTCAAATCCAATGTGAAGGTTATTAGTTAGTTCATAAAACATTGCAAATGAAGAATTGTTTATGTCTAAATTATTAGTGTTTTGGGAATCTAAATCAATTGTATTTTCAGCAAATGTTTTTCGAGCTTGAATGTGAAATTTTGAAATAATTTTAGCAGCATCTTCTAAGTCTTGATTTGATATTACTTTTTGAGAGTTAAGACGAGATTTATAACGAGAATTTACTAAGAAAATATTAGGAATATTTTCTATGTTTGAGTTATAAATTTGAGATTGAGTTATATTTTTAAAATTAGTTATGTTGCTAAGTTCATCTATGTTTTTATCTGCTAAAAATTGTTCATTTTTAATTGTTTCTGAGGTACTATTTATAACATTAGATTTACGATTCTGAGTTTTGATATTTTGAGTTATATTTTGTTTTTTGGAAATGTAATAATTATAACTTTCCTTGTTATTATCAATTGGTTCATTTTTAAAATCAACTGTAAGTAACGGCAGATTTATTGAATTTGATAATTGTGTAAAGTTTATGGCATTTGTTTGTTGCTGACTTTCAGAATTGAAAAAATATGTTAAGGAAACAGCTAATATAATTACCGAACTTACAGCAGAAGATATAAATGTTTTAGTTTTCCAGAATACTACTCCCAATCCTGAAGTCGCTAATATTTTTGACTTTAGGTTTACAGGAGGAGTTTCAATGGCTTTAGAATAAGCATTTTTCATTTTAAGATGGTAGTTCATCTCATCTTGAAGTTCAGGATTTTGAGCAATGAAATCAATTACTTCTGCTGTTTCTTCATTTGATAGTTCACCATCTGTTAATGCAATTATTTTTTGAATTAGTAGATCATTGTTCATAGGCATTTATTCCAATAAAAAGTTTACTTCTTTTGAGTAAGGAGCTAATACATCTCTTAGTTTTTCTTTAGCTCTGTGAATTCTAATTCTAACTATAGGCATAGTAGTGTCAAGCATTTCAGCAATTTCGTTGTAAGAGAAGTTTAAAAATTCTTTAAGAATTAAACATTCTCTGTACTCAAACGGAAGACTATCAAGAGCTACACTGATTATTTCATTTAATTCTTTATCATCTTTTGGTTGAGTGCTTGGCAATTGTAAATCTTCTACAAAAATCATTGTGTTTCTTATGTTTTCTTTTTCGTTCAAACATAAGTTTCTTGCTACTCTAATGATATAACCAGCAAAATTTGTCATGACTTTACCATTTTTTGATGCTTCAATAATCTTAAGAAAAGTTTCTTGGAAAGCATCGCTAGAGGAATTTTCATTGTTTAATATTTTTCTGCAATAGTTATATATTTTAGTTGAGTAACGACCATACAGCTCTTCAAAAGCATCCCTAGCAACAGTTTTTTTTCTGTTGCCTAAGAGGGCGAAAACTTCTTCGTCAGATAAATTTGAAAATTGTATATTCATAATATACTAATAACTTTTTAAAGGCGATTTTGTTACAAAATTAAGAATTATTTTTTCAAAAATAAGGAAATTGCTATTTATTTTTTAAATTTGTTTTTTTAAGGTTGATAAATTTGAAATTTCATTTTATAATTGTTGAATACAATTCAAAAAGATTTTTAGACGAGTTTTTGGCGTCAATTATTGATTATGTTGATAAAATTTCTATTACGGTGATTGATAATTGTTCTAATTACTCTGTGGAAAGTTTTGTAAAGAATATGTATTTGGATAAAGTTGATGTGGTTAGATTGGATAAAAATGAGGGTTATGGTAAGGCAATTAATAATATTGCTTTAAAAAGTAATAATGAATATTTGGTTATATGTAATTCTGATTTAGTTTTTTATAAAGATACTTTTAATAATATTAATAAGTTTATAGATACTAACCCTAATATTAATTTATTTGGAGGGCAACAAGTTTATCCTAATGGAAAACTTCAATATAGCTATGGAGATTACCCTAGTTTGAAAATGGTAATTAAATATTTATTTTATTTTACTCAGATATTAAATTTATTAAGAGATAAATATTTAAATTCGACTAATATGAAAATTATAAAAGAGGTTTCTTATTTAGATGGTGCATTTTTTATAATTAAGTCTGAACTATTTAAAAAGCTAAATGGTTTTGATGAAGATTTTCATTTTTATTCTGAAGATGCTGATTTGTGTTATAGAGCAAGGAAATTAGGTTATAAACCAATTTTTACTAATTTATTTAGAATTCAACATTATAGAGGTGGTGCGACAGAGATAAATATTAATTCTGATAAGAAGTCTGAGTTGATTGTAAATGGAATTAAGATATTTATTTCCAAACATTACAACACTTTTTATCAAAAACTATTTAATGGTTTGTATAGGATTCATATTATTTTATCTATTTTTGTAAATGGATTTATAAATATTTTTGTTAATTTATTTAATGAAACTGAATCTAAAAGAAATAAATCTCAGGAAAATAAAATTAATAATTTAAAGTCAATTTTGAAAAAACTATAAATGTACGATTTAACAATAGCTTATAGAATATATCCTTTAATTTCAAAAGTTCCAGCAGTTTATCCTGATGATAAGTATAAAATGTCAGAAATTTGTATTAAATCTTTTGCTGAGGGATTAAAAGGTTTAAGAACTTATATTTATGTTATATTAGATAACTGTCCTGAGGAATATAAGTCTTTATTTTTAGACAATCTTTCTAACCATACAATAGAATTTATTGAAGTTAATGGGATTGGGAATGGAAATACATTTGGATTACAATTAGATTTACTAGTAAATTCTAAGACAGATTATGTTTATTTTGCTGAAGATGATTACTTTTACTTGGAGAATTCAATTGTTGATTTAATAGATTTTTCAAAAAAGCATAATGTAGATTTTGCTACAGCATACGATCATTTAGATTATTATGAACATAAATTACATAAAAGTGAGGAAAGTTCTTTTTTGGATTTCAAAGACAAAAAATATTATAAACGTAAAACTACTACGATGACATTTTTAGCTAAAAGAATTAGTTTAAAAGGAAATTATGATATTTTTAGAACTTATGTTGATAATAATTGGGATAATTCTATGTGGTTGGGATTAACTAATCCAGATTTTATTAGTATTAGGGAGTTTTTACGGTTGACTATTTTAGATATGCAGATGCTTAAGATGTATATTAAATTTTTTTTGCATACGCCAAGTTTACTTTTCAAAACTCGCAAGAAATATAATCTTTATGTTCCTCACTCTGGAACTGCAACTCACCTTGATGATAAGTTTCTCTCACCTGGTGTAAATTGGAAAGAGGAGTTTAAGAAGTATATGTAAAAAAAAGGGGCTAGATGCCCCTTTTAAGTCTAATTTAAGTGATTTTTGGATTCTTACTCTTCACCAACTAATTTTTTATATTTGATAAATATATCGTTTGCAATTTTTCTACCTAATATTAAGCCCTCAGAGTTGTCAATTTCTATATGATATCCTCCAAGTACTCTTGACCTT
Source organism: Eximiradiales bacterium (assembly GCA_965661945.1). Taxonomy (GTDB): domain Bacteria; phylum Bacteroidota; class Ignavibacteria; order Kapaibacteriales; family UBA2268; genus JAJRPT01. The sequence goes on from CBFIFP010000001.1 coordinate 646,283, forward strand.
CCTGCCATTTCAGCTGCTTTAGTGAATGTTGGAAAGTGCAATGTAACTGTATCACCTAAATTATCTGGTTCAGTCATTGCTCCTGGAACTAGATCAATACTTGTTCCAAACATATCACTTTTTTTATAAAGTTTAAGTATTTCAGCGCAACCACCGCTTATTGTGCTGTGACCTGAAACGTAAGCTGGAAATGGAGGGCATAAGAAGTATTCTGGAGAATATGGTCTCCATTCTTCACCTTTTATTTCGCCCCAACCTTTACCTTCACCTTTCCATCCTTTAATTGTTTGTCCTTTAAAGTATTCATGAACTAATGCGAAAGGTCTTGCATAATCATAGAACATTTTGGTGTCCCAACAAGCAATAAAGCCATCCATTGCTGTAGCCGTTACTAGGAAATACATTTTAACATCTTCATCTAAATTGTGCGAATCTCTTCGAGATACATCTTGTGCAAATATTAACCAGTGTCCTGCTTGTTGGACTGATCTTGGACCATCTCGCATGATTTCTACAAGAGCTTTTTCTTCGGGTGTCATGTTTGCTTGTAATTCTACTACTTCTGCAACTTGTTCTTTTAGTAAATCACTTCCGTAAAGCGGAGGTGGTGGAGAACGAAATTGAGAAGCACTATCAATCATTAAAGTTTGAACTAACTGCCAATAAGGAGTTAAACATCCTGGTGCAAAAATTTTATCTCCAAAGACAAAGTTTTTTGGTTGCCATCTGTTGATATCATTTAAAAAGTCAGGTGGGTTGACTGGTTGATAACCAGTGTAATCATTGTATAATATTCCATCGTTGCTTAAAGAACCATCTTGATTAGCACCATCATTTAATCTTGTTTTGATGATTCTTTCTGCCGCAAGATTTCCAATACCTACCGCTGTTGTTGGGTCAGTAGAATTATCATAAGGGTCTAAACCAAGCTCTTTCATTTTTTCTACAAATAGAGTTGTATCTGAGAAATAATACTCTCTTAGAGTTCTGTAAGCAGCATAGCTGATAGCAATCTCTTTATTTTTTTGTGTTCTTTCTTGTTCTGAGATTCTTTCTATATCTTTTATGAATACTGGATTTGCTTTATCGTCGAACCTTGACCAAGAATCATAAACAGATGCAAAAACTAATCCTAACATCCTAGAGGTAACAGTAGGTCTTGGTTTAAATTTTTCAGTATCATTTGCTGTTGCTTCTAAAGCAACCTTTCCCCAAAAATAGGCTACGTTATTGGGGGCACTACTTCCTAAGATTGTTTCTTCATCATTTTTCTTTTGCTCAGAGCATGAAAATAGAATTAAGATTACTGTAAAAAGAAGAATAATTTTTTTCATATTACTACACTCTTTATAATTAATAATTAAATTTTTTACTATTAAACTGCAATTTAATAAATAATTTTTAATTCTCAATAAATTATTTATTATTTGCAACTATATATATCATAACTATTAATTAATATAATGACTTATAATGCTTAATTTTTTGTAACAAATATAATATTTAATTGTTAGCAATAACCGAAGTCAATTTTTTTTATTGGTTTTTTTCTATTTTTTTCATCAATCGGAAAAATATAAATTTCAATTGGTTTTCCTTGAAGTTGTTTTGGAATTTTTAAATTATATTCCTCTTTAGAGATTATTATTTTTTTAAACATTTGGTTTTCCTTTTAATTTATAAGTTAATTCTGGTAATCTGATTTTGTATTTTATAGATACATATCTGATTGTAATTGTTGTCATTATTGTAATTGGCATAATCCAATTAAAATCTAATCTAATTTTATAAAGTCCTAAATAAAGAGTACTACCAATTAAACAAGCGGTAGCATAAATTTCTTTTCTGAAAATTAGTGGGATATCGTTACATAGAGTATCTCTTATAACTCCACCAAATATTGCACTTATTACTCCAAATAAGATGCACAAAGGTTCGCTTAAGCCGAAGTTTATTGCTTTATGAGTTCCAATTACTGAGGCAACACCTATTCCGATTGTGTCGAACCAGAAAAATGTTTTTTTAAGTTTGTATAAGTATCTTGTGAAAATAAATGATACTAAAACTCCAGCAATAATGGAATATGCGTAATTTGGCTCTCTCATCCATGAAACTGGATAGTTTCCAAGTAGTACGTCTCTAATTGTTCCGCCTCCGATGCTTGTTACAAATGCTACAAAAGCAATTCCAAAAAGATCGAATTTTCTTTTGATTGCTGATAAAGATGCGCTTATTGCAAAAACAAAAACAGCAATAAGGTTAAATATTTCCAATAGGAACATAATAATCCCCGTAAGATTTAGATTAAAAGTTTGTAAAAAAAAATTAAGAATGATATTGTTTTGAGATATTGCGCAATTAATGCTTATGATTATGCATCATTTGCATCGACCTTAGCTGTAGGTTGTGCTTAGAGTTGTTGTTGTTTGAAGAGAATGTTAGAGAAAAAGAATAAGTATAGCTAACTGATATTAAATCAGGTGCCGGAGGTACTAATATGTCTATTGATGTTATGGACATTTTTTTTATTCCTATTTATAATAATTTGTTTTGTAAAATTTTCGTTTGCAAAACTATGGAAGTTTTTAAAATAAAAAAAAGTTTTTTTTAGAATAAATAATTTTTTTTCTTATTCTTCAATTAGCTCTTCATCAACATTAAGTGGGTTGCATAAAGTTGTGGAATCTGCTTTTAGGTTGCTGAAGTCAGTTCCTATTTTTCTTGTTCTACAGAAATCTGTTCCATAAACTGTTACCGAATCAAAAAGTGCATAATTTAAAATACTGGCGTTTAGACTTCCGTCTCTGTAAAATGAGTTAGTCATTACAAAGGAAGATAAGTCGCTATCTATAACGCTGGCGCTATCAAAATATGAACCAGTGGCTTTTGCTCCAACAAATCTTGATTTATATATTCTAGCTGGACTGAAACAACTTGGCCAGGTATAGTTTTTTGGTTTGTGTTTACAATTTCTTTTTCTGAAGTTGCTTTTCTTGTTGCAAAGGTATTATTAGGCAAACGATTATCCTCGCATGCCATTATTAATATTAGAGATAATAATATAAGTGTTTTTTTCATAATGTTAATATAACAAATTAAGTGCCATTAATTTAATCCTGTAGAACCAAAACCGCCCTCTCCCCTATTTGAATCGCTAAGCTGATTAACTTCTTTCCATTGAACAAATTCATATTTAGCTATTACGAGTTGGGCTATTCTATCACCATTTTTAATAGTAAAACTTTCATTCCCAAAATTAGCAAGAATTACTTTAATTTCACCTCTGTAATCACTATCAATAGTTCCTGGTGAGTTTAAACAGAAGATACCGTTTTTTGCGGCGAGTCCGCTTCTGCTTCTGACTTGACATTCATACCCAACTGGAAGTTCAATTGCAATGTTGGTTGGGATGAGCGCTATTTTACCGCTTTCTATTTGAATTTCTTCATTTATAGTTGCAAGAATATCCATTCCAGCTGAACCAGAGGTTTTATAATCTGGTAGATTTAATTCCTTATATTCATCAGAAATTCTTTTTATTTTTACTTCTAAGATTGGCATTAATTTTTAATTTTAATTTTTAATATTCCAAATTTATCAAATGCTTTCGTTCTAAACAAATTTAAGGCAATAAAAGTTGCAATAAAACAACAAGAAAAATATCCGATGACAATAACTATTTGATATTTAATAGCAATCATTGGGCTTGTTCCTGAAATTATTTGTCCGGTCATTGTACCTGGTAGCCATATCAATCCGATGTTTGCGATGTTGCCAAGCATTGGTTTAAAACTATCGAGTAGTGCAGCGTTCATTGATTCTTTTGTAGATTTTGTTCTTGAAAAGGAGAATATTTCATAATAGTTAAATAACTCTTTTTTTGATATTAAATCTTTGCTCATAGACCTAATTCCAATAATTGAGGAAGAAATTGAATTGCCTATTAACATTCCTGATATTGGAATCATAAATTGTGCTGTAAAATAATTCATATTCCTGAAATAGAAATAAGAGATGAAGATAGTTACAAGAATAAAACTAATGAAAAATCCAGTTAATACCGGGAATAGCGTATATTTTATATCAACTTCAGAGCGTTTTGTGATAGAAATTGAACCTGCGACGATTATAAGTAAAATCCATGATATATTTAGATAAATATTATCCCATTCGATTATATATTTTAGATAAAAACCCACAAGTAAAAGCTGCCCAGTCATTCTTAAGATTGAAAGTAATAAATCTTTAAATAATTTTATTTTTGCATATAAAATTATTGATATTGGTATAATAATAATTGTTGAGCCAAGAAGCAAGTCAAGCCATTCGATATTATATGTCATTAATTAACCTCTTGTTTTTTATTTGAAATACTTCATCCGCAATATCTATTAAGTCTTTGTCATGAGTGGCGCAGAATATTGTTTTATTTGATTTTTTTAAATAGTCTAATACTATAATTTTATTTTCATTATCTAAACTGGAAGTTATTTCGTCTGCTAACCAAATATCTCGTTGAAAATTAACAGCTATTGCGACGAGTAATCTTTGTTTTTCGCCACTACTTATTTGTGAAAATGTCTTATTAAGTATTTCTTTACTTAGTTTGAATTTTTCTAAATTATATTCAAACAAATTTAATTTTATATTTAGATTATTAACAAATGTATTTAGTTCTATATCTGGAAATTTTATGTCTGAATTTGGAATCCATGCTAATTGTTCTCTGATTTTATTTATATTTTTTTGAATTAATTTCTTACCCGAGACTATTATTTCTCCAGAATCAAAAGGTAAATGTCCAAGAATTATTTTAAGCAGTGAACTTTTTCCACTGCCAGATTCTCCGACTAAAGTAGTTATCTTACCTTGTTTTATTTCACAGCTTACATCAATAAGTAATTGCTCATTTAAAGTAAGATTAACTTGAGTTAAAGTAATATTTTTTAAATTTGTTAAATTCATTTTTTAAAATTAGCAAAAATTACGTAATTTTGTATTCTTAATTGTGCACCCGTAGCTCAACTGGATAGAGCATCTGACTACGGATCAGAAGGTTTGGAGTTCGAATCTCTTCGGGTGTACTAAGAAAAAGACTTACAATTATTTTGTAAGTCTTTTTTTTTAAAATAATTACAATTAATTTTTCTTTTTTTTTTTTTTGAAATACTTTTTTAATTATTACTTGTATATATTTCTAACTTTCTTTTTTCTGTAAAAAAATATTTTTTGGTAGCTATTTTGGTAGTCAATTTGGTCATTATTTAGATTTTTTGGAGATTTTATTTATTATATATTGCATTCTATAATTTTTATACTTATGTTAATATCTTTGTAAAATATTTGTTTTAAAATTATTTAGAAGATTTCACGTCTATTTAAATATTTTTTTATTTAATATTTTTGAACCTAACTATAATTTTAATGTGTCTATTGTTTAAAATCGGAAAACAATGCTGAAAAATTACAAAACATTTAGTGATTCTGAATTAGTTGAAATGATGAAAGGTAAAAGGAAAGTTTCAGATAAAGCTTTTGAAACTATTTTTGACCGCTATTCCTATAATGTTAATGCTTACGTTAGAACTGTTATAGGTTTTACAAGTGAAGCTGAAGATATATTTCAAGAAACTTTTATAAGATTCTATAATAATGTAAAAAATGGCTCAGAGATAACAAACTTGCAAAGTTATTTGATTAAAATTGCTAGAAACATGTGCCTTAATTATAGAAGAGATAAAAAGAATAAAGTTGAAGTGGAAGATTATCACAAGATTGTTAATGAAGAAAACTTTTATGCTAATCAAGAGTTATTAGAAATTGTAATGCGTTCGTTAGATTTAATGGATGACAAGTATAAAGAAGCTTTTATTTTGAAAAAAATAGATGGCCTCAAGTTTGAAGAAGTTGCACAAGTTTTAGATTTAACATTAGAAGGTGCTAAAACTAGAGTGAACAGAGCTAGAATTAAGTTACTCGAAATATTAGAACCATATATTAAAGATTTGGAGTTCAAAGAATAATTATGAATATAAATGAACTAATTTTAGAATTTATAGATGGAACTTCTACTCCAGAGATGGATAAAAGTTTATTTGAGCAGTTAGCAGGAAATGAAGTTGCTCAGCAGAAGATGAAAAAAATTATGGAAGTTGAGAATACTTTTACTTCAAATAATGCTATCTTCCAACCAAGTGCCGAAAGTGTGAATCAAGTTTTTTCAAAATTAGGTATGAAAAAAGCAGGTTTTTTTGGCTCTCTTCCTTTTCTACAATCTAACTTTGTTAGATTTTCTTTACCAGCGGTATTTACAACTCTTACGTTAGTGTTTTTATATAATTACTTTTTTATTGGTAACGATAGTAACTTTGACAAAGATTACAAAGTTTTAACTACAGTGATTAAAGATATTCCTGATTTGAATAACAAGTTTGTTAATTCATTTAATAATGATGGACTTGTAAATGATGAATTGAAAGCTAATAGTAATAAATCTAACACTAACAATAACAATGGTTATGATAAGAATGCTTATCAATATAGTATTAAACAAAATAACATTGTTAAGTATGTTTACAAAGATAAATTTGTGGGGCTTGATTCTGATGGAAAAATGGTTAGTTTTTCAAGTGAAAAAGAACTTTTAAATTTTTATAATAATTTAAAGAATAACGATGATAATCAGGTAGTTATAAATTCTATTTCTGAATCTAACATTTTATCTTCTTATAATTATATAGATAATTATGATGCGATTAATAACTATCAATATGATCTCAATAAAATTATTAACAATAGACAAGACGATGAAAGCAATTCTAAATTATCTATGAGTTTGATGTTATCACCAACTTTTAATTTTAAAAGTAATCCTATTCAACCAAATAAATTAAGTGAATTTAATAATTTGAGTGCAAATCTTATTTATAATATTTCGGAAGATTTTGGACTTGGTTTGGAGATTCAGCAAGAAACATTTTTGCAGTCGTTTACTGAAAACGATAATTTTGAAAGGACTATTATTTATACGCAGAGACCTAATTTTACAAATATTGGTTTTGCAATAAATTATAGTGTTTTGGATAAAATTAATTTATATGGTGCTATCGGCACGAATACTAATTTTTCAGGACTTTATAATAGAATTAGAATTGGTAGAGAAATAAATAGTGTATTTCCCACTGATTTTATTTTTGGTTTAGAATTCTCCACTCTCCATTTTACTTTCAATGAAAATTATTATAATTCAAGTAAATTTGGACTATTTTTAGGAGCAAAATTATGGTGAAATTATTAATTATATTTGTTTTAGTTTTATTTGTATCATGTCAGGAACCTCTTGGTATAGAAAGGAATGTGGATAAGAGTATAATAGAAAAAGAACTATTCCCATTATCTGAAGGTAACAAATGGCATTACACGGAAACTATTTTTAATAGTAGTAACCAAGAAGTATCTGAAATGGAGTATGTAATTAATGTTCAGTCAACTCATATAACTAAAGGAAAGCTTTGGTATCAAATTAATAAGAGTTCAGAACCATCTATAGAACATTTTTATAGTTATTCAGATGATGGTCTGTGGTATAGAGTTCCAAATTATTTTCCTTCGGATAATTTTTTGGTTTTAAATTATCAAACTGACGAAAATGATAAGTTGGTTCATAAAGATTTTTATAGAACGAGTTTGAGTGATAAATGTAATATTGAAGTAATTTTAGTAAACAAAAATCATAAGATTGAAATTAATAGTGTGGATTTTGATTGTTATCAATATAATTTATATAGAATATACAAAGATAGTAACCAGAAGTATTTATTTAAAGAGCAGTTTTATGCAAAAGGTGTAGGGCTTGTTAAGGAAATTGAATATGATGAATATAATGGTAATATTTATTTAAAAGCTGAAAGAAGACTTTCAATTTATAAGGTCAATTAAAAAAAACAATAATTTTTATTAATATTTTAAAAGAGGTTTAGTATGAAAGTTATTTCAAAAATAACATTTCTGATAGGGATTTTCTGTTTATTCTCAAATAATTTGCTTGCAGATGCGCAGGTTCAAATATTTCACAATTCTTCAGATCCCGCAGCTAATATAGTAGATATATATGTAAATGGTATGAAACCTGATGCATTAGATGATTTTAATTACAGAGAAGCAACTCCTTATATACCAATTCCTGCAGGAGTTGATGTTGTTGTTACAGTTGCAAATAGTAACTCTCAAAATGTGATGGATGGAGTAATTCAGACTTTTGAACTGGGTCAATTGGTTGACAATCAAGAATACGTAGTTATTGCAAATGGTGTATTAAATACTGATGTATTCAATAGTCCTGATATGGATAGAAATATAGCTTTTGACTTGAAGGTAATACCTGGTAAAAGAATGTCAGGAAGTATTGGACAGGTAGCTGTAAGTATTTATCATGGAGTTACTGATGCTCCTGCAGTTGATGTTTATATTGCATCTTCTGGTCAAGATTTTCCAGATGAACCACAAGTTCCAAATCTAGATTACGCTCAATCAACAGAGTTTTTAATGTTATCTGCAGGCTTCTACAACATAAGAATAACTGCTGCTGGTAATAAGGATGTTATAGTTGGAGATTATTCAGCTCCTTTAACAACTGCCGCTGGAATAGGTGCAGTTGTTGTTGCAAGTGGATTTTTATCTCCAGAAGATGAGAATAATGGAGCAGTAAACGCTAATATCTATAGCTTTGGATTGCTAGCTGTTGCTTCAGCAGGTATTGTTATTCCTTTACCGCAAGTTGATTTTGCAGCAGTTCAAATTATACACAATGCAGCAGACCCTGCAGCAGAAGTAGTTGATATATACGTTGGTGGAATGAAAGTTGGAGATGATATTCGTTTTAGAAATGCAACTACTTATGTACCAGTTGTAGCTGGTGAACCGGTTAATGTTTCAATAAATTTACCTACTTCAAACAACTCTCAAGATGGTGCTTTAAAAACTTTCACATTACCTGCACTTGAAAAGAATTCTCAAACAACAATAATTGCAAATGGTGTTGCTGGAGAGGACTTTATTAATGGCGGCGAAGATCGTGATATTTCTTTAAATTTATTTGCTTCTCCAAGTAGAGCAGAAGCTAATAACTCAAATCAAATTGATGTAAATATTTTTCATGGTTCAACTGACGCACCTGCTGTAGATATTTATGCTGATATTAATGGTGATCCTCTTGTGCCTAATTTTGATTACGGCGCATTTACCGGATATGTGTCATTAGAACCTGCAGATTACGAATTAACTGTAACAGTTGCTGGTAATAAAGATGCTGTTGCTGGAAGATTTATTGCTCCTTTGAGTGATTTAGCTGGACAAACTGCTGTTGTTTTTGCTTCTGGATTTTTAGATACTGAAGCTCAACCAGGCGATGTATCTGAAGAGTTTTCTTTTGGCTTATATGCTGCATTCCCGAATGGTTTGGTAATTCCTTTAGAAAAAATTGAAGAAGAACCTGAACCAATGGCTTATGTACAAATTATTCATAATGCAGCTGACCCTGCAGCAAAATTTGTAGATATTTATATTGATGGAAATAAAGTTTTGACTAACTTTGAATTTAGAAGTGCAACTCAGTATTTAAGTTTAGCTCCAGGTATTGAATATGAGGTTTCTGTTAATTTACCAAATAGCACAAGCGTAGATGATGGTCAAATTGGCGTGTTTAATTTACCTGCTTTAATGGCTGATACTGATTATGTAGTTGTGGCTAATGGAGTAGCTGGTGATGGCTTTACTAATGGCGCTGATGGAAGAGATATTACATTTCAATTATTCCCAACTGGTGGTAGAAAAACTGGTTCAAATGCTGAGCAAGTTGATATAAATGTATTCCATGGTTCAACTGACGCACCTGCTGTAGATATTTATGCAGATTTAGAAGCTGATCCTTTAGTTCCAAATTTAGATTATGGTAGCTTTACTAATTATGTTAGTTTACCAGCTGATAATTATATTTTATCTATTACTGTTGCTGGAAACAAAGAAGCTCTAGCTGGTCAATTTATAGCTCCACTTTCAGCTTTACAGGGTGAAGCGTTAGTAGTTTTTGCTTCAGGATTTTTATCTACTGAATCTCAACCTGATAATGTTACAGAAGAATATGCTTTTGGTATTTATGCAGCTTTGGCAGATGGAACAGTTATTCAATTACCTGTATATGAAGAAACAGATGCTAACACAGCATTTATTCAAATTGTACATAATTCAGCTGACCCAGCAGCAGCAGAAGTTGACATATATGTTAATGGTGAATTAGCTCTTGATAATTTCTCATTTAGATCCGCAACTCGTTATTTACCATTTAATGTAAACGAAAGTTATGAAATTTCTGTAAACTTACCAACTAGTACAAGCGTAGAAGAAGGTCAAGTTAAAACTTTTGTTCTACCTACTCTTGAAGCGGGTGCTGAATATATAGCTATTGCTAATGGTGTTGTTGGCGAAGGATTTAACTCAGGTGCTGAAGGAAGAGATATTGCATTTAATTTACACATTATTGAAGGAATGGCTGCTTCATCAGCGGAAAATTTATTAATGTTTAATGCTTTTCATGGTGTTACTGACGCACCTGCAGTTGATGTATTTGACGATTTATTTAATCCAGTAATTCTTAACTTGGATTACGCTAATGATAACGGATGGACAGCAATCGAAGTTACTCAAGATTGGGATTTAACTGTTACAGCTCATAACTCACCAGAAACTGTTGTTGGCACCTATTATGCGCCTTTAACAAGTTTTGTAGGCTCAAGTATTTTAGTTATGGCATCTGGATTTTTATCTACTGCAGATGAACCAAATGCAACAAATGATCAAGATTTTGGATTATTTGTTGTTACATCAAGAGGTGATGTAATTCCTCTAGATCTTGTTGGCTCTGTAAATAAGCAACTTTCTAATCTTGCTTCTTTGTATCCTAACCCTGCAAGAGAGCAAATACAAATTGATATTAATCAAGCAATTCCAAGTTCGTTCAAAGTTTATAATTCAAAATCTGAATTAATGTTATCTCAAAATGTTACATCTACAAATGTAACACTTGATTTAACAAGTTTTAATTCTGGAACATACTTTATTTTGGTTGAAACAAACAAAGGTCAAGTATTCAAGAAATTTGTTGTAAATAAATAACCCCTTTATTGAAAACAACAATAATAAGCCGAGTAGAAATACTCGGCTTATTTTTTTAGTTTTTTTTTGAATAAATTTTTAAAGTCTTTCTTATAAATCTTTTTAAAGCATATATTTAATAATAAATTACACTATCAATATCAACTGAAAAGTTTACTTCTGTTTCGAGTGGAATATTTTCATCAGTGATTGTAAAGAATAACTGGTCTTCAAGTTCTAAAGTTATATGATGTTTATCATAATGTGGGGTGGAAAGAACTACATTAGCTTTTAAATTTCCTTCATTTAATTTAATCGAATATGGAAATATACCAATTAGAGAATTATGTTTAATACCAAATGGATCTGGCTTTAGAACATTTATATTTTTGAAAAGTTTTGATATATATTCATTATTTGGTTTTGTGTATAAGATATTGTAATTATTATCAGAGATAATTTTACCTTCTTTCATTACTAAAATCCTATCGGCAAGTATTGCAGCATCTTGGGTATCGTGAGTAACAAGAATTGTTGTTAATTTACTATCTTTTAATACTTTTCGGAAATAAGTTCTTAAGTTATTCTTTGTGTTTTCATCTAAGTTACTGAATGGCTCGTCAAGTAGGATTAAATCTGGTTTTAAAAGTAATGTTCTCATGAGTGCAACTCTTTGTTGCTGCCCACCTGATATTTGGTGTGGGTAACGTGATTCTAATTCATTTATATTACTGATAGATAATAATTCTTGATATTTAGATTTGTCGTTAATATTACCTTTTAATGCTAATTCAAGATTTTCTTTTATTGTTAAATGCGGGAAGAGCGAATGTTCTTGAAAAAGAATTGAAATATTTCTGTCTTCAGGTTTTACAAAGGTTTTATCGCCTACAATTTTTCTTTCATTTAAAATAATATCTCCAGAATCAGCATATTCAAAACCAGAAATTAGTTTTAAAAGCGTAGATTTTCCGCACCCACTTTCTCCAATCAAACAAACTATCTCACCTAAGTCAATATTCAAATTAATATTGTGGCAAGCAACCACATCATTGTAATTTTTATTTAAGTTTAATATTTCTAAATTAGGCATATCATTTCTTCAATTTATTAAAAAATAATATTGGTATTATACCAATTAAAATAATCATTAGAGCAGGTAGAGAAGCTTCTTTAAGCATTTCATCACCCGCGAAATCAAATGTTCGGGTTGCAAGTGTGTCAAAATTAAATGGTCTGAGAATTAAGGTTAGGGGTAATTCTTTTGTAATATCAACAAATGTGAGGATAAAAGCAGATAGTATTACTTTTTTCATTATTGGAATATTTATTTTTATTAAAGATTTTAACGGAGAGTTTCCTAAAGACCTGTATGTTTTGTCATATTCATTTCCTAAACTCTCAAATCCAGCGTTTATGGTATTAAAAGAAACAGCAATAAATCTTATTATTAAGGCAAATATTAAAAGAAATATTGTAGAATTTATTGATATAGATAGACTTGATATTAAGTTGTTTTCAATAAAACTTAAAACTACAATACAGGAGATAGCTATTACAGCTCCAGGGATTGCATATCCAGAAGTTGATGTTTTTGTTATTAGGTTCACAAAGGTGAAGTTATTTAATTTATTTGAATAAATTAAAATAATTGAAAAAATAATTATAATTATTGATGTTAAAAATGACACTAAAAATGAATTAAATGTAATAGTCATTATTTCAGAGTAATAAGTGTAATTGCTAAGAGTAAGTGCATTTTTCAAAATCAATGTAAATGGTAAAATAAACGAAAATATATTAATGATTATAATAAAACTTAAAACAAATAAATTATTAGTTGGTGATAATTTTTGAAGGTTTGCGATTTTTTTGTTTCTTTTAAATTCAAAGCTTTTATTTTTTTTTAAATAATAATCTAAAGCAAAAAGTAAACAAACAAATAAAAATAAATATAAAGATAGATTTAAAGCAGAGTCGAGGGAACCCATTCCTAACCAAACTTTAAATATTCCTACAGTAAAAGTATTAAGTCCAAAATATTTAACCGCTCCATATTCATTTAATAGTTCCATTATTATTAAGAATCCCCCACCGATTATAGCAGGTCTTGATAATGGAAGTAGAATTTTAAGGGCAATTTTTATTTTTGATATTTTTAGTGATATTGCTGTGTTTATTAATTGCTCAGGAAGTGAAGAGAAATAGACCCTAAGAGCAATGTATAGATATGGAAAAAGTGAAAATGATAAAATAAATATTAGATTTATAGTATTGAAGAAATTAAATCTTACAAATGAAGTTTGATCTAATCCAAGAATCTCTTGAAGCAAATAAAAATCTCCTGAATATGAAAAAAAATCACTGTAAGTATATGCCATTATATAAGATGGTATTGCTAAAGGGAATATCATCAATATATCAAAAAGCTTTCTGAATTTGATGTCAAAAAAACTTATATAATAAGCTGATATGTATGAAATAACTAAGGATATTATTGGAACAGGAATTATGATTATTAAAGTATTTGATAGATAATTAAATAATTGATTTTCGAATATATGTTCCCATATAATAGTATTAAGAGAGAAACTGCTTGACAATAAACTAATTATCGGACTAATTAACAATAGTATTATTATAGTTGAAGTTAAGAGCCATATTTTATATAGTTTATTGATTCAGATACCTTTTTAGTTAATTTTAAAATACAAAATTAAGGGATTTTTAGAACTTTATTACTATTATGTAAATTTTCTTTTTATTTATTTTATCCTTAATTTTGAAAATTAAAGGAAACAAAAATGAAGATTGGCTACACAAAAAATTTAATTAGTGATTTACTTTTGAAAGAAAATTTAACTAAGACTCAAGATGTTGAACTTATAAATTTATCTCAAGATGATATTATCACAAAAATAAGAAATGGAATTTTAGAGGGTGGACTTATAGACCCAGTTACTTATGCAAAACTTAAGAAGGATGTAGATGTTAGGATTATCCCTACTACTTGTTTGTTTTTGGAGGATTTTACTAATATTATTGGTTTGAATATTACTTCTAATTATAAAGATTTGAATAAATTAAGTATTCCTTTTGAGAGTGAATATCTTTTTGATATATCTAAGATTATATTAAATGAAAGGTATGAAATAGATTTGATGAATGTGCCCTCTGTGGGAGGTTCTGAGATAGTATTTAGTCATCCAGAGGCAATATTAGATATAAGTGAGGACTGGTTTGAATCTTTTAAATTTGGACTTCCTATGCTGTTTTGGGTTGTAAAATATGAAGATGGTAAAGTGCTTGTGGAAGATTATATTAATATTTTTAATACTCTTACTATCTCTTCTAACGAGGACATTATAAATAATGATAACACTCGTCATGGAAGAATAACCAGGAATTGGGATAGTGAATGCGAAAAGTATTTGGATGAAACTTTAGAGTTATTATTTTATAATAATTTAGTAAAAGAGCTTCACTGTTCGAAGATATATTCTAATGAAGAATAGTTTTTAATAATTGAATATGATATTATATTTTTTTTGAAATATTAAAACAAAAAAAAGACACGATAAAACGTGTCTTTTTAATTAATTTGAATATTTTTTTTATTCTGCTCTGTTGTTGGTTTTGTCTTGGGTTATTGTTGCTGAGTCTCTTGAAATATTATGTACTTCAAACCAGCCAAGAGCCTTAGGTCCGTTGGGGTTTATGTTTTTAATGTTTGAAGGTACATTTGTTAAAGGAGTAGCAAATAAACCTGCATTGTTTAGTTGGTCTTGCATTATTAACCAAAAATCAGCAAATTCCGATGATACAGAATATAATTCAACTTCAAGCTCATCACCGAATTCTAATCTTTCACCAAATTCTGTACTGTTAGGAGTTATACTAAGTCTAACAGGTGCTATAAAAGGAACCTGATCTGTAACTGAACCTCTACCTGTTGCTGCATCAAATGCTATTGTAGTTCTATCTGTATATTTTCCATTTAGTTTACTTCTTACCCAATAAACATCACCTATTCCCATTAAATCTACACCCCAAAATTGTGCAACTATAAGAGAATCAACATCTCCAAAGAATACTGATTCTTTAGTCCATGTAATTGAATCAATTGGAGGAACAGGTCTGGTACTGCTTGTTGCTAGGTATTTTTGATTGTTATACTCTATTTCTAAAGTATAATTAATTCCTGGTTTAAAAGGTTCTTCATCAGTTACGAATGTGTAAGTTGAAGTATTATTATTTTCAAGAAGTATTTCATTTCCTTGGCTGTCGATTATTTTAACAGTTGCTTCACTTACGGGTAATATTTCTTGATTAAAATACGCGCTTGAAAGTGATAAAAAAACTTTTTGTTCTCTGGCTTCATTAGTTAATACAGCATCTACTACAAGTTGTGGAAAACCATTATCTATATTAATATCAATTGGATCTTCGCAAGAGATTAAATAAAGAGTTATAATGATTAATATTATTTTTTTCATTTTTTACCTAAGTTTTGTACGTCAAAATTAAAATTATAAGAAACTGAAGGAACTATAGAACCAATTATACTTAATCGGGTTGCTTGTGGTATTCCTTGACCGTTTAACTCTGGAAATACTGAAAACGCATTTCTTCTGTTGTAAACGTTATAAATTGAAAAAACCCATTCTCCTTTCCACCAGTCGTCTGGTTCGCTGAAAGGTTTGTAAGTACCAGATAAGTCTAATCTGTGATAAGCCGGTATTCTATTTCCGTTTCTTTGGTTAAAAGCGTTGTGTGGAATGTATTGACCTTGATAGAAATATCCATTAGTTGGGAATGTTGCTGGAGTTCCAGTAGTGTATGTAAAGTTGCTGGATAGTTCCCATTTTTTTGTTAATTTGTAGAATGCTACTATGTTTAAAACATGAGTTCTGTCAAATCTTGCTGGAAACCAGTCAAAATTATTAATACCTTCTACAAGTCTTTCGGAACGAGCAAGAGTATAACTTATCCAACCGTTAAAATCGCCTTTTGTTTTTTTGATATAAAACTCTGCTCCATATGCACGACCTTTTCCGAATAGAAAATCTCCTTCAAGAAATTCATTAAGTAGAGGGTCGGAACCATCTCTATATTCTATTTGATTTTGAAGGTCTTTATAAAATACTTCAACTGAGGTTTCAAAAAGGTTATCATCAAAATTTTGGAAGTAACCTATAGCATATTGGTCAGCTAATTGAGGTTGCAAGTTGTTAGTAGACGGTGTCCATAAATCTAAAGGAGTCGCTGCTGCTGTGTTTGATACTAAATGTAGATATTGCACCATTCTGTTGTATGATAATTTGATTGAATTAACATCAGATAAGATATAATTCATGCTAAATCTTGGCTCAAGATTCATATAGTCTGATATATTTTCCCAATCATCTGCTTGATAAGTGTTAATAACTGGTTTTGGAAGACCTATTGTTGTATCTCCATAGTCATAATAAGTTCCAGGTCCTAAGTAAGAGAAGTAAGAACCACGAAGACCATATTTAAAGGAGAGTACATCCGTAGGGTTCCACTCGTGACCGATGTAGGTAGCAATTTGGCCTGCATAACGTTTATCAAGAGAAATTGGAACGCTTATTCCATTAGATATACCCACTGCGTTACCTGGTTCAAAATCATAATAAATTGCTTCAGCTCCAAAATTGATTATGCTTTTTGGAGATAGATAGTAAGTGAAGTCATTTTTTAAGGATTGGGTTACTATATTTGAATTCCAATCAAATCTATCTAAATTTCCTTCACCAAATCCAAGAACATAATCATAATTTGAGTAATAATAAGTAAGGTTTGAGAATAATTTATCGCTAAATAAGTGATTCCATCTTATTGTCCCTGTTTGGCTTCCCCAGTTAAATATGAATCCAGCACCAAAAACATCTCTTCCAAAATATCCTGAAACAAATAATGTATTTTTGTCATCAATTTTCCAATTTGCTTTAGCAGTTAAGTCATAAAAATAGAATTGTGAACCTTCTAAATCGTCTGGTAAGAATGGTCCTGCAAGAACGTCTATATAAGACCTACGACCTGCTACAAGGAATGAAACTTTATCTTCAATTATTGGTCCTTCTACAGCAAATCGAGAAAATATAGCCCCTACTCCTCCATCTACATTGAATTTACGTGCATTTCCTTCTTTTAAGCGTACATCTAATATAGAGGATAATCGACCTCCATATTCAGAGCCGATTCCACCTTTTACTAATTTAACATCTTTTACTGCGTCTGGATTAAATACAGAAAAGAATCCAAACAGGTGAGATGAGTTATAAACCGGTGCTTCGTCAAGTAAAACAAGGTTTTGGTCTATTCCCCCTCCTCTTACGTTAAACCCAGTAGCTCCTTCGCCTACTGTAGAAACTCCAGGAAGAAGCTGAATTGACCTGATTACATCAACTTCTCCTAATAATGCAGGCATTTTTTTAATTACTTCAGTATTCACTGAAATTGAAGACATTTCTATTGTTTTAATGTTTTGGTCTTCTTTTTCTGCGGTTACTATAACTTCATCAGTTCCAAGCGATGAAGAAGTAATTTCAAAATCAATTTTTTTATTATCATCTAATATTATTTCTTTTGAAAAGTTTTCATATCCTACGTAAGATATTTGAATGGTGTATTTACCTTTTGGGATTGAGATTGAGTAGAATCCGTAAGCGTTTGAATATGCTCCGGTTTTAAGTTCTACTACTGATATACTTGCTCCGATTAGAGTTTCGCCCGAAGATTTGTCTTTGATGTATCCGCTAAGTGTTTTGTTTTCTTGTGATTTAGTAGTCGATAAGAAAATCAGTATTAAGAGAATTACTTGTTTCATTAAGTTTTTATGTCCTATTTTTTTTGTTAAAACGAAATTTTTTATGAAAAGTTGTTATAAGTACATAAAATAACATTAAACTTAAAATAGGTTCAAAATTTTAAAATATTTTATAAAAAAAAAGACCACAAAATGTGGTCTTTTTTAAAATCATTAGCTAAGTTTTTGTTTAGTTTTCTTATCGCTCATTCCACGTAAGTAGAATAATTTCGCTCTTCGAACTTTACCAACTTTTAATACTTCTATTTTTTGGATGTGAGGAGAGTAAATTGGGAAAATCCTTTCAACTCCAACACCGTTTGAAATTTTTCTAACAGTAAAAGTTTCACTTAATCCGCCACCTTGTTTTGCAATTACAATACCTTTGTAGTTTTGGATTCTTTCTTTATTACCTTCAGATACTCTAACAGCAACATTTATTTGGTCGCCAGCTTTGAATTGTGGGCGCTCTTGAAAAGAATCGCCATCTTTTTCTTTTCTAATGCTTAAAGCTTTTTCTTTAAACATTTCATTCATTAAAATTAACTTATCCATTTTTATTGCCTTCGTTAAAAAAAGAATTACAAAATTAAGTATATTTAATTTTATTTCCAAATAAAATTATTTTTATGTTGAAAATTTATCTAATAAAATTTTATTTTTCCAAATTCTTTTTATTTCTTAATTAAAGGCAATGTATATGTTTTTCCTTTATTGTCTGTTATTGCTTTGATATATCTTCCTGTTGAAAGCGAAGATATATTGATTTCTTGCATCGGATTATAATTATCTACTCTTAAAACAACATTACCTAGTAGGTCATAAATTTTTACAGAAGAATTTGCGAAATCTACTTTTTGCTCGTTTTTGACATCTAAGGTCACAACATCACTTGCTGGATTAGGAAATAGAACAAATTCTTTAGGTATTTCATACGTTACAGATTTTACTCCATCTACTGAAATATCATAATTAATGTCAATTTCTATAAAATCGTTCTCAGGGTCAGCAACATTCATAAACTTAATTCTAACTTTAGTTTTTCCTGGTACTCTTATGTCTTCCCATGTGTTAGGTGGATAAGGATGTAAGTAAATCTGGAAACTTGGAAAGAAAATTTCATTAGAAGATTGCCCGGCTTTCCAAGGATATGTTTGGGTTTCTACAAAATCTTCATCCATTGCATTGTAACATACTATTGTGCAGTAACTTATTGAATGGCTATCTGCTCTTTCAATAAATTTCATGCTTGAGAAAACCTCAATATCCTGATTGCTAGTATTTATAATTTCACCGTAGGAGGTGGCTTGATATTGATAGAGCAATGAATCAGGGTCAGTGGTTATAAAGTTTTTTTCTACAAATTCATCTACCCACTGAAGCTTTAGGGATTGTGCATTTGTTGAATATACTACAAATACCAAAGTGATAATTGTTAAAAGTAATTTCATAATTTATTCCTTTTATTTGTTCTTTTGACTAAACTTTTTTAATATTGTAAACGTATTAAATACAAAGTTAAGAATTTTTTTTAAAAAAAAGTGAGAATTTATTTATGAAAACGAATATCATGTACTCTTTATTGTTAATTTTTATTGCTTTTTCTTTAAAAGCAAATGATAGAACTGTTCCATCTGTAAAATTAAAAGATACTAAAGGTCAAACATTTGATACTAAAGATATGCATAATGATGGTAAGCCATATATTATCAATTTTTGGGCTACTTGGTGTAAGCCGTGTATTCAGGAGTTAAATAATATTAACGAACATTATGAAAAATGGCAGAAAGAAACCGGTATGAAAGTTTATGCAATTTCTATTGATGATTCTAGAAACTCTAGAAGAGTAGCACCATTTGTTTCAGGTCGTGGTTGGACTTATGAAGTTTTGCTTGACCCAAACTCTGATTTAAAACGTTCTATGAATGTAAATAATCCGCCACATACTTTTTTAGTAGATGGCAAGGGTAATATTGTTTGGGAACACAATGGCTATGCTCCAGGTGATGAGCAAGGTTTGTATGAAAAATATAAAGAATTAATAAAAAAAGGTGAGTAAATGGAATTTCCAATAACTACATCAGGTATTATTTTTATTACTATGGGCTGGGGCTTTGTTATAAGTTTATTTTTATCTTGTAATGTCAAAGTCTTAAAAAGTGGTAACAAGTTAGAAACTAGCTTAGAGACCAGTGAAGAATAGTTAAAATTATTAAAAAAATGTTGAATAATATAAAATCCCCTTAATGTTTATAATATTTAGAGGATTTTTTTATTGGTTTTATAATTTTATTCGTCTTAACTCTAAATTAACTTAGAATTTATTCTAAACTAATTTATCTATCTTAATTTTGCATGTTAAATTTATAAAAATTAGAAAATATGAAAGAAAACAAAAAAAATAGAAGAGACTTTATTAAGCAATCGGCTGGTTACAGTGTTGGTTTTATGGGTTTAGCAAACTTTTTTTCTCTTGGGCTAAGTTCTTGTGATGTAAAAGAAACGAATAAGGTTACAAAAGATATTGTGCCCAAATTAGGATATGGAGATTTAATTAAAGATCCTAATGGTTTGTTAAATTTACCAAAAGGATTTTCGTATAAAATTATTTCGAAGCAAGGAAATAAAATGGAAGGAGACTTATTAATTCCTGGTAAAATGGATGCTATGGGTACTTTCCAGCTTGATAAAGATAGATGTATAATTGTAAGAAATCATGAGATTAATCCGGAATGGCTAAAAGAAGGCGCATTCGGAGAAGATTTATCATTACTTAAAAATGCAGATAAAACTAAATTTTACGATTATGGTTTTGGTCAAATGCCAGGATTAGGTGGGACTTCAAATGTAGTTTTTAATACTAAAACTCAAGAAGTAGAAAAAGAGTTCATGAGTTTGTTAGGCACTGAAAATAATTGTGCAGGTGGTATAACTCCATGGAAAACATGGGTTACTTGCGAAGAGACTGTAAGTAAAAAATCAAACGAAAGAGAAAAAGACCACGGTTACTGTTTTGAAGTAAGCCCCTCCCCTGTTCCAAAACTTTCTGAACCAATTCCAATAAAATCAATGGGAAGATTTAATCATGAGGCAGTTTCTGTTGACCCTAATACTGGAATTGTATATCTAACAGAAGATAGATATGATTCTTGTATATATAGATATATTCCAAATGTTTATGGTGAGTTGTTGAAAGGTGGAAAATTACAAGCCCTTGCTATAAAAAATAATAAATCAATGGATACAAGGAATTGGGAGGAAAGTGGAGTAGAGACTAAATTAAATGAGGAAATGCAAGTTGAGTGGATTGATTTAGAAAACGTTGAATCTCCTGAAGATGATTTAAGATATAGAGCAAATAAAGACGGCGCAGCAGTTTTTGCAAGAGGTGAAGGTATGTGGTTTGGTAATGGTGAGTTGTTTTGGTGCTGCACTAATGGTGGAGTAGCAAAAATGGGACAAATATTTAAATATGTTCCTAGCGCTTTTGAGGGAACTGAAAAAGAAAGTGAGGTACCGGGTAAAGTTACATTATTTGTAGAATCACCTGGAAGCAATGTTTTGCAAAATTGTGATAATATGACTGTTTCTCCTTGGGGTGATATAGTTGTTTGTGAAGATAATGAACATCCATTTTTAAGAGGTATTACACCTGCTGGAGAAATATATAATATTGCCGAAAATATTGGAGCAGAATCTGAGCTTGCAGGTGCGGTTTTTTCTCCAGATGGGAGCACTCTTTTTGTGAATATCCAGCACGCTGGTTTATGTGTTGCAATAACTGGTCCTTGGAGAGCTTAATTGTTTAATTATTCAATTCAAAAAAAGTTAGATATTTTAGATATTAAAAGTAAGCAATTAGATATTCCTAAAACTGCTTTTTTTGATATGGATAATACTTTGCTTGTTGGTGATATTGGTGAGTTAATTATCCTTGCTATTCTTATGAGTAAGTTTCAGGAAAATAATAATTTAGCTATGACTTTGGGAATGACTTGGGCTGAGTATAATAATTGTTTGGCTATGAATGGTGAGCCATTTGCTTATCAAGAAATTATCAAAGCAAAAGAAGGCAATAGTATAGAAAATCTCAGTAAGTTGACCCTTGAGCTTTTGAGCGATAAGCAACCCCTAAAATTTATTGAGGGAGACTATCAAATTCTAAAGCCAAAACCAAAACCAAATAAAGCTATTAAAATTATTTTAAAGGAATTGATAGAAAGAGAATACCAAGTTTATGTAATTACTGCTAGCAGCCATTACATTGCTGAAACGGTTATATCTAATTGGTTCCCTGAAATTAATTTAAAAAATGTTTACGGAGTTAAAAATATTTTAAATGGTAATATTTTAACAAATGAATTAGAAAATCCTTTTCCTATCAATGAAGGTAAGGGCTTAGTAATAGATAGTATTACTAAGACTTTTAAACCTTTAATTATTGCAGGAGATAGCCCTAATGATTTATTTATGTTTAATAGAACTCATAATGAAGGAATGAAATTAATTGTAAATCATAAACTTAAAAAAACTATTAAGATATTGAAAAAAATTGGGACAATAAAAAATACTTATCTTATAAAATGGAGCTAACTATGAAAGCAATGATATCTACAAAGTTTGAAAATGGTAATATTGAGTTACCCAAAAACTTAGTAATTAGAAATGGAAGTAAACTTTTTATTAATATTGTGGAAAATGAAAATGAGTTTCATGACATTTTAAAGAAATTTTACGTTGAAGAAATTGATGACAATTTTGATGAAATTGATAGGATATATAATAAAAATAATTTGATTTTTTAACTAATTGATTTATAGTATTGTATGTGATATTAATAATTAATATTTAATATTTTTACCAAATTAAATATATATTTTTTAATTTTGTGAATTAGAATTAAAAAATAAAGGATTTAAAATGGAATTATATATCGATACAGCAAACTTAGCTCACATCAAAGAAGTTGCTTCTTATGGTTTTATATCTGGAGTAACAACTAATCCTTCTTTGTTGGCTAAAGAAGATCCAACCAAAGATGTAAAGGATATCATTAAGGAAATTTATTCTACTGTTGGTGGGCATTTATCGGTAGAGGTTAACTCAATAAAAGCAGATGAGATGCTTAAAGAAGCAGATGAAATACTTTCTTGGTTTCCTGAAGCGACAATAAAAGTACCAATGATACCTAATGGTTTAACTGCAGTGAATGAACTTGCTAAAAGAGGTATTCCTACTAATGTAACTTTAGTATTTTCTCCTACTCAAGCTATTGCGGCTAATAATGCTGGGGCTACTTATGTTTCTGTATTTATGGGTAGATTAGACGATATTGGAATGAATTCCTCAGATATACTTGATGATATTTGCGAAATTTGGAATGTAAATGAATATGATTCAATGATTATAGCTGCTTCTATCAGACACCCTATGCACTTATTAGATGCTGCAAGAAGTGGAGCTCATATTTCGACGGTGCCATATAATGTTTTAATGCAATCGCTTAAACACCCTTTAACTGACTCTGGCTTGAATGCTTTTATGGCTGATTATGAAAAAATGAAATCAGCTAAAGCGAAATAATATTATTAGGTATAAATTCTTTTAATATTTTGGATTTGTATATTATTTTAAAATGAACTTCCTAAGGTTTTAAATCTTTGGAAGTTATTTTTTTTTTAATTTGTTTTATAACTTGTTATTCTATATCACCTTGAAAGTAATTAATAATACGGTTTTCATTACCTTTATTTTTAATTCGTTCGCTTAGTTTATTTGCAAAGACTTCTGATGCGTCATAACCATAAGTTTTTAATAAATAGTTTAATGCAATAACTTCAGCAATTACTGTTACGTTTTTACCAGGAATTATAGGAAGTTTAACTGCGTTTATTTCTACTCCAAGTACTTCTATTGGAATTTGCTCCAATCCTGTACGAGTGTATTCAGTGTTTTCGTTCCATTCTTCTAACTCTACTATAATCTCTAATCTCTTTTGAAATCTAATTGACCTAATACCAAACATTTGTCTTACATCAATTATTCCCAAACCTCTGATTTCCATAAAGTGTTGAACCAGCGAGGTACCAGTTCCCATAAGTGTTGTTTCGCCTTTTTTGTTAATCAATACAATATCATCAGCTACCAAGCGGTGGCCTCTTTCTATCAAATCAAGTGCGATTTCAGATTTACCAATTCCGCTTCTTCCAACAAAGAATAGACCAACACCGTAAACATCGACAAAAGACCCATGAAGCATTGTTTGCTCTATAAATTGGTCGTCGAGGAAGTCGGATAAAATAGCAAAAGCTTTAGTTGATTCATATTTAGTTTGAAAAACTGCTATTTCATATTTTTTACAAATTTCAAGAAGATTGTCATCAAATTTATGATTATTTGTTAAAATAATACAAGGGAGTCTAAATTTTGATATTTTCTCAAATGCTTTTATTCTGTCTTCTTTATTTAGACTTTTTAGATAATATATTTCTGTATTACCAAAAAGTTGCACTGATTTAAAACTAAAAAGTTCTACATATCCTGTAAGTGCTAATTGAGGTCTGTGAATATGCTTACTTTGAAGTTTATTATGAAAACCAGTTTCACCCAAAAGTGAAACTGGTTTGATAGGTGAATTTGCGATTAAAGAAACGTAGATGTATTCTTTTTTTATTATTTCTAAATTAGCAAACTGATTTTGCATATTTATTGATTAATTTTGGTTTTGTGTTTTCTAATTTGTCTGACCATTTTTTCGGTTGCGTCGTGTAATGCTTTTTTTAGCTCTTCGTTTTCTTCGTTTATAACCAAAGTTTTTTCTTTGATGTGAATTTTAATTTCAACTTGCTTTGGAGTTTGATTTGAAAAAACAACTTCTCCTGATATGATGTTGTCATGAAATCTTTCTAATTTCTCTAATGATTCAATAGCCATTTCTTGCAAGTTAGGATGACTTCCCTCAAAGTGTCTAAATGTTACATTTGTTTCCATTTTTTAATCTCCCTTATTTATGTGATAAAAATTTAATGTTAAACCGATATTTATTTCAAAAATAAAATTATTGAACCAAAATCTTTTACCTAAGTTGTGAAAATCCGATTTCATTTGAGGGATAATAGGAGAAAATAAATCTACATTTCTATAAATGTAATTAATTCTTGGCTCTATTGTAATTCCACCCAAAAAAGATTCTTCACTTTCCTTGTCAAAACCAAGCTCCGTAGTTGAATATAAACGCAATGTCGGAAAAAACATTAATTGGTCATATAATGTTCCTCCTTTGCGAGTATCCCAATCGTAGGTAATAATGTCTTCATACCAAAATACTTTAGAGACTACTACTCCAGCAGCAATTCCAGCATAAGATTTAAATTGATTGCTTTGCTTTGGATTAAATTCAAAAAGAAAAAGAACTGGCACATCAGTGATATTAATATCTTGGACTATATCTCTTTTTGCAAGATTAGCACCAGGAATTTGTTGGGAATAGACATCATTTATAGTAACTCTATAAAAAGATAATGAATATCCCATTTTGTAAATATTTTTGTAAGAATATTTACCTGAAAAAGATATTGTCGGGGTTTTTGAAAAATCTTCAACTCCACCACCTAAATCTCTTTTATATATTTCAAAAAAGTCTGGATTTTGACCAGTTATTAATCCACCTATTTGTAGATGAACTACTGAACTAACTTTATTATTTATTTGTTGATCCTTATTTTTATAAGCATATAACTGATTAATAAATAATATTGTTAATAAGTATAACATTATTTAGCCATAAACCATTCAATAAATCTAATAAGAGTGTGTTTCATCTCTTTTCGATGAACAATTTTATCTACAAAACCATGTTCTAATAAAAATTCTGCTGTTTGAAAATCTTTTGGTAGTTTTTTCTTAATTGTGTCTTCAATAACTCTTGGACCGGCGAAGCCAATTAATGCTCCTGGCTCTGCAAGGATTATATCTCCTAACATGGCGTAGGAAGCACTTACTCCTCCTGTTGTAGGATGAGTTAAAATTGATATAAACGGTAACCCATTATCAGCAAGACGAGATAAAGCTACGCTAGTTTTAGCCATTTGCATAAGAGAAAGTGCCGCTTCTTGCATTCTTGCTCCACCAGAAGCAGAAATACAAATGAATGGTATTTTTTTCTCAATAGCGTGGTTGACAGCTCTTACAAATTTTTCTCCAACAACGGAACCCATACTTCCACCAATGAAGCCAAAATTCATACAAGCAAATGATACTTCACTCCCCCCCATTTTTCCATATCCAGTGGTTAAAGCATCACTAAATTCAGTTGATGAATATGCTTTCGCTAATCTATCTTTGTAAGATTTGGTATCGACAAATTTAAGAGGGTCTCCGGATTTTACATTTTTATGAGTTTCAACAAATGTATTTTTGTCAAATAAAATTTTGATGTATTCGTTGCTTCCAATCCTAAAGTGGTGAGTGCTATTTGGGTCGGTGAACATATTTTCCTCAAGTTGAGACTTATAAATAATCTCACCTGTAGGACTTTTAGTCCATAAACCTTCTGGCATTTCTTTGATTTCTTTTTCTTTTATATTTTTATCAGACCTTTGGAACCAAGACATTAGCTCTCCTCATTTATTGGTACTTCTATATCAATAATATCAATTCCGTTTCCATCAAAAATATGCAAAATAGAACCATAATTCAGTCTCTCAACAGTATTAAAAAAGAGAGCTGGTTTGAGAGATATATCCATTATTCCCATATCACTAAATTCTCCTGTTAAGACTTCAATACTATCTATTTTTTTAGTGACTATTGAAACTTGTTTACCGATATGTGGTTTAATTGCTTTAATTATTAATTTTTGAACTTCTGGTTTTCTTAATTTAACTTTTAAAGGTCGAACTTGTTTTAAAGTTAGTAATTCACTGCCATTTTTATTATAAATAGCAAAAATTCTTTTTTGTTGTTCTTCGTAAAATTTTATATTTACAGCTCCTTCTTTTGCAAATTCAGAAGATAATTGAATCATTTGTGAATTTAAGTTCTTCAAAATTCCTTTTTGTACCCTTAAAACATTTTTATTAAAATCTTTATAAATAATTGATAAAATTGTTGATTTATGTTTTGAAATAATCTGTAATACGTTTTGAGTAATGTTATTCATTTTTACCTGTTTTATTTTTATGTTGCACTAAATTAAGCAAAATTAATAAAAATTACAAATTATTAATTTAAAAAGTGAAATTTGTTAGAAATTATGTTCATTAAATCTAGCGCTTCATCTTCATCAATATCAATTATAGATGCGTCATTTATGCCTGACGAAGCAGCTGTATCTATATGTAAAGTTGCGAGTTGCAATCGTCTTTGAAAGAATGTTCTTCTTACATTTATTGTTTGAATTTTGTTAATTGGGACTATTTTTATTCTTCTAGAGAAAAAGCCTTGCTTGATGATTATTTTATCATTTTGGATTTGCCAACCTCTATGTTGCCATCTCAAAACAGCACCAAAATATAAAAGCGGAATTAAAATAAGAAACCAATAATAAGCCAGACCCATTAAGTAAGCAGTTGTTGTTACGATAGCTAATAAAATTAAATATCTAAAAAATGCTCTTCTAATTGTTTTCCGAGAAACAATTTCAAAATTAAATGGAAATTCGAAATTTAAGATACCTTTAGATAATTCAATTACTTTATCGTATTTGGCAAATGGCACTGCTGTTTCGGGTCTTTTGTTATCAAGAGCGCTCAATCCTGCAGTTTCTAACATTAATCCCCAATATCCAAATTTTTGTCTGATTACATTAGAAAATATTACTAACATTTGTAATTTGTTTAATGGTATTGTTCCATTTCTTTTATTTAAAAGTCCGTGATTAGTGTAGAGTTTATTTTTTTCAATGCTTAATCTAAAATCCCACCATTGATTTACAGTTAAAAGCACATCTAGTAACCATGATAAAGTGAAAGCAATTATGAAAAATCCAATGAAATAAATAGAAAGTAAAAACCAATCTAACGAATTAGAAAATGTCTCGATATCGTAAATAAAGTCTTCCATCATTTGATGAATATCTGCAGGCATAAACTGCTGACCAATTGAGTATATCCATGCAAATAGTAAAAATAAAATTGGTCTGAATCTTAGAAACCCATAAATTACTAAATCTTTAACCTTCATTTGTATCAGTTCTTTTTCAGAACTTTGTTCTGTATCAGATTGATTTTCGGGTCTGTCAGAAAATTTATTTAGTTGATTAAACTGACCAGTTTCTTCTTCCCCAATTATAGTTTCACTTGAAAATACTTCTGAGGTTTCATTTTCATTTATATCTGAGTTAATATTTTTGAAGTTATAGTTGTTTTTTTCTTCAAATTTACTTTGATACTCTTTGATGATTTGTTTTATTTCGTTTGCTCTATCGGTTTTTACAGAGTCTAAAATACCCTCAGCATTAATATCTCCTGCAGTTTCAATTTGAACTTTTGAGATTCCAAATAATCTTTGAATAAAATTTTGAGTAATGTTTACATTTTGAATACGTTCTAGGGATATATTTCTTTGTTTTTTGCTAAGAATACCCGAATGAATTACAAGTTCTTTTGGAGTTAATAAATATTTAAAATAATAAAAATTAAGGAGAGTTATAGGAAAAACGAAAAGCCCATAAATAAGTGCAATAACAATGTAAAGCCAATTTTCTCCGCTTCCACCAGAAATTGCAAAATAAAAAGTTAGAGCAAGCCCGGGGATTTGTCTTATAGATTGATAAATCATACTTAACGGAGAGAGTCTGATTCCATGAGTGTGGATATTTATTTCATCAATATAATTTTCGGTGTAATTTTCGGTCATACAGCGTCTTCTGATGTGTAATTTTTTAATCTATCCCTTAAATCTTCTGCATATTGAATTGGAAGTCCTGGGATTAAAATATCTGCTCCTTTTGTTCCTGCTGTGTAAATTACTAATTTTCCTAGTCCTAACCATCTATCTAAAATTGATTGCACTACGTCGATATGTTGCACTCTGCTATATGGAGCAGTTGTGTGAACTCTAGTAAAAACTCCTCTTTCTAAGTATATCTCATCTTCACGAACATCAAATTTCCAGAATTTATATTTAAGAGGTGGTATGATGAAAAGCATCAAAAGAAAAATTAGGAATACGCAGCCTGTGAATACGTAATCACTAAAGAACCATTTTTCAACATATTCGGTAATGACAAAATATTCTAGGAGGAAAGCAAAAAGAGTATTAAAAAACAGTCTTCTTACTCCAGATATAGCCCATTGGGTTTTAATTTCTGGTGATAGTTGATACATATAAATATTTATTTTATAAAATACAAAATTAACAATAATTTTTTAAAGAACGAATTTCATTTATTTAAATTTTTTTTAAATTTGATATTTTTTTGATATTCTGATGAATTAAAAATATTATACTTTTCCTTGTTTTTTAAAAATTATTCGTAGTTTTGGAAAATAATTTAAAAAAAATTTAAGAAATATGTCGAAATCATTAGTTATAGTTGAATCTCCAGCAAAAGCAAAGACAATTGAAAAAATATTGGGTAAGGATTTTACTGTAAAATCAAGTATTGGTCATATTAGAGATTTGCCTAAATCAGGAATGTCTATAGATATTAATAATGGTTTTACTCCTCAATACGAAATTAATAAAGATAAGAAATCAACGGTAAACGAACTTAAAAAATTATCGAAAGAAGCTGACATTGTATGGTTAGCTACGGACGAGGACCGAGAGGGTGAGGCGATTGCTTGGCACCTTTTTGAAGCGCTTAAGTTAGATGAAAAGAAAACAAAAAGAATTGTTTTCCATGAAATAACTCCCGGAGCTATTAAAAGTGCGATTCAAAATCCTCGAAGCATTGATAAAAAGTTAGTTGATGCCCAACAGGCTAGAAGAGTTTTAGATAGATTAGTTGGTTATGAGTTATCTCCGGTTTTATGGAAAAAGGTTAGGTATGGACTTTCTGCGGGAAGGGTTCAATCTGTTGCAGTAAGATTAATTGCTGAAAGAGAAAGAGAAATTTTAGATTTTAATTCTGAATCGTTTTTTAAAGTAAATGCTAATCTTTTTTCTTCTCTAAATAAACCATTTAATGCCCTTTTATCGGATAAATTAGAAAATAATGAGCAAACATTAGAGTTTTTAAATGAGGTAAAGGCATCTGTTTTAAAAGTGAAAGATGTTACCAAAAGACCTGGCACAAGAAAACCAGCACCTCCTTTTACTACTTCTACTCTTCAACAGGAAGCAAATAGAAAATTTGGATATTCTACTAAACAAACAATGTCGATTGCTCAAAGACTTTATGAAAATGGAAAGATAACATATATGAGAACTGACTCATTAAATCTTTCTGAAACTGCAATTGAAAATGCTAAGCAGGTTATTAATCAAAATTTCGGTAGCGAATATCTTCACACAAGAAAGTATTCAACTAAATCAGCAGGCGCTCAGGAAGCTCACGAAGCAATCAGACCTACTGATTTTAATACTACTGATGTTGAAGGTATGGATTATCAAGATCAAAAGCTGTATGAATTAATTTGGAAGAGAACGCTTGCTTCTCAAATGTCAGACGCTAAATTAGAACGCACTACTGTAAATATAGCTGTTTCTGAATCTAAAAGACAACTCCAAGCGAAAGGTGAGGTAATTAAGTTTGATGGATTTTTAAAGTTATATCTTGAAGGTAAGGATGAAGAAGATGAAGACGAAGATAACGGTTTATTACCTGATTTAAAAGAAGAGGAAATTGTAACTTTAGAGCAGATGACTGCCAGAGAATCTTTCACAAAAGCTCAAGCTAGATATTCTGAAGCTTCTCTTGTGAAAAAATTAGAAGAACTTGGCATTGGACGACCTTCAACTTACGCTCCAACTATTTCTACTATTCAAGATAGAAGTTATGTTATCAAAGAAGATAGACCAGGGGCAGAAAGAGAGTATAAACTTATTATACTTAAAAATGATAATATTGAAGAAAAAGTTGAAACAGAGATTTCGGGTGCTGAAAAAGCTAAATTATTTCCAACTGATACTGGCTTAGTGGTAAATGATTTCCTTGTAGAGTATTTCCCAGAAATAGTTGATTTACATTTTACAGCTAAGGTTGAGGAAGAATTTGATGAGATTTCAAATGGTAATAAGGTTTGGAATGAAATGATTTCTGATTTTTATATTCCTTTTCATAAATCTATTGAGAACTCTGATTCGATTACTAAAGCACAAGCTATTAAACCAAGAGAGCTAGGTATCGACCCTAAAACACAGAAAAAGGTATATGCTAGAATTGGTAGATTTGGTGCTATGGTTCAACTTGGCGACCAAGAGGAAGATGAGGAGTTAAAGTTCGCATCAATTCCTAAGACATCATCACTTGATACTATTACTTTTGAGGAAGCTCTAAAACTTTTCCAATTACCTAGAATTCTTGGTGAAAATGAAGAAGGACCTATCAAAGCTAATCTTGGTAGATTTGGACCTTACGTTCAGTTAGGAAAAACATTTGCTTCTTTAAAAAATATTGATGTTTATGAGGTGACTTTGGAAGAAGCTTTGACATTGATAGAAGAAAAAAGAGAAGCAGAAAGAAATAAAATGATTTTGAATTTTGAAGAAGAAGGGATACAAGTGCTTAATGGAAGGTATGGTCCCTATATTACTGACGGAAAAACTAATGCTAAAATTCCAAAAGATAAAGAGCCTAAATCTCTTACCTTAGAGGAATGTAAGAAATTAATTGCTGAGGCACCTGCTAAAAAAGGTAGAAGGGCGCCTGCTAAAAAAAGCACCGCTAAGGCAACTACTAAAAAAACGACAACTAAGAAAACAACTAACACAGCAACTAAAAAACCTACTAAAAAAAAGTAAGGTGATATATGATTCATTTACTTTTGATTTTGTTTAGTTTTCAATTAAATTCTCAAACTTTTAAATCTACAAGGAATTTGATTGAAGATAAAAAAGATAATTATAGACCTATCCTATCTTTGGGTGTTGGTGTAGATTATTTATTTAATAGTCTTACTAATACTTCAGAAGATAATTGCTCTTGTATGGGTTTTATTAATTCTCATAATGACTCTAGAAATTTAGCTCCAAGTATTTATTTAAAATATAGACATAATGAAACTTCAGATTTTTCTTTCGATTTATCAGTTAGTTATTTTAATGTTGATTTTATAAGTAATTATCTGAATAGTGATACTCCTTTGAGATACGAAGATAGAGAGATTATGGGTTCTATGATAATTAATAATGATTATAATATAAATTATTATGATATTGGTTTTTATGCTAATTATGAACTTTTTGGTTTTAAACAAGTAGGTTTATTCTCTGGTTTTAAAACTAGAATTGGAAACTCGAGTTTTAATAGAGTTTTAACTTTCACTGATGATAATAATCAAAATTTATCTTCTTTAGGTCAGAGTCAATATTATGGTGATGATGTAATCAATTTTTCTGTTCATTTGGGTGTTTCTTTCAATGGTAAATTTGGTGATTTGCCATACCAAATTAGATTTAATTACCTAAGAAATTTGAATGATATTAATTTTAATATTGATGATTTTTTTAGCGAGAATAGTAGTTTTGATGTAAATTATAATTTAACTTCATTTGGTATAGGATTAGTTTTATTCTATGATTTTATAAAATGATTACTCTATTTCTGATGTAAGTGTTTTTATTTCAATAAAC
Organism: Eximiradiales bacterium; assembly: GCA_965661945.1. Classification (GTDB taxonomy): domain Bacteria; phylum Bacteroidota; class Ignavibacteria; order Kapaibacteriales; family UBA2268; genus JAJRPT01. The sequence continues at coordinate 678,999 of CBFIFP010000001.1, forward strand.
TAGTTCTTTTGAGTTGATTTTTCTGTTTTTGCAGTTTTTAGTGTTTTTAATTTTATTTTTTCACATCTTCTTTTATTACTATATGTTATGAAACATGACTAATATTGTGTGCAAGAATTTGGTTTAAAGCTATAGTTTTAGATTTACCCAGATGGTCTTTGATTTCGTAGCGTTTTTCTTCGAAGTGTCTGTGCGTTTCGATTTAATTTCTGGCGATATACAATTCGAGCATTTCTTTTGTTTCGATGATTTGGCTAAAACCTTTTTCTATTAAACCAGTTATTAATTTTTTATCTCCAGTCCAAAGTTTTGCATTGAGGTGGTTCGATAATGCAACAAAAAATAAATCGTCTTCATCTATATCTTGACATAAATTATATGCAATATCATATTGAAATTCAGGAATCATTTCTTCATCAAAAGTTGATACTTTATCAAAGAACATATCTAACAACTTATCAAATTGATTGTCAGTAAACCCTGTTATATTAAGTATTTTATTTTTATGTAATTCAAGTTCTGTAAGGGTAAATTTAGGAGTGTAAAACAAAAATCTATTTTTAGAATTTAAAATAATTTGTGAAATATTGCTTTTTTTATTTAATAATGCACTAAATAATATATTTGTATCAATAATAATATCAAGCATTTACCTCTCGTTTTGCTTTAAATCTCTCCCATCTACCTTTTTTAACTTCACCAATAAGTTTATCAATATCTTCATTTCTTGCTTGTGATTTAGAAGTTATTTCTAAAAATTTTAAATAGTTTAAAATTTCTGAATAATCTTCATAATCATCTATTGGTAATTTTATCACAATTTCATTATTTATAACATTTACATTCATATACGTTCCTTATTTAATAATTAAGACGATTAAATTCATAATTTATTTAACCCATTATATCCAAAGTTATAATCATTTCCAGACCAAGAGCCAGCTTCTATCTCCATTCCATAAGGATGATAATTACTCATACTCTTTAAATCCGCTAAAAACTTCCAAGACGAAGCAACATCGTTATAATTGCTTGCATTCTTTATATCACTCGTAACTGCACGGACATTCCCCAGGTGGTCTTTAATTTCGTAGCGTTTTTCTCAGTATATGGGAATAGCTTCTTTTCCTCTTATTACATATATATCTTTGTCTAATTTTTGAAATTTCAAATTATTCTTAATAAAAATTCTATAACCAATTGGGAATACATTTGAATAGTCAAATTTAATATCTTCTATATCGACATAAGTTTTTAAAATTATTTTATATTCTGAACTAAACTTTGTTCTATATGGAAAGATTGAGATTTGAAGAAATTCATCTGTTTTTACTATATCCCATATACAATAATTAATTGATAATTCTTTTAATTGGTTATAATCCTCAATTGCTATATAACTTTCTTTTTTAAGACCAAATGTTGTATAGCTATTCATACAGGCAGGTTCACCATTATTTTTATATAATTCAGACCTATTTCTAAATGAGTAATACTGGAACCCATTATTATAAAAAATTGGATTATTTTCAACTTCATCTACAATCCCTTTTTCTATCAATGTAAACTTTTGTTTATAAAATAAATATGTCATTTCAATAATAGAATTTTTAAAAAATATTAAGATTATAAATATTATTAAAATTATTATTTTAAAGATTTTATTTTTAATTATTTTCATTTATTTACTCTCTTAATTTTAATTGAATTTTCATATTCCCAACCATTTATATATGCTTTAATATCATTAATATCATCATGAATATCGTCATAATCTTGGAAATACCAATCTAATAAATGGTTAATATCAGCCCCTAATTTCATAACATTTTTAGGAACATCTAATCTTCCCATAGTTCTTCCCCACAAATGGTTTCCATACTCCAATTCATTGTATGCTATTTTATTTCTTGGATTCAAATAAAATGAAATGGTTTTTTCTTGTTTTAAACCATAATTTTCTAAATTCATTCCATAATCAAATTTCCTTTTATTTTTATCTTCTCCCCTTTCATTTAAACTATTATTTAGAATTGATAAATATTTATCGAAAAAAGAATAATTTTTTATATTTTTTGTGTTATTTTCAATTATTTTATCTTCCTGCTTTGTATCGTTGACTTGAATAATTTTTTTATCTTTATAAAATTCAGAAGTTGTTAATCTTTTAAATTTTGGGACATCATCTTCTGGGTTATTTATAGTAAAATATTGAGTGTTTTTACCATTAGTTACTTGAATTGACCACTCTTTTTTACCATCATCTATGGATTTTACAAATTTCCCATCTTCTTGAAAAACAAATGCACTATCTCCTCTTCTATCAGTAAACCTTATCGGATTATTCCCCATCGTAGCATAGGTTGACATACTTGGGAATTTATATTCTAAAGGGTCAGGACTCCACCATCTGCCATCTTCTGATGACAAATTCCTAAAGTGCGTATGGCTTATGTCTTTCCCAATCCCTTCCTTCAACATCCCATTATAACCGAAGTTATAATCATTTCCACTCCATGAGCCCGCATCTATTAACGAACCATAAGGATGATAATTGTTTAAACTCTTTAAGTCTGCTAAAAATCTCCAAGATGAAGCAACCAAATTATAATTGCTTGCATTCTTAATATCACTCGTAACAGCCCTAACATTCCCCAGATGGTCTTTAATCTCGTAGCGTTTTTCGCCTAAGTGCCTGTGGGTTTCTATTCCTGTTATGCTTGCACTTACTGCATTAGTAGTAAACGTATTACTAATCATTTCAGTGTTGTAAGCCACTTCCAAACTTGGCGGGTCATCTTCAAAGTTATCGTTGTAAGAGTCGTTATCCCGAATTTTGTAGCGTGGATATACAGTAGCCACTCTTCCATCCGATGCAGAACCATAGACATACCATTCTACGTTGTTGGTGGTTTCATCGCAAACATAAGTTGGGTCTGTATGATTTATAAATTTATTTTTGTAGAGCAATTTACCACCTGCTTCATAAACGAAAATATCATCAAAATATAAGTTTTTTCATATTCTGATTGTTTATAATACTCTATAATTTTGATATTTGACGATTTTATCATAAAATTATTTATTCCAGCCTTATTTTTAAACAAAATAATTAAAAATTCGTTTTTTTGGTGCAATCTTGTTAATTTTACTTTTTATTTTTTGCAAAAAAAGTAAATTACATTATTTGTAATTATTTTAATTTTAAAATAGGTTTTATTTATGTGCGGAATTGTTGGTTATATTGGCAATAGAAAAGCTTCTAATCTGTTGATTAATGGTTTGAAAAGATTAGAGTATAGGGGCTATGACAGTTCGGGTATTGCTCTTTATGAGAATAATAAAATTAATGTATTAAAGCAAAAAGGTAAGGTGGAACATCTTGATAGAATGGTGCCTCACGATATGCTTAATTCAACTTTAGGTATTGCTCATACTCGCTGGGCTACTCACGGTTTCCCTAATTATGAAAATGCTCACCCGCATACTGATAATTCTAAAGAAATTGCTATCGTGCATAATGGTATAATCGAGAACTATTCATCTATCAAAAAGAAACTTTTGAGTGAGGGCTATACTTTTGAATCTGATACAGATACTGAAGTTCTTGCTGTTTTTATTGGGCATTTATACAAAAAAACAAATGATTTGGAAACGGCTGTTAGGTTGGCACTTAGAGAAATTGACGGTACTTATGGTATTGCTGTTGTGAGTTCTTATGAGCCAGATAAAATTATTGGTGCAAGATTGGGTTCGCCTATGATTCTTGGAATTGGCGATGGTGAATATATCTTGGCATCTGATGCTGCTGCTATTATCCAGCATACAAAGCAAGTTGTTTATATTGAAGATGGTGAAATGGTTATCGTGAAAAAAGATGGCTTTGTAACTAAAACTATTGATAATGAAGAAACTGATTCAATAATTAATCAAATTGAATTTGATATTGAGCAGATTGAAAAAGGTGGGTTTGAGCATTTTATGCTTAAGGAGATTTTTGAGCAACCAGAAACTATTATGAATTCTTTTAGAGGTAGATTAATTGCTGATAAAGGTAATGTTAGGCTAGGCGGTTTGAACTCTGTGAAAGATAAATTATTGAAAGCAAAACGCATTATATTAACTGCGTGTGGGACATCTTGGCATGCGGCTTTAACTGCAGAATATATGATTGAGCAGTTGGCTCAAATTCCGGTAGAAGTTGAATATGCAAGTGAGTTTAGATACAGAAATCCAATTATTGGACCTGATGATATAGTGTTTGCAATTTCTCAATCTGGTGAAACGCTTGATACTATTGCTGCTGTAAGGGAAGCAAAGCAAAAAGGTGCAACGGTGCTTGGAATTGTTAATGTGGTTGGCTCTACTATAGCTCGAGATACTGAAGCGGGGATTTATCTGCATGCAGGACCTGAAATTGGAGTTGCGTCAACTAAAGCATTTACTTCTCAATTAACAGTTCTGGCTTTGATTGCGGTATATCTTGGAAGACAAAGATATTTATCACAGATTGATGGTAGAAGAATTGCAAATGAGTTAATAGCACTGCCAGATAAAGTTAAAAAAGTGTTACTATTGCAAGAAGAAATTATGAAAATTGCTGATGACTTTTATCACTCCACAAACTTTCTCTATCTTGGAAGAGGATATAACTTCCCTCTTGCTTTAGAAGGTGCTTTGAAATTGAAAGAGATTTCTTACATTCACGCTGAGGGTTACCCTGCGGCTGAAATGAAACATGGACCTATTGCGTTGATTGATGAGAATATGCCTGTTGTGTTTATTGCTACTCAAGATGAAATATATGATAAAGTTTTATCAAATATTGAGGAGGTGAAAACAAGAAAAGGTAAAGTTATTGCGATTGCAAATGAAGGTGATGAAAGGATTCAAAGTGTTGCTGATAGAGTTATTTATATTCCAGATACTCTTCCGATGCTCAATCCGATTCTCGCTGTTGTTCCTTTACAGATGTTAGCTTATTATATTGCACTTAAATTAGAATGCAATGTTGACCAGCCAAGAAATCTTGCGAAATCAGTTACAGTAGAATAAAAATATTATTAAAAAATTAGAATTAGAAAAATGAAGCAAAGCCAATATTTTATACCAACTTTAAAAGATGTTTCTTCTGATGTGCAGATGAAATCACACCAATTAATGCTTAGAGCAGGACTTGTGCGTTCGCTTGGAGCAGGGATTTTCTCTTGGTTGCCTTTGGGCTGGAGAGTTATAGAGAAAATTAAAAAAGTGCTTCAGGAAGAAATGAATAAAATAGGTGGACAAGAGTTTCATTTGCCAGCTCTTAATCCAATTGAAATTTGGGAAGAGACGGGCAGAGTAGAAGCTATGGGCGATGTTTTGTTTCATATTAAAAATAGAGAGGGGCTTGTTCTTGCTCCAACTCACGAAGAGATAATTGCTTATCATGCTAAGCAGCACGTGAGTTCTTATCGTGATATGCCAATGATTTGGTATCAGATTCAGTCTAAGTTTAGGAATGAACCACGTCCTCGTTCGGGTGTTTTGCGTGGTCGTCAGTTTTTTATGAAAGATGCTTATTCACTTGATACTTCTTATGAAAATCTTGATGTTAGTTATGAAAAACATTATCAGGCATATAAAGCGATATTTGATAGATGTGGAATAAAATATTTTATAGTTGGTGCATCATCTGGCGCTATGGGTGGCTCTAAGTCTCAAGAATTTATGGTGGAAAATGAGTTTGGAGAAGATGTTTGTGCTATTTCAGATTCTGGTTATGCTGCAAATATTGAAGTTGCTATTTCTGCTGTTACGCCAATATCAAGATTTCCAGAAAACCCAGTAATTGAGAAATTTGCTACTCCAAATTCTAGAACTATTGACGAACTTGTAAAAGATTTTAATTTAGATGAAAAAGTATGTGCTAAGTCATTAATATATATTGTAAATAAAAAATCAATATTAATTTTGATGCGTGGTAATGATGAACTAAATATTTCTAAAGTTGAATCTTACTTCGGTACAACGGATATTCGCCCAGCTCATGATGAAGAGATTTTTGAGATTACGGGTGCAAAAGCAGGTTCTCTAGGACCAATTAATCTTAAAAAAGAAATTGAAATATATGCGGACTTGCTTTTAGAAAATTGTAATGGATTGGTTTCTGGTGCGAATGAAACTGGATTTCATTTCAAGAATATTGACATTTCAAGAGATGCAAAGATTAAAGAATTTGGGGATTTTAGAACTGTTCAGACTGGTGAGCCAGATACGGTTGATGGAAGTGAGTTAAGCGTTGTAAAAGCAATAGAGTTGGGTCATATATTTAAACTTGGAACAAAGTATTCAGATGCTCTTGGTGCTAAGTTTTTAGACACAGATGGCAAAGAAAAAAGCATTGTTATGGGAAGTTATGGTATTGGAGTAGAAAGAATTGCGGCTTGCTTTATAGAGCAAAGTTCTGATGACAATGGAATAATTTGGAATAAAGAATTAAGTCCATTTGATTTACATATTATTGGAATCAATACTCATAAAGATGAAATGGTAAGAAATTTTTGCGAAACTTTATATTCAGATTTGCAAAAAGAGAATTATGAGGTGCTTTTTGATGATAGAGATGTAACACCTGGATTTAAATTTAAAGATGCAGATTTGATTGGAATACCAGTTCAGTTAATTATAGGGTCACGTGCATTAAATGAAGGGAAGGTAGAGTTAAAAATTCGTGTAACAGGGCAAAAAATAATGATTAATTCCGATGATGTTATAAACTTTATTAAAAATAAATTGAAAAAAACTTCGAAATAGAAAAAAACTATATTAAATTTACGATAATTTTCTAACAATTTTTAAAATATAGGTTTTCAAATGGTCAATCAAGACGCACCTATTGCTATAATAGAGGATAATGCTCCGATTAGAAAACTATTTGCAACTGTGCTTACAAAAAGTGGTTTCAAAACGTTAGAGTATGGAACAGCAGAAGAAGCATTAAATGGTTTAAAAGAAACTGAGTGTTCTACAATACTACTTGATATTCTTTTACCAGATAAAAATGGGACAGAGTTAATAGAAGATTTGAGAGCGATAAAAAACTTAAAAGAAATTCCTATTATTGCAGTTACAGGATTTGCTAAACCCTCAGATCAGCAGAAGTTTATGAAATTGGGTTTTGATGGCTTTATTCCAAAACCAATCAACACATCTGCTTTTGTGAATGAGATAAAGGAATATAGATCTAACAAATTTGAAAATTAATACCAGGGAAATTTAAAGATGGCTGCCAATTCTTACGAAGACGTCCTTCGGGACGCAACCTCACAGAAATCTAAAAAGAACATTATTTTTCAATTTTCTAAAACTTATCCAGCTTGGCTAATTTTAATAATAGCTATTGGCTTAAGTATTGGTTTAATGTTCTTTGTTGAAAGTTCAATTAAAGGTGACAATGAACTAGCATTTGAAAAAGCAACAAATTCTGTTATTACAAGAATTAAAGATAAATATACATTAAATGACCAAATACTAAATTCGATAAATGCGATATTTAGTTCTTATGTGGTTAGGGATGTATTTGAGTTAAACGCTGCAACTCCTGCAAATACCTATCCATCTATAAGAAGTATTTTAAGAATCCAAAAAGTTCCCAATGATAGATTAGAAGATTTCATTTATAATACTCGCTCTCAGGGTTATTATGATATGCAAATTAATCCAGATAATGAAAATGAAACACATTATTTGACTGAGTATGTAGTTCCGTTTGAGAGAAATCCTCATTTATCAGGGTATGATTTTTCATCAGATCCAATGGCGACTAAATATATTGAGCAGGCAGGTAAAAACAATTTAAAAGTTATTACCCCAGTTTATAATACATGAAAAGATACTATTGGTTTTTATTTAATTGCACCTCAATATCAGGTTGGGATGCCAATTGAAACTGAAGAAGATAGAATGAATAACTTTATGGGTGCATTAATTATTGAAATATCACCCTCGATATTTTATGAAAATGCTTTAGGTAAAGGTGTTTCTTCTGATTCTAATATAGTTTTTGATATTTATGAGGAAATAGATGGTGCAAAAAATACCATATTTAAATCATTTAATATCGATATATTAAAACAAAATTATAATCCAATTGTAACAGAGATAAAAGATTTTAAAATCAACCAAAAATCAATTTTTATTGATTTTAAGACTGTTCCTGATTTTGGAGGAGAGTTTCAGAAATACCTACCATTGATATCATTAATTGCTGGTATTTTAGTTTCATTTATTTTATTCGGATTTATCTTATCGGTTATTACAAGTCGACAACGAGCATTAGAATTAGCCGACCAAATGACAAAATCCCAAAGACGAATTGTAGAGTCTTCACAAGATATAATTGCAGTGCTTTATTTTAATGGTATTTGGAAAACAATGAACAGAGCAGCCGAGGATATTTTTAATGTGAGTGCTGAAGAGATGGTTGGGATGTCGGTTGATGAATTATTTATAGAAAAGCAAGACTCTCATAAATTTTATTCTATAATTGAATCTTCGATGGATGATTATACCGAAAGATTAGATTTCCAAATGAAAGCTAGAGGAAACAAAGTTAAATGGGTGAACTGGTCGTTAACTGTATCTCAAACGGATAAATTAATTTATGCAATTGGACGCGATATAACTTTAGAAAAAGAAGCTCAAACTCAACAAGATATTAGAAATAAACAAGTTCAACTTGCAGAGCAGTTTTCAAGAGAAGCCTCTGAGTCTAAATCTTTCTTTATGACTCAGCTTTCTCATCAATTAAGAAACTCTCTAACTGGGATTTTGGGTTATCTTGATTTGGTTCAAAATGGCTTTTATGATAATGAAGAAGAGATGAAAGAGTATGTTAAGTTAGCAGAGATGTCATCAGAGGAAATATTCCAGTTTGTATCTGATATTGTGGACATTACAATAGCTACTGACGGAGAAAATACATTAGATATGTCAACTGTTTCTTTTAAAGATGTGTTTTATAAGGTTAATTATAAAAGCTCTTTAACCGGTGAGCTTGAAGATATTAAAATAGAGTTAGTAGAAGAAAATGGTTCTGCACATTTTGTTGGAGATAAAAATGTAATGAATGAAACACTTTTGTTTATGTATAAGGCATTAGCTGAAGGCAATAATTCAACAACTACAATACAGGTGAATGCATCTGATAATCCATACGAAGGTGCAATGGAAATACAAATGCTTGGCTCTGAAAATTCTAAACTTGAAAAAATGATTCATATTTATAAAGCAGAAAAAGATAATATTATTGATGCTTTAGAGAATGATGAAGACGATATATTACTAAAACTTTCGATTATAGAATCAAATATAAGAAGGTTAAACGGTTCATTTAGTGTTGAAACTTTCGGAGGAGAGGAAGGAAATATATTTATGGTTACTCTTCCTATGAATCAGAATTTAAAGAAAAAATAAACTTACTTTAAGCCACTTTTTAAGTGGCTTTTTTTTATTTTGAATAATGAAATTATAGATTTTATTTTTAAGTTTAACTCGTAAGCATCTAATATTAATTTACCCAAAAAAACTCTTTAATACTGTATTTTAGAAAGAAATATTTTTAATATTTTTTATTGTTTTTTTTGAAATTTAACTCAATATCCATAAATTGCAATAATATTTATTCATTTCTGAATAAAATGTAAGGAAAAGCTTATGAACCTCAGCAAAGCTGTTATAATGGCAGGTGGATTCGGAACAAGATTACGACCACTTACAATGAAACTACCTAAACCAATGGTTCCGATTTTAAATTCTCCAATGATGGAGCATATCGTTAATTTATTGAAAAAATATGGAATTACTGATGTTTTAAGTGTTTTATATTTTCAACCTGAGATTATTAGTGATTATTTTAAAAATGGAAGTGATTTTGGTATTGAAATGAACTACGTACAAGCAGTAGCTGATTATGGCACTGCAGGTAGTATTCGTAATGCTCATGAACAAGTAAATTTGGATGAACGATTTATTATTATTAGTGGTGATGTTTTAACTGATTTTAACATTGAAGAAGCGATTAATTTTCATGTTAAAAGAGGTGCAAAGGCTACGATTTTATTAACAAGACATGAAACTCCATTACAGTATGGAATTGTGATGACTGATAAAGATGGACGAATTACTAAATTTTTAGAAAAACCATCTTGGGGTCAAGTTTTTTCTGACACTATAAACACAGGTATTTACATACTTGAACCAGAAGTTGTAGATATGATTCCTTATCGTGAAGAGTTTGATTTTTCGAAGGACTTATTTCCTTTAATGTTAAATAAAGGAATGGATTTATATGGTTATGTAGCAGAGGGGTACTGGCGTGATGTTGGAAATTTAGATGAATATCAACAAGGACAATTAGATGCTTTGAATGGTATTGTTAACCTACCATCAAATGATTTTAAATATATTTCACCAACTTCTCAAATTGATGAAAGCGCCACTCTTATTGGTAATAATGTGATTGCTAGTAATTCAATAATTAGTAAAAATGTTAAATTACGAAACTGTGTGATTGGACCTAATGTGAAAATAGGTGAAGGTTCTAATTTAAATAATGTAACTATTTGGGAAGACACTAGCATAGGTCGATATACTGAAATGACTGATGATGTTTTATGTAGTAATATTATTGTTGGTGATAAGACCACAGTTCAAGAAAATGTATTTATTTCTGATAATTGTATTATAGGTGAAAATGCTACTTTAACTCCAAATATTAAACTTTGGCCTAATAAAACAGTTCAAGACCGAGCTACTCTTACAAGAAGTTTGGTACAAGAAGAAAAATGGCTAAGAGAGTTATTTACTGATGCAAGAATTACGGCTCAATCAAATGTGGAGATTAATCCTGAGTTTGGAGCTAAATTAGGAGCATGTTTGGGATTAAGTTTTGGAGTAAATGCTAGATTGCTTGTTAGTAGAGACCCTAACAAAGTTTCCAGAATTATGAAGCGTTCTATTACTTCTGGGCTTATGAGTGTTGGTGTTTCATCAAATGATTTGCAAATCACTTCTATTCCTCAAACAAGACAAGAGCTAAGAACTGGAAAATATGATGGTGGATTTCACGTAAGACGCTCAACAAGAAATCCTGAATTAACTGATATTATTATATTTAATTCGGATGGGAGAGATATATCTATTGCTCAAGCGAAAAAAATCGAAAGATTCTTTTATGGTGAAGAAATAAACAGGGTTAAAGCTAATGATGTTGGTTCGCTGAGTTTTCCGGAGAGAACTAATGAGATTTATATAAATAGGTATTTAGATTCATTGGATGTTGAACTTATTCAGAATCAGAAACTTAAACTTCTTATTGATTATAGTTATGGTTATGCTTCAACTATATTGCCTAATATTTTAGGAAAAATTAATGTATCTGCTTTATCATTACATGATTATGTAGATGCTATGAAATTTCATCCTGACCCAACTCAAAATAATGAGATTATGAATGAAGCAGGCGAGATTATGCTCAACTTGAATTATAATCTTGGTTTTACTTTGGAATCTGGTGCTGAAAAAATTGCAATGATAGATCAAAGAGGTAAATGGTTTTCTTCTCAAAGACTGCTTAGTATTGTTACAAAATTGTTTTTAGAGACAAATAAAAATAAAATGCCTTTTAAAATTGCTATATCAATAACTGCCTCTAGTGAAATAGATTTATTGGCAAAAGATTATAATGTTGAAATAGTAAGAATTAGAAATAATCACTCTGCTATGATGGACGCTACTTTAGATACAGATGTAAAGTTTGTTGGTGGAATTTATGGCGGATTTATTTTTCCTGAGTTTTTGTTTGCTTCGGATGGGATGTATTCAGTTGGTAAAATTATTGAGATGTTGGCACAAACAAATTGGAAGTTATCAGAGATAGATGAAATGATTCCTAAAAGATTTCAAGATATTGTTTCTGTGGAGTGTCATTGGAGCAAGAGAGGACAAATCATGCGTTCACTGATGAATTTTTCTGAAAACAAGAAACGAGAGCTTGTTGAGGGAGTAAAGATTTTTGAAGATGGCAATTCAGTTTTATTTATGCCTGCTAAAGAAACTGCGACTTTTAATTTATACGCAGAGGCGAGTAGTATAGAATTATGTGACGAGTTAATTGAAAAATATAAAAATGAATTAAATATTTGGCTACAAGAATGATTAGAATTAGTGATATTTTAGCGATTGAATCAATTTCTTTGAATAATAATTATCAAGATAAAGAAGAGCTTTTATCAAAACTGGTTGATTTGGCATCAAATTCTAACAAAATTATTGATATTGAAAAATGTAAAAAAGCAGTTTATGACAGAGAAGATGTTATGTCCACAGGTGTAGGTAAAGGAATTGCTATACCTCATGCTAAAACTGAGTCAATTAACAATACTGTTGCTGCTCTTATAACACTAGAAGGTGGTATAGATTTTAAATCACTTGATAAAAAAGATGTTAATATTGCTTTTTTACTTTTATCTGAGCCAATAAATATTGGTAATCATCTTAGAATGTTATCTCAAATATCAAAGCTTCTAAATAATGAGAGTTTGAGAGATAATATTATACATGCTAAGAGTAGTCAAGAAGTGATTGATGTTATAAATAGATTTGAAAAGGAATCCTGATAAATGTCTTTATATAAGTTTTGATTTTATAACTTTTTAGAGTATTCTTCTAAAAATTTTTGTTCAACTTTTGTTAATGAAGAAAACCCATTTTCTGTTATTTTATCTAAGATATAATTCATTCTTTCTTCATTAATATTTGGATCGGCAGATATTAGGTTAATCTCTTCTTTTCTTCTGTTATGTTCTTTTATTACAGAAGTTGAAGCTGATATCATTTCTAATGTAGGAAGTTCATCTTCTTCAATTATATCTTCTATTTTAGGTTGTTTTTTCAAATTTTGTTTTTTCAATAAATAGACCTGTAAGTAAACAACACATGCGTTTGTGATACCAAGCCCTGCGAGTATGAAAGTATTTAAAATCTCTTGAGAGCCATACAAGTAATAATTAAATCCTTGAAAAGCTGACCAGGAAAACATAATAGCAAGTAGAGTATATTTGCTTAGGTTTAAGTTAAAATTCATAAATCTTACTTTATAATCTTTATGAAGAAGGAAATGTAAAAATAAAATAAAGAAAGATATTCCGTCTGTTCCAGAAATTATTGAATTTGAATCAACAAGAGATATAACTACTCCATGAGATGCGATTATAAGTATATAAAATATAGGAACAATACTAAATTTATAAAAATTTTCGAGATTTGGAGATAAAAATGTAAATACAAAGGTGAATAGTAACAATGAAGCTGAACTATTATATTTAAGTGGATATGTTAATATTTTCCATATATCTTGAATAGATTGAACTTCGCTTGTAACTAACATGAAAATAGAACCTAACTTACCATCTGAGATTAAGTCTAATAAATAAACTATCAACACAAAAAGTAATATAAATCTCGATTTATTGTTTTTTTCTATCTTATAATTCATTTTAGTTTTTCTAATAACTCATCTACTTGGCTAATATCAACATTTTCATAAAATTGTTCGTTTATTGCAATCATTGGCGCGCCACCACAAGCTCCCATACATTCTACTTCCTCTAAGGAGAAATTCAAATTTTCTGTTGCTTCGTTGTGTTTTATGTTTAGTTTATTAGAAACGTGTTCAAAAATCTCGTCACCTTTTCTAAGCATACAAGAGACATTAGTGCAAACTTGAACGTGGTTTTTGCCCATAGGTTTTTTAAAATACATTGTGTAGAAAGTAGCGACTCCATAAACGTGAGAATACGGTAAGTCAAGTAATTCTCCAACATATTCCATTACTTCTTTTGACAACCATCCCCATTTTTTTTGAGCCATCCAAAGAATTGGCATTATTGCTGATTTGGGGTCTGGATATTTAGATTTATGACTTTCTACTGTTCTTAATTCTTCTTCATTGAAATTGATTTGACTCATTATTTACCATATTTTAAAAAATTAATTTCCAAAATTACAAAATAATTCTGAATTTCTTGAATAAAATAATCAACTATAATTGATAATTATCAGTATTAACGAAATTGAAAAGATTTTATTTATAATATTTTAAAATTGTGTAAAATCAATATATTTTTTTAGTTTTTAAATGGAGACTTTTCAATTAGCACATTATTAAAGGAAATAATGAAAAAAATATTATCTTTTATATTTTTATTAGCGATTTTAGCTTCTTGCTCAACAATATCTTATTCTCCTAAAATAACTTTAGATGTTAGTCCAAAAACTATTGAAAAAAAGGTTCAAATTGATAGATTTGAAGATTTAACTGATTATAAATCGCGAAAGAATCCTTTAATGGGGGTTAATTTAATCAATTCTAAATCTTTAGTTGGTGAATTAGATTTGGAAATAACAAATTTGCTTATTTCTGATTTTCAAGTAAATCAAGTGTTCAAAGAAGCAAATAGAAAAATAGATTCACCTGATTACATTCTTAGGGGAAAGATTCTGAAATATAGTTCTGTAGCAAAACCAAATGCGTTTTCATATTTTGCATCAACAGGAGGATTAGTTTTATATTTCTTTGGCTTTGGAGCCTTTGAGGCAACAGGGAATACTGCCTATTTAGCGTTTGGTATTCCTTTTGTTCTTCCATTTTTTGGTGTTCCTGTAAATGTTAATGAAGTAGAAATTGAACTTGAAATAGATGTTTATGATTCTAAAGATATTTTAATAAAAAAATATAAGGTGGGAAAGGGTTATAGAGAATCTTATACTATTTATAATAATAATATTTTAGCACTTCAAAGTCAGACAAACAAAACATTATCTGCTGTTATTCAGGAATTACGAAATAAAATTTTAGCTGATTTCTAATTGGCTTGATTTTTGGTCTATATTTATTTATGAGGGAATTTTACAAAAAGTATTTTCATATTGAAGATAAAAAACCACGAAAAATTAGATTTTTTTTTCTGATTTTATTTACTAACGTGGTTATAATTTATTTTATTTTAAATAAGAAATTACCTGATTCAGAGCAGATAGATATTGAGTTAAAAAGTAGTAAATTAACTACAACATTATCAAAATTACCTTTGAGTGATAGAATGGAAATGTTGGGTAATTTAGATGAGTTGGAGTATATTGTGCAAGCAGATGTAATAAATAAAAGTCAGAGTAATACTTTTTTATTTGAGGCATTTATAATCTTTGGAGATTCTATTATATCCCAACAAAAAACATTTTCATTAGATAGTAATAAGTTAGAAGATATAGAGATTATATTTCCTAAAATGAAGAAAATTCAAGGTAAAAGGTCTTACAAAATTGGAGTTGTTAAATAGCTTTCTCCCCCACTACCAAAAATCCATAATTTTTAAATATTACTTTTTCATTTTCAAAATCAATGTTATTTGAAAATAATATTTCATTTTTATTATTAACTATAATATTATCAACTTTTTCAGATGAATGATTGAAAATAATAGTGTAATTCTTTATGTTAGTTTTTAAGGTTAATTCATAAGTGTAGTTTTGTAAATCTTTTATTGTGATTTCTCTTTCATCTTCTAAATTAAACAGAGTGTTTACT
This sequence comes from Eximiradiales bacterium, assembly GCA_965661945.1. Taxonomy (GTDB): domain Bacteria; phylum Bacteroidota; class Ignavibacteria; order Kapaibacteriales; family UBA2268; genus JAJRPT01. The sequence goes on from CBFIFP010000001.1 coordinate 694,627, forward strand.
TGTTTTATAAATGAAATTATAGACTCACCAACCCAATTGAATTTAACATTTGAAAATAATGCTAATTTATCTGATGGAAACTCTAATATTTGCTGGTCAGTAAACTGCAAGCCGGTATTTATTGGATTACTTTCGCAAATCTCAAATCCAGAATGTATATACTTTTCAGAAGGTAAAAAATGATATATTATAAAAATCATTTTAAGATAATTTATATCATTAATTCTCATTAATGCTCTTGGCGTGTTGTGGTTTTCAGAAGTTCCAAAGAAATTTATTGGAATATCTTTATTTTCTATTCGTTTAATTAATTCAAAAAGTTTTACGGGCAGGTGAGAGTCAAATATCGCATACCCCAATGTAGATGAGTATGTCTTAGCTGATTCTTCGGATAAGTTAAAACTCTCTTCCCAAAAAATAAAGTTATTTTTTCGTGTCTTTGCTTTTTTAATAATTTCTTCCAACAATTCTTCGGGCAAAGAATGTCCCATATCTATCATTGCACCGTCAATATCAAACTCATCTATATAGTATGGAATTATATTGCTCAAATAGTCCCAAAGGTCTTGTTGTTTATTTTTAGTTTGAGCTAACCTATAATCATACATTCTTACTGTGTTGTATGCTATATAGTTAAAATCTTTATTATCATGGTATAACTTAAAATAAGTAACATCGTTCCATGCTGGTTGATTATCGTCTGGAGGCCAGTCTGCAAAAGCAGGTGCAATCTTGACTTCATTTGATTTTTTGGGTTTTGGTAAATGTTCTAATAGCCCAATTATCTTATATTCTACTCTTGCAACTTTATATGGTGTTTTTGTGAATTGATTTCTATATTTTTCATCTGGTTGAATTAAATTTCTATAATCTTTTTCATTAATTTGTTCTTTGATTTTTTTGAGTTGTTTGTCCGAAAATTTGGGAGAAGTATATCCCCAACCCTTACCATCTGATATTTTTATGGAATTTTTAATCCAGTAAAACCAATTCGGGTTTGTTAGAGTTAAGTCAGAATCAATACTTGCAATTCTGAAAACAAATTCTTGAATTATCTTAATGTTGCATAGATGACACGCTTCAATGAATGCTTTATATTGGTCTTCGATAGTCAAATCTGATAGTATTTTTTCACCAAGATTTTCATCTAATTTATAATGATTTCTAATTGCGTAAGGTGAACCCAAAGTGCCTTTTTTACCATCAATACCATTTGAGTTTACTGGTAGAATATGGATTTTACTAATACCAATTGAAGTTAAGTATGGTAAAAATGCAATTGCTTTTAAAAATGTCCCTAGTTCACTAAATAGTTCTCTATCGAAACTCTTTTGATTAATATTAAACTTATGCTCGAAAGATAAAGTTGCTCTGATAAACATATTATAGGTATAATTACCTTTAGAACAATACTTTTTGTTAATAATATCTTGCAAGATAGATAGATAATGGTCGAATGGATTTACTTCTACAGTTCCACTGATATCGCATTCACTGAGCCAACAATTTGGAATAAAATAGGTTATAGTTTTATTCTTGTATTCTTGTTTTTTAAGAGATAGAATTTCTAATATTTTTTGAAGATTTTTCAAGCTATTTATGAATTAATGAAAATTCAAAAATACGAAATATAATTTATGGGAGAGTTTAAATTTTATTGTTGTGGATTATTTTTTTGTTCATTCCACAGCAATCTGCTAGTTCTTTTTTGAGAATTAATTTTTCTTCGTCGGTCATTTTTTTTAAATTTTCTACTATTTTTGCAGACTTTGCAGGATTTTGTAGTTTTAACATTAATGAATTTGTAATTCCAGTTTTAGAAATTCCAAACCTAATTCCAAATACAAATACATATAGGAACGCAATAATACCAGCTGATTCTAAATAATTTAGGCAGGGTATTTCATATCTGTCTAATATTGTTAGATTACAAATATTTGCAAATACAATAGAAGAAAAAAGCAGTAGCCCACCTGTAAAAACAATAAAGAATACAGAGCGGGCAATACCACTATTAAATATTTCAAAAAGTTTTGATTTAAACATAAAAATCAACTTACATTAAGAGAATCATAAAGTTCTTTTAAATGACTTCTCAGGTGTAAAACTGCATATCTTTTTCTTGCTAACAATGTATTTATATTTATTCCTGTCATCTTGGACATCTCACGGAAGGAAATACCTTCAAACTCATTACGAATAAATACATCTCTTTGCTCATTAGGTAATGTAGATAAGCCCTCTTGAACAGCATCCCATATAGTTTTACGAATAAGACTATTTTCTGGGCTGGTGCTTATATCGCCTAAAAAATTCTCAAAGCTATCCATACCATCTTCAATCTGACCAGGAGTCTGCAACTCTGAGAAAGTCTCAGCTCTTTTTTTACGATATGTATCAATAATTCTATTACGGACAGCAGTGAATACCCAAGAAGCGATATTCTCTATTGGTTTTTGTACATTTCTAGATGCCGCAAGGACATTGGTAAATACATCTTGTAGAATATCTTCTGCTTCTTCTTGACTTCTTACGCGCTGCCTAATGAATCCTAAGAACTTTTTTCTATCATTTTTAAAAAGTTCTTCAATCTGGAATGCTAAGTCCATATTAGTACCTCCTGCATTACTTTTATTATTATTTTTCGTGTTCGTGTTTTTCACTTATATAAAAGACACATCAATTGATAAAAAGTTACAAAATATTTTAAAAAAAATGTTTTTCTAATAATTTTCTAATTTATATTACGAAAATATGAAAGAAAAGTTAATATAACAACTATTTTTTTTAACACTGACATAATGTCATAAAAAAATTTTTGTAATCGCTTTTGTAAGAAATTACAATATTATGCCAATAATGTTTCAAAAGTTGTTTCGGAAAAATGTGATTTTTCTTTAGAATATATAACTTATTTAACTTAGAAATTTTATTAATGGTTGTGATTTCGGTATTGAAGTATTTTTTTACTTAAAATTCTTGTAAAGAATATAAATATTATTTACAAAGTAATATTAAGAGATTTGCCGAGATGGTCTCTCACTTCATATTCCTTTTGTGATATTCTTCTAGTTGTTGTAAACGTTTCACTTGGTGGATTTATTGCAACTCAGTATGAAATATTTTCTGGTTTTCAAGTTACGAGATGTCTCTGCACCGTCAAGCCGTAGAGTTAGTTTTCTGCCCCGGAATGGACTTTTGTTGATGGTAATTCAACTGATTGGTTGGTGGCAAACTATTGTTATATTAAATGCTAATAACAATCTGTATAACCACCATCAACATTAATGTGCTGACCTGTTATATAATTAGATGAAGTAGCGAAAAAATAGACTGCATCAAATATGTCTTTTACATTTCCGTATCTATTAATTGGTATTTTAGTTAAAGCAATTGGCTTTATATCAGTTTCATTATCTTCTTCTAAAATGATAAAACCCGGGTTGACTGCATTAACTGTAATATTTGGAGCGAGTTCTCTTGCAAGTGCTTTATTCAACTGGATAGAAGATGCTTTTGAAATGTTATAAGCAATTCTATTATCCCAAATCTGCAACCCACCAATTGAGATAATATTTATAATTTTTGAGTTTGGCTTTGCATATTTTGCAAATACTTTTGATGTATGAATTAATGAGAAAGTATTTAAAGAAAAGACATTGTTAAGTAATTTAGTATCAATATTTTCCAGTTTTGTTTTTGGAGGGAATACTCCTGCGTTATTAATCAAAACATCTGCAACTCCAAATTCCTCAAAGCATTGTTTAAAAGTTTCTTCCACTTCAATTTCATTTGTCAAATCTGCTTTAAAAATATAGCAGTTATAACCAGATTCCTTAATTTCATTATACAAATTATACGCAGATTCTTTGGAAATATTATAATGTATTATAACTTCCCAAGAATTTTTTTTAAACAATTTTACAAGTTCTTTGCCAATTCTTCGTCCTGAACCTGTGATTAATACTTTTTTCATAAAAAAATAATTAAAATGATAATAATTTTACTTTTAATATTTACAAATTTAGCAAGTTCTGATGAATATTTCAGAGTTTTTTATAAAGAAAAAGATACTTTAAACTTTGTGCAGGGCAATTCTTATTATGAAGAAACTTTGAAATTATTTAATGAGAGAGCAATTAAACGCAGAAATCTTCATCAAAAAAATATTACAATTGAAGATGCAATTATCAATCCCGAATATATTTCTATACTACAATCTTATGACTTAGACATAGTTAGCTCTTCTCGTTGGTTTAATTATACTTTAATTAAAGCAAATGAAGATGTAATTTCTGAATTAGAAAAGAATGATTTTATAAAAAATATAACAAGAACTACAACTAAATTTAAAAGCCAAAGTTTATTTGAAATAAATTATACTGAAGAAATTTTAGATAAAAATAGATATGGTCGTTCTTTACCTCATTCTAATATGCTTAACGTGGATTTTTTTCACTCAATGGGATTTAATGGTGATTCAGTAGTTGTTGGATATTTAGATACTGGTTATAAATTGAATCCGGAGATATTTGATTCAACTCAGTTGCATGCTCAGTATGATTTTGTATATAATGATAATGAGACAGCTAACCAAGAAATAGACCCAAAATTTCAAGATTTTCATGGTACAGCAGTTTTATCAACTGTAAGCGCTTACTATCAAGACTCTTTAATTGGTATTGCCAGCGAGTCAAAATATATTTTGTCAAAAACTGAAGATATTCGCTCTGAAACAAATATCGAAGAAGATTTTTATCTTTTTGGAGTTGAATGGATGGAAAGCCAAGGAGCAGAAATACTAAATTCTTCTTTGGGTTATGTTAGTTTTGATTCTTTACAGTTTTCATATAATTATAATAATTTAGATGGAAATACTACTTTAGTAAGTCAGTCAGTTAATAAAGCAGTTGATAAAGGTATTTTGTTTTTTACATCAATGGGTAACAATGGAGGTTCTGAAAAAACTTTGACTTCACCTTCTGATGCTGATTCGGTTATAGCAATAGGTGCTCTGGCTTCTGATGGAATTACTCTTGCTGGTTTTAGTAGTAAAGGTCCAAATGCTAAAGGAGATATTCGCCCACATTTAATGGCTCACGGGCTTAACGTTACTATCGCTACTACTGACACTACTACTTTTTTTGGAAGGAACTCTGGAACAAGTTTTTCATCTCCAATTATGGCAGGTTGTGGAGCTATAGTTAAGGCAATATATGATATACCGAGCTATCAGATAAAGAACGCTATGATTACAACCGCTAATAATTATGAAAATCCATCAAATACTTTCGGTTATGGTAAAATAAATATGCAAACTGTTGTAGATACTTTAAGTAAAACTTATGGACCTGCAATTTCCCCATATAATGTTTTTCAAAATGGCGATTATATGAGGGTCGTATTTTATGTTTATAGTCCTTATGATGATTTTAAAGTTTTTTTGAAATATAAAAGTAGCGAAAAAGGGTTAGAAACAGAAGTTGAAATGGATTATGGAATTGAAAATTATCAATTTTATGCTGACATACCTAAGAGTTCTTTTACTGATGATGAAGTGTTTATGAATCTTGAAGTGAGATATAACTTAATAAACAAGTTTTACAGTGAAGATTTTGTTAAATTTTCTTTTGGAAATGAGATAATACGTAAGGGTGTGGATAAGTTCTCGATGCCAACGTTAGTTAATAATTTTCAAAAAGATATAAATATTTATATAGCAGATAACGAACTAATTATCGAAAATAATTTAAAAAAAGTTGAAGATTTTGAAATAAATATTTTGGATATTACAGGAAAGTCCTTATTTTTGTATTCTATTCTACTACGGAATGGTAAAAATGTTCTAAATATACAAAGAAATTTAAACACGGGTTTATATTTAATTACTCTTAGGAGTAAATCAAATTTTATAACTCGTAAAATAATTTTAACAAATTCGGGATCGTAGCTCAGTTGGTTAGAGCGCCAGTCTGTCACACTGGAGGCCGAGGGTTCGAGCCCCTTCGGTCCCGCAATTTCAATATAAAATGAAATTACAATCAAAAGAACATTTTTTGGAATCAGATCTTCTTAGAAGCCCACTTCTTACAGCTTTCAAATTCTCCATATTTTTCGTTTCTATTTATTCAATATTAATAATAACTCAATTTTCTAATACTATTTCTTTTTATTTATCTATTACTACAATAGTTTTAATTCCTATTTTATATTTTCTGAAAAAAAATTTTTTACTTTATTTAGCTATACTTATATTTACAGTTAATTCTACTTATTATAGATTCAGTGATTCACAAATAAATACTAACAATCAATTTAAAGATATTGAGGTTTTGTTAGATGGAGATGTAAAATCAATAATATCTTCACATTATAATAGAAGTTCAATAATCGCTAATGCTACTGTTGAATCAAAACATTTTAATTCATTTAATACTAATATATTATTAACAATTTTTAGATATGATGATTTAAAAATAATTGAAGGTGAAAAATTTCAATGTAAAGCAAAATTAAACACTATTCCTCAAAAAATTTTTCCAAATGAATTCCCAACAAAGCAACATTTAAAATCGCTAAAGGTAAATTTTACAGCTACTTCATCTTCAAAAGAATTTATAATTTATGATGATTCTAATATTTTTTATAAAGTATTGAACCATTTAAGAAATGATTTTAAAAATAAAATATTTTTACTATTTCCAGAAGATGTTGCTGATGTAATTTTTGCAATAACAATCTGGGATAAATCTTTTATTTCCAAAGAGGAAAAACAGATTTACTCACTTACAGGTACATCTCACATTATGGCTGTTTCAGGACTTCATGTTGGAATTATAGCTGTGTTTCTTTACTTTTTTACATTTTTTATTAAAAATGAAAAATTAAAATATTTAATTAACTCATTACTATTAATTGGTTATGTGGTTTTAACTGGTTTGCAAGCATCATCTATTAGAGCTGCCTCTATTGCGATAATGATATATTTAGCAATAGTTTTAAAGAAACATTACGATATTAAAAATTTACTTGGATTTGCAATAGTCATTTTTATTTTGATTCAACCGGAGATTATTCTTTCGGTTTCCTTTCAATTTTCAGTTGCAGCTTTTTTGGGAATAGTGCTATATACCAAACGGATAAGCGACTACATAAATTATAAAGTCAATAATAAAAGTGATTTACTAAGTAATTTAATAATTCTAATTTCAACTTCAATATCGGCGATGATATTTACAAGTCCTTTAGTTGCTTATTATTTTAATAACTTTACATTACTTGGTATAATTAGTAATATGTATGCAATACCAATTATCTCTTTATCGTTAATTTTATCATTTATAGTTTTGTTTATCACTTTTTTATCATTTGAGTTATCTTTTCTTTTTGCAAATTCTGTAACGTTTTTGATAAGATTGCTTGAGGGCTTAAATAGTTATGTTGTAAAAATTGAATACTTGTTTTATTCTGGTTACAATTCTCTAATCTATGCTGTGATTTTTTCGTTAATAATTCTTGTTTTACTAAATTATAAATCATTTATAAAATCTGCATCTTACATTGCATTGGGCTTGATAATAGTTTTTTCATACTCTTATTATGCCAAAGAAAATACGTATATAAAAGACAATTATTATTATAAAGTAAAATTAATTGAAAAAGAAGAAGTTGTTGATTTATATATTTTTGATAAGTCCAAAAATACATCTATTTTTTTAGATTATAGTTTATTAGAATACATAGAAGAAACAAATAAAAATATTAGACTAACAATTAATGGCGATAATGGAAGATTTTTTTATGATAATATTAAAGATAATGTTACGTTAGATAGTTTGATTTTTGATGAAAAAAATATTATAAATTATTTTAAATAAATTAATTTTTGTAATTTTAGATTTAGATTTTTAAAATTAAAATATTTATTCATTTTAGTAGATATTAAAAAATATAGGTTCATTATGAAATCAGGAAATGTTGTGTTTGTTTTGCATTCTCATCTTCCATGGGTATTAAATCATGGCAAGTGGCCTCACGGCGAAGAATGGATTCACGAAGCTGTTGCAGAATGTTATATTCCTCTTCTTAATGTAATAGAAGAGTTGAAAAAAATGAATATTAAGTCTGATTTCACAATTAGTTTTTCACCTGTGTTATTAGAGCAATTAACTAACCCAACTTATTCTGAAAGATTTATTAAATATTGTGAAGATAAAATTACACTTGCAAGAAAAGATGAAATTCGCTTTATGAGGTGGGGTGAGTCGCAACAAAAAATTGGTCTTGCTGTTTATTGGCAAAATTGGTATAAGGATAAGTTAGATTATTATAAAGATAATGATGGTATAGTTTCTAAATTTAAAGAGTATCAAGATATTGGTTTAATAGAACTTATGACATGTGGGGCAACTCATCTCTACTACCCCATTGCTCCAACAGATAAGTCAATTGATTGGCAGATAAAAGCTTCTATTTATAACTATGAAAAGCATTTTGGGAAAAAACCAAAAGGTACTTGGATTCCAGAGTGTGGTTACAGACCAAGTTACGATTGGCAGTCTTATCTACCAATTATACCGTATAACCAAAAGCATAAAAGACAAGGCGTTGAGGAGTTGCTCGCAAAAAATGGAATGAATTATTCATTTGTAGATGAGGATTTAATTCTTGCTGGTGAATTTGAGCATAACTCCAATCAGCATAATTCAGTTGATATTTTAAGAAGTTATTGGGTGAAATCTAGATTTAGCACTACTGGAGATGCAATTCAGTTTTATGGAAGGCATAAAGACCTTGCAATGCAGGTATGGTCAGGAGATAGCGGATATCCAGGTCATGGGGATTATTTAGATTTTCACAAAAAACAAGATAAATCGCAATTAAGATATTGGCGAGTTACAGACAATAAACTTGATATGCAGTTCAAACAATTGTATAATCCTGAATGGATAAATGATAAGATTGATTTGCAAACTCATCATTTTATCCATCATTTGGAAGAAACCTCACAAGAATTTAAAAATAGAACTGGTGAAACTGCTGTAATTTGTCTTCCATTTGATACCGAATTATTTGGACATTGGTGGTTTGAAGGACCAGAATTTATTAAAAGAATGATAGAAGGAATTTCTCGCTCACCACATATAGAAATGAAAACAGCAAGCGATAATTTAAATGAAATTAATTCAAAAAATACTATCTCAATAACTGAAGGGTCTTGGGGTGAGGAAAATAATCATAGTGTCTGGATGAATGAAAATGTAAAGTGGTGTTGGGAAATGATTTATAATGCTGAAAATAGATTTAACAACCTACTAAAATTATTTGATGAAGAGAGTCTTCATAAGCAAAGTAAGCAAATAATAAAATTAATAAATTTGGGCTTAAAAGAGATTATGCTTTTACAATCATCAGATTGGGAATTTCTAATACATAATCAATCAGCAAGAGATTATGCTGAGTTAAGAATTGTAAATCATTACTCAGATTTTTTGAGAATTTGCTCTTATATAGAAAGACTATTCAACAATGATACACTTTCGAAAGAGGAAAAAGACGATATTAAGAAAATAACAAAACGCGATGATTTATTCCCAGAATTAAATATATTTCAATATCTGGGAATTTGATGTTTTTATAATTGTTTTTAAAATCTATAATTATCTTTTATTGAATAGATAATAAATAGAATATTTTATTATTCACTGCAATAAAAATTGTAGCGATAAAAAATAAATTATTCAACGCTACCAATAACCTTTGCTTTTGAACCAGAGCAAGCTGTTAAAACTTCGTCAACGTTTGATTTATCTGTTATTAAAATCATACCAATTCCAAGGTTGAATACTCGTCGCATTTCTTCGTCAGAAATTTTTCCAGTTTCTTGTATTAAATTAAAGATGAAAGGGATTTCCCAAGATTTCCAGTCGATGTTTAACGTAAAAGGTGAGCGAACAACACGTTTTGTATTTCCTATTATTCCTCCACCAGTAATATGACTTATACCTGTTAAAAGTCCTTTTTCTGCAAGGGGATGAACTTCTTTTAGGTAAGATTTGTGAATAGCAAGAAGTTCAGAAGCAAGAGTTGTGCCTCTGTCATTGAAATGATGATTAATATCATAATGTTCGAGTAATACTTTTCTGGCAAGTGAGTAACCATTAGTTTGCAAACCAGTTGATTCTAAACCAATTAACACATTACCTTTTTCAACTTTATCACCAGTGATTGCTTTGTCTTTATCTACAATTCCTACCACTGTTCCTGACACATCGAAATCACCATTTGTGTAAATACCTGGCATTTCAGCAGTTTCTCCACCAATAAGGGCGCAATCATTCTCATAGCAAGCAGTTGCAAAACCTTTAACTACTTCGGCTCCCATTTCGGGGTCAAGTTTTCCTGTTGCAAAGTAATCTAAGAAAAACAATGGCTTAGCTCCGCAGCAAAGAATATCATCAACACAATGATTCACTAAGCACTGCCCAACAGTTCCGTAAATGCCTGCTTCAACAGCGATTTTAAGTTTTGTTCCAACTCCATCAACCGAAGACACTAAAACCGGCTTTTTATAACCGGTGAAATCTGCTTCATAAAACCCACCGAACAATCCTAAACCACTTAAAACTTTATCATTATGAGTCTTCTTAACGTATGGCTTTATCATTTCTACCATTTTTTCACCAGCGTCAATATCAACGCCTGCCGCTTTATAAGTATTTTCCATTATTTTCCTTTTCTAAGTAATTTAAATAAGTAAATTATCTAACAAGTTCCCATTCTTTTGAATAGGATTTTCCAGTAAACATTACGGAAATTCCATTTAAGAACCATTTTAAAATTGTATTAAAATAACCTTTTTGTCTAAACCTACGAGGAGATTCCAGCACGACAATATCATCTGCAAAAGTAACTTTTTTAGTTTTAGCAATTCTGCGAAATAAATCAAAATCTTCGCCTGCAGCAATGTGCGGATTATAACCATTAACTTCAAAAAAAGCATCTTTATAAACAATTTGACATTCGCCTCTTCCCATACCTAAGCCAATAATATTTAATAACTTAAAGTATGAATTGAAAAAAGCATAAAAGCAAACATCTTTAAAAAACTTATCTTCTGGAAATGGCTCAACTTTGCCTGCAAGAGCAGTAGAAGATTTATAGATTTTCTTTTCTGCAAATTGATTAATTTTATCAAAAAAAACAGAAGTGTTTTTGGGCATAGTATCAGCATTAATAAAGCAAAGAATTTTACCTTGTGCTTGTTCTGCACCAAGATTTCTGCCTTCGCCAATAGTTTGTCTTTGCCCAGTTAGGTTATGCACTACCTTGATATTTTGATACTTATTTAAAATAGAAAGAGTATTATCAAAAGAGCCACCATCTGAGACAATAATTTCAAAATTATATGAATTTTTATATTTCAAGAGATCATCAAGAAGTCCTGAAATAAGTTTTTCTTCGTTATACGCAGGTATTACAATGCTAAAATCAAATTGCAAGATAATTTTCGTTTTTGTTATGAATAAAATACAAATATACGAATAAAAATATATAGATAGATTATACTAAACTAGTAATCTAAAAAAGATTTTAAAAAGTATCTAAAAGATAATACTCATTCTAAACATTCTCATCTTATACCTTTATAAACTGCTTTGTGTAAAACTTACCATTTGGAGTTATCATTCTGATGAAATAACTCCCTGAAGGTAAATCTTCTAAATTTATTATTAATATTTCTTCTTTGAGATATTCATCTTTGTTTGTAGTAAAGTTTGTAGTTTGCAATATTTTACCATTCAAGTCTATGATTATAAATTCGAATTGTCCACTTTCTTCAGTTGAAAGATTGATTTTAAGTTCTTCATTAATTATACTCACTTCAAAGTCTGTTTTAATGATGAGTTTTATTTGCCTGAATGGCTGGTCGCAAGATATAAAACTAATGTTTGAATTTGTATAATCAATTAAATTGTAATCATCATTTTCTTCTACTTCAAGCACTGTAACTTTGCTATTTCCCAGAAGGGCTGTAAAGCAAAAATCAAATTCATTCTCTTGATTTAAAATAAATTCCATTTCATCAAATTTTAATTTAAGTATGTATTTTTCTTGTAATTTAATTATTTCATAATCAGTTGAAGCAGATTCAAATTTTAATAATCTGGGGTCGTATTCAAAATATATTTGGATATTATTTAAGTAAGTCTCTATCTCACATTCTGGTATAAATACCCCATTTATGCAAAATTCATCACCAATCATAACTTCTTTATCTGTGAGATAAACTGAGATGTCTGGAGTGCATTTTTCTAAACATGGGTCAACTTCTACAATAATATCACTTATAAACTCACAATAATACTTATCAGTGATTTTTAGAGTGTAAGTAGTTGACTTCGTTGGAGAAGCAACTGGTGTGATGCTGTTTGGGTTGTCAAGCCCAGTAGTTGGGGTCCATTCTATTTTGCCTATTTCTCCATCGAATTTATTATCAAGTTTTATTGCTGGGTCGCCTTCACAAAGTATAGTATCGTTTTGAATTTCCAAATCATATTCTACTATTGGTATAAGTGTAATATCATCAATAGCAAAACCATAAGAAGGTAAATCACCTTGACTTTCACCTAAGACCCAAACAGCTAGTTCTGTCGAATGGTCTTCGGCGATAAATTCGTCACTTAACTCAATCCAATCGTCTTCATATTTCACATCATCAAGTCGTTTTAATACTAAGTCTTGATTTCTGTTTTTTATTCCAAGCCAAAAGTTTAATTGTCTTTGTTCACCAATATAGCGAGGAGTTTTCTCAACATTACACACATGAGCAGTAAATTTATATCTTGTCCCTTTTCGAGTTGGGTTTTCTTGATACCACGCCCTTTGAGGTACATTTGGGAGTGGGTCACCGACAAGCATTCTACCACGACTACCAGATGGAGGCATACCAAAACTTGGATCATGAAATTCTGGATTAACAGATCCTGTAGCCGCAATTTGTCCTAATTCGGTGAATCTTGTTGGACACCGACTTGTAGTACTTTCTCTAAAATCTAAGTCAGTAGAATAATCTATAGGACTACAGTATGATGAAGTGGATTGAGAATTAAATGAGGAATTTGCGACTGTATTTCTACAGCAAGAAAAAAATCTAAAAAAGTATCTTAATGTATCAATTACAATATCATTTTTCTTAATAAGGGCTTGATAATTTCTTTGATATTGAGCATTTTCACCATAGTCATACGGTTCATAATAAATCACTTTAGAGTCTATGCTGTTAAATTCACCAATAATTTTAAAACCTGGAAATGTTCTTCTAATTTCAACAGAAAATTCTTCATCATCGTCTGAACTTATAGTAATATCAAATTCTGCACCAAGGCAGGTAGGTGATGGGTAAGAGATTGTGTAGTTGGGTCTTTTTTCTTCAAGTGGACATGGGTCATCATAATCACCAGTAAAATAACTATTTAATATAGTTGGGAATCCTTTTAGAAAATGATATTTATCATTCAAACCCAATGACACTACATTTTCTGTATATTTACAACCTACTCCTACTATATCAGGATTAAGTATTGCATTTAAATAATTTTTAAACTGAACACCACAATAAATTATCCCATTAGGACCTCTTTCAATAGCATTATAAAAAGGAAAATCAATTGTTGTAATTAGAAACTTTTTATTAAGCATTTCATCCCAATCGCAAATTGTTAAATCATATTGATATATTGCATCATCAACTTTCACATATAATACTTTACCATTTGGAGAAAAACAAGTTGAGTAAGTGTGTTGGTTAACTATTAGTTCTCGAGGATTACTTAATAAACCAGTTTTAGGGTCAAAATCAAATATTTGAACTTCTGGTTCATAAATTCCATCTAAATCAGGATCATTATATGGAATTGTAACAGCAAGAGTTGTTCCATTTGGAGATAAATTCATTCTCCCAGTACCTACAGATAAAATAGTTGATTTATGTTCAATTCCTATTTTTTGCTTGTAAACATTTTCATTTAAACCATTTTCATCAATTTTAAAAATATTAAATACATCATTACCAAGTTCATGTGTAATTACCCAAATAATTTTGTCAACTTCATTATAAACCGCAGCAATTTTTTCAACAGAATTTGGAAATAAATTTTTATATTCAATTACTTCATTTGTTGATTTATCTATTAATAAATAATTAATACCATAGTTAATTGAATTATCAATATTATAACCATCAATTTTGTCAGAAGTAAATAAATGAACTAAACTATTATTTGAAATATCGTTAAGAAATATACCAGTATTTGATACTGAATTTGATGTATATACTGTCTTGTTAAATTTTAATAAACTATTTCTATTCCTGATATATGCTTCATTATGCATTAAATCTAAATAATACAACAAATTTCCATTATCATCAGAAAAAGATGAAGTTCCTTCTGTGTAATTATAATCCCCTAAACTAATTGCATCTGGATTTCCATCAGGAGTGTTGAATGTAATACCTGTTCTACTACCAAAAATCCAATTATCGTAGTGTTTTATTTGGGGTTGCGATAATAATTCCGCAGAACTAATTATCATTAAAGCACTAAATACAATACAGTATAAAAAAGTAATTATTTTTTTCATAATAATTCTCATTTTTGTAATTCTAATATTATATAAACACATCAATAGCGAAAAGGTTACAAAATAGAGGGGATTTTTTTTGAATATACTGTATTTTATATATCACACCTAACGGCGCTTTTGATTTTGGGTGGTATTTAGTTTATAAATATTTCGCACATAAATGTGCTATTTAAAACTTTAATGATTTTAACTCTAAATTTTCCATTTTTTTTCTTAATTTAGTGATTATAAAAATCAATTCAAGGAAAATTATGTTAACTGATATTGAAATTGCTCGCAATGCGAATATGAAAAATATTAATGATATTGCTAAAGAATTAAATATAAACCCTGATAATTTAGAACAATACGGACACTACAAAGCGAAAATCTCTCTGAATGAAATTAATGAAGATAAAATTAAAAACTCAAATTTAATCTTAGTAACTGCTCTTTCGCCAACTCCTGCTGGTGAAGGTAAAACTACTGTAAGTATTGGACTTCTTGATGGTTTAAATAAAATAGGTAAAAAGGCAATTGCTGCTTTGCGTGAGCCATCATTAGGTCCTGTTTTTGGTATTAAAGGTGGAGCTGCTGGTGGTGGATATTCGCAAGTTGTTCCAATGGAAGATATTAACTTGCACTTCACTGGTGATTTCTCTGCTATCGAAAAAGCAAATAATCTCCTTTCGGCGATGATTGATAATAATATTCAAGCAAAGTCTGGTAATCTGGGTATTGACCCAAGAACTGTGATTTGGAAACGTGCTATGGACATGAATGACAGAGCATTACGGAATATTGTTATTGGAATGGGTGGCAGAAATGGTGGGATGATGCGTGAAGATGGCTTTAATATTACTGCTGCTTCAGAGATAATGGCAATTCTGTGTATGTCGAAAGATGTGAGTGATTTAAAAGAAAGATTAGGAAATATTTATATTGGAAACACTTACGATAATAAACCAATTTATGCTAAAGACTTAAAAGCAAACGAAGCGATGGCTATATTATTAAAAGAGGCGATTAAGCCAAATCTTGTGCAAACTCTTGAGAATAATCCTGTTATAATTCACGGAGGTCCGTTTGCGAATATTGCACAAGGAACAAATTCTATCCTTGCAACAAAAATGGCGATGTCCCTTGGTGATTATGTGGTTACTGAAGCAGGCTTTGGTGCAGACTTAGGAGCCGAGAAGTTCCTTGATATTAAAATGAGGGCTGCTGGATTAGTGCCGAGTCTGGTTGTGATAGTTGGAACAATTCGTGCTTTAAAATATCATGGTGGAGTTGCTCTTCCTGACCTTAATAATGAAAACTTAGATGCAATTAAATCTGGATTTGTGAACATAAAAAGACATATTGAAAACGTTAAGAATTTTGGATTAAATTGTGTTATAGCAATAAATAAGTTTCCTAAAGATACAGATAAAGAAGTTGAATTACTTAAATCATTATGTAAAGAAATTGGAGTTGATGCTGAAGTGTCGGAGGGCTTTGCTAGTGGTGGAAGTGGGACAACTAAACTTGCTGAAATAGTTGCTTCAAATGTGCAAAAGTCGGATAAATTAAACTTTACTTATAACCTAAATCAAAGCATTAAAGAAAAAGTAGAAGCAGTTTGTAAGAAAATATATCGTGCAAGTTCAGTTAATTTTTCATCGAAAGCAGAAAAAGATATCGAGAAAATAAACAATCTTGGGCTTTCAAATTTACCCGTTTGTATAGCAAAAACGCAATATTCATTTACAGATAATCCAAAAATTCTTGCAGCACCCGAAAACTTTGAGATAACAATACGTGAAGTAGAAATAGCTGCTGGTGCGGGATTTGTTATTCCAATTGCGGGTGAAATTATGAGAATGCCCGGTTTGCCAGCAACTCCTGCCGCAGTTGGTATGACAATAAATGCAAAAGGAGAAATTTTTGGTTTGAGTTAGAATAAAATTGAAATTTAAATTATTTTTTTTAATGAAATAAATTAGTAGTTTTGTGAAACTATTTCATAAATTATAAATTTATTTTAAGGGGTTTTCAAATGAGAACGATAGGAAAGTTTGAAATCATGTGGGCTGTGTATTTTTCTGTTGTTGGTTTAGTTTGGATGATATTTGAAAAATCAATGGGCTGGCATGATGTTAATATTGCAGACCATCCTGTTTATACTAATTTATTTAGTATTGTTGCGATTTTAGTTGTAGTGATGTATATGAAAGCAAAAAAAAGGCAGTTAGGTGAAGAACATAATTATAAAAATTTACTTTGGGGCGGAGTTGGACTAAGTATCTTTATTGCTGTTTTATCTCCTTTATTTCAATATATTACATTTGAATATATTACACCAGATTATTTGACTAATGCAATAAACTACGCTGTTCAAAGTGGTAATGCTACTCAAGAGGAAGCGGAAGCATATTTTAATTTTAGTAGTTATATAATTCAATCATCAATTTTTGCTTTGATTGTTGGAATAATAACTTCAGCAGTTGTTGCAATATTTTTTAGAAAAAAATAAAAAAATTATGACAATAAATGCAAATTCACCAGAAGAATATATCGATAAATTACCTGAAGATAGAAGAGAGTATTTTTCTAAATTGCGAAATGTTATTTTAGCAAATTTACCAGATGGCTTTGAAGAATGTATGACTTATGGTATGATTGGTTATATTGTTCCTTACTCGATTTACCCAAATGGTTATCACTGCGAACCCAAGCAACCACTACCTTTTTTGAGTATTGCATCACAAAAGAATTTTATTGCCTTATATCATAGTGGTATTTATGCAATTCCTGAACTTCTTGATTGGTTTGTTTCAGAATATCCTAAGCATTCCAGACGAAAACTTGATATGGGGAAAAGTTGTGTTAGATTCAAAAAAGCGGAGGAGATTCCTTATGAATTGATCGCTGAATTAGTAAAACAAATTAATCCTCATAGATGGATAGAAGTTTACGAAATGAATATTAATCGGTAAAAATCTAAGTTTTTATTAGAATATTATTAGAATTTACTTTTAATGGGTATTATAGAAAACAAATTATTTGTTTATTTCGTCATTATGAGTAGATGACAATATATTGAGGAATTTAATTATGAAGAGTTTAATATTAGTAGTATTTTTTTTAATAGAGTTTTTTTATGCATCCGCACAGGAAGAATACATAGATGAATCAGTTTTTTATGGAAAAGTAAAAAATATAACAGAATATGAATACAGAGTATTGGATAGTTTTGGAGATTTATCAGATGGTGAATTGCAAAGCAACAAAACAATTAATATTGATAAAAATGGTAATATTTTAACTCAAGTTACTTATAAGTCA
Organism: Eximiradiales bacterium; assembly: GCA_965661945.1. Taxonomy (GTDB): domain Bacteria; phylum Bacteroidota; class Ignavibacteria; order Kapaibacteriales; family UBA2268; genus JAJRPT01. The sequence continues at coordinate 712,579 of CBFIFP010000001.1, forward strand.
GATGGTAGTATAAGAAGTAAAGAAATCTTTTCCTACGATGGAAATTTAAGAATGGAAGAGGCAAAATATACTTTTGATGGAAGTTTAAAATATAAAATACTTTATAAGTATGATAATAATAAAAATATTACAGAAAAAAGTAAATTTAAAATTGATGGTAGTTTATTAACTAAATTAATTTATAAATATAATGACAAAAGTTTTTTAACATCAATGGAAGAGTATAATTCTGATGCAAAATTTCTTCATAAAACAACTTATAAATATGACAGTAATAATAATTTGATTGAAGAGATTAAAATTAATTCTGAAGGTGGGATAGTTAGTAGTGAAATATCGCAGTACGATAATGATAATAATAAAATTGAATATACTATTAAGGGAGAAAACTCGAATGTTGAAAGTAGGTATTTGATGAATTATGAGGATAATAGAGTTACTCAAAAATCAGAATTTAATAGAGAAAATGAGTTAGTTCATAAACAATATATATCTTATGATAGATTGGGAAACCCATCTGAAATAATTGTTTATATGAATGATGGGATTATCGAAAACACATATTATTTTAAATATGAATATGATAATTACGATAACTGGACTGAAAAAATGATTGTGAAAAATAGCATACCATTAACTATATTTCGACGCGAAATTGATTATTATTGAGTTGTGAATTGTTATCTAATTTATGCTATTTTATTTAAATTCATAATGGCATTTTTTCCTGTCCTTGCAGCAGTTTCGATAGTAGAAGGGAGTGTTAAATCTGTCCAATCTCCTGCAAATGTTAAATTATTATATTTTTTATTCAAATTTTTTCTGATTTCAATAGATTCACTATCAACCAAAAAAGTAGCTTTTTTCTCTTTGATGATTTTGTAGTGTAATAATGTTTTTTTTACTGGAAAAAGCTCATTTATCTCTTTTTGAATTAATTCAATAATATCATTATTTGAACTTTTAATTAGTTCATTTGCCTCACTGATAACTATAGAAAGATACTCAGGAAAATCATTTACGCCTTCTTTGAAACCAAAACTTCTTTTATTAAATATCCATTGTATTTTCTTATCAATAATAGCTGAAAACATTTTATTAAAAAAATTTACATCATACCACAAATAAGCAGATATGATAGCAGAACTTTTTAGATTTAAACTCAGAGGCAATAGTTTTGTAACTTTATCATAGTTTAAGCAACTTATGTAGTAATCGGCTTTAATCTCTTTATTTTTTGTTAATAGGATTTTCTCAACGCTTTTCTCAACATTAGTATCACTTAATACAATCTCTTTAACTGCTGAATTGAATAGTAAAATTCCACCTTTTGAAATAAAATACTCTTCAAATGGTTTGATAAGTTCTGAAAGCCCTGTTTGAGGTATAATTATTTTTGAATTAAAACCGCCAGCAAAAAATGATTGAGTTAAAACGTTAGAGAAAACTAAGGTAGATGCATCATTTACACTTGTGTTTAGCATTGCGACGCACATGGGTTCCCATAGTATTTTAATAGCATTATTACTTTGATTATTGTTTTTTAATATAGTTATAAGATTTGAATTTATATTCTTGAAAATACCTAATTTCATTTTAATAATGAATTTTATAATATTTAACTTTTCATTTAAACTGAAGACTTTCATATTAGATAATCCAAGTAATAAACCAAGATTACCAGAGAGGATTTTATCCTCTAATTCAAAACTTTTGTTATCGGTTAAGTAATTGACTAAGAATTTTTTTTGAATATAAAGATTATTAAATGAACCAATTTCTTTCAAAATATCTAAAAATACTTGATATGCTCCAACAAGTAAGTGCTGACCATTGTCGTAACTATCATTAGTTGTTGAATCCAAAGAAGAATTTATCCTTCCACCCAATTTACTTGAAGATTCAACTAATGTAACATCATAACCACTATTGATACCATAAAGGGCTGCTGATATTCCACTTACTCCACCTCCAAACACTACAAGTTTACGTTTCATTTACTAAAATATTAATTTTTAATATTGTAAAAAAATATTTTTAAAATTAACAAAAAATAAGGACTTTAGTGAACTTTTCTAATTTTATTTTTTTATAAAAAAAATATTTTCACTTTAAATAAGTCTATAGCATTTTATAAATAGAAATCACAAAAAAAATTATATATGAAAATTGGTTTGTTTCCTTTAGGAATTGTACTTTTTCCTAATTCCTATTTTAATTTACATATTTTTGAAGATAGATATAAAAAATTAGTTAAAGATTCGATAAAAAATGACGTGAGTTTTGGAATAAATTATGTTCACGAAACCAAAATGTATGATGTTGGTTGTACTGCAAAGATAGATAAAGTTATTAAACAATATGAAGATGGACGGTTTGATATTTTAGTGAAAGGCGAAGAGAGATATTATTTAGAAAAATTTTACGAAGACGAAAGTTCGTACTTTACAGGTAATATTAAAACTTTTGATGATGGAAACGAGTACACTGACTCAAATCTTGGGGTTGAGTGTATAGAACAATTTAATGAGATAATACAAAATGTGAAAATTGCAGATATTGGTGTAATCTCAATGGGCCATTCTACTGATAAATATTTATCATTTCTAATTGCTCAAAAAGCCGGCTTGACTGGATTGCAAAAGCAAGAGTTATTAGAAATGACCTCAGAAAATAAAAGACTTAATTTTATTAAGAATCATTTAAAAAATTTACTGCCAAATTTAAAAAAAGCTGAACAAATCGAAAGAATTATTCAAAATGATGGATACTTTACAGGAGATGATTTAAAATTATGATACCAGAAAATTTTATTTTCCCAAAAGTGATGGGTATATTGAATGTTACCCCTGATTCATTTTCTGACGGGGCTTTTTATTTTGACACACAAATGGCAATAGACCATGCTCTAGAATTAATTGACCAAGGTGCAGATATTATAGATGTCGGAGGAGAGAGTTCTAGGCCTGGAGCTGAAAATGTTGACTTAGAAGAAGAGATTGAAAGAGTTATTCCTATTATTTCTGAGCTAAAGTCTTTAAGACCAAGTATTAAAATCTCTGTTGATACAACAAAATATGAAGTTGCAAGACGAGCTTTAGATTTAGGGGTAAATATTATAAATGACATCTCTGGTTTATCTTTTGATGTTCGTCTTTGTGAACTTGTTAAAAACTATAATGCTGGCTTAGTTATTATGCATATCAAAGGTAAACCAAGAACAATGCATATAAATCCTCATTATGATAACCTTATTGTTGAAGTTAAGGATTTTTTGAGGCAAAAACTAAAATATGCAAAAGAAGTTGGTCTTGATAATGTTTGGTATGATGTTGGGATTGGGTTTGGAAAAACTGCTGATGATAGTCTAAATCTGCTTAAAAATTTGGATAAGTTTTCTGATTTAGAAGCGAAACAATTGCTTGGAATATCCAGAAAATCTTTTATTGGAAAGTTGCTAAATATTGAACATCCGCTTGATAGAGATTTACCTACTTTGTTATTTCATTCTCTACTTTTAAATTGCAACATAGACATTATAAGAGTTCATTCGATCAAAGAATATATTATGCTTAGAAATATTTTTGAACTATTGAAATAAAAATAATCAAATTTATTTAAAAGAACTAGATTTAAATTAATTAAGTAAAAATACTTATTCATAGATTTAGATAAATAGATTTAGATAATATGTTCTAGAATTTAGATATTTTCAGTTAGTTTCTTGTATTCCTGCAACATAATACCAACATTCTTATCCCAAGAATAATTTTTAATTACATATTCTCTAGCTTTTTTACCTAAATCATTAATATTTGTAGTTAGTAGCATGGATATTATTTCAACTTGTTCATCAGCTGAATCACTGATAAATAATCCATCAAGTTCTTTTGCTTCTATACCCTCTGCCGAGACTGATGTTGCCACAACGGGTAATTGGTATGCCATAGCTTCTAAAATTTTTATTCTTATTCCAGAACCTACAAAAAGTGGCGCAATGTAAATAGAGGCAACAGATAACTCTTGTGATAAATCATCTACAAAACCAATACACTCCACATCTAATTTTTTGTATTCTTTAAGAATATCGGGTATATTTTTTCCGTACAGTTTAAATTTTAAATTTTTATTTACAATTTTGAGTTTTGAAAAAACATTTTCTATAAACCAGACTAATCCATTAACATTATGGATCCAATTGTAGTTTGTAGCAATTGCTAAAATATTTTTATCTCTTTCAATTTCTTTTCTAAAAATATTTTTATAGTCAACTCCAGCTGAAGCAACTTTTAAATTTGAGTTTGAGTTCATTTTTAAAGCAATTCTTTTATCTTCATTTGTGATAGGAAATCCAACTGATGCTTTTGCTATTAAATCTGCTTCAATTTTATAAAGTAATTTCGATTGATATTTTATAATATATTTCCTTAAATCATACAAAGGCAAATCAAATCCATATCTTTGCCAAATCATACTCTCTATATTATGAAGTCTAAATCCCCAAGGTTTATCGGTCTTTTTAGAAATATAATTTGCAATTTGTGCCATTGATGTATGGTCTGCGTGTATTATATTAAAGTTATTATTATCAATAATATTATCAATCTCATTTAATACATATTCGTTATAAAACTTTGAAATATAAACTGGTTTATTTTTGATAATTGAAATTAAAATATTGTTTAAACTATTACTTACATCTTTAATTATTAAATTAACCTTTGCATAATTTTCAAGTTCTTCTAAGTGTTTTTTATCAGGAATTTCATTGCAAAAAACTATTAATTCTAATTCTGCATTTTTAGAAAACTCTTTGATTATGTTTAATATTCCAATTTTACCACCATCTGTTGCCGGTAGAATGAATTGAGGAATTAATTGGAGTATCTTCATTTATTTCCTTTTCTTCTTTTGAAAAGCATAAACTTTAAATATCTCAACTGACTTTTAATTGGAGATATTCCGAAAGTAACATCATTAATTCTATCATTAGGAATGGGAGTGTGTTCTTTTCTATATGTATTGATTGCAGTATATTGCCAAGAAAATATAGCATGCAAAATCAAAAGAGGACTAAATCTAAAATACAATGCTCTTAATAGCTCTATAAAAATCAAAAATGTTGATTTCCAGAATGCGCTCCAAAAACTAAAATATTTAAAATAATATTTAATAACTTGCGAGGACATGTGCACCCATCTATCCTCTCTGTTTCTAACTTTTTGAGAACTGTAATGAAGTATATGAATGTTCGGAAAATATCTTGCTTGGTAACCATTTAATATTGCTCGGGTTGTAAAATCTAGTTCCTCCATACCAAAACCCCAGAATCCCCCAATTTTATCAAATACTTCTTTTCTTACTCCTGCTCCAGTTCCGTGAAATAAAAAAGTTTTGTACCCATCATTCGGTACATTTGTCTTATCTACTTCTATTGGATGCCACTGCCATATTGAGTTATTGCTGTTTACTTCTATATCTTCGCAACCAATAATTGAAATATATTCAAAAGTATTAAATATATCGACTATTTTTTGAAATGTATCAGTTTCTTTAGGGTTCGAATCATCATCACAAACCCAAATAATATCGCCCTTGCTTTGCCAAACGCCATAGTTGAATGCGGTAAAATATAAATTTTCTTCAAATCTATAATATTTGATTCTTTCATCAATTTCACTAAGTTTTTTAATAACTTCACCTGTTCCATCAGATGAGGCATTATCCATAACTAAAATTTCAAAATTAGTGTAAGTTTGTTTTAAATATTCATTTATAGAGTACTCTAATTCTTTTATTCTATTTGTTGTTGGGATTACTACGCTAATTTTCATAAAATCATTTATATAAATAAATATCTTCAAAATTAAGAAAAATTACTGTTAAAGAAAAATAAAGAAGAATAATTCAGTGTAATGTTGTTAAAAAGTGTTGTAATATTTTACTGGAATAATTTATTTTTTCAACAAAAATTTATTTATTTTGATAAATGTTTTTTTAATAAAAAAAAAATGCTTAATTTGGTTATTATTAACCATAAAAAAAAATAATTATTTTTAAAAATGCAAGATAAAATTGACTCTTTGCAGCAAGAAATTGATGTATTAAAAAAGCAACTTTCGTGGTATAAATCTTTTTTTGATAATGCCACAGACGCTGTTTTTATTGTTCAGCCAGATAGTTGGAGCGTTTTAGAAACCAATGACTATGCCGCTACCATGCTTGGAACTACAAAATCAAGTTTAATGGGAACTGTTCTTCCTCAGTTTAGAAGAATATTTAAATTACTAAAGAAATCAAACTCTCCAATTGTATTATCCGAAATCTCCCTTAACACTTATGATAACAGAAGTTTGATGGTTGAAGTTTCAGCAAGATTTGTTAATCACGATGGACAAAATTTAATTCATGCAATTGCACGTGATGTTAGCGAACAGCATGCTCTTACTGATAAAATGGTACAAGCTGATAAGTTAGTACTCTTAGGGCAATTATCAGCTGGTGTAGCTCATGAGATAAGAAACCCTCTAGCAGCAGTAAATTTAAACTTGCAAGTACTTAAAAGAAAAATTGAAGAAGATGACCCGCTTTTTAATTATGTGAATACAGCAATGCAGGGAGTTGAGAGGATTACAAGAATTGTAGAAGTAACTTTGAATTTTTCAAGACCAACTGTACCCGATGTTAAAGAATTAAATATAAATTCTATTGTTCAAACATCAATGGAACTTACTCGCACATCAATAAAAAGAAAAGATATTAAAGTAGATGTGATTTTTGATGAAGAGTTACCAATGGTAAGAGCTGATGCAAAACAACTTCAGCAAGTTTTTATTAATCTAATTACTAATGCGGCTGATGCAATAAAAAGTAAAGGAGTTATTTGCATTAAAAGTTATTTAGAAAAGTCGGGCAAATACAATGAGGGTGAATTTGTTGTTGTGGAAGTTAAAGATGACGGAATAGGAATGAGCCCAGATGAAATGAAGAAAATTTTTAATCCATTTTTTACTAGAAAGGCAGAGGGGACTGGCTTAGGACTGCCTATTACTCAAAGAATATTACACCAACATAGTGGTATTATTGATGTTGAAAGTAAAGATGGTGAAGGTACAAGCTTTTATGTTAAATTACCAGTACCAGTAAATTAAATCAAGTAAAATATATAAAGAGGAGTTATGGCAAAAAGAAATTATACTATTGCAGTTATTGAAGATGATCCGCTTGTAAATCAAACGGTTAATGACATTATGGCATCTAAATTTTCGAGGGTATTTACATATACAGATGCACAAAAAGCAATTGATGAGATGCATATCATTGGTCCTGATTTGATTTTACTTGATATTTTCTTAGGACATCACAATGGCTTAGAAATTTTAGAAGATTTGAGAAAGCAAGCTTATAACATGCCTGTTATTATGATGACTGCATTTTCGGATATAAAAATGGCAGTTAGAGCTATGAAATTAGGAGCTGAAGATTTTATTGTTAAGCCCCTTGATCTTGAACAATTAGAACTTGCTGTTGATAGAGCATTGGAAAATTACGATCTTAGACGAAGAGTAGATATTTTATCTGAGCAATTAAAAGAAGAAAAGCCGAGCGAGATAATTGGGAAATCTGACGGCATTATTAAAGCTATGGAAATGGCGAAAATTGTTGCTGGGGCTGATACTACAAGTCTTATACTTGGAGAATCTGGAACTGGTAAAGAACTTATGGCAAGATATATTCACGATAATTCACCAAGAATAAAAGGACCTTTTGTTGCAATAAATTGTGGGGCTATACCAAAAGAACTTGCTGAAAATGAACTTTTTGGCTATGAAAGAGGGGCGTTCACTGGAGCAACAGAAAAGATGAGACCTGGTAAATTTGAACAGGCAAATCATGGAACAATATTACTTGATGAAATTGGTGAGTTGAGCTTGGATTTACAAGTTAGGTTATTAAGGGTTCTTCAAGAGAGAAAATTTTATAGATTAGGCGGACAAAAAGAGATTTCAGTAGATGTAAGAGTTATTGCCTCAACTAATAAATCTCTTGAGAAGATGGTGGAAGAAGGAACTTTTAGAGAAGATTTATTTTACAGATTAAATGTTGCTAATATTATACTTCCTCCTTTAAGAGAAAGAGGCGATGATGTTTTAATTTTAGCTAGCTCTTTTGTTGATAAATTTAATAAAAAATTTGGAAAAAAAGTGAGTGGGTTTTCACCTGAAGCGGCTGAAATTATCAAAAAATATCATTGGAAAGGAAATATTAGGGAATTAACTAACGCTATAGAGCGAATTGTTTTATTAGAAACTAATGAAATTATAACAAAAGATTCATTATCTTTCTTAAAACTTGGTGGAGCAGCTCCTAAATCATCACAATCGAATGAAATGACAAATATTGAACTTGGAGATGGTCAACATTATTTAAAAATATCAAATGGTGGGGTTTCTTTTTCTAATGTCGTTAAAGACTTGATAATTCAAACTCTAAAGATAACTAATGGGAATCAAATTTCAGCAGCTAAGTTGCTTGGACTTTCACGATCAAAACTGAGATACAGAATAGAACAATTAGGAATAAACATTGCTAACAGAACGATAACTAATAATTAATTATATTGAAAAATAAATTTAGCTGAAATATATTCAGTTATTTGGAAAGGCATTTAATGAGTAAATTAAGTGAAGAAACTTTTATAAAATTAAGAAACAAAATATATAGTCTTAGTGGATTATATTTTGATGATGCAAAAAAGAAATTAATAGAAACAAGAATATCAAAAAGGATAGAAAGTCTAGATTTAAAATCTTTTGAGGACTATGTAACTATTATCTCTCATGAAAAAGGAAAGGAGGAGTTAGTACACCTTTTTGATGCAATTACTATAAATGAAACTTATTTTTTTAGATCTGAAAATCAATTTTTAGCGCTTGAAAGAGTGATAATTCCTGAGATAATTTCATTAGATAAGAAGAAAACTTTAAGAATATGGAGTGCCGCTTCTTCTTCTGGAGAAGAAGCTTATTCGATTGCTATGCTTGTTGAAGAAAAATTAAAAAAAAGATTTCCTGATACAAATTTTGAAATATTTGCATCAGACATAAGTAGTTATGTATTAGAAAAAGCTAAAACTGGAATCTATTCTGATTATTCTATTAAAAACTTACCTCAAGATTACTTGGAAAAATATTTTACAAAAGTTTTTGATAAATATGAATTGTCACCAAAAATAAAAGGAATGGTAGAGTTTGCTAATATTAACTTAATGGATTCTTTTGAAATAGGAAAACTTAAAAATTTCGATATTATTTTTTGTGCAAATGTTTTAATGTACTTTGATAATAAATCAAAAGAAAAAGTAGTATCATCTTTGTATCATAAATTAAATAAAGGTGGCTGTTTGTTTGTAGGTTATTCAGAATCACTTCACTCAGTTTCAAAAACATTTAGATTAGTCCACTTTCCTAGAGCTATGGGTTATAAAAAAGAGTATTATTAATATTTATGCAAGAAAATCAATTAATTATAAAAAAGTTAGACGAGTTAAAGTCAATAATTCATAAAGATAGAAAATTATCTAATTTAATTTCTGGTTTAGATAATTGTATTGATAATATTAACGAAATAATTTTAAAACAACCAGATTTAAATCCAAATGATGATTTATTTACAAGTAAATTTGAATTATATCAAGCTAATCAAATTTTATTAAATCAAAATTATGAAAAATTAATTACCAAACCGATAGGTCTTTTAGAAATTATTCAAAAAGCTATTGCTGACGATTTTAATATTAAAGATGACTTATTAACTATAAATAGTGCAATTGAAAAAATTAAAGAATTTGAAAAAAATAAGATTTCTAAACTTATTGAAGAAAATAACTCAATCTTGGAAGAGATTAAAGAATTATTTAAATTAATTTCTCAAAGCAGTGTAATTGATAATAATCAAATTGAGAAAATACTAATTGAATTAAATGAAATTAAAATGGCTTTAATTGAATCAGAAACAGAAAAAGTTAAACTAATAGAAGAAGTTACAGAGTTAGATGATTATTCTGAAGATGAATTAGGAGTAAGTGATGATATTATAGAAGTTAACGATGATAATTTAGAAGATAATAGTTTAGATGAACTTGATGAGATTAGCTCCGGAAAAACAATAAATATAAATATAAATGAATTACAAGATTCTATAAAACAAATTAAAAGAACACAATTTGATGAAGACTATTTAGATATGGATTGAGTAATATTAAAAAAAATTAATATTAACAGAAATGAATATTTTTAAATATAAATCAATAACAACAAATTTCATTTATTTTCTTAATTTTGTAAATGGAAAAAAAGAAATTTACTAAAATTGGTGATATTGAAATAGGAAATGGTATTTTCCTTGCTCCCATGGAGGACGTTTGTGATTTACCTTTTCGAGTGATATGTAAGCGCCTTGGTGCGGATATAGTATATAGTGAGTTTATTGCTTCAGAAGGAATTATAAGAGAATCACGTACATCTAAAAGAAAGATGACAGTGGCTGAGGAAGAGCGTCCGGTAGCAGTTCAAATCTTTGGTGGCAGTATAGATGCTATGGTTGAATCAGCAAAAATAGTTGAAGATGCTGGAGCCGATATCCTTGATATTAACTTTGGGTGTTGGGTAAAAAAAGTTGTACAACGTGAAGCTGGAGCAGCTTTTTTGAAAAAACCAGATGAAATGGCAGAGCTTACTTTTAGAGTTCAAGAAGCTGTTAAAATACCTGTTACAGTTAAAACTCGCCTTGGCTGGGATAAAGAAAATATAGTTATAACAGATGTTGCTAAGAAAATCGAACAAGCAGGAGCTAAAGCTCTTGCAATTCATTGCCGTACAAGAGATATGGGAATGACTGGATTTGCTGACTGGTCATGGATTCCAAAAATAAAGGATGTTATTGATATTCCTGTTATTTTAAATGGTGATGTAGTTGAGCCAGAAGACGTTAAACGCGCTTTTGAGACTACAGGTTGTGATGCTTTAATGATTGGTCGTGGATGTATTGGTTATCCTTTTATTTTTCAAAGAGCTAAAGTGATGATGGAACAGGGCTTTGACCCAGGTGAACCAGATATTTATTCCAGAGTTAACACTTGTATCGACCATTTGAAAATGTCTGTTGAATTTAAGGATAGAAATGCAATTATTGAGTTTAGAAAACATTATTCCGGATATCTTAAGGGTTATTTTGGAGCATCAGAAATAAGAAAAGCTCTAATGGAGAGCCAAACTTATGATGAGGTTGTTGATAATTTGTATAATTATATTAAATATCTTGAAGATAATGATAGATTAGAACCGGTGGGTAAAACAAGAAAAGCTCCAAATTTAAGTTGTCAGTCTGATAATTATGTCAAAAGACAAACAAGGGAATTAGTTTAATGGCTTGGAGTGATGTAATAGGTCAACATAGAGTTAAACAAATCCTACAAAATTCTTTCGTTCAAAATAGAGTTGCATCTGCTTACCTTTTTGTAGGAAATGAGGGCATAGGTAAAGATGCTATTGCTATTGAATTTGCTAAATTACTAAATGATCCTGAACCAATTGTGGTTTCAAATGGAATTAAGTCTCAAGCAGATTTAAGCCCAAAATTTAATGGTAGATTAAAAGATAATGCGCTTTTTAACCAAAATATTATCTCAGTTTTTGGAATACCAGCACCTAAGGTTGGCTCTAAGGATGAAGGAGATATGTTATCTGGTTTAACAGACGAACAGGTAAGCGAAATACAAGAAGAACTTGCAAAAAAATCTAAAGACTATTACTATAAGATGAATTTAAAAGGAACTCTTGCTATTAGAGTTTCACAAGTCAGAAAAATTAAACAACTATTAAGGTTGTCAAATTCTGATAATGGTAAAAGGGTTATAATTATTTTTGATGCTCATCTTATGAATGAAGAAGCATCAAATGCAATTATAAAATCAGTTGAAGAACCTGCTGAAAATACTGTTTTTATTCTTATAACTCATTCACCAGACTTTATATTAAGCACGATTAGAAGTAGATGTCAATTAATCAAATTTGACCCTCTAAAAAATGAAGAGATTAAAGAGTATTTGTTAAAAAATTCAAATATTGACGAAAAAAGTTTAGACTTGGTTCTGCCCTTTGCAAATGGTTCTATTAAAAGAGCTATAGATTTTGCTGACGAAGAACTACAATCTTTAAGAGAAACCTCTATTGAATTATTAAGGAATGGATTAAGAAAGGTTTACAGAGAAAAAACAATATCAATTATCGAATCGTTATGTAAAGATAATGATAGACCTAAAATATTAAAAACGTTACTAATTATTTCTTTTTGGTTAGAAGACTCTTTAAAAAAATCAGTGGGTAGTGATAAAATAATAAATCTTGACCAGGAGGATGTTATTTCAAAATTCACAGAAAATTTTGGTGATAAAGATATTCCTAAAGCAATAAGTTATTGTGAGGAATCTATGAGAATGGTTAATCAAAATGTTAATCTACAAATGATATTAATTTCACTTATTATAAAACTTAGAAGAATATTTATTTAAAAAAAAAGACTGCCTAAGCAGTCTTTAATTTAAACAAGATTATATTTAATTTTAAACTTATGATTTTACAGCTACTAATTTTAAATCAAGAGTAAACTCATCATAAATTGTTTTATCACCCAAAGAATCAAAGAAAGAACCAGAACCATATTTAATATCATATTTAGTTCTATCAACTGGAATTACAGCTTCAGCAGTAATTTTATCACCATTCATACTATATTTAGCATCAAAGCTAAGTTGTTTAGTAATTCCTTTAATTGATAAATCACCAATGATTTTTATAGTTCCATTTCCGTTATCTTTAACCCACTTAATTTTAAATTCTGAAGTCGGGTTTTTATCAACTGAAAAGAAATCATCTGACTTTAAATGACCTAATAGCTTATCATTATATTCACCTGGTTCTAAATCTTTAACATTTATACTTGTCATGTCAATAATAAAATCACCATTTTTGATTTTATTATCTTCTACATTCAGAATACCTTGTTTGATATTTACATAACCCCAATGAGAACCAGTAACTTTTTCACCAGTCCATTTGATTTGAGAAGCTTCAGAGTCAACTTTAAAATTTGTTGCTAAAACGTTTGAACTCAGTAAGGCAAATAATGCCACGAAAGATAAAATTACTTTTACCATAAATACACCTTTTAAATTATATTTTTAAAAAAATTGTTTATAAATTTGTTTTCTATATTTTTGTTTTGATAATTAAATTAATAATTAGTCTAACTCCTCAAACTTGTTAATTACTTTAGTAAGAGTATTTTTTATTAATTCGTAATCTTTACAATCTACGTCTTCTAAAAATTCAATCAATGTTTTTTTAGCAAGTTCATTAGATTTTAATTCTAAATCTTTTCCAAATTGAGTGAGTTGAACTAACTTCATTCTTCTGTCAAAGCTATCTTCAGTTCTTTCAACAAAGCCTTGCTGTTCTAACTTATCAATAATTCTTGTGATTCCAGGTTTATCCTTACCAGTAGCACAGCATAGTTCTCTCTGGCATCTTTTATCTTTATCCCATAAATGTAACATTACTGTGTATTGCTCTGCAGTTATGGGGTGATTCACCTCTTTAAAATTTTTAAGCATTCTTCTGTTTAAAGCAGAATGTGTTCTTGATATCAAGAATGCGAAAGAATCATTTAAATCATATTTTATTGAATGTTCCATTTATTTTTTTAAATGATAGTTGTTATGACAATATTAACGATAACAACTAATTAATATTGTATATTATTTATAATTTTTTTTTGATTTCTAATTTATTACTATTTATCAATGAGTTAGGTATTAATGTTTTTTTGATGATTTTTAAGAATGAAATGAAAATTTAAAATAAATAATCCCAATTAACTCAAATAAATATAAATTAAAATAAAATTTAAATGTTTAAAAAATATTTTTTAATAATTTATGGTATATTCAAGAAAAATAATTAAATTTGTGGTTTGTATTTTGTAAATTTATAAATAAATTATACTAAAAGGGCTTAAAATGGGAGTATTCGAAAGAATCAGGACTATGTCACCTTACTTTTTAGCAGCATTTGCTGTTGTGTTTATTCTTTTTATGGTTATTGCCGATATGGATCCTACATCTATTATGCAACAAGGAGATAATCCACAACAAGCAGCTATAGCTGAAGTTAATGGTGAAAAAATTACTTACTTTGAATTTGAAAATTTAGTAAGACAACAATTAGAAAGACAAAGAGCTCAAAATCAACAAGCTGGAGAAGAAACTGAAATAGATGAAACTTCAATTCGTTCTCAGTTATGGCAAGATTTAATTGACTTAAAATTAAGCGAACAAATTTTCTATGATATGGGTCTTTCTGCTAATGATGCAGTAGTGGCTGACCAACTTATTAATAATCCTCCACAAAGTTTAAGAGGAATGTTTACTGACTCTACTGGTCAGTTTAATAGACAAATGTATCTTGATATTGTTACAAATCCTGAAAGATTAAAGCAATATTTAGGAAATGCTGACCAACAAAGACAGCAGCAATTTGTAACTGATTTCAGAAAAGATTTAATTTCAATGGGAGAGCAAATTAAATTGCAATTGATTAGTACTTTTGCAAACTCTGCTTTGACTACAGCCGGGTCTATTATGTCTCCTGCTTATGTTAAAGAAAAATTTAAAGCTGAGAACTCAAATGCAGAGATTTCATATATAAAATTAGATGTAAATACTGTAAGTAACGATAAAGTTGAAATCACTGAAGATGATCTTAAGAATTTTTATAATGAATATAAAGAGTTATTCAAACAAGATGCTGGAAGAAAAATCAAGTATGTAACTTTCCCTTTAGTACCATCTAAAAATGATACTTTAAATGCACAAAAGAAACTTCAAAAAATTAATTTAGATCTAAATAAAGCAGTTGATAGCCTTGAAAAAGTAGATAAATTCAACAAATTAGTTAATGAAATGAACGGTGATATCTCTGATTATATTTTATTAAAAGATTTAGAACCTCAAATTTCAGCTTACGTTTCTGATGCTATCCCAGGTAAAGTAATAGGACCTGTATATGCTTCTGGAGAGACTAAATACTTTATGGTTAATAATTACAGAGAAGGTGAAAATACAGCCGTTAAAGCAAGTCATATCTTAATTTCGACTGGAGATGACCCTGAAGCTTCTAAAGCTAAAGCTCAAGATATTCTAAACAAGTTAAAAGAAGGTGCTGACTTTGCAGAGTTAGCTGCAGAATTTTCTGAAGACCAAGGTAGTTCTATAAATGGTGGAGATTTAGGTTGGTTTAGTAAAGGTGAGATGGTTCAATCATTCGAAAAAGCTTGTTTTGATGCTGAAGTAGGAGTTCCTGTAGGTCCCGTTGAAACTCAATTTGGTTATCATGTTATTTTGGTAAAAGAAAAATCTTCAAAGGAAGTAAAGTATAGTTCAATATCTGTTGCTCCGAAGTTAACTGGTGCAAGTAAAAATACTATTAAAAGAGATGCACTTTCTTTTTATACTCAAATTAAAGAAGGGGCAAATTTTGATACATTAGCTCAGAAACTTAATATAAATGGAGATGAAACTGCTTTCTTCAAAAAAGACCAAACAATTTTAGGTAATAATTGGGTTAATAACTTTGCTTTCTCAAATAAGGTTGGAACACTATCAGAGCCACAAGAATTTGATAACTATGGTATTGTTGTTATTTTGGTAAGTGATTCAAGAGAAAAAGGTATAATACCTTTTGAAGATAAAAAAGCTGAGATTGAAAACTTAGTTTTAAATAGAAAGAAATTAGATTATTTAAAACCAATTGCAGAAGATATAGCAAAATCAGTTAAGTCTGGTGGGTTTGATGACAATGTTAAACTTAAATATCCAAAAGCGGATATTCAAAGCTCTACAATTAAAAATAATGGTATTATTACTGGTGTAGCTGGAAGAGAGTTTGCAGTTACAAATAATGCTTTTAAACTTAATAATGGTGAAATTTCTGGAGCTATTAGAGGAAATAAAGGATATTACATTGTTCAAATGAACAATAAAAGAGTTCCTTCAGAAGAACAAGTAGCATCGGCTTTCCCTGAGTTTTTCAATCAACAAGTTAAAAATAGTGAAAGACAGATATACTATCAATGGTTCAAAGTAATAAAAGAACAATCTAATATTGAAGATTATAGATCTAAATATTACAGAACTTATTAAAGATTATCTCAAAACAATATTTTAAAGAAACCTTTTAAGAGACCTATTTGGTCTCTTTTTTTTTAAAATTTTAATTATTTTACAAAGTTTAGATTTATAATTCTTAATTTTGAATTATAATTTTGCAATTATTTTTTAAAGAATGAATTTAGATTTTATAGATTATATCGTAATTAGTTTATTATTATTGGTTACTTTTTTTTCAGGTATTTATGCATCACGTAATGTTAATAAAAAAGATGAAAACTATATCCTTGCAGGAAGAAAATTAACAATACCTCTTTTTGTAGCTACTTTGGTAGCTACTTGGTACGGAAGTATTCTTGGTGTGGGTGAATTTATATATAATTATGGAACTTTAGCATGGGTGTGTCTTGCTTTTCCTTATTATATATCTGCTTTTGTATTTGCAATGTTTTTTTCAGGTAAAATAAGAAATATTAATGTATTATCAATTCCTGAACAAATAGAAAAACATTATGGTAAAAAAGTTGGAGTTTTGACCTCAATTATTATTTTAATAATTACTTTACCAAGCGCTTATGTATTAATGTTGGGAGTTGTAATCAATGATTTATTAAATATTGGATTGAATCTTTCTATTATATTCGGAACTATATTTGCTTTTACTTATATTTTTAAAGGTGGCTTTAAATCGGATGTTTATGCTAATATAATTCAATTTATTGTAATGTATCTTGGTTTTGGCATTTTACTATATTTTTTAATAAAAAGTTATGGTTCTCCATTTGAAATGTTCCAAAATTTACCAATTGCAAAGCGAGATGTCTTAACTTTAGAAAATTTACCATATATTATTTCATGGTTTTTTATAGCACTGCAGACATTTATTGACCCTAGTTTTTTTCAAAGATGCTCAGCATCGGTAAATAAATCAACGGCTAAAAAGGGGATTTTATATTCTATATTTTTTTGGATTATTTTTGATTTTTTAACATTGTTTACTGGCTTATATTCAATAAACTTAATTCAAACTACCGAACCAATCCAGACATATATATTATTAGGAAACGAAGTATTACCAAGTTTTTATAAAGGTATATTTTATTCAGCAATAATTGCAACTATAATGTCTTCGTTAAATTCTTACGGTTTTTTAAGTGCTGTAACAATAGGCAATGATATTTTAAAACAAATAAATCCAAAAATTATAAATCCTACTAAGCTTGGGTTAGTAATTTCATCAATCTTATCAATAATTATTGCGATTTATATTCCTTCTGTGATAGATATCTTTTACAAGACAGCAACTTTAGCAATACCAAGTATATTTTTTCCGTTGCTTTTATCTTACTATGGAAAAATAAGAATTAAACAAAACATGATTATTTATTATATGATTATCACATTGCTATCTTCTTCTATAGGGCTTTATTTTCAAGAAAATCAAAATTCATTTTTCCAACCAATGCAATTAGGTTTGCTAGTATCTATTGTTTTATTAATTTTTATGAAAGAAAAATCAAAAATAATTAATGAATAATCTATTAAATAATTAACAATCCAATAAATAATTTGGAAAATTGGAAAATTAAACATAATTTTGTATTCTTTTGTGAACATAAATTATTTTTCGGAGTTAAAATGAATAAAAAACGGTTATATGAAACGACCTTCATCGTTAATGCAGCGCTTGAAGACCAAGATATAGACGCAGTCGTTTCAAAAGTTACCGCTTACATCACTAACCATGGTGGGGATATCACATCAATCGAAAGATGGGGTAGAAAAAGACTTGCGTACCCAATTAATAAGAAATTCAACGGTTATTATGTTTATTGTGAATATGAAAGTATTCCATCAAATATGGCAATTATCGATAGATTCCTTGTTTTAGAGGATACAGTTTTAAGACACTTAACTTTACAATTAGATGAAAACATGATTCAACTTCGTAAAGATAGAGCATTAGGAATTGAAGATGAAGTTGAAGAAGACAATTCTGAAGATAATAAATAAATCAAGGACTTTTTAAAATGAGAATAATTTTAAGACAAGATATTGAAACTCTTGGAAGCATTGGCGAAATAGTTAATGTTAAACCAGGTTACGCTCGTAATTATCTTATTCCTAACCAAATGGCTTACTTTGCTACTCAAGGTGCTATTAATAAGATTGAACAAGAGAAAAAACAATATCTAATTAAAATGTCAGAAGTTAAAGCTGATGCTGAAAAACTTGCTGAAAAATTTGATGAACTACAAGTTACTATCGCAATGAAAGTTGGTGAAGAAGGTAAACTTTATGGTTCTGTTACTACTCAAATGATTGCTAACGAACTTGCTATTCAAGGCTATCAAGTAGATAAGAGAGATGTTACTATTGTTGACCAGATAAAAACTCTTGGAGTTTTTCAAGTTAAAATAAAACTTCATCCAGAAGTACAAGCAAACTTGAAAGTTTGGGTAATAAGCGAAGAATAAAAATTTTAAAGCCACCTTTTTTAGGTGGCTTTTTTTATCTAAACGTTTTTAATTTCCTTGGTTAGAGTTAAATATTAGAATTAAATACTATTTATATTATAAAATGAGTTAAAACATCTTATATATAAAGATGTTTTTTTGTTTTGTATATATTAATATCTATAAATGATATTTTTATTATTAATCTACAGTATGACTTTAATGTCCCACTGCTTATTTTTTTCTAAATCTTTTTGTTCCCACTTTTCAATTATTTTTTTAGTGCTATCCTCTTGTTTGTCTTCTTTATCTGAAAACAAAAATATGCTTAGTTTTTTCCAAGTTTTCATTTAATATTTTGTCATTTTTGAACTAAAACAGTTCCGTCTTGAAGTGCAAATCCTGAAATAATTTTCTTTGCTCCTTCTCTTTGTACATTTATTGATTCACCAATTTTTGCATCATTGAGAGCTTTTCCTGATGTAGAAATAATAACAGATGCTGTTTGAACATTAACTTTTATTTCATCGCCTTTTTTAATTACTGGTGGTAAATCTAAATAATCTTGATTTAATATCTCACCTGATTGAAAAGCTCTTTTAGTTATTGAGCCAATTAAAAATTCTTCGTTATAGATAGCAATAAAATCTACTAATTTATATTCAAACTTAATATTTAAATCAGTTATTTCTTCACCAAGCTTTAAGTTACTTTGTGCAACTGGTACTCTTTGCTTTTGGTAAATTTTTATCGGAACGATTACTTTTCTAATATCGGCATTATTTTTAAAAAAGTGAATTTTTATTGAAGAAATTCCAATTTGTGCTCCAGTTAATTCGAAATATGCCTCTACACCATCTTCCAAAAATTCTAAATCTACAATATTATTGACGAAATCAACCTTTATATCACCACTCAATTTGCTTGACAAAAAATTTTTACAAGCAGCTTCAATTCTTTGAGAGGAAAAGCTTGACTTTGCTAATAGTTCTTGATTAATTGATAGACAGAATATTGATATTATAAAAAATATTGCAATTTTATTCATTATTATCTCTTAAGATTTACAGCGGTTTCTAAAATACTCTCAGCAGTTCTAACCGACTTAGAGTTTAACTCATACGCTCTTTGAGCAGTTATCATATTAACCATTTCTTCAACTACATCAACATTTGATGCTTCAAGTTGGTTTTGTAATATTACTCCTGTATTATTATTTCCTGGAGTCTCAAAAATTACTTGTCCTGAAGCTGGAGTTGCAGAAAACAGATTATCTCCAATGGCACGAAGTCCAGCAGGGTTAATAAATCTAGCAAGTTCTACTTGTCCGATAGGAGTATGCTCAGTTTGACCTTCAAGCAATACACTTACTACCCCCTCGGCTGAGGTTATTACTTCTAGTGTATTTTCAGGCACCTGAAATCCTGGCTCTAATGGAAATCCTTGACTATTAACAATTGTCCCATTTCTATCTATTTTAAATGAACCATCGCGAGTGTAAGAAAGTGAGTTATCTGGTCGTCGAACCATAAAATATCCCTCACCGTTGATAGCCATATCAAGTGGTCGGTTAGTTTGCTGAATATCACCCTGACCTAACATTCTTGTTGTAGAGACAAGCTGAGTACCAGAACCTATTTGCACTTCGTTTAATGGCTCTACCCCAATTCTTGCTACTGCGCCAGCAGGTCTTAATGTTTCATAAAGTAAATCCTGAAATTCTGGTCTTTGTTTTTTAAAACCAGTGGTGTTTACGTTCGCCAGATTATTTGCTATAATCTCAACATACCTCTGCTGACCTGTAAGCCCTGTTGATGCGGTTCTTAGTGTTTTATCCATAATAGTACGTCCTTGTATTTAATGGAATATCCTTATTCTATGGATAGCCCTTAGCTAAAAGCAATTAATTTAATTTTTTAAACATATCTACCCATTCTAATAGCCCCATCTAGAGTGCTATCGTTTGTGGTAATAACTTTCTGTCCGGCTTCAAAATGTCTTTGAAGTTCAATCATCTCTACCATTTCATTTACAACATTTACATTTGAGTTTTCTATAAATCCTTGTTGAACATTTATTTCCAACTCATCTAGATATCTCATTTCTGTTATATTTGTTGGAATAAAACTTGTTCCTGAGACTCTTTGTAGTGTTTGTGGATCATCTGGCTTTGCAACTAGTAATGTATCAATTGGAAAATCGTTTACAAATATTTCACCATTTTCACTAATTCTAAGATTCAAATCCTTTGAATCATCAAATTGTTGAGGTCTTGCAAACTGCCCACCAGAAATGTTTATCATACCATTTTTGCCCATAAGATATTTGCCATCCGTAGCTCGTACAGTTCCTTCTTTATCTAATATAAACCTACTTCCTTTAGAAAGGAATTGCTTACCTTCTTCATCTTGAAGTACAAAAAAGTGTTCTTTATCAATCATTGCAACATCTAACGGGTTATCGGTTTGTTGTAAAGCACCTAATTCATAATCAGTGTAAGAACCTATAGGAATATCGTTTTGTTCCAAGTCTCCTTTTACGTTATAAAAGTTTGATCTAGCATCAATCAGATTTCTAACAAAAACGTCCTGCCTTCTGAAACCAGCAGTTGAAGCATTTGCCATATTATTAGCTGCAACTTCTAAGCGAGTTTGCTGAGTCATCATTCCAGCTGCAGCCGTATAAAATTCTTTAAGCATTAGAATCTCCCAGATTGAAGTTTTTGTTAATTCTACGAATATAACTAACAATCTCAGCAATTGCGGGATAATACTCTTCTGGAGAGGTTTTATTTAGTTCCATTTTAGCAAGTTTAGTTATTAACTCTTTATCATTATGGATAGGAATATCGTGTTCGATAGCACGTTTTATTATCCAATTTGAAATTGAGTTATCAGAATATCCATCAGAATGATTTCTGTATAAATTTTCTATTCTTCTTCCTTGAATCTTTTTATTGTCCATAATTAACCTCATTTGCAATTGATTAATATGTTACAAGTGCTGTGCCAATAGAATTTAATTTTACTTTTCTACAAGGCAGGTAATACTCTATATTTAATATATAATAGAGTTATAGCGTAGAATTATTATATTTTATTTAAAATGTATAAATTATGATAATGAAAAAATGCGTATAATTAACCAATGAGTAATATTGTGCTAAGGAAATAAATTCATAATTATTCTCCAACATACAATTTTTCAATGTATCTCTCATTTCCAATATCAAATGTTATCAATATAAGACTATTTGACTTTAAGTTATTTACAAAATAATTATTTTGATAAATCTGTTTCAATTCATAATATTTTCCATAGTAATCAAATACTTTTACATTTGATATTTTTTCATTTGTCTGAAATTCTAATGTATTGTTTATTAAAGTAAGATTTATTTTTTTTGTTTCACTTTTACTTTTTACAGATGCAACATCACCTAAGTTTAATCTGCTTATTATGCCATTTGCAGTATATACATAATTATCATGAATTAACATATTAGGAAAAGGTGTAGAAAGAGTCATTGAATTATTTTTAACTACTTCCCAATTTTCTGAATCATAATCTGAAAAAGCAAAATAGCCACCAGCAGAAAGTTGTAAAGCAAACAAATTACCATCGATTAATTTTAAATCATTTAAAATAAATGAAGCTATACCACTTTCATTTCTTTGTAAATTATTAATTAAATTTGAGTTTCGAGTAATTAAATCTAAAATATAAAAACTTTGTTTTTTTGTTTGTTGATTATGTATTGTATAAATTACTTTCTCGTCATCAATTTTAATTAATTTTGAATTATTATTCAAATTTTGAATTTCAATTTTATCAATTTGTTCACCTAAATAATTATAGTTTAATATTGCATTAAAAGATAAAACTGCTATTTTATCATCCAATAAATCTACATCAAAAAAAGGATAACCATCTTCATATTCAATATTTAAAATTAAATTATCATTTTCATAAAGCAATATTCTTTGAGTAAAACAAAATCCCAGGTATTTATCATTTTGTTTTATTTCACGAAATCTACCAATTGAAGACAAAGAATCTACTAATTCATAATTAATTAAATCCGTTTTATAAATCTTGTAACTATAGATTGTGCTAATAGTACCATTCGAATCCTTAACTGGCTCATTTTTTTCTTTTAAAATATATAAATGATTTTTGTAAAATTCAATTTTTTGAATACTAAAACCATCACTTGAATCAATATCTACTAATTCTATAAAATATTCTCTCTGAACTTCATATAATCTATTGCCTTTTGAAGCAATTATTTTCGAATTAAAATTACTGATATTTTCAAATGTAGTAGGTATTGTTGCTTGATGAATAGTAACTGTAGAGTCGGAAATCAAATCATTTTTAAATATATGACCGTTCTTACTTGCTGCAATAATTTCATTATTTATTTCATCATATTTAATTTCATTTGGAAAAAAAGAATTTGAAATACTTTGGAATGACTTAAAATTGTCTTTAGTTCTTATCAAATATGGTATAAAACCTCCTAACATTATCCCATTAAAAAAAACTGTACTATCGTTTATTACTTTAATTTTACTCACATAAGAAGGAAGTAAATCATTTTCAATTTCTACATATTCATCAGATATTAAGTTATACTTAAAAAACCCTTGGTGCCGATATTTTAAACTCCTACAACCTAAATACAACTCATTATTAAACAAATATGAAGTTAATCCAATACTTTCATTAGGAATATTTATTTTTTCAGTTGTATTTGACATGTTATTATAAATATAGAAATGCCTATTATCAACAATAATTATCCAATTATCACCATAAAATTCAATATTTAATATTTTTTCATTTTGGAGTTCGGGTATAATAATATCTTCCCAATTTTTTCCTAAATCTTCAGATTTATAAATCAATCCTTTATCATTAGTTAGATAAAAAAAATCATTTTGAATAAAGAAGTTGGTAAATTTACTTTCATTAGTATTTAATACTTGAAAAGAATTATTGTAGAAACTCTTATTTGTAAGATAAAATAGAGTAGAATTGAAAATTATAACTTTAAGGAAATCTTCATTAATATCAGTATCAATGATTTGAAAATTATTACCTCTATCATCTGAAGTTAAAATAAATCCTTTTTCACCAACTGCTATAATTTTATCGTCATCAATATCTATAGAATTTAAGTGGTTAATCTCTTTTGGATAACCAAATGTTTCCCAATAGTATTCAGAACAAATACTAACAAAAGGCATTATAAATATGATTGTCAAAATTATCTTTTTCATTTTCTACTCCATTTTTTATAAAATACAATCAGTTTTTAATAAACTTAACTGTTTTAAAACCAGTTTCAGTTTCTATTCTAACAACGAAAAATCCTTTAGGTAGTTGCGAAATATTAAATTCTTTTGCCTCAAATTTATAATTAAGCACTTCTATACCTAAGAGATTATAGAAAGTGATATTTTTTATATCTGATTCAAAATATATTTTTTCACTATCGTTGTAGAACTTTATCATAGAAAGTTCTTTTTTTCTTTCAGTTTTAATTTTCCAAGTTTTTCCATAATCGTTAGAAATTTTTTCTATATTATTTGGATAATTGAATTTAATTTCATTTCCGTAACGATATGAAACTTCATTAGTTGACAGATTTACAATTTTGTCTAACTTGCCTGGATATTTAAAAACCGCTTGTTTTTCTACTGCACTTACAAACATTGCAAGTATAAATACAATTAAAATCATTATTTGCTCCTTTTATCTATAAATTGAACCACAAACGGGAACACATTGATGAGGTAATTCAGTACATTCTGGGTCTGGTGGTGGTAAATAATTAGTATTGGTTATTGTTCTATTTCCACTACCATCTGTACATACTTGATAAACCTCCAAACAACATACAGCATCTAAACATGAAAATAAAATCTGTGAAGCGGGTAAATTATACATATACCAATCTTTATCTGGATTTGATTGAATAGTTCCACCACCTTCACTAGGTCCGCCACCACTCAAAAAACCATCCCACATCCAACAAGAACCTTTCAGCACTCTCCAATTATCCTCGCAATCATTTGGAGTATTTGGTGGGAAATTTGCTGGATTTTGTAAAATTAATTGTTCTGTAGCCGCCTGAAGAACTAATGCTAAATTACCACCATATTGATTTAGAATGCAATCATTTAAATCAGCATCGCCTGGTCCACTACTTGTCTGAGCAACATATTCAAGATAATAATCATACCAAATGCCACAAGCAATTCGGTATCTATATCCAACTGTCACATTAACGCATCCAGGAATGTTTAGGATTATTTGTAAAGCTGGTTGAGTAGAATCTGGGAACCAAACATCATTTTCACAATCTGGTAAACATACATCAAAAACATGTTGTGCTTTAGTTTCATAGTTTAAATTTATAAAGCAAAACATTAACAAAAACAAAGAAAAATATTTCATTTTTCAATCCTTTTAATAGTTAAAAAATTGTTAATTTAATTAAATGCCTAATCACAAACACAAAGAAATCAATAAATTGATTAGGTAAAAATATTGTTTCTCTTATTTGTCATTTAATTATGAACAAAACTATAAAAAAAAAAAAAAAAAAATTTCAAAATAAAGTTTTCCACAATTTTGCTAATTATTTTATCATTTATAGTGTTACAGTGTTTTTTTAAAAAATTTTAATATTTAATAAAGTATTGAGTTATGTTGATATATGATTTTGATTTTTTTTACCAAACTGTGTATAATTTATTTAGAATTATTATTATTATAAAAGCTAAATATAACTTTAATGTATAATTATATTTTTTTAAAGTTAGGTCTATTAAGTAAATACTTCCAAACGTTAAAAATATTACTAATGGCACTATTAGCAAAGTATCAAACAAATCAAAAGAGTTTAATGTGAAAAAACCATTTAAAAAAACATTATATCTTAGAAAGTTATAAATGAAATATAAATGTAAAATATAAACTAATAAAGCTCTTTTACCAAACATTAATATTATTTTTGATGGCTTTATAAATGAATTAATTTTTGAAAGTATAAAAATGTATAAAAATACAAATGATAATCTAAATAAAACAATTGATATGCCACTGTCATTCAAATTTAAAATTGCATTAAAAAACTGCTTATTATAATCATGAAATATCAAATAAATCAAGAAAAATATAACAGATAATAATATTGTTCTATTTTGTAAAAATTTATTATAATCTATTTTGCTTTGTTTGATGTATATTCCCAAAGCTATCCCTATAAAATAATATGAAGCATTTGGGAATAAAGGGAAAAATGATTTTGTGCTGTAATTTAGATAATTGCTAAAAAAAGGATGAAGAGAAATATCATAAGTTAGTTCTGGAAAAATTGAATTAAAACTGCTAAAAAATAAAGTTAATGTTAGTGAAATCCAAAATAATATTCTTAAATTTGGAATAAATTTTAAAAGTGAAATTGCTATTATTAAACAGACACCAATTAATTGTAAAATATTTACTTGATAAAAAACCATTAGCTTTTCTTGGCTCATATTCATCATTTGAGATAGGTCACCTGGCATGTGCATCATATATGAAATTATAATTAAAGCCAAACCAAGTAAAACTCTTTTCTTTACAATACCTTTTTTTAGAGTTCCGTCTTCATTCCTTTTATTTGCAAAGATTTGAACAGCACCAGAAACAACTAAAAATATTGGCGCTGTAAATCCTCTGTTAAATGACCACAAAATCCACCAAATAGAGTTGGTATCTATTGTTGAAGTGTCTAAGAATGCATATATCGTATGCCCTTGAATCATAAAGAGCATAGCAACAAACTTTGTTATATCAAATATTGTAATTCTTTCTTTCTTAGTTTCAGTCATTGCTTAAAATAAAGTTAAGCCATTAGTTTTGTTTTCTTCTTCTTGTTTAGTTTTATTAACTTCTTGAAGATTGTTTAAGTCGATAATACCTTTATCGATTAACTCCCAAAATATTTTTGCAGTGTTTTGAATATCAATTAAAGCGTTGTGGGCGTTTTTAAATCCTTCTCCAAAAAGCTTTCTACTTAAATCAGCTAAACTTGGATATTTATATCCACCTCGAGCATTTGGGATTTTTAAATAATCGACAGTAGATTCCATTGTACATATTTTCTTTTTTTCGGGTAGAGTTGATGTGATGTACTCTCTTAAAAATTCTGCACTTAAAATTTTATCATCAAAATTAATATTGTGAGCTATGATATATTCTGATTTATCAATAATAGAATTGAATACATTTAAAACTTTTTTTAGTGGATACCCCATTTCGACAGCATCATCGTGAAATATTTTGTGAATTCTGGATACATCTTTGGGAATTGTAAATCCTTCTGGTTTTATAATATAATCACCTTGAGAGATTAAGTTTCTCTTTATGTCATATTCTACCCATGCTATTTGAACTATTCTTGGCCAATTATTCAAATCTTTAATTGGAGCGTTCCAGTCTTTTGGAAGCCCTGTTGTTTCAGTATCAAAAAATAAAAACATTACACCTATAATTTATTAACTACTAAATAAATAGAACCTTTATATCTTTTACCTTTAGCTTGTTTTCCTGACGGAGGAGGATTGTCTGCATCAATTTGTTCGTTTGCTTTTATTTCAATTTCTGATCTAATTCTATTTTGGACAA
The DNA here is from genome assembly GCA_965661945.1 of Eximiradiales bacterium. GTDB lineage: Bacteria > Bacteroidota > Ignavibacteria > Kapaibacteriales > UBA2268 > JAJRPT01. Next base: position 739,942 of record CBFIFP010000001.1, read on the forward strand.
AATACTGTTTTATTTCCTCCCCTCTTTTTTTAGTAAATTCCATGTTTTTATCACCATTAGAATTTTCGGGGAAAACTTCAATTGAAAATGATGCTCTTGGGTTAGCTCTTAAAATTTTCACATAATCATCAAGATAAACACCTGCCCCTTCTCTGAGATTTGTATTCTTTATATCAAATGGGATTACAGCGAATCTAATTTTTGAGCCCTCTATCATAGGTTTCATCGCAAAATCTCTTGATAATTCTTTATACTTATCGGTATTAGGAATATTCAATTCATAATTATATTGAAAGTAACCTTGTATTTGAATTTCCATAAGATATTGTTCACCAGGTTTCAAACCAGTAATAAAATACTTCCCATTGGCTCTTGCTTTAGTAACAATCTTTCCATCAGGATTTTTTAAAATTACCCATCCAGATAAATTTGTGTTATTTTCGCTATCGAAAACTAATCCAGAAATAGAAACTACTGTCTGAGTAAACTGTGAGTTTGCAATTGAAACACACAAAAAGAAAAGAAGCAAAATATACTTTAACATATCAATACCTTTTAGAGAATTTGTTTTTTACTAATTGCAAATTATAAAAAATAGTTTGATTAAACTAATTTCTATACAAGATATAATATTTATTCAACATTTTGAACTTGTTCTCTTATTCTTTCTATATCTTCTTTAAGATTTACAACTTTATGAGAGATTTTAGTATAGGAGGATTTTGCACCTATGGTGTTAACTTCTCTATGAATTTCTTGCATTAGGAAATTCAATTTTCTACCAGAGGGCATTTTATCTCTCATATATTCATTGAATAATTGCATGTGAGATAGCAATCTTACACATTCTTCGCTAATGTCTAATTTATCAGCCATTAGTACAATTTCAGTTTGCAATCGTTGCTCATCAATTTCATCATTCTCAAACATTCTCGCAATTTTTTCTTTATATCTTTCTTGTTCTTCTGGAATTCTTTCTATTCCAAGTTTTTCAATTTCTTTTACCTGGTCAGTAAAAAACTTAATCCTTCTTCCTAAATCTCTAGCTATATTACTACCTTCTTTTCTTCTCATAGCATCTAAATCATTTATAGCATCAAATATACATTGTTTTGTAATTTCCCATATTTCATTGGTTAATTCTGAATTATTAGTTTGCTCTTTAAAATGCTCGGAGTAAGAAAGAATATGCTCAATTTTTATAGTTTCTTTAATTTTCAACTCTTTTCTTAAGCGAATTAGCTCATTTTGAATATTTCGAGCTTCTTCGATATTAAAAGAAAAATTTTCACCAGCTATCTTGTCTTCAATATTTATATAAATTGACATGGTACCTCTGAAAATATTTTTTCTGAAAGTTTCTCTTAATTCAATTTCTTTTTCATTAAGAAACTTAGGCATTCTAAAGTTTAATTCTAAGTTTTTACCATTTAAACTTTTTAATTCAACCGAGATATTAACATTTCCAACACTTTTTTCGACTTTACTAAAGCCGGTCATACTTTTTATCATTTTTCCTCTTAAAGTTTTAACTGCCCATTGCAGCTGATTTGATTAATTTAGGGTCAATCAATCCGTCTTCTACCATTCTTCTGAAAATTTTTGGATCTAAAACGTCTTTGATTTTTTGAAATAATATTTCTTTAGAAAAAGGTTTTGAAATAAAACCTGTAGCACCATCTTTATAAGTTGTTTTTAATACATCTTTATTTAAATTACCAGAAATTATTACAACTGGTGTGTCTCTTAATTCCTCAATTCCTCTTATAAACTTAAGAGTAATATCTCTTGTTACATCAGGCATAATAATATCTAAAAATATTATTAATGGTTTACTTTTAATAGATACGTCCAAACCTTCAAAAGAATTTGATGCAGGAAAATAATCAAAGCCCCAATTTTTTAAGTATTGATTAAAAATCCTTTGAATCCACCTGTCATCATCAATAACTACAACAGGGTAGCTATCTAAAGAAGGAGACATTTCTTTATCTTCACTTTCAGCGCTATTTTCATCTGAAGGTTCTTTTGATTTTGAACTAATCTGATCTACATTATCTTTTTTAATATCGTCTTTAGATAATATTTCATTTGAATCAACATCTCTTTCGTTGTTGAATTCTTGATCTTCTATATTTTCAGATTTTTCAATATCCATATTTTTTGTTAATTTTCGTTTTTTAAAATACTTTTTTTATTTTTTCGTATTAAAATTAACGAAAAATAACTTGAAATATTGAATAAAACAATTTTTTTCATTAAATTTTTTAAAATAATGATTTATTTAGAGAATGGAAATAGTGCTAAAATATATAAATACAAAGATTTAGAACCTAATATTCATGATTCAGTTTTTTTATGTGATGGTGTAAAAATTATAGGTGATGTTGAGATTGGTGAAAATTGTTCTGTGTGGTTTAACTCGGTTATACGAGGAGATGTACATTATATTAAAATTGGTAAAAATACAAATGTACAAGATATGTGCATGTTTCATGTTACAAATAATAAGTATGCATTGAATATAGGCGAAAATGTATCAATTGCACACTCGGTTACTTTACACGGATCAACAATTAAGGATAATGTTTTAGTAGGCATTGGAGCAAAAGTTCTTGATAATTCTGTTGTTAATTCATTTTCTCTTGTTGCTGCAGGTTCACTTGTTAAAGAAAATTTCATTGTACCAGAGGGAGTTTTAGTAGCAGGAGTTCCTGCAAAAGTTGTAAGAGATTTAAAAGAAAATGAAATTGAGATGATTAAAAAAACGCCACAGAATTACATTAATTATGCAAAAGAATATAGAAATTTATTAACAGAAGTAGAGAGAAAATGATATTACCAATTTACAATTGTTTTAATCCAGTTTTAAGAGATAAAACAGAAGATATTAAGGAAATAAATCAAGATACAATTGATTTTATTAATAATATGATAGAAACTATGTATAACGCTGATGGGATAGGTCTTGCCGCAAACCAAGTGGGAGATTTAAGGTCTGTTATAATTGTAGATAACACTCGAGATGAAGATTCTAAAGCAAAACCTATTGTTATGCTCAACCCAAAAATAACAAGCGAATCAGAATTAGTTTCTGATTATAAGGAGGGTTGTTTGAGTATCCCAAAATATTATGAGGTTGTAACACGACCATCTGAAATAGAAGTTGAATTTATAGATGTTAAAGGAAAGACTAATAAATTAGCTGCTGATGAATTGCTTGCTAGAGTAATACAGCATGAGATTGACCATTTGAATGGGATTTTATTCTTTGATAAAATAAGCCCGCTTAAAAGAGCGCTTTCAAAGAGTAAATTAAGAAGAATTGAACTTAACAAGGTGTTACCTCATTACGATATGATGAGCGCAAATAATAAAATAATTAAAGGAATCGAAGAATGAAAAAAGAAATTAATTCAGATAAAATTTCAAAAGCAATAGGACCTTACTCTCACTGCGTTTTAGCAGAAGGTAAGTTTTTATTTATCTCAGGACAAATTGCTTTAAACAAAGAGGGCATTCTTGAGGGTGATGATGTTAAAACTCAAACACAAAATTCATTAGAAAAACTAAAATTAGTGGTTGAGGAAGCTGGAGGTACCTTGGAAAATATTGTTAAAACCACTGTTCTAATGCTTGATTTGTCGCATTTTAACGATATGAATGAAGTTTATGCTAATTTTTTTGGCGAAAACAAACCAGCTCGGGCTGCGTATCAAGTTAGTAGATTACCAAAAGATGCACTAATCGAAATAGAAGCGATTGCATGTTTATGAAAAAAATAATATTTTTTTTAATTTTTATATTTCAAATAAATACTTTTTCACAGGATAGTAGATCACCAACAAATGCTATGATTTATAGTATTATTCCTGGTGGTGGTCAGATTTATAATAAAGATTATTGGAAAGCGCCCATATTTTTTGCAGGTGCAGGAATCTTATTTGGTTCGGCTTTGTATTACAATAGACTCGCAAATGATGTAAAAAAAACAATAGAAAATGATGAAATTGGTGAGTTAAATTTAACACAACTTAACAGAAGAAGAGAGTTTTATGTAGATAATCGTGATCAGTTTTATTTCTATTTTGCGGGAGTTTATATTATTTCACTACTTGATGCATATACTGGAGCATATCTTTATAACTTTGATATTGACGAAGATACATCGCTAAATTTTGGGATTATTGATAAAAACAAAGTTGGACTAAGTTTACAAATAAAGCTCCTCAACAAATAAAAAAAAGGATTAGCATGCTAATCCTATTTCTGTAATATTTTATCTAAATTGATTATTTAAAATATTTCTAAATTATCGGTTAGTTTCTTTAAAGTATTAATAGTTGTTTGATAATCTTTTTCATCAATACCACGTTTTGCTTCTATAATAGTTATTTCTACAATTGGACGAAGAGCTTTATATGTTCTTTTTCCATTTGCAGTTAATTTTAATATTCTATTACGTTTATCTTTTTTATCAATTAAACGCCTTACCATATTCTTTTTTTCTAATGTGTCAAGAAGTCTAGTAACTGCAGTTTTATCTTGCATTAGAATATCACCAAGATGGTATTGATTTACATCTTCAAATCTAAATAAAAATGCTAAACAAATCCACTCCTCAATGCTTGCTTTGATTCCTCTATCTTTAAAATTTGTTAAAATACGTTGTCTTAACTTTCTTGTAAAAAGTCTAACATTATATCCAATTGAGTCATCTAAGCTGTAGAATGATTCTTGCTCATCTTCTCTTATACTATTGGTTGCAGCTACAACAGTTCTTTTTTTTCTTGGCTTAGAGTTTTCTAATTTATTTTCAATCATATTTTTAATAACTCCTTATTTGTATAGTGATATATTTTTCCAATTGCTTACCTTATGTTTAGAATTAGGCACAATTTTTTTATTTTTATTTTTCAAATAAAAATATGAAGCAATTAAAGATAATTCTTTATTATTTTTATTTTTTTCTTTTTCAATTAAATCGAAATTAAAATGCTTGTCAATAAAACTAGTATCAAACCATTGTTCTCTAAAGACTTTATTATCCATTACCTTGATTAAAAATGGTATAATATTATTAAACCCAACAATCTTGTAATTTTTTAAAGCCATTTTCATTTTGTCAAGTGCTTCTTCTCTTGTTTTTCCGAAAGTGATTAGTTTTGAAATCATCGGATCAAAATGGATACTAATTTCATCATTTCCTTCGATACCACCATCTACTCTAATCCCATTACCAGCTGGTGTTTGTAGATAATTTATTTTTCCAATTGAAGGCAAAAAGTTATTTGAAGGATCTTCAGCATATATTCTGCACTCGATAGCGAAAGAGTCTATTTTTATATCTTCTTGTTTGAATGAAATCTTTAATCCAGCAGCAATTTTAATTTGTTCTTTTGCTAAATCTATACCAGTAACAAGCTCTGTTACAGGGTGTTCAACTTGCAAACGAGTATTCATTTCTAAAAAATAAAATTCTTTATTTTCATCTAATAAAAATTCTATTGTACCTGCTCCTTCATAGTTGCAAGCTCTTGCTGCTTCGATAGCGACATTTCCCATTCTATTTCTGAGGTCTTCATCTAACACTGTAGAAGGTGCTTCTTCAATTACTTTTTGGTGACGTCTCTGGATTGAGCAATCTCTTTCTCCTAAATGAACAACATTGCCAAAACTATCAGCAATTACTTGAATTTCAATATGTTTAGGATTTAATATATACTTTTCCATATAAACTAAATCATCTCCAAAAGATTTTAGAGCCTCTCTTTGAGCTGCTTGATAGCTTTCAATAAATTCATCTTCAGAGTTAACTAACCGCATCCCTTTTCCACCACCACCAGAGGCAGCCTTTAGCAGAATTGGGTAACCAATTTTATGTGCAATTTCCTTTGCTATATCAAAATCGTCTATTTTTTCTTTAGTACCCGGAACAATAGGAACTCCAGCTTTCTCCATTAATATACGAGCTTCTGTTTTACTTCCCATAACCTCTATTGAGTGCGGTAGGGGTCCTATAAATTTTATTTCATTATCAATACATACCTGACTAAATCTAGCATTTTCAGATAAAAAACCATATCCAGGGTGAATCGCTTCAGAGTTAGATAGCTTTGCAATTTTTATGATTTGCTCAATATCTAAATAAGCTGATTTTGGAGTATCGCCTTTAACTTCAAAGGCAAAGTCTGCATTCATAACGTAAGGCATCTTTTTATCTACTTCATGATATATCGCAACTGATTCAACTCCTAATTCCCTAGCTGCATTAATTATTCTTATGGCTATCTCGCCTCTATTTGCAATTAAAATACGTTTAAACATAAATTATTTTTTAATTATTTTTTTTAATTTTGAAATTCTAATAATACTATAATAAGGAAATTATTTTATTAAAACAATTAGGTTAATAATTATATTTTTTATGGTAATTATTACGATTTGCTATTACATTTTATATCTACTTATTTTATAATGTTTTATTACATTTTTTATTTTATTATTTAATACATTCTAACAAAGATTCTAATGATTTTCTAATAATGCAAATTAATTCTTAATATAATATTCTAAGCGTTATTATCTAAATTTTAGAAGTTATTACTTATAACTTATTATTAATTACTATTAATTTTTCGATGCTCATGTCATTAATTGCATACTGAACACCACCTATACCGTATCCTGATTTTTTGTAACCTCCAAAAGGCATCCAATCAACTCTAAATGCATTGTTTTCATTAATCATAATAGCTTTTTGTTCAATCTTATCGCAAAAATTATATGCTAATTCAAAGTTTTTAGTGAATATGCAAGTTTGAAAGGCAAATTCAGATTTGTTAATTTCTTCAATTAAATTGTCTAGATTATCGAATTTAATTAGATTCACTACAGGACCAAAAATTTCTTTTTGATAAACATCCATTTCAGGTTTTACATTTTCTAAAACAGTTACTTCGTAATAGTTGTCAATTATTAGTTTCCCACCAAGAAGTAATCTTGCATTATTTTTTACAGCGTCATCTACCAATTTTGAAATATTTTCAACTGCTGATTTTTTAATGATTGGACCGCAATCTGTATTAATATCACAAGCGGTACCAACTTTCAAATTTGATGCTTTTTCAAGAAATATAGTTTTGAATTTATCATAGACAATATTGTTAACAAATACATTTTGAGTAGAAACGCAAACTTGACCAGAGTGGTAAAAAGAACTTTTAATTAATGATTCGGCTGATTTATAAATATCTGCATCATCCATTATAATCGCAGAACCAGTTCCACCATGTTCAAATTGAACTTTGGTACCAGGATAAACATTTTTCCATATCTCCCAACCAACTTTTTCGGAACCAATAAAATTAACAAATTTAAAACGCTTATCACCAATTAACTTTGAAGTTTCTTCACCGTTAATAGCAATTATATGAAACACACCATAATCTAAACCACTTTCTATAAAATAGTTATATAACTCAAAAGCACATAGAGGAGTAGTTTCAGCTGGCTTTAAAATAATAGGACATTTGGCTGCGATAGCAGTTCCCACTTGGTGACAAAGTAAATTTAAAGGGTGGTTAAATGCAGAAATTGCTAAAACAAGTCCAATTGGATAAAGTTTAGTATATGCTGTTTTATTTATGCCTCTTATGTGCTTTTCCATCGGGATTGTCTCGCCTATTCTATTAACCGCACATTTTGCGCACTCTCTTAAAGTATTTTCGCTTCTTGAAACTTCAACTTTAGCGTCTTTTAATGGCTTTCCACCTTCAGTACTTATTAATAAAGCAAGATAATCACTATTTAAATGGATTTTATCTGCAACTGAGTTTAGAATTTCGGCAATTTTGTAATCAGGTTTTTGGGAGATAACTTTAAAATTATTACAACATTCCTCTATTATTTGTTGTTGAGTTTCATAACAAGGTGTTTCAACTTTTGCAATTTCTTTACCATCATTTGGTGAAAATACAGAAAAAGTTTTATTGGATTTTGTATTTTTTAAAGTAAGATGTCTTGTTGAATTATCAATCATTTTGTTCTTAATCATTTTACAAACATATTTCTAAATTTAAATTTTATAATAATTTTTGTATTATAATTTTGGGGTATTTGCAGTTTTTAATACAAAGAATAAGGAACCTTTTACGTTTTCAGCATTTTGAAAACTGCATGGGGGAATATTTTTTAAAGTATATTTTGTTGGAGAGGTCAAACTAGTTTTAAGTCCCATTTGTAAGAATTCTAACTCTAATTGACCAATAAAGCTATTTGGATTTTTAGAACAAATTAAAATAGACCAGATAAGTTTAGACTTATTTAATTTATTTAAAGGAGTTTTGAACTTATAAGCGAAAGTTCCACCATTATCTAAACTCATTTTAAAAGATTCAATAGTTGTTTTATCCTCACCAATTAATTTAAAATCACCACCTGCCATTAAACCCTCATCTAAGTGCATACTAACACTAACGGGAATTCTTAAAGGATCAAGCAAGCAATATCTTACGTTAGATACCATAATTATAAAGATTATTAATATGATTTAAATAATAACACAAATTTACGAAATTTTTTTCATATTTTTAATTATTTTTGTACATATTTTGAAATAAAAATAAATTGCTTTATATTTGTAGTTGAAAAAATGCAAATTCTAAAAAAGGATTTTTATGTCGGAATTCAATATTCTATGGGAATATATACCTTTAATAATAATGGTGCTTTTGGGCTTATTTTTTGGTTTCCAATTTGTATTACTATCAGAAATACTAGGAGCTAGAAGAGGTACAAAAGGTAAACAAACAACTTATGAATCTGGTATGGTTCCTATTGGAACCGCACAAGAGAGGTTTTCAATAAAGTTTTATATGACGGCTGTGAGTTTTATTGTATTTGATATTGAAGTAGTATTTTTATATCCATGGGCAGTTCAAATGAGGGATTTAGGAATACCTGCATTAATTGCTGCAATAATTTTTATAGTAATACTTCTTATAGGTCTATACTATGAGATTAAAAAAGGAGGAATGAAGTGGGATTAGGAATAGAAAAGTCAATTGAAGATAATGGTTTTTTTACTACATCAATTGAACAAGTAATCAAATGGGGACAAAAAAATGCTTTGTGGCCTATGCCACTTGGAATTTCTTGCTGTGCTATCGAAATGATGGCAATGGGTGCATCAAGACATGATGTTGCTCGTTTTGGTTCTGAGGTTATGCGTATGACTCCAAGACAAGCTGATATTCTTTTAGTAGCAGGAACTGTTACTTATAAGATGGCTCATGTTGTTAGAAAAATCTATGACCAAATGCCTGATCCTAAATGGGTAATCTCTATGGGTGTTTGTGCCTCTACTGGTGGTATGTTTAGATCTTATTCTGTAGTTCAAGGTATTGATAAATTCTTGCCTGTTGATGCTTATGTTTCAGGATGCCCTCCAAGACCTGAAGCTGTTATTAAAGCAATAATGACCATACAAGATAAATTAGATAATAAATTCCATCCGCCTATTGCTAACTTTGGGAAAGATGTTTCTCATACTCCTAAACAAGAAAATTTCGATTCTAAATATCAAGGTGTTAAAAAATTATACAGCTTGTCAGAATAATTTTCTAATATAATATTAAAAAAAAATCCTCTTACTTTCATAAGAGGATTTTTTTTTAAACTGTGATTTTTTCAAGTTCTATTTTTAATCGCTTTTTAACTAAATCTTCTATATATTCTTTCATTTCAGGAATATCGATTCTTGATATTATTTCAGCACAAAACGTGTACATCAAAAGTGATTTTGCTTGTTCTTTTGATATTCCTCTTTGCATCATATAAAACATTTGATCTTCATTTATTTTACCAGTTGTTGCTCCATGGGAACATTTTACATCATCTGCATAAATTTCAAGTTCTGGTTTAGTATAAATCGCTGCATCATCAGTTAATACAAGGTTTCTATTTTGTTGGTAAGCATCAGTTTTTTGAGCTTCTTGTCTTACCATTACTTTTCCGTTGAATACTGCTTTCGCTTTACCGTCAATAATTCCTTTATAAAATTCATTACTGTGGCAGTTAGGTGCAATATGATCAACAAAAGTATGGTTGTCCACGTGTGACTCACCATCAATTAAATATAAACCATTATAATAGGTTTCAGCGTACTCTTCATTAAGTTTTGTTCTTAAATCATTTCTAACTATTTTGCCATTTAATGAAATAGTTGTATCCGAAAATAACGATTCTTTCTTTTGAGTTGCTTGTGAAAAGTTAAAATGATAATTATCTTTTTTATCATTTTGGAATAAATAGTTATAAACTTTAGCGTGTTTTTCTAAAATAAACTCAGTTGAAGTATTTAAAAAACTTACATTTTCTCCAATTGAATGATTGGATTGAATAATCTGAGATTTAGAGTTTTCTTCTGCAATAACTAAGCTTTTAGTATTAGCAAAAACATTTGAGTCGCTTGAATCTATAATATTCAAAATATGAATAGGATTTTTAATTTCAGTATTTTTTTCGATTTGGATAAAAACACCATTATCAGAAAAAGCCAGATTCAGAGCGCTAAAAGAATGACCTGAATAGTCAATTACTTTTCCGTAATATTTACTTACTAATTCACTTTGCTTTTGAATTGAAGTTTTAATATCTGAGATAATAATCCCTTCTTTATCTAAAATAATTGAAAATTCATCTTTAAATATGCCATTTACGAATACAATTAAGTTTTCTGTAACGTTTGGTATCAAAAGGTTTTCTATTTCATTCTTTGAAATTTTATAACTACCAGAATTAATATTAAAATCTAATTTATTAGCAAAAGCAACATTAGTATATTTCCAATCTTCATTTTTTCGAGTAGGAAATCCATTTTCTAAAAAATAGTTGTAAGCTTGTTTTCTTAAATTGTAGAAATTACTATCTTCATTGAAATTAGAAAACTGCTTTTCTAATTGTTCTTTTAAATTACCCATTGTTCCTCCTTTTGTTTTTAGACAGTTACTTCTTCTTTAACCCAGTCATAACCTTTCTCTTCTAACTCATAAGCGAGTTCTTTACCGCCTGATTTTATAATCCTTCCACCTGAGAGAACATGAACAAAATCTGGAACAATATAATTTAACAATCTTTGATAGTGGGTAATAACAACAAAAGCATTATCTTTATTTTTCAATTTATTAACGCCATTGGATACAATTCTAAGTGCATCAATATCTAATCCGGAGTCAGTCTCATCCATAATTGAAAGTTTTGGTTCGAGCATTGCCATTTGGAATATCTCGTTTCTTTTCTTTTCACCGCCAGAGAAACCCTCATTAACTGCACGAGATAAGAATGATTTATCTAATTCAACAAAAGCAGCTCTTTCTTTCATAAGTTTAAGAAATTCAGCAGCATTTAGCGGATCTTGTTTTCTATATTTTCTAATTTCATTTACAGATTGCTTCATGAAATTAGCATTTGATACACCTGGTATTTCTAATGGATACTGAAAAGCAAGGAAAATACCTTCTCTTGCTCTTTCTTCAGGTTCAAGATCTAAGATACTTTCGCCATTATATAAAATATCACCTGATGTAATCTCAAAGTTTTCGTTTCCTGCAATAACTGAGGCAAGAGTACTTTTCCCACTTCCATTGGGTCCCATAATTGCGTGTACTTCACCTGCATTAACACTCAAGTTTAATCCTTTAAGGATGTCATTCCCTTCTACTTTTGCATATAAATCTTTAATTTCTAACATTGCCATTAAAATTTAATCTCCAATAATATTTGTTTTTTAAATAAATTAACCTACTGAACCCTCTAAACTAATCTCAAGAAGTTTTCTTGCTTCAACGGCAAATTCCATTGGCATTTGGTCCATAACTTCTTTAGCAAAACCATTAATGATAAGAGCAACAGCATCTTCTTCACTCATTCCACGTTGGCGACAGTAAAATAAAATATCTTCAGATACTTTAGAAGTAGTTGCTTCGTGTTCCACTATACCACTACTGTTTTCTATTTCAATGTAAGGAAAAGTATGCGCACCACACTTGTTACCAATTAAAAGAGAGTCACATTGTGAAAAATTACGAGAATTAGTAGCTTTTTTATTAATTTTTACTAAACCACGATAGCTATTGTTTGACTTGCCAGCAGATATACCTTTAGAAACAATCTTACTACGAGTGTTTTTACCAAGGTGAGTCATTTTGCTACCAGTATCTGCTTGTTGCATTTTGTTTGTAACAGCAACTGAGTAAAACTCTCCAATAGAGTTATCCCCTTTCAATACACAAGAAGGGTATTTCCAAGTTATAGCAGAACCAGTCTCAACTTGAGTCCAAGATACTTTAGAGTAATCTCCTTCGCATAAGGCACGTTTAGTTACAAAATTATAAATACCACCTTTACCCTCTTCGTTTCCAGGATACCAATTCTGAACTGTTGAGTATTTAACTTCTGCATTTTTATGTGCTACGATTTCTACAACTGCAGCATGTAATTGGTTTTCGTCTCTCATAGGAGCAGTACAACCCTCTAAATAACTCACATAACTACCTTCATCTGCAATAATTAATGTTCGTTCAAATTGCCCTGTCATTGCTGCATTTATTCTAAAATAAGTAGATAACTCCATAGGGCATCTAACTCCTTTTGGAATGTAGCAGAAAGACCCATCAGAGAATACCGCTGAATTAAGAGCAGCAAAGTAATTATCTGTATATGGAACGACAGAACCAATGTATTTTTCTACAAGTTCGGGGTAATTTTCTACTGCCTCACTCATAGAACAAAATATTATTCCAAGTTCTGATAATGTTTCTTTAAATGTTGTACCCACTGAAACAGAATCCATAACAATATCTACAGCTATATTTGATGTTACACCCGTTAAACGTTTTTGCTCATCAATAGAAATTCCTAATTTCTTAAAAGTATCAAGTAACTCAGGGTCAACTTCTGATAAGGAAGCTGGTTTTGCTGATTGTTTAGGAGCAGCATAATAATAGTGGTCTTGATAATCAATTGGAGGATACTTAAGCTTAGCCCAATGATGTGGTTCTTTCATTTGCTGCCAATGTCTAAAAGCTTTCAATCTCCAATCTAACATAAATTTTGGCTCGTTCTTTTTAGCAGAAATAAATCTAACTATTTCCTCATTTAAACCTTTAGGAGCAAATTCTTGCTCTATATTCGTAACAAACCCATACTTATACTCACTCGAGGTTACTTCTTCCAAAAGTTCCATTTCTTCTGACATAATATCCTTTCTTTTATCAATTCATATTTAAACTTAATTCTACTGGTTTATTTCTTATAAACTCAGAGAGATATGTCTCATTAAAAACTTTATCAATTTTCTTTTGTAAAATCATCATTGGATGTCTAATCGAACAATAATCTCTTCTTTCACAGTTATTATGGTCATCATCAGCGCATTCGACTATTTCAGGATGTTTTTCTAATGTTGATATAATCATCATAAGTGATGTTTGTTCTGGCACAACATTTAACTCATATCCGCCTTTCATTCCTTGTATAGTATTTACAAGACCCTCTCTTTTAAGATGTTGCAAAGTTTTTGCAAGAAACTCAAAAGATAAATCTAACTCCTCTGCCATTTCTTTTGCTGTTTTTAAACCACTTTGATTTTCAGCTAGAAATTGCATTGCAAGGATTCCATATTCACATTTTTTTGAAAGTTTTAACATAATATTTTTTTTTGTTATATAGACGATACAAAACTACGACTATTTTAATCTTATTCCAAATTTTCAAAAATAAATATAATAAATATAAGAAGTTAAAAGAGTAATAAGTATTAAATGTTTTTTAAAATTGAAATTAAAAATGAATTATATCAGAGGAAGTTAGATTTAAAAAAAAACCTATTTATTTTAAAATAAATAGGTTATTTGTAAAGGTATTCTTAATTTATCAAGTTATCTTATTATGGCTGTAATCTCTAAAAACTTACTATCTAATAATTCATCTAACTTGCTTAAATCTTTTGCTCCTGCGGTTGCGAGATGTGGTTTTCCTCCACCGCCACCACCAAGGTATTTCGCTGCTTCACCAACTAATTTTCCTGCTGGGTATTTTTGTTTTAAGTCATCTGTAACTACACATACTAATTGAACTTTATCATCAATTTGAGTTGCAAGTAAACCAATACCATTTGTATTTAATTTATTGCGTAAGTTCTCGCCAGTGTCTCTGAGTAAATCTAAGTTATCAATTGTTACTTTACTTGTAACTACTTTAATTCCATTTACTTCTTTAGCGTTTGATAGCAAGGAATCTAAGTCATCAGCCGCGGAAGATTTTTTCAATTCTGCGATTTCTTTTTCTAATTTTTTGATTTTGTTTTTTAGTTCTTCATTTTGCAGTGTGTGTGCTTTAATATCTTGATTTAACTTATTAAAATACTCTTCAATATATTTTCCAGTAACTGCTTCAATTCTACGAATGCCCGCAGAGACAGAAGATTCGGAAGTGATTTTGAAATAGCCAATTTGTGAAGTATTTCTAACGTGAGTGCCTCCGCAAAGTTCGATTGAGTAGTTTTCATCCATCTCTACTGCACGAACTACTGAGCCATATTTATCACCAAAAAACATTCTGATTTTTTCATTTTCTCTGGCTTTTTCTAATGGTAATTCTTCTGTATTAACTTCAATATTATCAAGTATTTTTTGATTAACTAAATCTTCAATTTGCTTAATTTCTTCTTTTGAGATTTTCTGGAAATGATTGAAGTCAAACCTTAAATAGGATTCTGCTACAAGTGAACCTTGCTGTTGGATATGTTCGCCAAGAATTTGCCTAAGTGCTTCGTGCATAAGGTGAGTTGCCGAGTGATTACGCATAATATTCCAACGTCTATCGTAATCTACTTTTGCTATAACTTCTTTATTTAATATATCAATGCTGCATTCATCTTCCAAAATATGCAGAATAGAATTTCCAATTTGTTTAATATCAACAACATTTAGAGTGAAGTTTTCATAAAGTATTACCCCGGTATCGGATATTTGTCCACCTTTTTCAGCATAAAAAGGAGTTTTATCTAAAATTAGAATATTATCTTTTTGATATAAAACTTTTGCTTTTGTTTCAAATTCTGTATAGCCAATAAATTCAGTATTTGCTTTATAATCAGTATCTTCTGCAAGTTCGAAGTTTGATTTTATTGCGGCTCTGGAGCGGTCTTTTTGCTTTTGCATTTCAGATTCAAACTGCTTGATATCAACAGAAAGCCCATTTTCCTTCGCCATAAGTTCAGTTAAATCTAGCGGAAAACCATAAGAATCATATAATAAAAATGCTGCATCTCCTGAAACGACATCGCCTTCTTTGAGTTTTGCGGTTAATTCTTCAAATTTTAATATTCCTGCTTCTAGAGTGCGAAGGAAACTTTCTTCTTCGCCTTTTATTACGTTTTTAATAATATCAGATTGTTTAACTATTTCTGGGAAAACATCTTTAAATTGTGAAATTAAAACATCAACTAATTTATATAAAACTGGCTCTTTGATATCAAGAGTTCTTGCGTATCTTGAAGCACGTCTTAATATTCTGCGGATTACATAGTTTCGTCCTTCGTTGCCAGGTATTGCACCGTCTGCAATTGTAAATGAAATAGTTCTAATGTGGTCAGCAATAACTCTGAAAGCAATATCTTCTTTTTCATTTTTACCATAATTAATACCAGATATTTTTTCTAATTCATTGATTAAAGGCATAAATATATCTGTATCGTAATTGGAATGTTCTCCTTGAATTACACGAACTAAACGCTCGAAGCCCATTCCAGTATCTACGTGCTTTGCTTTCAACTCTTGTAATGAACCATCTAATTGCCTATTGAACTGCATAAAAACAAGATTCCAAATTTCAATAACTCGAGGGTCACCAATATTTACTAAATCCTTTCCAGATAAATCATCTGTGCCATCATAGTGTATTTCGGAGCAAGGACCACAAGGACCAGTCTCTCCCATCTCCCAGAAATTATCTTTTTCGTCAAATCTTAGTATTCTTTCTTCGGGCAGGTATTTTGTCCAAATTTCAAAAGCTTCGTCGTCAGTTCTGAAAACTGTTGCATATAATCTTTCTTTTTGTAATTTCCATACATTAGTTAATAAATCCCAAGCCCATTCAATTGCTTCTGCTTTGTAGTAATCTCCAAAGCTCCAATTTCCGAGCATCTCAAAAAAAGTATGATGATAAGTATCAACTCCAACTTCCTCAAGGTCGTTGTGTTTTCCTGAAACTCTTATACATTTTTGAGTATCTGCAACTCTTTTGTAATCCCTATTCCCCACCCCAAGGAACATATCTTTGAATTGGTTCATTCCAGCGTTTGTGAACATAAGAGTTTTATCACCATGAGGAATCACAGGTGCAGAAGGAACGATAAGATGTTGTTTTTCTTTGAAATAATTTAAAAATTGTTGTCTAATTAGTTGTGAATTCATACTAAGTTTTTTAATATATTTTGTATTTTTGTAAAAATAAAACTGCAAATTAACTTATTTTTTAATCATTTAAAAAATCAATTTCTTGACAATTAAATATGTTTTAATAATTATAAGGTAAAAATGGATTTATCAAATTTCGATATCAATCAAATTACAGAATGGATTGCTATCAATGCAGGCACATTTCTAATGAATTTATTAGGCGCTATTATAACAATAATTATTGGTAGAATAATCATAAAAAAAATAGTAAAAGTTTCTCAAAAGAAAATTGAAACTAAAGATTTTGAACCAACAAAAGTCAATTTTCTTTTAAGTTTAGTTAAAATTTCCTTTAATGTTGTGCTATATGTAGCCGCAGCGGGAATAATGGGTATATCTACTACTTCTCTAGTAACAATAATTGGTGCAGCTGGTCTGGCAATTGGTTTAGCATTGCAGGGCAGTTTATCAAATGTTGCAGGTGGTTTTTTAATACTTATTTTAAAGCCATTTAAAGAAGGTGATTGGATAGAAGCGCATGGCGTTTCGGGAACTGTATTTAAAGTTAATATATTAAATACTGTACTAAAAACTCCAGACAATAAAACAATATACGTTCCAAATGCTGGACTTTCAAATAGTAGCATAACAAATTATTCAGAAGAGCCGGAACGCAGGTTAGACCTTACTTTTGGAATAGATTACTCAGATGATATTGATAAAGCAAAAGGTATTTTACAAAATATAATGGCATCTGACCTAAGAATATTACAAGAAAATGATAACAGAATTTCAATTGCAAGTTTAGGTGATTCAAGTGTTAATTTCACTTTCAGGGCTTGGTGTAAAACTCCTGACTATTGGGATTTGAATTTTGATTTAATCGAAAGTGTGAAAAAAGAATTTGATAAAAATGATATTTCAATTCCATTTCCACAAAGAGATGTTCATTTATATCAGAAATAATTTTTAAACTATTTCTAAAATTAAAAATCAACAATATCTATTAAAATATTGTTGATTTTTTTTGTAATTTTTATTCACTTATTATTTGGATTTCTACTCTTCTATTTTTTAATTTTCCTTCATCAGTATATATATTTGCTATTGTAATTCTTGCTCCGTGAGCTTTAGCTGTAATCCTTTTTGAATTAATTCCATATTTACCAATAATGTAAGTTTATATTTCTGTCGCTCTTTTTTGTGAGTGTTTTTGAATTTCTTTAGGAATTCCAATTTGGACAGAATGTCCATTTATTTCTATTTCTGAAGTAGGGCGTAGTATTATCCAAGCACATAATATATCTTAGAATTCTCATAATTCTTTATCAGGCTTTGTGGAAGTAGAAGTTTGATAGTTGAATAAAACACCATACCTTTTCTAAATTGAAAGTCATCCTTTTGATATTCTTCTTTCTCGATAGATTTTATTTGATTTTCTTTTACAATATGCTCTTCAATTATTTGTTGAAAGCCGAAAAGAAATGATAATGATATAATAATTAAGATAATTATTGTTACATTTTTCATAATTTTTTCCTTAAATTAAATAAAATAAAATGTTAAATAATAAATTAATAATTAAAATCATCATAATTAATTAGAGAATATAATTATTAATCTAAGAATAATTATTTTTTTTTAATGTTTATTATTTTTTTAGATAAAAACTTACGTGGTATATTCTGCATTTATTCTAACGTATTCGTAAGATATGTCTGCTCCCCAGCCAGTAGATTGTCCTTTGCCGAGTTTTAAGTCGAGTTTAACATGGATTT
Organism: Eximiradiales bacterium; assembly: GCA_965661945.1. GTDB lineage: Bacteria > Bacteroidota > Ignavibacteria > Kapaibacteriales > UBA2268 > JAJRPT01. Next base: position 758,183 of record CBFIFP010000001.1, read on the forward strand.
CTGACTCTTTCATTTTGCGTTTTAGGGCTTTGCGGTTTACGTTTATTGGTTGACCGTTTTCAAGTAATTTAATGTTGCAAACCCATAAATCTACTTTTTCTAATTCAATGTCGGCTCCTGACCTTCCTGCTGCTGCTACTATTCTTCCCCAATTAGGGTCTTGTCCAAACATTGCTGTTTGCACAAGTTTAGAGTCTGAAATTGTCTTAACTATTTGTTTCGCTTCGGAGTCATTTTTTGCGCCTTCAACTTTGTATTCTACAAATTTTGTAGCTCCTTCGCCATCAGAAACAATTAATTTAGCAAGGTGGCGACACATTTGTTCGAGTTTTTCATAAAAAGTAATGAAGTTTTGGTCGTCTTCTTTTGTGATTTTTTCATTTTCAGCCATACCATTGCAAAGCACTGCAACCATATCATTTGTTGAGGTATCACCATCAACATTTATCATATTGAAAGTATCTTCTGTAATATTTTTAAGCGCTTTATTTAATAGTGTAGAATCAATAGCAATATCGCAAACAATAAAGCCTAGCATTGTCCCCATATTTGGGTGAATCATACCCGAACCTTTTGCTATTCCAGCCATATTGATTGTAGTTTTGTTAATTTTAAACTCAACGAAGCCTTCTTTAGGAAATGTATCAGTTGTAAGAATTGCATTTGCCGTAAGTGAGCCAGCAATAGTGCGAGTAGTAAGTTTTGAAATATTTTCTTTAATTCCTTCAACAACTTTATCTGTTGGGAATGGCTCTCCAATAATTCCAGTAGATGAAACCAAAACACTTTCAAAAGGTATTTTAAGCAACTCTGCGGTAGTTTTAGCCATTGCGACTGCTCCCTCGTAACCTTGTTTGCCAGTACAAGCGTTAGCATTGCCAGAGTTTATAACAATTGCCTGTGCAATACCTTTTTTAATACTCTCTTTTGATAATCTAACTGGCTCTGCAAATACTTTATTTTGAGTAAAAACTGCCGCTGCCGAGCAAGGTTCTTCAGAAAAAATAATTGCTAAATCTCTTCTTTTTGACTTAATTCCAATATGCGCTCCCCAGCACTTGAATCCTCTAACATCTGTAATATTCTTTAACATAATTTTATCTTAATTTATTAAAAAAGTTTTTAAATAAGTGAGATATAAATCGGGATATAAATTCCCTAAATCTCCATGATTGTTATTTTCAAGAATAAGTATATTTTTCTTAATTACAATTTGAGAATAGAACTTTGTAATTATATTCAAATCAATAACTCTGTCATTTTTTCCGTGTATTATAAATATTTCTTTAGCTCTAATTTGATCTGCGTAATTAGTTAAATTAAACTTTTCTTTTTCATTAAGAAAAACATTTTTATTACTGATTCTTGCAATTACATCATCAGGGTCAATCATCGGACTATCTAAAAATAAACCGTCAATATTTTCATCTTTAGACGCAAGAAGAGATACAGAAGCTCCCATAGAAAACCCATATAAAGAGACTTTAGCGTGGGAATATTCAGTTTGAGCATATTTTATGACAGCCTTTAAATCTGTAACAAAATTAATATTACTTAGTGCAAATTTGGAGTGAGTATATTTTGAACTTTTACCATATCCTCTATAATCATATAAAATAACGGCTTTCTTTAAGTTTTGAGAAATATATTTTGCATAAGGCAGAAAGAAACTCATATTACCAAAGTCAGAATTTGACATAATCATAATATCTGAAAAACCCTCATTTTCGTAAATAATCCAAGAATTTAGCTCAAGACTATCAGAAGTTTTAATTTTAACTTCTTTATAGTTTAATTTAAAATCCTTTGGAGTTTTGTCATAATCCATACTTGGCTCAATTGCTAAAATAATATTCAACAGCATCAAAAATAAAGTCATTGTTATACCTTTTATGGAAATAATGGAGGATTTTTAAGTCCTGTAGTTTCAAGAAAATTAAACATAATATTCATATTCTGAACTGCTTGTCCAGCCGCACCTTTCACTAAGTTGTCTATAACAGATATAGTTATAACTTTATTAGTTCTTTCGTCATACTGCACATAAATATCACAATAGTTTGAGCCACGAACATTTTTAACTGAGGGTGGCGAATCAACAACTCTTACAAACTTTTCATCTTTATAAAAACTATACATCTGCTCTTTAAGTAGATCAGAATCTAACTCCCTCGTTGGCGTTGAATAAGTTGTAGATAATATTCCTCTATCAATTGGTAAAAGATGTGGAGTAAAAAGCACTTCGGTTTTCTTGCCCGTGTAATCTTTTAAAGTAGATTGTATTTCAGGAGTGTGCCTGTGAGTTCCAACTCCGTAAGCACTAAAATTGCCATAAACTTCTGGGAAATGAGTGTTTGATGATGCTTTTGCTCCGGCACCTGTAACACCCGAACTTGAATCAACTATAATACCTTTGGATTTTATCATATTCTTTTTTAATAATGGACCTAAAGCAAGAATAGCAGATGTTGGATAACATCCAGGGTTTGCAACTATTTTAGCATTTCGTATTTTATTTCTAAAAAACTCTGGAAGCCCGTAAACAACCTTTTTCAATTCAGTTTTAGCTATATGAGGCGTGTTATACCATTTTTCATATTCTTCAGCGGATTTCAACCTAAAATCTGCGGATAAATCAATTATTTTAGCTCCAAATGTCCCATACTCTTTGAGAAATCCCATAGAAACTTTATGCGGCAAAGCAAGGAAAATTAAATCTAACTTATATTTGTTTAAATCTTTTAAAGAAACCAATTCTCTGTCGAATATATCTGTGTAACTCGGAAAAATAGAAGAGAACTTCCTCCCAACATTTGATTCTGATGTTACTACTTTAATATTTACTCTGTGGTGTCTATGTAATAATCTAACTAATTCAGTTCCCGTATAACCAGTTGCACCAACAATGCCTACATTAATATCACTCATTCATCTAACTCTTTTATTGATTCCACAAGTATTTCGATAATTTTTTCAATTTCCTCTTTTTCAATAATTAAAGGCGGAACAATTCGAATAACTGTATCAGCAGTAGCATTTACTATGGCTCCTTTTTCAAGCATTTTCAAAACAATCGGACGAGTTGGAATAGACATCTGAACTCCAATCATTAAGCCATTACCTCTAATTCCTTGAAATATTGGAAACTGTTTTAAGTTTTCTTCTAGTTTATTTTTAAAATATTCGCCTTTTTCTTTAACAGAATCAAGAAAATCCTGCTTACCTACTATATCAAGAGTAGCAAGAGAAACGGCACATGCAAGTGGGTTGCCCCCAAACGTAGTTCCGTGATTACCTGGCTCAATACATGCAGCTACTTTATCTGTTGCAAGAACAGCACCCATAGGGAATCCTGCAGCAATTCCTTTAGCAGAACAAACAATATCAGGTTGAATACCATATTCTTGGTAAGCGTAAAAATATCCAGTTCTAGAAATTCCACATTGAACTTCATCAGCAATAAGAAGAATATTATGCTCATCACAGAGCTGGCGAACTTGTTTTAGATATTCCAAATCAGCAACAAAAATCCCACCTTCACCTTGAATAGTTTCAATTATAATTGCTCCAGTATTCGGAGTTATTTTAGATTTTAAATCTTCAATATCATTTAAGTTTGCTTTTAAAAAACCAGAGGGCATTGGCTCAAATCCCTCTTGATATTTTTTCTTACCCATTGCAATAGTTGCGATTGTACGACCATGAAATGAGTTTTCCATAGAGATAATATCACAAGATTTTCTACCATTCATATTATTATATTTTCTTGCAACTTTAACCGCACCCTCTGTTGCTTCCGCGCCTGAATTACAGAAAAACACTTTATCCATTCCAGAAAGTTCGCAAATTAATTTAGATACTTCAGCGAGTGGCTGAGTTACAAAAAAGTTTGAAACATGCATTAATTTATTTGCTTGAGCAGTAATCGCATCAACAATTTTAGGGTGAGAATGTCCTAAGGAACACACTGCAATCCCAGAAAGTCCATCAATATATTCTTTTCCTTCAATATCCCATAGCCGAGAACCTTTTCCATGAGAAAGAGTTATAGGGTATCTGCCGTAATTATTGAAATGATATTTCTTATCAAGTTCTTGAAATTTATCCATATTTTAAATTATTTTTTTATTTATTATACAAAATTAAGAAATTAGAATTAGAAACTAAAAGAATTTGCTACCAACATCAGTTTGCTGGTTCAAATAATCTAAAATTCTATTTTGTGAAGAGCCATTTAGAATAAGAGCAGATTTTGCTCCTTTCTCCAAAGCGATTTTTATTGAGTCAATTTTCGGGAGCATACCGCCAACAATTGCATCTTTATATTCCGTTATATTGTTCATATCAATAGATTTAATCAGAGTAGATTTATCTGAAAAATCTGAATAAAGTCCATCTACATCTGTTAAAACAATATAAGAATCAACTCCCAATGCACCTGCAATATGACCCGCAAGCATATCAGCATTAATATTGACATCATCACCATCATCAGCAGTTGAAATTGGCGAAACAACAGGCGTAAATCCATTATCTAAAAGTAAATTTAATAATTCAATATTTACTTTTTTTACATCTCCAACTCTGCCTAAGTCAAGTTTTTTGCCATCTTCTATATCTTCCCTAAGAACTGCATCAATAATTGTATCTTTACCAGAAAGCCCAACTGCATTGCAATTTTCATTATTTAGAAGTGTAACAAGTTCGCCATTAACCTGTCCAGAAAGAGCCATTTCAATATATTTTAGAGATTTAGTATCAGTATAGCGATGTCCATTGATAAAATCTGATTTCAACCCCACTTCATCAAGAATTTCTTGAATAAATGGACCTCCACCATGAACGATAACAATTTTATAATTTTGTTCTTTAAGCGATTTGATTTGTTTGCAGAAATTATTTTTGATTTGCTCGGAAATCATTGCATTTCCGCCAAATTTGATAAGTATAAAACTCATTTAAGAATAGTATTTTATGACAATATCAATCATTAAACGAAAAACTTGAAAAGTTATTGTAAATAAACAAATGTTATTAAATTTAAAAAGACTTGAAATTAGAAAAAAGGTGGATGGTGTTTTTACATCCACCTTACAAAACATATATTACTTTGCAGCTAATTTTACATCAAAAAATAATGCTTCTTTTTTGCCGCCACGTAATACTTTTACTTTTACTACATCACCTGGGCTTTTATCCCAGTATGAATACATAAAATCGTAAATATCTTTTACTTCTGTTTCATCTACTGCAATTATAATATCACCTGCCTTTAAACCACCTATTTCTGCGGGACTTCCCGATTTAACTCCATCTAAAACAAATCCATGTTCTGTATCGCTGTAAGAAGGAATAACTCCCATAACTACACTAGATGATGTTCGAGTAATTTTTTCTCTTTTTTCGTTATCTTTAACTTCTACATAGTCAAGACTTTTCTCCTCAGATAAATCTCTAATAACAGCTTCAGAATAGTCTAATATTTTCACAATTCCATCAAAATCTATTTTGTCAGGTGTGTCTTGTGGAGTGTGATATTCACTATGTATTCCAGAAAAGAAAAATAAAACTGGTATTTTTTCAATATTAAAACTTTGATGGTCGGAGGGACCATTTCCTGTTGCAATTTTCCTGATTTTTAATTCATTTTCGACTGCTTTTTCATCTAACACTGACTCAAATTTAGAAGAAGTTCCCACTCCAAAAACTTGCAGCTCTTTGTCTTCCAATCTTCCAACCATATCAAAATTTACATACATTTTAATTTTTGATTTGTCGATTGGTAAGTTTTTTACAAAATCTTTTGAGCCAAGCAATCCCATTTCTTCAGCCGAAAAAGCCACAAATAAGATGTTATCTTTAATCTTATTATCTTTAAATCTCTTTGCAAGTTGAATAACTGCTGATGTTCCTGAAGCATTATCATCTGCTCCATAATGAATTGCATCTCCACCTCCACGATGTCTGCTCGAAGAAGAATGTCCTTCGCCTAAGTGGTCATAGTGTCCGCCAACAACAATGTAATTATCTGATTTCCCTTCTAATAAACCAAACACATTATGAGTTTTTTCTGTTTTATTTTCTAAATTTACAGATATTTTACAAGTAGCATTAGGTAAAACAAAAGACTTTGGCTTTTTAGTTTTATTGATTTCATCTTCAGTTGGGAAGAGTTTAGAAGCATTTGGAAAAAATTTATCCATCTGAACGCGATTAGCAAGGACTGTAATAATTCCTGCATCAGAGGACATTCTATCAACATCATCTAATTTATGAAAAACATTTGCTGAATCACCTTGAATATTCACAAAAATAATCCCAGCAGCTTTGTGATTTTTAGCATTTGTAAGTTTATATCTATGATTTCCGTATCTTGCAAAATCACCTGTTTTTGAATCACCATCGGGAGAATCTGAAAGTATAATAACAATTTTACCTTCTACATCTACTCCTTCATAATCATCATAATTTAAGTCTTTTGAAGTAATTCCGTAGCCACAGAAAACCATTTCACCTTCGGCTGTTCCATTTGATGAAAAAGTAAATGGTAAATAATCTTTCTGGACTTCCCATTTCTTTGTGATTGGTCTTAATCTATCAGCTGGCACTCCCGGCTTGGGAATAACCACATTGAATGAAATTTCATTTTCTGCTACAAGTTTTTTGCCTGTAACTATCTCAAATTCTTGGCGATATGTGCCTTCGATACCCTTTAAACCATTTTTTTTAAATTTATCTTCTATGAATTGAGCGGCTTTTTCAATTCCATCTGTGCCGGGCTTTCTACCTTTTAGTTCAGGAGAAGCAAGATAATTTACATTTGACTCAACATCACTTCTATCATCAGCATAAATATTTGCTGACAAAACTATAATTAATAATACAATAAATTTTTTCATATTTATACCTTTAAATAACCTTTCTGTAATCTAATTTTCTAAATTATATTCTTCTAAATTAGTTAAGAGTTTAGTAACAACTTCTTCCATTTTCATACCTCTAGACCCTTTAACCAAAACAACATCACCTTTTCGTATATTTTCTAATAATTTAACTGTTAAATCATTCTTTTCTTGATAATTATATTTTTTGCCAACGGAATTAAACTCATTGCCAAAAGTATAAATATTATTAGATACTGTTTCTGCTTTTTCGATAATTTCTTTATGTTCAGAAATTGAGTGTTCACCAAGTTCTAACATATCACCTAAAACAATATGTTTATTTATAGTTTTTGGAAAAGAATCAAGTAAATTTATCATTTCAATAACACTTCCTGGATTAGCATTATAAGTATCATTTATAATTTTTACACCACCTTTATCAGTAACCGACAATCTTCCATAACCAGAAGTATCATCTGGATAATAACTCTCAATCCCTTTTTTAATTTCTTTAGGGGTTATATCCATAGAAAATCCAACGCAAGCAGCAGCAAGTGAGTTAATCGCTCCTGGGTAACCAATCACATTTGATTTAATTTCTACACTTTCATCTTTAAATTTAATCTTAATTGTAGGATATAAATTTTCATCATACTCAACTCTTGCTCTAATATACGCTTCTTTCACAAAGCCATAAGTCAAAACTTTCTCTAAAGTTGAAGTATATTTTTTAAGTCTTTCATCATCTAAATTCAGATATGCAAAAATATCTTGTTTTTTAGCATAGGCAAATAGATTAGTTTCTTCAACTTCTACCCCATCTAAATCTATTAATTGCTCTAAATGTTCTTTATTTATATTAGTAATAATTGCATGATTTGGCTCAACCGTCTTACTCAAAGTGGCAATTTCTCCAAAAGAATTAGTTGCAATTTCGATTACTGCAACGTCATAAGTCTCATCTAATTGAAGAAGCATTAATGGAACACCAAGTTGATTATTATAATTTTTATATGTTTTAAGAACTTTATTTTGCTGAGAAAGTACACTTGCAATAAGTTCTTTTGTAGTAGTTTTTCCATTAGAACCAGCAACAGCTACAATTTCGCAATTATATCTATTTCTATGGTAGTTAGCAAGCTCACCTAATCCCCAATAAGAATTCCTAACGCTAATAACTGGTTTATCTTTTATAGAATCACTATTAAGTTGATACCAATTATTGGTTACAAAAACTAAAGATGCCCCTTTTTCAAATGCCTCAATAACTCTTTCATGTCCATCAGAATTCTCACCTTTAATCGCAAAGAAGGCATTTCCTTTTTTAATTGTACGAGTATCGATGGAAATACCTTTTACATCGATATCATTAGTTACATTATGCAACGCATACTTTCCGAAAATAATATATAAGTCTTCAAAATTAAAATGTGCTTTATTTTCAATCATCTTTATTTATAATTAGTTTTCACTTAAATTGTTTACTTCATTTTTCAATAACTCAATTTCTGTTGTATATTTTCCCTCTGGGAATCTTCTTAAATATATGTCTATAATACCTTTTACTTCCTCATATTTTTTCATGAATTTAAGAGCAGATATTTTTCCATAAAAAGCTTCCTCGTAATACTTAGTATCATCATAAGTGTTTAACACCTCATCAAAATATATAACTGCAGCTCTTGGAGCTTCTAACTTCATATAAATCTCTGCAATCTTGTATTGTCTATGACCCAATTTGTCTCTGAGTTCTGTTATTAACTGACCAGCTTCAGTTGTTAGACTATCCCTAGGATATATATACTGAAACTCTTGTAAGCTTTCAATAGCTTTTAAAGTATATTCTTGATCTCTTTCATAACTTGGTGACAATTCAAAATAACACTTTGCAGCTTTGAACATTGATTCTTTTGCAAATTTTGTAGAAGGATAAATCCTACGCAAATTATTGTAATTAAATGCCGCTATTATATAATTACCTTCATAATACTCACATTCTCCAAGGTAATACTGGGCTAGTTCAGCATAAGATGAAGCGGGATATTGTAATTTAATAACATCTAATTTTTGCTTTGCCTTAAAATAATTTTTCTTTTCAAAATACTCCATAGCTTCGTTATATATTGTCTCAGGAGTCTTAATTTCTTCGCTTTTTTTCTTTCCACAAGAAATAAGAATTATAAATAAGGAAAGTATAATGACTATTTTTATAAATTTCATAATTTAAAATATTAAAAAAACAAAAATACCTAATTTTATCGAATTGACGAAATTTAAGACTATTTACGTATCAAAGGTTTTCTTGTTTTACATTAAATTTGAAATATAATGTTGAAATAAAATTAATACTTCACCTTTATAAAGTTTATCTCTAATATCATTTTATAATTTGTAAAATATTTTATGAACAACAAATTTTATTGTGATTAAATAACTTTATTTAAATTTATATTTACTAAAAGTTATATTGTTAATTCGTTACATAGATAAAATCTATAATAACATAGAAATTATCAATTTTTATTATAATACATAATAACATAATTTTGAATAAAATAATTTTACAATTTTAGGAATTTATATGAAATACTTTATAATATCAATTATCATGATATTTACTTTGGCTTCTTGCAATAAAGATGTAGAAAACACTAATCAAAAGGATAAAGAAATGGCTCATGGACATGACTCTTTTCATGGAAATATGCATGCTAAAAAAGGACCAAGCAATTCAGACTGGTGGCCCAATAGATTGAATTTAAGTAATCTTAGACAAAATAACCCAAAATCAAACCCTATGGGCGAAGATTTTAATTACAATGAAGCATTCAATAAACTAGATTTCGCTGCACTCAAACAAGATATGAAAGATTTGATGAAAAAGTCGGAAGACTGGTGGCCCGCTGATTGGGGACATTACGGACCACTTTTTATTAGAATGGCCTGGCATAGTGCTGGAACTTATAGAACTGCAGACGGAAGAGGTGGAACGCGAGAAGGTCAACAAAGGTTTGCTCCTCAAAATAGTTGGCCTGATAATGCAAACTTAGATAAAGCACGTAGATTACTTTGGCCCATCAAACAAAAATATGGTGAAAACTTATCATGGGCAGATTTGATTATATTAGCTGGTAATGTTGCGCTTGAAGATATGGGTTTCAAAACTTATGGTTTTGGTGGTGGAAGAGCAGATGTTTACGAACCACAAGACAATGTTTATTGGGGTTCTGAAACCAAATGGCTTGGAAGAGAGCGCTACGAAAATGATGAGTTAGAAAAACCACTTGCTGCAGTTCAAATGGGACTTATTTATGTTAATCCAGAAGGTCCTAATGGAAACCCGGATCCAGTTCTTGCAGGTAAAGCTATCAGAGAAACTTTTGCCAGGATGGGCATGAATGACGAAGAAACTGTTGCTTTAAATGCAGGTGGTCATACTTTTGGAAAAACTCATGGTGCTGGAAAAGCTTCTCATGTTGGACCCGAACCCGAAGCAGCTCCAATCGAAGAACAAGGCTTAGGATGGAAAAGTTCTTATAAGTCTGGGAAAGGTGGTGATGCTATAACTTCGGGATTAGAAGTAATCTGGACTCCTACACCAACTCAATGGAGTCACGCATATTTTGTTATGCTTTTTAATAATGAGTGGGAATTAACCGAAAGTCCAGCAGGAGCAAAGCAATGGGTAGCAAAAGATGCAGGTGAAATTTTTCCTGATGCTCACGATTCTTCAAAAAAACATAAACCAACTATGTTAACAACTGACTTAGCCATGAGATTTGACCCAATTTATGAAAAAATCTCTCGCAAATTTATGGATAACCCTAAGCTATTTGAAGAGGCGTTTGCTAAAGCATGGTTTAAATTAACTCACAGAGATATGGGACCAAAAGCAACTTATCTTGGACCCGAAGTTCCAAAAGAAGATTTAATCTGGCAAGACCCAATTCCTTCAAGAAATTATGAATTAATTAATTCAAGCGATATTGCAAGTTTAAAATCTAAAATATTATCTTCTGGCTTAACAATAAATGAACTTGTTACTACTGCATGGGCTTCTGCGAGTACTTTCAGAGGTAGCGATAATAGAGGTGGAGCAAATGGTGCTAGAATTAGATTAGAGCCACAAAATAACTGGGCTGTGAATAATCCCGAAAGATTGAATAAAGTTTTGAATAAATTAGAAGAAATACAAAAAGAATTTAATGCTAAAAGTGGAAAGAAACAAGTTTCTATTGCTGATTTGATTGTCTTAGGTGGAAGTGCTGCAATAGAAAAAGCTGCAAAAGACGCTGGATTTAATTTATCTGTTCCATTCACTCCTGGCAGAACAGATGCTACTGCCGAACAAACAGATGCAGAATCATTTGAAGTATTAGAGCCGATAGCAGATGGCTTTAGAAATTACTTGAAAACAAAATATACTCTTTCAACGGAAGAACTATTAGTAGATAAAGCACAATTACTTAAATTAACTCCACCAGAAATGACTGTATTAATTGGTGGATTAAGAGCGTTAGATGCAAATTTTGATAATTCAAAGCATGGAGTTTTCACTGAAACACCAGGTAAATTAACTAATGATTTCTTTGTAAATTTACTTGACATAAGATACGAATGGAAAGCTCAAGATGACAAAAAAGAAGTATTTAATCTTGTAGATAGAGAAACAGGTAAAACTAAATGGACAGCCACAAGAGCCGATTTAATATTTGGTTCTAATTCAGAATTACGTGCCTTAGCAGAAGTTTATGGTGCATCAGACGCAAAAGAAAAGTTCGCAAAAGACTTCATTGCGGCTTGGAACAAAGTTATGAACCTCGACAGATTTGACTTAAAATAATTTTTTCTTACTCCAAACAAAAAGAGTTATCCTTTAAATAAGGTAACTCTTTTTTATTTTTGTCAAACACTAAACCCTCTTCACTTTCGTTCTTATCCAAAGAAAAAGACGCGGAATCTTTTCTTGGGGATTTCGGAGTTCGGAAATACGACGACCTCACAGGCAGATTCACAGCAATCGACCCGCTCTGGGAGAAGTTTTATGGGTGGTCGCCGTATATGTATTCGGCGAAAATAAAATAAATTATTAAATATTTCGACTTTATATGAAAATAATATTTGAATGGGATTATTTTAAAGAAAATGCCAATAAAATCAAGCACAAAATTGATTTTCAAAGAGCATCAACAATTTTTAATGACCCAAATTCAATTACTATTTTTGATTTAAAGCATAGCCAAGTTGAAGAAAGATGGATTACAATTGGACTAGACAGTTCTAATATTGAACTTGTGGTTATTCACACAGAAAAATATATTAATAAAGATGAATTAATCATCAGAATAATTTCAGCAAGAAAGGCAACTAAAAATGAACGAACAACTTATAGAAGAAGAATTTGATTTTAGTCAAGGTGAAAAAGGTAAATATTATTCAAAAAATAATACTTATGAATACGCTATATATGTGAGCGAAAAGAATTACTTAAAACTAAAAGAAATCGCAAAAAAAGAAAATAACAATATTGAAGAACTTACAAATAATTTAATAGAAAATCTTAATTATTAAGGTTATTTCCTTGCTTTGCAATAGTTCTAATTCAAATAATACGACGACCTCACAGGCAGATTCACAGCAATCGACCCGCTCTGGGAGAAGTTTTATGGCTGGTCGCCGTATATGTATTCGGCGAATAAGTAAAATATAAAACCAAATTATTCGTTTATAAATATAAATGTAGGAAGTTATGGAAACAATTGAAAAAGATATATTAGCAACTTTTAATAAACATATTCATGATAATCCTGAAATATTAAAAGAAATAATTTCAGAGTTTATTGAAGATGTAGGACTAAAAAATGCAATTGATGAAGGTATGGATTCTGGTAATGCTAGCTTTGAGGAAGCATATAAAATATTAGAAGCATGAAAGTAATTCTTAAAAATAGTTTTATTAAAGACATCAAAAAAATAAATGATAATAAAGTTAAATCAAAATTATCCAAATTATTATTTGAATTAGAAAGGATAAATAAATTCAATGATATTAATAATTTGTAGAAAATTAAAGGGTATGATAAATATTATAGAATTAGGGTTGGTATTTATAGAATAGGTGTATTTTTTGATGGAGAAAATTTAAGTTTAGTTAGATTTTTACATCGTAAAGATATTTACAAATATTTCCCAAATTAAGAAATTAAACGCCTTTCGTTCTTATCCAAAGAAAAAGACGCATTATCTTTTCTTTGGGATTTCTGAGTTAGAAAATACTAAATAATAAATTATTTATAATCAAAGAAAGGAAAGAGCTAAATCTTTCCTTTCTTTATACTTATATTATATTATCAAAAATTTACTTCTTAAATAATTCTAATGCTTCTTGAATTGTTCCTTTAACATGGTTTGCAGATTGGTCGAATAATGCTTTTTCATCTGCAGTTAAGTTCAACTCAATTAATTTCTCCATACCATTTTTACCGATGATGATTGGAACACCAACACAAACATCATTATGACCATACTCACCTTCAAGCATTACAGTACAAGGCAATACACGTTTTTGGTCTTTGATGATTGCTTCAGCCATTTCTACAGCAGCAGTTCCTGGAGCATAATAAGCTGAACCAGTTTGAAGAAGTTTTACAATTTCTCCACCGCCACCTTTTGCTCTTTCAACTATTTCATTTAGTCTATCTTCTGCAATGAAGTCAGTTACTGGAATACCACCAATTGTTGTAAATCTTGGTAGTGGAACCATTGTATCTCCGTGTCCGCCAAGTAATTGACATTGGATATCACGCATTGAAACGCCTGTTTCCATAGAAATAAATGACCTGTATCTTGCTGTGTCTAATACTCCTGCTTGACCGATTACTCTCTCACGAGGTAAGCCAGTTACTTTTAAAGCAACGTAAGTCATTACATCTAATGGATTTGATACAACTATAAAGTAAGCGTTTGGAGATGCTTCGTAAGCTTGTTTAACACAAGTAGAAACTATCTCATTATTTTTAACTAACAAATCATCTCTTGTCATACCAGGTTTACGAGCAAGACCAGCTGTAACGATTACTATGCTTGAATCTTTTGTATCTGCGTAATCACTTGTTCCGTGAATACGACTGTCAGAACCCAAAATAGGCATAGTTTGATACATATCAAGTGCTTTTCCTTTTGCCACACCTTCATTAATATCCAATAAAACTATATCATTAGCAAGTTCTTTGTTTGCTAACATTTGAGCCGAAGTAGCTCCTACATTTCCAGCACCAATTACTGTAATTTTCATATTTGTCTCCGAAATAAAATAATTATAAAAAGTTAATTTCTTGAATCTAAAATATCTAAAATCTCTTTCGAGCGCTTATCAGCTCGTTCTTTAATAGAATTTGCTTTTCTTAAAGTTTCTTCTTTCCATGCTAAATCCTGAATATCAGTCATATTTATTAATACATTTTTCCAAGCACCCCAAATTCCAAGTTCTAATGCTCTTACCCCAACTTCCACATCTGATTTACTATTTATATTGCCATACTTTGCTGCTATCTCCATTGCACCCCATGCTTTATCCGAAATCTCCATTACAGATAACGGAGAATGAATTGCTTTTTTCAAGCCCTCTTGCATAGCGTTATTTCTTGTTTGTTTTTCTTCTTCAGTATTTTGAGGCAATCGCATAGCTGCAACATAATCATTGAACGAATTAGTATCTTCATCTACTTTTGGTATCAATTTCTGAACCGTATCAACCAAAGTCGGAATTGCTTGTTTCATTTCATCTTGCACATTTTGAAATTTTCTAACTCCGTAAGTAAGCCAAGTTACCATTGAACCAAGCCCTGAACCCATTGCCGCTATTGTTGCTGCAACAGAGCCACCACCTGGAGCCGCACTTCTTGCTGCTACTTCTTCGATAAAGCCACGCAAAGTAAGTGAAGCAAGCGGTTCATTTCTTTCTTCTGCGATTAGATACTCAATTATGCGTTCTTTTGGTTTAAAAGGAGAAATTGAATTAAGTCCTAATCTATCAATTACTAATTGAATTTTCTGATGTTCGTCAATAACGAATAAATTTTCTTTTTTTATATAATAATCTGCTGCTTGGAGCATCGCCTCAAGTGGAACAAGTCCGACTACTTCACTTCCAGCCAGAGCAATATTTAACTCGTCAGCGTCTTTTTTTGCCTCTTCAAAAGCAATATGAATTGGCGTAATATTATAATTTGTTAAGTTCATACTGATTTGAGCCATTCCGTATTCATCTACATTCCAGCCCAACGCTTTCACTTCTTTTAGCCTACCTGGTTGCCCGTCGCCTCTGCCCTGCTCTCTCAAATTTAAAGCAATTCTATGTGCCTGGTTATATGGTGCTAAAACATTAATATTATAAGCAATTAGAAAGAACCTTGCACCAGTGGCTGTTACTCCCCATTTTGAGTCGAACTTCCCACTCCAAAAATCTGGCTCCCAGCCCTCTTTGGTTACTTTTTCAGCCATTGCTTCATATTCACCTTCGCGAATATCCGGAAGTCGCTTTCTGTAAGCCCTTTCGCTTGATTCTTCATATAAATAAAAGGCAATTCCTAATTCTTTTGCGGCACGTTTTGCGAATTTTTTGGAAATCTCAACGCACTCTTGCATTGTTACATTTTTTACTGGAATAAAAGGACATACATCCATTGCTCCCATTCTTGGGTGTTCGCCTGTATGCTTTCGCATATCAATTAATTTCTGAGCAACACGAGAGGCATTTAATGCACCTTCAATAATTGAGTTTTCATCACCAACGAAAGTATAAACCGTTCTATTTGTTGAATATCCTGGGTCAACGTCGAGTAATCTACAGCCATCAGTATCTCTAATTGCCTGAGCAATTGCTTCAATAGTTTCTTTATTCTGACCTTCCGAAAAGTTAGGGACACACTCAATAATCTTCTGCATTTTGATTTTTCCAAAATTTTGTAAAAATACAATTTCAAAATTAAGAAAATTTTTGCTCTTAATTAAATTGGATTGAAAAATTAAGAACTAGATTTCAAAAATTAAAATGATTTTTAAATAATTCGATAAAGTTAATTTTATCAGATTCTGAAAGTTCTCCAATAGTTTTTATTATAAGACTTTTATTAATTGTAGCAAATTTAATTCTAATTAAACTTTGAATTGGTAAACCAGATTGTTCCCAATTTTTTATTATTATATCTGTTTGCTTATTGTAAGTATAAATATTACTTGTTATAAAAGCTATAATATAATCATCGGTATATTTTAAATTCTCATTAGAAATTATTAATGCAGGTCTTTTCTTAGTAGTAGTTAAATCAGTAAAAGGAAAACTTACTAAAACAATATCCCATCTATTATAATTCATCATAAACCTTATCTATTTCATTATCCCATTGGTTAAAGGTAGAATCTGATAATTTATTAAAGTCATTATTAGATATTTCTTCGTATATCTTATTCAAATCTTTACTATTTATTTCATTATTATTGTAATCAATATTTAACAATCTCTTTTTAAGAATATCAATTAAAAGAAATTGTTCTTTTGTATTTAATTTTTCTACTTCTTCTAATATAATGCTAAATTGCATAATTTCTCCCTTTTACAAGTATAATTAACGAAAAAAAAATATTAATATTTTATATTAATAAAATAATAATAGATTTTTATAATAATTGTTATTATGAATGTCCCAATAGTTATTTTGAATGAAAGACTTTATTATTTTCTGTATTTAATTTAATATTTAAAAGAACTTGTTTTTTTGCAAAAAAAGGCGTTTTTTGTTTTTTTTCGATTTTTTATCTTATTTTTTTTACAATGTGTTGCAAAATATGACTAATATTGTGTGCAAGAAAAACCCATCTAAATCTTCCCCAAGGGAAAGACTTTTTATTTTTAATTTGTCTAAGAATAGTTTTTTTTGTTTTAAAGAAAATAATTAATGCAAATTTATATGATTATTTGTTTTTATCAAGTTTTTTGTTTTTGCGTGGTTTTTATTTTATTTATGGTTGGATTTTAAAACTATTTTTATTATAATTTAAATGTCGTTTAGCGAATTTGAAATACCACCCATCATTCTGAACGAAGTGAAGAATCCCGTTGAATTTATCAAGTCTGTTGCTTTAGTCTGGTAGATTCTTCAGTTCGTTCAGAATGACAGGTAATGTGTAGATAGATTTATTTTCCCGAGTTGAAACTCGGGGCTATTGATATGAAACTTCGATGGAGTTTAGGAACGCAAATTTGCGTTCCCTACAAGTTTAAAATTGAGAATTTGCTTCGCAAATTCGGGTTTATCTTACTGGATTCTTCGGCTTCGCCTCAGAATGACGATTCTAAGTTCAGAATTGCGAAGTTGGTTTTGTTTGAATAAGATTGATGGATTGGAAGATTGGCAAAACCAAGAGACTGATTTGTAATGCTATCTCAAAATTAAGAAAAAAATATCGCTTATGTAAATATGAAATAAAATATTATTCAATAATTTTAAAATTATGAAAATTAAAAATGGAAAAAAATTAAACAATTTTAAACTGATTCAATCATCTTAAAATAAAAAAAAGAAAAAATTTTTAAAAATTTTATTGTTATTTAAAAAATTATCCTTATTTTTGTAGTCATTTAAAAGCGAAAATTAAAATATATTGAGGATTTTATCGTGCAAACGCAAAAATTTACAAAGTCTTTAAGAAAAGAAGATGTTGTTAAAGACTGGTTAATCGTTGATGCAACTGACAAAACTGTTGGTAGATTAGCATCTCAAGTAGCTGCTTTAATTAGAGGAAAACATAAACCTTGGTTTACTCCTCACGTTGATTGTGGCGACTTTGTCATAGTTATTAATGCTGAAAAAGCAAAAATGACAGGAAAAAGAGCAGAAATGAAAGAATATTTTAGTCACTCTGGTTATCCAGGAAGTGCTAAATTTGAATCTTTCAAAAATTTGATGCAATCTAAGCCAGAAAGAGTTTTAGAGATGGCTATTAAAGGAATGCTTCCTAAAAATAGATTAGGAAGAAAAATGCATACAAATATGAAAATTTACAAAGGTAATGAGCACCCGCATTCTGCTCAGCAACCTAAAGAATACCAACTTAGTAATTAAACGGAGTTAAATTTTAATGATAAAAACTTTTATAGGCACTGGAAGACGTAAAACTTCAGTTGCACAAGTCAGATTAGTTCAAGGTTCTGGTAAAATAAATATTAATTCTAAACCATTTAATGAATATTTTCCACTTGGTTTCCAAAGAGAACAAGTTATCGAACCTTTGAAAGTTGCAAAATTAGATAATAATTTTGATGTGAACATTAAAGTTCACGGTGGTGGTCTTACGGGCCAGATTGATTCTTGTCAACTTGGTATAGCAAGAGCTTTGATTCAGTATGATGAAGAATTAAGACCTTCTTTAAGAGGTAAAGACTTACTTACTAGAGACCCTCGTATGGTTGAACGTAAAAAATATGGTCTTAAAAAAGCAAGAAAAAGCTTTCAATTTTCAAAACGTTAATATTTTATTATTCATGTATCCCGACTTTTCGTGTGTGGTCTTATTGGTGATTGAGCGAAAAAGAATGAAGGATGCAGAAGTCAAACACAATTTAATAGGTTATAATGAAACACTATGTAGAAATTGAGCAGTTGCTCAAAGCAGGTGCACACTTTGGTCACCTTACTAGAAGATGGAATCCTAAAATGGCTCCTTTCATCTTTACTGAAAAAAATGGTATTCACATCATTGATTTGAGAAAATCTCAAATTCTTATTAATATAGCACGTGAAACAGCATTCAATATTGCTGCAAAAGGTCGTAATATATTATTTGTTGGTACAAAACAACAAGCTAAAAGCGTTGTCAGAGAAGTTGCTGAAAAATGTAACTCAAACTATGTTTCTGATAGATGGCTTGGAGGTATGTTAACTAATTTCTCTACAATCAGAAAAAGTATTAAAAGATTAGAGCAAATAGACAAAATGTCTATGGACGGTACTTATGAAAAAATTACCAAAAAAGAACGTTTAATGCTAGATAGAGAAAAAGACAGATTAAGAAAAGTTTTTGGTGGTATTGAAGATATGACTCGTCTGCCTGGTGCTATCTTTATTGTAGATATTCTAAAAGAACATCTGGCTGTTAAAGAAGCAAAACTTTTAAATATTCCTGTAATAGGAATTGTAGATACAAATGCAGACCCTCATTTAATTGATACACCTATACCAGCTAATGATGATTCCATTGCATCAATTGAACTAATCTCTAATATCATTGCTGATGCAGTGATTGAAGGTAGTGAAATTGCTAAGAGTAGAATGGCTGAGTCTCAAGCTGAACAACATCTTGAAGGGAAAGAAGATGGTGGAGATGCTGATGCTAAATTCAAGAAAAAAATGCGTAGAAGAAAGCCTGCAAATGCTTCAAACTAATAAAGATTAATTTTAAATCAAAGCATCAATTATTTGGTGCTTTTTTTTAATAAAATATTTGTTGAAAATAATTTAAAAATAAATTTAAGAGAAAAAAATGCAAATTACACCACAAATGGTTAAACAGCTTAGAGAAAGCACTGGTGCTGGTATGGCTGATTGTAAAAAAGCCCTTGAAGAAACTCAAGGTAATTTTGATGAAGCAGTTGAATATTTAAGAAAAAAAGGCGCTGCCTCTGCTGCTAAAAGAGCAGATAAAGAAGCTAATGAAGGTTTAGTTGTTACAGCTTCAAACGATAATAACACAAAAGCAGCACTTATTGAAGTTACTTGCGAAACAGACTTCGTTGCTAAAAATCTAGAATATATTGATTATGTAGATTCATTAGCAAATGCACTTTTGACGACAAACATTACAACAAAAGAAGATTTATTAAATCACAAAATTGGTAATGATACTGTTCAAGATTTACACAACTCAATTCTTGCAAAATTTAGTGAAAAAATAGACATCAACAGGATCGTAGTTTATGAAACTAAAGGTTATGTTGCATCTTATATCCATGGTGGATCTAAATTAGCTGTTCTATTAGATGTTTCATCTGATAAACTAAATGATAGCGCAAAACAATTAGTAAAAGATATTGCTATGCAAATTGCTGCAATGCAACCAGTTTCTGTTGATAGAAGTGGTGTATCTACTGATACTTTAGAAAAAGAAAAAGAAATTTATAAAGAACAAGCAATTCAAGAAGGTAAAAATCCTGATATAGCTGAAAAAATTGCTCTTGGTAGAGTTGAGAAATTTTACAAAGAAAACTGTTTAGTTGAACAAGTATTTGTAAAAGACTCTAAAAAAACAGTTTCAGATGTATTAACAGAGATTTCTAAAGAAATAGGTGAAGACTTTAAAATCAATAAATTTGCAAGAATTGCAATTGGCGAATAAATATGTCTTCTAACTTCAAAAGAATATTACTTAAGTTAAGTGGAGAATCATTAATGGGGTCAAAAGAATTTGGAATTGACCCCGATGCTCTTAATGGTTTTGCCGACCAAGTAGTAAATGCTATAAAACTTGGTGTTGAAATTGGAATAGTTATTGGTGGTGGAAATATATTCAGAGGTGTTCAAGCCTCCGCTCACGGCATCCATAAGGTATCTGGTGATCACATGGGTATGCTCGCTACTGTAATAAACAGTATCGCATTCCAAAATACTCTTGAAGATAGAGGCGTTCAAACTAGGTTGCAAACTGCTATTAAAATGGAACAAATTGCTGAACCATTTATTAGGCGAAGAGCTATCAGACACTTAGAAAAAGGTAGAGTTGTTATTTTTGGAGCTGGAACTGGTAATCCTTATTTTACAACCGATACTGCAGCTGTGCTTAGAGCAATAGAAATAGAAGCAGATATCGTAATAAAAGGAACTAGAGTTAATGGGGTTTACGATTCCGATCCAGAAAAAAATCTAGATGCTAAATTATTTGACGAAATAACTTTTAAAGAAGTCATAGAAAAAGATTTAAGAGTAATGGATCATACTGCTATAACTTTATGTAGCGAGAATAAACTACCTCTTAAAGTAATTAATATGAACCATAATGGTAACCTTATAAAGTTACTAACTGGTGAAAAAATTGGAACAAGCATTAATAATTAAAGGTATTATTATGGAAATATCAGAAATAACTTCAAAAACAGACTCACAGATGCATAAATCTGTTGAATTTTATGAATCTCATCTTGCTAAAATAAGAACTGGGAGAGCCTCTGCTTCATTGTTAGATGATGTAAAGGTTAACGCCTATGGAGCGCCTACACCAATTAGTCAAACTGCTAATGTTTCTGCTCCTGATGCAAGAACTCTTCTTATTCAACCGTGGGATAAATCTTTAATTGGTGAAATCGAAAAAGCTATTTTATCCTCAGACTTAGGATTTAATCCTCAAAATGATGGACAAATTGTAAGAATTCCTATTCCAGCTTTAACTGAAGAAAGAAGAAAAGAATTTGTGAAATTAGCTAAAAAGAATTCAGAAGATGCAAAAGTTGCTATTAGAAATATAAGAAGAGATAATATAGAAACTTTGCGTAAAGCTGAAAAGAACAAAGAACTTTCCGAAGATTTCAGATTGCAGGGTGAAGACGAAATTCAAAAGTTAACAGATAAGTATATTGCACTTGTTGACAGTAAACTAGAAGTAAAAGAAAAAGAATTAATGGAAGATTAAATAAAAGCCCTCTTTTGAGGGTTTTTTTCTAATTAATTGAATTTGAATACTTAAAATAAAATATATAAATAAGCAAATAATTCATATAAAAGATATTTCATATAATTCGATGCTCTAGAGCTGGGAAAATAATCAAATACTTCAAATTCTAAGTTTTTAATTTTATGTTGGGTAGGAACTAAATGATATTTTTCTAAACCATATTTATCAGCTAATAACTTAATTCTTGGAATATGACTTGCTGAACTAACTAACAAGACTTGTTTGTAATTAATAGTCTTTAGATATTTAATCTGTTCTTCAGTATTTATCGATTTATTATCAAGAATAATAGTAGCTTCCGAGCCAATAGACTTAAAAACATTACGCATAAGAACTGCTTCACTATTTTCGTCAAAAACGCTGTACCCACTTAGAATTACCTTAGACTTATCATTTATTAATGACATTGACTCAAGAATCCGAATTGCAGTTTCATCTTCTAATTTTGAAGTATTTGATATATTATTATTACTATGAGCACCTCCTCCAAAAACAAAAATATCATAATCACCTTTGATTTTTGATATATCTAAAGTTGGCTCTTGTCTTTCGTAATAATATAAAAGCGTTTCAGATATAAACGCAGTATTAAGTAAGTAAGCTATAAATATCGAAATAAGTAAATATTTAATAGTTCTAAATTTAACATATATATAAAATGAGATAAAAATAAAAAGAAAGGAAAACAAAAGTGGATCTAAAAACTCTAAAAGTATTTTTTCTGTCATTTATTCATTAACTCCTCTAATTCCTTTACTTCTTTTGGTAAATCTTTTGATAATACTTTATTTCCATCTGATGTAATCATAATATCGTCTTCGATTCTTATACCAATATTCCACCATTTTTTATCACAATTACTTCCTTCTGGAATATAAATTCCTGGCTCAACTGTTATGACATTGCCTTTTTTTAAAATATCATAGGAACCGACATCATGAACATCTAAACCAAGATAATGCGATGTACCATGGGGAAAGTATTGTCGGGATTGAGAATTCGTTTTAATAAGACCTAGTTCAATTAATGCACTATCGATATATGACCTTGCTGTTAAATCTATATCTGAGAATTTAACACCTGATTTACATATAGAGATCGCTCTTTTTTGTGCTTCTAAGACTATTTGATAAATTTTTTTTTGTTCTTTGGTAAATTTACCACTTTTGGGAACTGTTCTTGTAATATCAGAGGCATAACCATGGTATTCAGCTCCACAGTCAAAAAGTACTAAATCATTGGTTTTAATGCTCATTCTATTATTGCTATAATGTAAGATGCAAGAGTTATATCCAGCTCCTACAATAGAGTTATAAGCTGTATTTTCTGCGCCTAATGTTTTAAACTCTCCTTCAATTTCTCCCTCTATCTCGTACTCATAATTATATTTTTTAATATTTTTAATAACTTTTTTATGAGCTTCTACAGAAATATCAACTGCTTTTTGTATTAAGTTAATCTCGTACTCATCTTTAACTTCTCTTAGTTTTTTACTATATTTATGTTCATTATTAAATATTATAAAAGGATTTTTCTCTCTTAAGTCATTAATTATTGATATTTCAAAATCATTTGGTGATTTTGAGTTTAAGTATGGAAAAAATTTTTCTCCTTTTGAATATGGGGCAACTGATACCTCCATTACATCATCAAGTATTGATGAGAAATTAATTTCTGTGTCATAAAATACTTCTTCAATACCTGAAAACTGTTTTATTTCATTTTTAGAAGGAAGAGTGCCATGCCATATTTTATCATTATTTTCTTGCTTTTTAATCATTAAAAATTCAAAAATTATTTTTCCATTTATATTAAATCCATTTTTGCTTATGAAGAGTATTGCATTTTTAAATGGATATGAAGTATAATAAAGCATATCACTGTTTTGTCTAAATTTACCATGTTTATCATTTGAATAAAAATCTGATGATAATGCAAGATATACTTCACCCTCAAATAAAATCGACTTCAAATTACTTCTTCTTTTTTGATAAACTTCTTTCGGGGGGGTATCAATAAAAACGTGATAATAATTGCTAAATAGTAAAGTAATAAATAATAGATTAATCATTTTTCTGCCAAAGTTATTGTTGCACAATCAATATTCTTAGGGGTGTATTTCATAATTTCTTTTGCCACTGAGTTAATTGTAGAGCCGGTTGTGAAAACATCATCAATAATTAGTATGTTTTTATTATTTATATAATTGTGATACTTTTCATTTAAAATAAATACGTTTTCTAAATTAATCTTTCTCTCTTCAGAATTTAGTTTTGTCTGAGTTATAGTATATTTATTTCTAATTATTATATCATCATTAACTTCACACTTTAAAACATCTGCAACTCCATTTCCAATTTCATAAGCTTGGTTAAAAGTCCTTTGACGCTTTTTTACTCTATGCAAAGGAACAGGAATTATTATATCGTATTCTATTTTGGATTCTTGTTTAATTTTTCTACCAAGATGTCTGCCATAATTAAAACCAATTTCTTTGTATTTCGTGTATTTAATGTAATGTATTAATTTTTGAACTTCATGAAAATTAGCAAATAAAGAAAATATATTATCAAAGTATATATCTTTTTTGATTAATATATCATTTTTTGTTTGTTTTATGTAATTTTGGTTTCCAGCTATTTCAAATTTATATAAAATTGAATCTGAAAAAACGATTTCTCCTTTTTTTAACTTATTTCCAGTTAAAATACAAAATGGAGGATATACAATATTTAATAATATATGAAACATAATAAACAATTTTTAAAATATGATTAATAAATTATATAAAATTAAATAATGTTTTCGGAATTACCAAAATAATATTTATTAACTTTAATTATTTTATAAATATATACGAAAAAAAAGGTGTCTAAGAATATGTGAGATATTAATCAAGTTTTTCATTTATAGATATATAATTATCGCAATATTTTTGGATATTAATAATTATAAAGCCCTACTCCTACGGAGCAGGTGATTTGTTTTCTATTTATAGATAACTGCTTCGCTGTTGTTAAATTATTATAGATTTTGATTGATTATAAAAATTCTTTTGCCGAGGAATTTGGGTTCTGTGCCTATTATGAAATCGATGAAGACTTTTACTTGGTTTTTATAACTGATTAAATTTGTATCCACCTCTCATTCTAAAATTATATTTTTTGTTATAATTTTATTTTTGAATTTGTATACAATTCTAAAATTACTTATTTTCTTATCAATTGGAATTGGATTATTAAACTTGTTAAAAGTATGTTCAATTTGATTACCATACAAATCAACTAACTTTATAAACTCATATTCATTTTCTGAAATAACTTCATCATCTAATTTTAAAGAAGTATCAGTTTCTAATATTGAAAAATAATTACTACTTGCTATAATTTCATTTTCAATTTCTACAATTAACTTGTATCTTAGGGAATTTTTAACTAAGTTTCCAACTACTAAATTCAATTTGATTTTATCATTAGATAAAAATACATTTTCAATTTCATTTTTTTCTTTTTTAATTTTATCAAAAATGTAAATCTTTGCATTTATATACTTTTCAGTTGCTTTAATTTTCAATATGCCATCTTTGTAGTAATAATCATTTAGCGAACCTGAAGGCAATTCTATATTTGAAAACATAAAATTACTTAAAATTAATATTATTATTGTGAACATTATTACTCCGATTTAAAAATTTTTAAAATTCTATTGTCTTTTGTTTGAATTAATAGCAATTTATTACTTTCTATGTTATCTAATTTATTGCCATTTATATCATAAATTGATTCAATTTCAAAGTCATCCAATTCTTTTTGGGTAACTGATAACGTATTTAGTTCGAACATTAATACCCTCGCTGGACTATAAATTACTAAATTATTATCAATTTGTTGAAATGATATTGTTCTAGAGTACATTTCAAATTGAATATTATTTACAATAATAAAGTCATCATTAATTTCTAAATTCAAATTCGCAAATTGAAATTTTCTAGGTTCAGGAAAACTTACTACTTTATTATCAACTATTTTATAAGTATTATTATATTTACTAGTTAAAATTATTGTCTCATCATTATAATGCAACATAAACCTTATTGTATTTGGAAAATTAAAATCATAATCATTTAATTTATTATCCTTTATCATATATAAAGTACCATTGAGAACAAAAAATTTATCTATTTTTGAATCAATCAATGTAGTTGTACTATCTGCAATTTTATAATTATATAAATCATTTTCATCATCTAAGATAATTAAATTATTATCATCCTTTAAAGTCATATTTTTAATTTTAGAATTAAAATTAATTTGAATAATTTCTTCATTTTTATCTTCATAGTTTTTTATAATAAAATGAATGTATTCATTATGATGTCTATAATTTTGGGTATAAAGAATATTGTTAAAAGTATATAAATTAAATTGACTGCCATTTCCAATTATTCTAAATTCTTGTTTTCCTTTTGATATATTCATTAAATATTCATTCCCTCTTATTTGAATTAATTCTTTTTTTGAATTTAACAAAAATAAATTATTCCAAAAATTTGATAAATATTTTGGGAAATATTTGATATTATCAAAATCATTATTTTCAAATAAAATGTATTTTGGATGACTTCTTTGCATAATTTGAGTTGCAAAATAATAGTTACCAATTCTTTCAATATTTTCAATTATGTGATTAATTTTATATTCTTTGATTGGTAAATTGTTTTCATAAATTCTTAAATATACATTATTGATATCTTCCTCATCTTGTGCTAAAGTTATTATGTTGTTTTCATTAATTATAAAATCTCTGATGAAATTTCCAGGCAAATCTAATATTTTAATTATTTCATTATTTTCAAGTTTATATATTCCATTCAAATCATAGAAATAATTAATATCATCATATTTTTTTGAATAAATCATAGACAGATTTGATGTAAACATTACTTCTTTAATATTTGACTTAAATTCGTATTTAATTATTTCACTATTAATACTTGAATAAATCAAATAGTTATCACCAATTTGAATTGGTTTATCAATGTTTTCTATATATCTATGATTATTCGTTTCTAAATTAATTAATGTATCACCTGATATTTTGTAATATTCATCATTAAGATTAAAAATTTCTTTAGTCGATTTATCAATTTCTCTGAAACTCAAATCTGCAACATTTAATTCAAAATTATGATATCCAGAACTCAAACTACCGTCATATATTTGAATTAAATCACCTTGTATTTTGTTTATTGAAATAAATCCATGAAATCCTAATTCTTTTAATCTGTTGTTTTCTATCACATTGACTAATTTTAGTTTTTCATCATAAATAAAGAGCATATCTGTAGAAAAAACAACTATATAATTTTCAGTTACTACTAACTGAGTAAAACCCATTTTCCCTATGTGTACAATGTGAAAACTAAAATCATCTATGCCAAATTCATCAATTATTTGACATTTTATACTTATTGAAAACATAGCTAAAACTAAAAATATTAATATTTTTCTCATAAAGTGTGTTGAACTCCAGTTAAAATAATTTTGGTGATTTTTTTAATAATTTAATTACAATTAATATTTTAAACATAATTTTACCTTTTTTATTTTTAAAATTTTCATCTTTAAATAAGATTTATCAAAATTAAAAAAATAATTAAAAAAATAATTAAAAAAATAATTAAAAAAATAATTAAAAAAATAATTAAAATTTGATGTTTTTAAGATTTTTTTAATTATTTGGCAATTTTCTAAAATTAGTGTGTAGAATACCTGACACTTTTTGTATTTTTATGGTTTGAAAAATCTAAAAACACCAAATTATTAAGCATATTTTGTTTTGTTAATTTTGTTTCTTATTCAATTTTGATTTTTTCGCCGAGGAATTTGGGTTGTGTGCCTATTATGAAGTCGATGAAGACTTTTACGCGGGCGAGTTTTTCACGGAAGTATTGTCCGATTTGTAGGTTTGTGTTTACGTTTTTGGCGTTGAATGCGATTGCTTTATGTCCTAATTGGTTTGCTATGAATATTGCTCTTTGGTTATGGTACTGCTGACTTATAACAGTGTATGATGTTAAACCAAATATTTTATTTGCTCTTATAATTGAATCGTAAGTTCTGAATCCAGCGAAATCTAAGTAAATAATTGAATCTGGTATTCCTTTTTTTACAAGTGCTTTTTTCATATCAATTGGCTCATTGTAGTATGACTTGGAATTATCGCCACTTATTAATATTCTTTCGATTTTACCAAGTGCAAATAATTTATATGTTGCTTCAATTCTATATTTGAAATAGAGGTTTTGACTTCCGTCTTTAAAGTATTTTGAAGTACCGAGGAGTAAGCCCACTCTTTTATTTGGCAATTCTTCAATATTACTATAGATATATTTATTTGAATTAAATTGAATAAGAATATCTGCAATAATTATTGAAACTATTGCAAATGAAATTAAAATTAATATAATATATTTGATTATTTTCATAAAAAAACCCGTTACTTTTATTAATAACGGGTTTGAGTTTTTTAAGTTTTAGTTTTTTATTCAACTATTTCTAATAATTCAACTTCAAACATTAATGTTTCGTTTGGTCCTATCATTTGACCAGCCCCTCTTTCGCCATAAGCAAGTTCTGAAGGTATCCAAAATGTATATTTTGCACCAACATTCATTAATAAAACTCCTTCTGTCCAGCCTTTAATAACTTGATTTAATTGGAATTCAGCTGGTTCGCCTCTATCAACAGAAGAGTCAAAAGTTTCACCACTTAATAATTTACCAGTGTAGTGTACTTTGACTTTAGTTGAGGCACTTGCTGGTTTAGGTCCGTTACCTTCTTTTTCAACTTTGTATTGAAGACCAGATTCAGTAACTTTAACACCAGGTTTGTTTTTGTTTTCTTCAAGGAACTTTTTACCTTTTTCAATAGCTTCTTTTTGTTGTATTTCCTGTTGTTTTTGTTGTTTTTCTTGCATAAATACTTGGAAAGCTCTCATAACTTCTTCTCTTTGTTCTTTAGAAAGAGTAGCATCTCCACTTTTTAATGCAGATTCCATAGCACTTTGGATTATTTTAGTGTTCATCATTAGAGAATCTCTTAATAGGTTTTCACCTAAGTTCCAACCGATTGTATATGCAACAGAATCAAGTTGTGTTTTAATTTCAATTTTTTTACTTTGGCTTTCATTTGAGCAAGCTAAAAAACTGAATATAACCGCAATTAGAATTGTAAATTTCATTTTTGCCTTAAATTATTGTGAATAAATATTTTTTAAATAAGAAAAGTAGTGCTAACTAAAGCACTACTTTTAAATCATTATGCTGATAATATTTCTTTGATATTAATTTTACTAGGTTGTTTATTACCAAAGATATTACCTACATTACTTTTTATAACTATGCGTTGATAATCTCTAATACCTGTACCAGCGGGGATTAACTGACCTATAATAATGTTTTCTTTTAGACCAGCAAGATTATCTACTTTTGCACCAATTGATGCTTCAGAAAGTACTTTAGTAGTTTCTTGGAAAGAAGCAGCAGACAACCAGCTTTCAGTAGTTAAAGATGCTTGAGTAATACCGAGTAGAATTGGTTCCCCAATCGCAGGTTCAGCATTTCTAAATTCAGCTTGAACTTTATCTTTTTTCTCTAAATCAGCATTTGCTTGTCTAACTTTACGTTTTAAATAAAGGTGGTTTTCATTAAATTTAGAATCACCTTTATCTGAAATCACTACCATTCCTTTCATTCTTTCATTCTCGTCAAGGAATCTATTTTTATTTACGTTATCATTTTCAATTAAGTCTGTATCGCCAGAATCATAAACTTTAACTTTTTGAAGCATTTGACGAACAATAACTTCAATATGTTTATCGTTAATTTTTACACCTTGCATACGGTAAACTTCTTGAACTTCATTTACTAAGTATTCTTGAACGGCATTAACCCCTTTAATTCTAAGAATATCATGCGGGTTAATTGAGCCCTCAGTAAGTCTATCTCCTGCTCTAACGAAGTCACCTTCTTGAACTAGAACGTATTTGGAAATAGGAACAGAGTATTCAGTTTTAGTTTTCTCATCAACGGAGGTAACAACAATAATTCTTTGACCTCTTTTGTGCTTCTCGAAAGAAACAATACCATCGATTTCAGATACAACAGCAGGATTTTGCGGAGAACGAGCTTCAAATAGCTCAGTTACTCTTGGAAGACCTCCTGTAATATCTCTTGTTCTACCTAAATCTCTAGGGATTTTAACAAGAGGAGTACCTATTCTTACATCATCGTGGTCATCAACTCTAAGTTGAGAACGTGATGGTATATTATAAGTTTTAAGAATTTCTCCATTTGCATCAACGATTTCAATAGAAGGAGACTTTGTTTTATCTCTTGAGTCTATAACGACTTTCGTAATGTGTCCTGTTTGCTCATCATTAACTTCACGGAAGGTTGTATTTAAAACTAAATCTTTAAATCTTACTTTACCAGTATGTTCAGCAATAATAGTTGCGTTATAAGGATCCCATTCATAAATTAAATCACCTTTTGCAACAGTATCACCTTCTAAAACTTTAAGTTCAGCACCATAAGTGGCATCATAATGTGTAATTAATCTATCAGTCTCAACATCTTTAATGTTAATAACACCTGAACGAGAAACAACTACATTTACATCTCTACCCTCTTCCTGGTAGCTTACAATTTTAATGTTTTCAAATTCTATTCTACCTGCAAATTTTGAATTTACAGTTGATTGAGAGGCAACTAAAGAAGCTGTACCACCTGTGTGGAAAGTTCTAAGAGTTAACTGAGTACCTGGCTCACCAATAGATTGAGAAGCGATTGTACCAACTGCTTCACCTTGGTCCACCAGACTGCTAGTAGCCATATTTCTACCATAACACTTAGCACAAACTCCTCTTCGAGTTTCGCAAGTAAGAACCGAACGTATTTTAACAGTTTCAATAGGAGAATCTTCAACTATATCTGCTAAATCTTCAGTAACAACTTCACCTTTTTTAATTAAAAGTTCATTAGATAATGGGTCATATACATCATCAAGAACTACTCTTCCAAGTATTCTTTCACCTAAAGATTCTTTAATTTCCTCACCATCTTTAAGAGCAGAAATGTTGATACCTCTTACCGTTTGACAATCAACTTCAGTAATAATTGCATCTTGAGCAACATCATGAAGACGACGAGTTAGATAACCAGCATCAGCAGTTTTAAGTGCAGTATCAGCCAGACCTTTTCTCGCACCATGTGTAGAGATAAAGTATTCAAGAACCGAAAGACCTTCTTTAAAGTTTGCAATAATTGGATTCTCAATCAACTCACCAGAAGAACCAGAAAGAGATTTCTTAGGTTTAGCCATAAGTCCTCTCATACCAGCCAACTGACGAATTTGCTCTTTAGAACCTCTTGCTTTAGAATCAAGCATCATCCAGAAAGAGTTAAACCCATCGTTATGACTTGACATTTCATTATAAAGTTTATCAGCAACCCTGTTAGTAGCAGTTGACCAAGTATCAATTATTTTGTTGTATCTTTCACCAGAAGAAATAACACCATTCATGTAAGCAAACTCGATTTTGTCAATTTTGCCTTCTGCATTATTAATAATATCAGTTTTTAATTCTGGAACAACTACATCCTCAATTGATACAGATAAACCACCAGCAGTTGCATATTGAAAACCTACTGCCTTCATTTTATCAAGGAATTTAACAGTTTTAGCAATACCTGCTCTTCTAAAGCAAAGTCCGATAATTTGTCTTAATCTATTTTTAGTTAAAAGTTCGTTAACAAGACCTAGTTCAGCAGGAGCAAAACTATTAAAAATCATTCTACCAGTAGAAGATTCAACTATTTCGCCATTATGACGAACTCTAATTTTAGCATGTAAATCTAATTTCTTGTTATTAAAAGCAACAAGCATTTCATCATAAGATGAAAATAGTTTATTCTCACCTACAGCACCTTTTCGAATCTTGGTAATATAATAAATACCAAGAACCATGTCCTGAGACGGAACAGCAATAGGTTCACCATTCTGAGTGTGCATAATATTGTGTGGAGCAAGCATCAAAAGCATTGCTTCTAACTGTGCTTCATAAGAAATAGGAAGGTGAACAGCCATCTGGTCACCGTCAAAGTCTGCGTTAAAGGCAGTACATACAAGTGGGTGAAGCTGAATTGCTTTACCTTCTACTAATCTAGGTTGAAATGCTTGGATACCTAATCTGTGAAGAGTTGGTGCGCGGTTTAGCATAACCGGGTGACCATCTATAACTTTTTCTAGTATATCCCAAACTTCATTAGTTTTTCTTTCAACCATTTTTTTAGCACTTTTTACAGTTTTTACGTGTCCGCGCTCTATTAATTTTCTAATAACAAATGGTTTGAATAATTCTACAGCCATATCCTTAGGCAAACCACATTCGTGGAGTTCTAATTCAGGACCTACAACAATTACAGAACGACCGGAGTAATCAACCCTTTTACCAAGTAAGTTTTGACGGAAACGACCTGCTTTACCTTTAAGAGTATCAGCAAGTGATTTTAATGCACGTTGAGATTCTGCTCTAACCGCTCTTCTTGAGTTATCAAAAAGTGCATCTACAGATTCTTGTAGCATTCTTTTTTCATTTCTAAGAATAACTTCTGGAGCTTTTATGTCAATTAATCTTTTAAGACGATTATTTCTAATAATTACTCTTCTGTAAAGGTCATTTAAGTCAGATGTAGCGAATCTACCTCCCTCTAAAGGAACTAAAGGTCTTAAATCTGGAGGAATTATAGGGACAACATCAAGCACCATCCATTCAGGTCTATTCTCTAAATGAGAAGCTTCTGACCGTCTGAATGCGTCAAGAATTCTTAATCTTTTAAGTAAGTCAGCTTTTTTAATTTGAGAAGTTTCTTCTTTAAGTAAAGATTTTAATCTATAATACTCATCAGTAGGATTTACTCTTTTTAGAAGCTCTTTAATACCTTCGCCACCAATTAATGCTATGAATTTATTAGGGTCATCGTCATCCATTTCCAATTCTTCATCAGGAAGTGAATCAACAACATCAAGGTATTGTTCTTCAGTTAATAAGTCTTTAGTTTGCAAACCAGTCTTACCTGGTTGAACAACAACATAAGATTCATAATATACTATTCTTTCAATATCCTTAGTCGGCATTCCAAGAACACCACTAATTTTACTTGGAAGAGAGCGTAAGAACCATATATGAATAACTGGAACAGCTAACATAATGTGTCCCATTCTTTCACGGCGTACAGATTTTTGAGTTACTTCAACCCCACATCTGTCACAAACGATACCTTTGTATCTAATTCTTTTATATTTACCACACGCACATTCCCAGTCTCTTATGGGTCCAAAGATTTTTTCACAGAAAAGACCATCTTTTTCAGGTCTGAAAGATCTATAATTGATTGTTTCGGGTTTAGTAACCTCGCCTCTTGACCTATTCAAAATATCGTCAGGAGAAGCGATTTTAATAGTTATGCTACTAAAACCTTTTTTAGGAATCGATATAGTTTGCATTTGGATATCCTAATGAATTTATTTTCTATTAAACAATATGAACATCAAGACAAAGCCCTTGAAGTTCCCTAATAAGTACATTAAATGATTCTGGAATATTTGGGTCTTGTAAGTTATCCCCTTTTACAATGTGTTCGTACATTTTAGCACGACCTTGAACATCATCAGATTTCACAGTAATCATTTCTTGTAAAGTATGAGCTGCACCATAAGCTTCTAATGCCCAAACCTCCATCTCTCCTAATCTCTGACCACCAAATTGTGCTTTACCACCAAGAGGTTGCTGAGTTATAAGTGAGTAAGGTCCTATTGAGCGCGCATGAAGTTTATCATCAACCAAGTGAGCAAGTTTTAACATATAAATGTAACCAACTGTAACTCTCTCAGTAAATTTTTCACCGGTTCTACCATCGTATAATTCAGTTTTTCCATCTGTTGGAAGTCCTGCTTTATCGAGGTAATATTTTACTTGATCCCAAGATGCACCATTAAAAATAGGAGTTGCAAAGTGAACGCCAAGTTTACTCGCAGCCCAGCCAAGAGCAGTTTCGTATAACTGTCCAAGATTCATCCTTGAAGGTACACCCAGAGGATTTAAAACTATATCTACAGAAGTACCATCTGGAAGGAAAGGCATATCCTCTACAGGAACGATTTTTGAAACAATACCTTTATTACCATGACGACCAGCCATTTTATCACCAACTTGTAGCTTACGTTTTTTAGCAACATAAACTTTAGCCATCTGAAGGATGCCTGGTTGAAGTTCATCTCCTGAAGCAAGTTTTGTTTTTTCAGATCTAAAATCTGCTTTAACATCATTTCTTACTCTAAGGTAACTTTGTATTACATCTCTTAATAAATCATCTTGAGTTTCATCTTCTATAATTTGAGAATTGAAATCAACCAATTCAGGTTTTAATAATCCTTCATAATATTTTTCTTTAACATCTTGTTCTGTAACAAGAGTACCTTTTCTAAAAATATTAACATTATTAGTTAGTTTAAAGAATATTATTTTTTGACCATCTAATATTTTAGAAATTCTTCTAACTACTTCATCATCTAATTTTTTAACTGCAGTTTTTTCAAGAGTATTTATTTTATCTTGACGTTTTTTCTCTTCTTTTCTGGTTTCTTTATCCATAGTGAGAAGTCTGCGAGTAAAGAGTTTAGTATTAATAACAATACCTTTTAGTCCAGGTCCAGCTTTTAATGATACATCTTTAACATCACCTGCTTTATCACCAAAAATAGCACGTAGAAGTTTTTCTTCTGGAGTAGGGTCAGTTTCACCTTTTGGAGTTATTTTACCAATCAGAATATCACCCTCATAAACCTTAGCTCCAACTCTTACTATACCATATTCATCTAAGTCTTTGGTAGCTTCTTCGGAAACATTAGGTATTTCTCTTGTAAACTCTTCTTCTCCGCGTTTAGTATCTCTTACCTGAAGAGTAAATTCTTCAATGTGAATGGAGGTAAACACATCTTGAGCAACAATTCTTTCAGAAATTACTATCGCATCCTCAAAGTTATAACCTCTCCAAGGCATAAATGCAACTAGTACATTCTGACCTAAAGCAAGTTCGCCCATTTCAGTTGCAGCACCATCGGATAAAGGTTGCCCTTTAACTACCTTATCACCTGCCCTTACTAAAGGACGTTGATTGATACAAGTATCTTGGTTAGTTCTAAAGAATTTTAATAATTTATAAGTTTTAGTTTGTTGATATTCAAAATCGATTAATTTTTCTTTATCATCTCTATTGTCTTCATATTTTACTCTAATTTCATCGGATGATACGTATTCAATTATCCCATCATTTTCTGCAAGAATTAGAGTTTTTGAATCTCTTGCAGATTTAGCTTCCATACCAGTACCTACAAAAGGTGCATGTGGTTTGAGAAGTGGAACTGCTTGACGTTGCATGTTTGCACCCATCAAAGCCCTGTTTGCATCATCGTGTTCCAAAAATGGAATGTGAGCAGATGCTATAGAAGTGATTTGATCAGTTGAAACATCCATATATTCAATATCTGTAGGAGCAACTAAAACGAAATCACCAGATTTTCTTGCTTTAATTTTATCTCCAATAATTTTACCATTTTCATCTACAGGAGTAGAAGCAGTTGATAAAATATGACCGTCTTCAATTTCTGCTGTTAAGTAAACAATCTCATCAGTTACATAACCATCTTTGCAAATATAATAAGGAGATTGTAAAAATCCTAATTCATTAGTTGTAGAATGAATAGCAAGAGATGAAATTAGACCAATATTTGGTCCCTCAGGAGTTTCAATAGGACATAAACGACCATAATGAGTATAATGAACGTCTCTTACCTCAAATCCTGCTCTTTCACGAGTTAGACCACCTGGTCCTAATGCAGAAGTTCTTCTTTTATGAGTTAACTCAGCTAAAGGATTAGTTTGGTCCATAAATTGAGAAAGCTGATTAGTACCAAAGAATTGGTTAACTACAGAAGTAATTGTTCTAGCGTTTACTAATTCCGATGGTGTTAGATTTTCACCATCATTTACAGATAATCTTTCTTTAATTGTTCTTGCCATACGAGCAAGACCAATATTAAATTGATTTTGTAATTGTTCTCCAACAGTTCTTACTCTTCTATTTCCAAGGTGATCGATATCATCTCCACCCCATTTGTTTTTATGAAGCAATATTAATTGTTTAATAATTGTAACAATATCTGTTACAGTTAAATAAGTAACATCTTCTGGTATATCTAAATTTAATTTATCATTAATTCTAAATCTACCTACTTTACCTAAGTCATATCTTTTATCAGAGAAAAACATTTTTTCTAAAAGGGCTTCAGCAGTTTCCATGTCTGGCGGCTCACTTGAGCGCAGAGTACGGTAGATAAGTTCTAATGCGTCTTCTTTATTTCTTGTAACATCTTTAGTTAATGAGCGTGCAATAAGTGGCTCTTCAGTAGCATCAGTATAATTAAATAATCTAACTGGCGATAAGGTAGTTGATTTGGCTATTTCTAAAAAAGCTTCATCAATATACATATCTCTCACTGCAATAATCTCACCTGTTTCAAGGTTTATAACATCAGACGCGATTCTTCTGTTTAAAAAGCTTTCATCAAAAGTTTTCGCATCATGATCAGCTGCTAAATCAAATAAATTTAAAATTTCTTCATCAGAAGAGAAACCTAAAGCTCTTAAAAATGTAGTAATTGGGAATTTTTTCTTTCTGTCAATATAAGCATAAAGAACTTCGTGAATATCTGTTATAAATTCTATCCAAGAACCTCTAAAAGGTATTATACGAGCAGTATAAATTCTTGTACCATTTGGGTGAAGTGCATCATCAAAAAATGCACCTGGTGAACGGTGAATCTGAGTTACAACAACACGCTCAGCTCCATTAATTATAAAAGTACCGCGTTCAGTCATACTTGGAATATTTCCAAGATATACCTCTTGTTCTACAGCATCAATATAATCTTCTGTATCTTTTTCTGCTTTACTTGATAAACGAAGTTTAGCTTTTAATGGTTTAGAGAAAGTTAATTCTCTTTCTCTACATTCTTCTTCTGAATATTTTGGTCTTTCGATAATATATTCCAAAAATTCCAATTGGAAAACTTCGGAATTATCCAAAATAGGGAAGTTATTATTAAAAGCTGCTTGCAAACCAATGTTCTTTCTTTTGTGAGGAGGAACTTTTTCTTGCAAGAAGTTGTCGTAAGCATCAACTTGAATATTGAGAAGGTCTGGATAGTGAGCTGAGAAATCTCTTTTGGAGAAATTAATTCGCTCCCTTAGACGTATTATACCTTGACCCGATTTTAGTTTACGTTCTTTATATTCTTTTGCTTCCACTTGATTATTCCCATTTTTTTTTGAGGAGTCCATAATTTTTTGCTCCTTTAATTTAAAACAATAAAAGGACTTTTTGATAATCGCGATAAGCGTTTATCAAAAAATCCTGTTTACTACTTGTTATTATTTATACTTAGATTTAAAATCATTTTGTGCCGATAATTACTACGAAAAAATTTATAATAAGTTTAAGAGGAGAGAAGAACTCTCCTCTTAATATAACTTAATAAATTACTTCAAAGTAACTTTTGCACCAGCTTCTTCTAATTTTTTCTTAATATCTTCTGCTTCTTCTTTAGAAGCACCTTCTTTAACAGCTTTTGGAGCAGCTTCAACTAAATCTTTAGCTTCTTTTAAGCCAAGACCAGTTACTTCTCTTACAGCTTTAATAACTGCAATTTTTCCAGCTGCAGGAACTTCAGTAAGTTCTACATCAAAGTCAGATTTTTCTTCTGCAGCAGGTGCATCACCACCAGCAGCAGGTCCGCCAGCCATCATTACAGGGGCAGCAGCAGATACACCAAATTTTTCTTCCATTGCTGATTTTAATTCAGCAGCTTCAACTAATGTTAAGCTTGCGATTTCTTCGAGTAGTTTTTCAACTTTTTCAGACATTTTTAAACTCCTAAATATTTTTTATGTTACAAATTAATAAATCAAGCAGCGTTATTTTGTTTTTTCGCTACTTCTTCAATCAACGACGCTACATCTCTAATTACTGCATTAATAGATCCAACGATACCTGAAGCAGGAGCGTTAAGACTACCCATAATTGCAGCAATCAAATCTTCTTTCGAAGGTAGTGATGCTATTTTATTCAAATCAGCGCCATCGAAGTACTGCCCATCTAATAGTGCAGCTTTTAGAACTGGTTTTTCTTTTTTGTCGAATGCTTTTTTAATTATCTTTGAAGGAACAGTAGGGTCACCATTAGTAATGATAAGACCAGATTGTTCTTTCAATTTTTCTGCTGGAAATTCTAATCCTTCAGTTTGCTCAAACGCTTTTCTAATAAGAGTATTTTTTGCTACTCTGTATTTGATATCAGCGTCTCTTAGAGTGCTTCTGAATTCATTAGTCTCTTCAACAGACATTGCTCGATAATTAACCAAGTAAACACCAGTTGCATCTTTTAGCATTTCAACCAATTCTTCAACTTGTTGCTTTTTTTGGCTTAAACTGATCAT
The DNA here is from genome assembly GCA_965661945.1 of Eximiradiales bacterium. GTDB lineage: Bacteria > Bacteroidota > Ignavibacteria > Kapaibacteriales > UBA2268 > JAJRPT01. The sequence goes on from CBFIFP010000001.1 coordinate 796,404, forward strand.
AATTCCACTTTTTTAAATTAAAATTACTTTATACATTTTAACGGCATATTTAAAAATATGAGAAGCCCGCATTTATGTTCTAAAGTGCGTAATAGACTATTTTATTGTTGCGTCAGATATATTAACAGACGGACCCATTGTAGAACCAAAATATACAGCTTTAATATATTGTCCTTTGGCACTTGATGGTTTAGCAGCAACTATACTTTGATAAAATGCTTTGATATTTTCTTCTAATTTATTAATCTCAAAAGAACATTTTCCTACTGCACCAGCGATATTACCTGATTTATCAACTCTGTATTCAATCTTACCTGCTTTAAGCTCAGTAACAGCTTTTGCTACATCAAATGTAACAGTTCCGATTTTCGGATTCGGCATTAATCCCCTTGGTCCTAATATTCTACCGAGTTTACCAACTTCACCCATTACATCAGGAGTAGCTACTACTACATCTACATCAGCCCAACCAGATTTGATTTTATCAACGTATTCGTCAAGTCCTGCGTAATCTGCACCAGCATCAAGAGCTTCTTGATCTTTTGGCGCTTTAGCAAAAACTAAAACTCTTACATCTTTACCTGTACCATTTGGAAGAGATACAGTACCTCTAACCATTTGATCAGCTTTTTTAGGGTCAACGCCTAAGCGTAAATAAATTTCAAAAGACTCGTCAAATTTAGCATTTGATGCTTTTTTGATTAACTCAACACCTTCAGAAAAAGTATATTGTTTTTTAGGGTCAATTAACTTTGCAATTTCGTTATATCTTTTACTTCTTTTTTTCATTTTTTCCTCCTTAATTTTCGCTGTATAAAACACCAAGAGAGCGAGCAGTACCTTTAATCATGTCTATTGCAGCGTCTAAATTGCCTGCAGTTAGTTCATTCTTTTTGATTTCTGCAATTTTTTCGCATTGAGCTCTTGTAATTGTACCAACTTTTTTCTTATTAGGTTCACCTGAACCACTTTTAAGACCTAATTCTGCTAGAATTAATACAGCCGCTGGAGGAGATTTGATTTCAAAATCAAATGATTTATCACTGAAGAAAGAAACTAGTACTGGTAAAACCATACCACCTTCTTTTTGAGTTTTAGCATTGAATTGTTTAACAAATTCAGCGCCATTTAAACCTCTTTGACCGAATGCAGGACCTACGGGAGGGGACATTGTAGCTTGGCCTGCTTTAAGCTGCAATTTAAATTTTCCCAATAACTTTTTAGCCATTTTAAATCGTTTTAATTATTAATGATTTTCCAATTCAACTTGAATGAAATCTAACTCGACAGGAGTTTTACGACCTAAAATACCAACTTCAACTTTGAGTTTCTGCTTTTCGTTATTGACTTCTTTAACTGTTCCAGAAAAAGTATTGAAAGGACCATCAATAACTTTAACTGGGTCACCAATACTAAATTGGGTTTCAACAGTAGCAATATCTTTACGCTCTTCGACTCTGCCGAGAATTCTTTCGATTTCGGCTTCTTGAAGTGGCTCAGGCTCTTTCCTTCTGCCGATGAAATTAACAACACCGGGCAAATTTTGAATTTCTTCTTGCAGACGTTTTGTTAAATCACATTTAACTAACATGTATCCTGGAAGAAAATTTTTCACTCTTTGCTTACGTTTGCCGTTTCTGACTTCAAATATTGTCTCCTCCGGTATCACGACTTCATCAATTAAATCTAAAAAACCGAGACGAGTCATTTCTCGCTCGATAGCGTCTTTTATAGCATTCTCTTGGCCGGTAAAAATCCTAAGAGCATACCATTTATTTGATGTAGTATTTTCCGCAATCGGAGTATTCATATTACCTTATATTTTTAGAATAATAATCCAACAAGTGTACTAACAATGTTGTCCATTATAAAAACAATTGCAGTGATAACCAATGAAACACCGATTACCACATTAGTAGATTCTTTGAGTTGGTCTTTTGTAGGCCAAGAGACCTTTTTCATCTCAATTCTAACTTCTTCAATAAACTTTTTTAAATTAGCCATAGTTTTCTCTTGTTATTTGCACGGGTGGTAGGACTCGAACCCACAGCCTACGGTTTTGGAGACCGCCACTCTACCAATTGAGCTACACCCGTAAAAATTAATGCGAGCGTCCAAAAACCTGTAAGATGACGAGCTGGCGAGCAGAATTGAACTGCCGACCTCATCCTTACCAAGGATGCGCTCTACCACTGAGCTACGCCAGCGGATTAGAGCGGAAGACGAGACTCGAACCCGCAACCCTCAGCTTGGAAGGCTGATGCTCTACCAATTGAGCTACTTCCGCATTTATATCCTTAATTTGTGGGCAGAGAAGGATTCGAACCTCCGTAGGAGTACTCCAACAGATTTACAGTCTGCCCCGTTTAACCACTTCGGTATCTGCCCAAAAAATGAAATCCTAATAATATTAAATATTACTTATGAATTTTAATTTCTATAATTTAATTTTAAGAACTATATTCTTTTAAGAGCTGTTATCATTAATAAAGGTAAACTTTTTTAAGACCGGCTCAAAAAGAATTACAAAATTAAAGGTTATTTTTGATATTTCCAAATTATTTTTTAAAAATGTTTATTATTTTTTTAACATTCTGTATTTTTATTTTATTAAAATAATTATTAAAACATCTCAGATTGATCTTGATTTTTATTTAATAACTTAAAAAACCTTAATTCTTCTTCAGTGTTTTCAATATTTTTATCTATTCCACCGTATCTATTTATACTTTCTTTTACTTGATAAATTACATTATTTAAATCCTGGTTAATATCATAAGTAGTGTATCTTAAAACATTCCACCCCTTACTTTTTAGATTATTATCTCTTATTTTATCATATTTTACATCCTTTTCGCTCAGATGGTAAGCATCCCCATCACATTCTATAGCTAACTTTATATTTTTGCAAAACAATGCAAAATCAATAAAATAATTAAAACTCTTTATTTTTTCGTGAAATTCTCTTTCAGCAGGTATCATATTCTTTTTTAATTCCTTCCATAATTTTTCTTCTATTGAAGATCCAAGATATAAATCATTTATTTCATCGGCAGAAAGAAATTTTTTCATATTTGAATTTATAAATATGATAATTCTTCTTTTTTTACTTAATATAGGTTTTTCTAGTTTTATTAGATCTTCTATTTCAATTTTATAATATTTATCATATGTCTTGTCATTATATAGTTCATTTGGAAATAGTTCATTTCTTTCTACAATTTTAACATTCTTAACTTTTGAATAATATCTTACTTGAAATCCATCTTCTCCAAAAATTTTTCCTTGGTAAAAACCAATATACTTTATACTTCCATCAATGACCATTTTTGGAACACTCTTTATTCTTTTGGTAGGAATCCTATACCAACCATATTTAAAAAGATAAATGAAATCATTATTATCTTTAATAAGTGCAATTAAAATTTTTGAATCTGCATTTTTCATAACTTAAAATTAAAAAAAAATGTTATCAAATGCAATAAAATAAGCATATTTTATCTTATGTTTTTTTTATTAAAGAATTTATTATTAATTTTGTAATCTGTATTTTACAAATTTTAAAATTTGAGATTTTATGTCTGCTGAAATGAATAATGAGAATAATGAAGTTACTAATGTTGAAGTTAATGAAGAAGTAACTGCTAATGAGGTTGAAACTGAAAATGTTAATGAAGTTGAAACTAAAGAATCTACTAATGAAAATATTATAAACACGGACGATAAAGCTAACTCTAATGAAGTTGCTGAAATTGCTGTTAACAATAATGACTCTGTAGAAAAAAACAATGAAGTTAAAGAAAGCGAAGCTCCCAAACCAGTAGAGCCAGAAATGAGCGCTGAAGATAAAAGTAAAATAGAAGAAGAGCTTAAAGGTTTACATTCTTCTAATAGCCCTATAGAAGTGAACATTAAAGAAAGTGCTATTGGTGGTTATAGAGTTACCTATAAAAATTATACTTTATTTTTACCTATTTCTCACGTTTCAGTTAGAAAAAAACCTGATAATGATGAAGTTGAAAAACTAAAAAATGAACCATTCGAAGTTCTTATCCAAGATATTAAAGACTTAAATGGAAGTTTAACTTTTGTTGTATCAAGAAGAAAATTATTAGAATCTAAAGTTTGGGATTCAATAAATGTTGGTGATGAAATTGAAGGTAGAATAACTTCAATTACAACTTTTGGAGTTTTTGTTGATTTAGGAGGAATAGAGGGCTTAGTTCATATCTCTCGCTTAGCTAAATTCAGAGTTAATAAAGCTTCTGATTTTTGTAAAAAAGGTGATACTCTTAAAGTTGTTGTAATTGAAATTGATAAAGAAAATAAAAAAATATCTCTTAGCCACCAAGAATTTACTAAAAGTCCTTGGGAAGGTGTTGAAGAGAAATACCCTAAAGATTCCAAGCATAAAGCAAAAGTTAAAAGGTTTACACCTTATGGAGCTTATTTAGAATTAGCCCCAGGAATTGAAGGGCTTCTTCGAAATGGTGAAATATCATGGACTAAAAGATTCAAAGAACCACAACAAGTTTTAAAAATTGATTCTGAAATTGAAGTACTTGTAAAAGATATTAACACCACAAAAGAAAATATGGCGCTTAGTATCAAAGCACTAATCGAGAATCCTTGGAACGATTTGAAAGAAAGATTCCCAGTTGATTCTGTATATTTTGCTAAAGTTAGTGAAATAAATCAAAAAGGTGTTGTTTTTGAAATCAATGATGAAATTGATGGATTTATGCCAAAAAGCAAAATTGGTGGTAATAGAAATTCGCCAATACCTTACAAAGTTGGCGAAAGCATTGAGGTTAAAATTGCTGAAATAGTTCCTGAAAATGAATCATTAATTTTAAGACCAAATGTAGAAATAGAACAAACTACACCTAATGACAGACCCGAAAAAATTGACCCTAAATTTAAGAAATCATCTAAAAATAATGGCTTCTCATTAGGTGAACTTCTTTCAGAAGCAGTTTTAACTGATTTAAACAAAATCGGTTGATTAATTGAATATTTAAAAATTAAATAGCAGGTTCATTGAATCTGCTTTTTTTGTTTTAAGGTATAAATAGAAATAATTTATAATTTTATTGTTAAATTTGTTATTTATTTTTGAATCGAACCAAAATTGATAATTATTTTATACATATTGTTTGCCTCATTTCTAAATTCATTTCAAATTGATAATAAATTAAATTTACAATTTGAAAGGGGTTATCAATCTCATACCTCAGACTTTAGAACAATAGATTCAACTCCTACATGTTGTTTTAATATTAATAATGGAACCTCCCTTTCAAATGGTCTACTTTTAAATTATAGATTTAAAGTTTTTAAAAAATTATATCTCGGTATTGGATTTGATTACAGACGACTTAAAGGAAAAATGAATTCTTTTTTAGAAGAAGAAATAAGCATTGAAGGAATCAACTATCTCGGAAGATTTGAATATGCAGTTGAGCATAAAACTGATATGCTGTTTTTAAATCTTGGAATAGATTATAATGTATATAAAGATTTATATTTTGGATTTAATTTTGGAACTAATAGTATAATAAATTTAAACTATTATCAATATGAGAAATTAATCTCACCATCAGATAGAGGTTACTTTCTTCAAGAAGATGGAGTAAGAACCAGGCGAAATAATGAATTTAGAGGGGATATCAAAACAAGTGCTTTGAATTATAATATTGGAGCAAAAGTTTTTTATGAACTACCAATCAACAAAAAGAAAACTTTAAACATTACTCCAACAATAGGGTATAATTTATTCATCGGAGAGTTAATTGAAAACACAAATTGGTCTTTTAATTCAGTAAACCTTACTATGGGTATAAATTATTATTTTCATAAGGATACATCAAATTATGAAGTTGATAAAAATATTGATAAAACCTTGCTTATTGCTCCTGTAATAATAACAAAAGGTCGAGAAGTTTTTAGAAATGAATTAGAATATGAAGTAATAAATTATAATGTTGAAATTATTGACATTGGGCTTACTGAAAAAATAAAAAAAATAGAAATAAAGAAAAAAACTCCATTAGATGATACATTAAGGTTGTTTTATAAGTTTGGTAAATTTAATAATATTCAAAACTTAGAACTAGAAATAAATTATGACAAATCTCAAACCACAAGAAATTTAGATTTACTAAGTGATAAAATAGACTTTAAAATTGATGATTTATTAGATTATTATGAAGATAAAGTAACTTATAATCTAAAATTAATAGATAAACAAAAAGTTTATTCTAAAGGAAATTATACTTTTGAAGAAAAAGTATACTACTCCAATAATATTGTCATTAATCAAAAAAAATCATTTGATAAAAATTATAATATTAAACTGATAAAATGGAGAGGGGAAACAGAAAAAAATAGAATTTTTGAATTAATTAAATCGAATGTCAATGATATTAATAAAATAGAATCGATACAATCAAATAGTGAGTATGGTTTAAAATTAATTCAAGAATCAGACAATCCACGCATTTCTTACAATGATAATGATGAGTTAGTTAAAGTATTAAAAAGTTTTATTGGAATTGATTACTACATAATATTAAATGAAAATTAAATTTATAAAATATAGCGTATTTAAAGTATATATAAGATTATCAAACTTGGTACAAGAATATATACAAAAGCTAAAGATGACTGAACATCTTTATCTGATGATTATTGCTGCAATAATTGGCTTAATAGGTGGTTTTGGTGCAATATTAATAAAATATGCAGTTCATTTTATTTCAGACCTAACATTTGTTGGAGGGGAAAATTTAATAGATAGTGTTATAAAAACCCCATGGTATTTTGTAGTTACAATCCCTGCTATCGGAGGATTGATAGTAGGTCCGCTTGTCCATTTCTTCGCACCGGAAACTAGAGGTCACGGAATACCCGAAGTTATGCAAGCAATATTAACAAAAGGTGGAGTTATAAGACCCAGGGTTGCCCTTATTAAAGCTTTAGCTTCTTCGATAACTATCGGTACTGGAGGTAGTGTTGGTAAAGAAGGACCCATAGTACAAATTGGATCATCAATTGGCTCAATGATTGGTCAATTTTTAAGAATACCTACATCAAGAATGAGAGTGTTGGTTGGCTGTGGTGCGGCTGCCGGAATAGCTGGTGCTTTTAATGCACCAGTAGCAGGTGCATTATTTGCTATTGAAATAATTTTAATGGACTTTGCGGTAAGCTCATTTTCACCGATTGTAATATCTTCGGTTATTGCAACTGTTGTTTCTCACAGCTTTGTTGGTAATTTTGCAGAATTTAATGTTGAAAATTTTGAATGGGTTAGCGCATGGGAAGTACTTTCATATATACTATTAGGAGCGTTAACAGGTATAATATCATATATTTTTATTAAAATCTTATATCAGACAGAAGATTTTTGGGATAACAAAATCAAACTAAAGCCATATATAAAACCTGTTTTTGGTGGCTTGATTATCGGACTTATGGCGCTTGTCTTTCCGGAGATAATAGGTGTTGGTTATGATGGTATAAATATGGCTATAAATGGAAATCAAATAGAGTATAATGGCTTAGGCAACAATTTTTTTGATAAATTAGGTTATTTTAACATCACTAATACATTTTGGTTTGTTGCTTTGGCATTAGTTTTTGTTAAAATTCTTGCATCTTCAATAACTCTAGCATCTGGTTTATCAGGCGGTGTTTTTGCCCCAAGTTTATTTGTTGGAGCAATGTTTGGTGCATTTTTTGGATACGTAGTTCATTACTTTTTTCCTGAACAAACAGCTAATTCTGGCGCCTATGCTTTAGTAGCTATGGGAGGTTTGGTTGCGGGAACAACCCGCGCTCCAATTACTGCAATACTAATTATTTTTGAATTAACAAAAGAAAATGATATAATTTTGCCGCTAATGCTGACTTGTATTGGCTCTGTTATAGTCTCAACAAAACTATCAAGAGAATCAATTTATACTCTTAAATTACTACAAAAAAATATAAATTATAAAGATGGACCAGAGAGTAACATATTAAAAAATATATTTGTTACAGACGTAATCAACAAAGATTATAAAATTATACCTGATAATACTAACTTTAATGATTTGGTAAATTCATTATTAAATTATAAATTTAACATTCTTTTTGTGCAAAATTTAAATTCAGAATTAATTGGTGTAATCACTCTTAATGATATTAAAGACTATTTATTTGAAAAGGAAGAGTTAAATCAATTATTAATAGCTGCTGATATAGCAAACACAAATTACCCTACTTTACTTTCAGGCATTACTTGTAACGATGCCTTAGAACTTATGAATAAAACTGGTTATGATTGTTTGCCTGTTTTAAAAAATGATGAATCAAGAAAACAAATAGGAGTTGTTTGGAGAAAAGATATAGATTTTGCATATCAAAAAGAAACAGAAAGATTAGAAGTTACATCTGACTTGGCTACTCGGATTATGCTGGATAATAACGAGAAACAAGTTCATTTCCTTGAAGGATACCTGGTTGCAGAGATAAAAGTTCCAAACTCATTAATAGGAAAATCACTTATTGAAGCAAAAATTAGAAATAATTACGGTATAGATGTGCTTTCTATAAAACAAACTATAAACGATGGTCGTAGTAAAAAGAATATTATAAAGGCAATCCCTGATGCTACCCAAATTCTTAAAGAAAAAGATATTTTAGTAGTTGCAGGAGAAACCGAAAAAATTAACAAATTCAAATCATTAAGTTGAGGAGCATCAATGAAAAAAATTTTATTAATTTCGCTTTTAATATCACTCTCTTTGTATAGTAAAGAATATAAATTCTTTGGCTTGGAAGATGCAATGAAATTTGAAAATTACACTTTCAAAATGATAAGTGATAATGGAGATTGGATTATTTATGGTTTAAAACCAGATAGAGGCGATGGAAAAACTGTAATCCAAAGTACTAGAAATGATACTACTATTTATCAAATTCCTAGAGCAACAAGAGCAATCACATCAGAAATTGCAAATTACGTAGCTTTAAAAGTAGAACCTGACTTTCTACAAAAAGAGAATCTTAAAAAAGATCAACTTAAAGATACATTGTATCTTTTAAATACTCAAAATGGTAATATAACTAAAACTCCAAATGTATCTAAATTTCAAATCTCTAATAATGGCAAATGGTTATTTTATTCATTAAATGAAGAGAATGCAAACAAAAAAGATGGTAATAATTATTACTTAAAGCATTTAAACTCTAATTCTGATATAATAGTTAATAATGTTAATAATATTTCATTTGACTCTACATCATCTTATTTAATTTATACAAAAACAAGCGAAAATAATGATGCAAATGGAATATATTTTAGAAATTTAAATAACGAATTTGCTCCAGAGGTTACTATCCAGAAAGATACTAATTATCTCTTCGAAGATTTCGAACATAATATTGATTTTGATAAAATAGTTTATAAACTTGCAAAATTAGATAGCAACAAAACGGCTTACAAGTATCAATTAAATATTTATGATTTTTTCACTAAAGAAGTGAATTCAGTAGCAAAAGAAGATGAATTTGAAGATTGGTTTATACCAAAATATTCAAAACTCAAATGGACTGACGCTGGTTTAAGATTATTTTATGGCGTAAAACCATTATCAGAGTATATACCTGAAGATAAGGATGATAAAAATAAATATAAATTGGATAATTATTATGACTTAAACAAAATTCTTTCTGAAACAGATTTATATTTGTGGCATAATGATGATAATAAAATTATTACTCAAAAAAGAACTGAGTGGAATAAAGAAAAAAATAAAACCTACACGGCAGTTTTCCACTTACGAGGCAATAATAATGTTCGTTTGGGAGATATAAATTTACCAGAGATTGAATATACAGAAAATACAATTTATACAATCGGATACGACCCAACTCCTTATGAAAAATTAATTACTTATGATGGATGGTATTATGATTTGTACTACATAGATTTATTTTCTGGTGAAAAAACATTGATTGAAAAAGGATTATACAATAGTGCCTATATCTCTGATTTCAACCCACATGTTACTTATTTCAAAGATGAACACTGGCATTTTTATGATATTACTCAAAATATTAAAACAAACATTACTAACAAACTTAAAAACACCAAATTTTATGATGAACTAAACGACACTCCACAAAAACCAAGAGCTTATGGGGCTGCTGGTTGGGGCGAAGAATGTAAAACCTTTATCATTTATGATAGATATGATGTTTGGGAGGTTTTATTACCAAGTTGTTCTATAATAAACTTGAATCAAGGTTCTGGTAGAATGGAAAATAGTACAATAAGAATAGTTAACTTGCATCATGATAGAAAATATATTGACCATACTGTTTCTGTTTATCTTCAATCATTTAATAACAATGATAAAAGTAATAAACTTATCCACCTTAGGGATAGAGCAGAATTTTACACTTTAGGTGATTCAGTTTACTGGGCTTATGAGTTTAAAGCAAAGCACACAAACGATGTTATAGTTTCTAGAAAATCTTATGATATTTTCCCTGATTTATACTTAACAAATGATAAATTAGAAGAGCCAAAAAAACTAACAAATATCCATCCAGAAATAAAAGAATATAACTGGGGATACACTGAAATGGTGAAATATACTAATTCAGTTGGAGATACACTCCAAGGATTTGTAATAAAACCAAATAACTTCGACCCCAATAAAAAATACCCTTTACTTGTATATTTCTATGAAAGATTCTCACAGCTAAGACATCAATTTACAGCACCACGAATCTTACACAGACCTATTTATCAATGGTATATAAGTCAAGGATATTGTATGTTTTTTCCAGATATAAAATTTTATGATGGAAAACCAGGTGATTCTGGATTAGATGCCGTAGTATCAGGATGCCAATCACTTGTAGATGATGGATTTATCGATAAAGATAAAATAGCAATTCATGGGCACTCATGGAGTGGTTATCAGTCTGCATATTTTATCACACAAACTGACTTTTTCAAAGCATGTGTTTCAGGCGCTCCTGTATCAAATATGACATCTGCTTATTCAGGAATTAGATTAGGCAGTGGGTTGGCAAGACAATTTCAATATGAAAAAGCACAAAGTAGAATTGGTGGAAATATCGTTGATTCATTAGATGCTTATATAGCAAACTCGCCAGTTTTCTTTGCGGATAAAATAAATACTCCTCTTCTGATAATGTTTGGAGATAAAGACGATGCAGTTCCTTGGGAGCAAGGTATAGAATTATATCTTGCTTGCCGTAGATTTGATAAAGAATGTATAATGCTGCAATACGAAAATGAGCCGCATCATCTTAAAAAGTATGCAAATAAACTTGACTATACTATTAAAATGAAACAGTTTTTTGACCACTACGTTCTCGGCAAAGAGCCAGCAAAGTGGATAACAGACGGAATACAATATAAAGGTAAATCTCAGATTATGGAAGTTGATAGACCATAATTTATATATTTTTTGAACTCAATAACTCAAGTTTTTATAGGAATACCATTAGGTATTCCTATTTTTTTATGATTTTTTTTTATTCTATTTGACAAATATGATAAGTAAAATAATCCTTATTTTAAATTATTGTTTATTTGTTTAAATTTTTCTTTTTAAATTTGTAAAAATTTAAAGTTTAAAATGGATAATTTTTATAAATTTCATAATAATAACTCGCTAAAAATAAACACTATTTGGTGCATTGGAAGAAATTATGCTGAACACGCTAAGGAGATGGGCGCAAAAGTTGAGGAAAAACCAGTTGTTTTCATAAAACCATCTAGTGCTGCTACAAATAATGATTTAATCAGTTTACCTAGTTATTCTAATGAAGTTCACTTTGAGTGTGAAATAGTAATAGTAATAGGAAAAGACGCTTACAATATTGAAGCAAACACTGCTCATGAATATATTGCTGGAGTAGGTCTTGGTTTAGATTTAACTTTAAGAGATATTCAATCTGAACTAAAGAAAAAATCACTTCCATGGGCATTATCAAAAAGTTTTTATGGCTCTGCTCCAATCTCCTCAATTATAGAAAATAATGAGGTAAATAAATTAAATTTAGATAAATTAGAATTTCAATTTTTTGTAAATGATGAATTAAGACAAACTGGAAAAGTAAGTGATATGATTTTTTCATTTGCTGAGCTTATCTCTTTCATTTCTAAAAGATTTTCTTTGCAAAAAGGAGATTGTATTTTTACTGGAACCCCAGCGGGTGTTGGTAAATTAAACAAAAATGACAAACTAAAAGCTTCCTTAAATAATATATTAAACTGGGAATTAAAAGTAGTATGAAAAAAATAATAATATTGATTGCAATACTTAGTATTTTGCAATCTTGTAATATTCACGAGCAATATACAAGAACAGAGGTTGATAAATACACTCATACCATAAAAGATACAACAGAGAGACATTATTATGCTAATTCGCCTCGTAACAAAGAAGATGGCGTCGTAAATCCATCAAGTAGAGATATTTATAAAACAGATAGAGTAACACAGTATGATAGTATTACTGTAAGAAAATATCCTAATTTTATAAGATTAGGACTGTTTGAAAGCGTTGGTATCTTCGGAGGAGATGCGTCTAATGCTATTGGTGGTGGAATCTTTGGACTACACATAGACCCTACCAAAGGACTAGACCCCTCTTATAGAGGCAGCGAAGCTAAGTCATTTTTAACAGGTGGTATTTACAGGGTTGGAGTAGTCGAAAAACGATTAAGATGGTTTGAAGATTCTAAAAACTGGACTTATGGCTTTACAGCTATGGAATTAATAATGCCAGATGCTCATTTAGAAAATGCTTTACTAAGCTTTGCTAATTTTAATGTTACAAAAAGATATTATTTTAAAACTGATATACCTTACTTTGCTCTTGGGCATAGATTTGGAATAGGAGCTTTTCCAAGCCAATATGGAAAATTAGAGGGTTTTGCTGAACTTGGTTCATTAAGCGGATTAAATTTAAGGCTTTATGTTGGATTAGCACAAGGTATAAATAGAGAAACATCTACACTAATTGAAAATAACGAGTTTGCAACTGAAACAACTTATCCTACAGTCTTTTATGGTGGTCTTGGAGTTTCATATTTTGATTTTATTAATATAGTGCCAGAAACTTATCGCGTGTGGGAAGACATGGAACACTCTGCCTGGAGAATTGGTTTGGCAGAAGCCAGTGTATTCAGAACAAACTCAGAAACTTCATACTTCGAAGGAGATAACCCAATTATTCAGGGCTTTGCTTTTAAATTTTTGACTTCTAATATTTCTATACCTCAAATTGATGAAAGACTATATGTAGGAACCTCTCTAATAAATTTAATGTATTTAGGAGGAACATCTATGGGATTAGGTATAATGCCATTAAGAGTTGGTTGGTTTCAGCAAATCATGAAAGATGAACTATTTATTGACCCTTTTATTGAATATAATTATTTCCCTTCAAGATTTTATAACATAGGAGCTAAATTGTCTCTTATTTTTCCGCCGCTTCCAAAACATACATTAAACTTAGTAGCAGGTTATGCCTCTGGAAATGCGATTGGAGCATTGGCCGTTAATGAATTTGGTAATAACGACTTTTTTGATGGATTTAGAGAGTTTGGAAACTTTTATTTTGGATTCCAAATCGGGCTTTATGAAAAATTGTTCCAAAGCAAAGATTTAAAACATAACAAATAAAATTAGATGATAGAAAAAACAATTGCAATTTATACACTGCCCTCAAAACCTGAGGCAAAAATTTATGCTAAAGAAGCAGCTCATATTTTAAATGAATTAGGTGTTAAAGTTATTGGTAATGAAACCTTTTGTGATTCAATTAACCAATCTGAATTTCCCTTTATCTCTGAGTGTAGCGATTCTGATTTTGAAAGGAAAGCTGATATGCTAATCTCCTTTGGTGGAGATGGTACAATGCTTAGTGCATCTAAAATACTTATAGATTCTGGCGTACCAGTTATGGGATTCAACGTTGGGAAATTAGGTTTTTTAGCTGAATATCCAACTTCTCTTTTAAAAGAATCACTAATCGACTTAGTTAATGGCAACTACAGAATAGTAGAAAGAAGTATGTTAGAAACTCAAATAAAAGGTAAAACATACTTTGCTTTAAATGATTGTATAATGGAGAAGAAAAATACTTCAAGAATGATAACTATTAGTGCTTTTTCGAACGACCACCATGTTGCAGATTACAGAGCAGATGGCTTAATTTTAACTACTCCTACTGGCTCTACCGCATATTCACTTTCATGTAACGGTCCTATAATTGTACCTGGAACTCCGGTTTTTTGTCTTACTCCTATTTCTCCACATACCCTAACACTTAGACCACTTATAATACCTAATACATCAGATGTAAAAATGATTGTAAGCTCACCTACTGGTGAATCTAATTTTGTGATTGACGGGCAAGACGTATTAGTAGTAAAAGACGGTGAAGAAGTTATAATTAAAAAATCAACTGCAGTTGTAAAACTTGTAAAACCTTTAATTTCATCATATTTTGATCTTTTAAAAGAAAAACTATTATGGGCCTCTCAAATTCCTTTTGACAAGCATAAAGTTGATAAATAATTAAAATAATTGAAGTTAAAATAAATGATTATAAATCGTTAAAAGTTAAATATTATATTTCATACAATATTAAGGTATATAAAAAATAAGCTCTTATATGTTAATCTATAAAATATAATCCAACTCAAATGTAAGACCATCATAAGCAAGGAATATACTCTCTGGAAGTTCCTTGCTTAGTTTTGAATGAGATATTTGATGAGCTAAATGAGTAAAATATGTAGAATTTGGATTTAACTTTTTAGATACTTCAATAGCTTCTTCTATTGTAAAATGAGTAGGATGCGGGTGAAATCTTAATGCATCTAAAATTAAAATATCAAGGTTTTGAAGTTTATACATCGACTCGTCTGATATGTAATTAGTATCAGTACAATAAGCAAAATTACCAATTCTAAATCCAAGAACTTCAATTTTACCATGCATCATTGGTATTATTTCAAACTTAATATCTCCAATAATAAAATCATCTCTATCTATTTTATTTATCTCAAATAATGGCAATCCACCACCAACTTGCACTGCCTCTCCAAAAGCATAAGAGAAGGTCTTCTTAACAGACCTAAGGGTTGAATCATTAATATAAATCGGAGTAGGTTTGTGTTGAATAAAATTATAAGCCCTTATATCGTCAAAACCTCCAATATGGTCAAAATGTTGATGTGTGAAAACAATAGCGTCTAATTTATCAACATTAAATTTAATCATTTGCTGTCGGAAATCTGCAGAAGTATCAATCACTACAGTAGTATTATTTGTTTCAATAAGAAGAGAGCATCTGAGTCTTTTATCTTTTAAATCATTTGACTGACAAACTGAGCATTTACATCCAATAGTTGGAATTCCTGATGATGTTCCCGTTCCCAATAGTGTAAATCTTATTCTACCTTCTTCTACTTTTTTTAACATTAAAATTTAGCTTTTTTATTAAATATTGAACAAAAATAAACTTGAAATAAGAAAGATATTAAGATTAAGCTCTTGGATGAGCTTTCTTATAAATATCTTTTAATCGGTTTACAGTATTGTGTGTATAAATTTGTGTGGTAGAAAGCGATGAATGACCTAACATATCACTCACAGAATTTATATCTGCTCCACCATCCATAAGATGTGTAGCAAAAGTATGACGCAATACATGAGGTGATTTTTTATCAGAATTAACTTTACCTTGCAACATTCTATTGATTATTCTATAAGCACCTGATGGGTCTAATTCATTACCATTTTTAGTTAAAAATAACTTTGATTTTGTTGATTCATTTATTAACTGAACTCTATAAGTTATATAAGAAACAAGTGCATCTTTAGCTTTATTTCCAAGAGGAACAATACGCTGTTTTCTACCTTTTCCCGTAATTTGAAGTAAATTTGTACCTATTGAAATATCTTTTACACGAAGAGAAAGTGCCTCCGAAATCCTCAATCCACTACTGTATAATAACTCAAATAAAGCATAGTTTCTTGCATCTAAGGGGCTATCAATTTTATAATTATTTAAAATATTATCCATCTCTGTTTTTGTAATAAAAGATGGCAGCTTTTTATCAATTTTAGTAGTAAAAATTGGTGATGCTGGATTAGTACTTATAAATTCTCGTTTATTCAAAAATTTAAAGAATGACTTAATCGAAGAAGTTTTTAACCTAATCGAATTTTTACTCAACCCTTTATCATCTAACCACCCAAGAAAGGGTCTAATATCTTCTGTATCTATTAATGATATATCAACTTCTTGCTCATATTCTTGCATCAAATAATCAGCAAAGTCCTCCAATGCCTTAGAATAAACAAGTAAGGTATGCTCAGAGTAATTCCTTTCATTCTTACAATATGTTAAAAATAATTCAATAGATTTTAATAAATTCATAAGTTTTTGTGTACTGTTTTTATTAATAATAACGCAATTATTGTTCCATTATTTTATATTTTATAATACTTTGTTTTTTTTTTCTTAATTTTGTAATTATTTTCACTTAAATATCGGAGATTTTTTGGTAGTAAATCAAAAGAAAGAAGAGTTTTCAGACGATCTAAAGTTAGCAATTCTTTCAGCACAACTATGTCAAGATAAATTAGCCGATGACGTGCTAATCCTTGATTTAAAACATATTGACACAGCACCAACAGATTATTTTGTAATTTGCAGTTGCGATTCTGCTCCTCAAATGGACGCCATAACTGATTTAATCCAACGCACAACAAAAGATTATAAACTTCAAAAACCACACATCGAAGGTTTAGAAAGTTTAGAATGGGTGCTTTTAGATTATTTTGATGTTGTTATCCATCTAATGCTCAAACCAGTGCGCTCATTATATAAATTAGAAAAATTATGGGGTGATGCTGAATTTTATACAGTAAATGATGATGCAGATTTATTGCCTGTAAAATTTGATGATATTCTTAGGATTTATGAATAATGGAAAAAGATTATTTATTTGATATTTTTAAAAATGCACTTAATAAATTAGATGTAACTGATACAAGTATTTTAGGCTTTGAAACTCCAAATAATCCTGAATTTGGTGATATAGCTACCAATGTTGCGATGCAATTAGCACGTACTTTGAAAAAAAACCCAAGACAAATTGCAGAAGATATTATCAATAACTTAGAATATAATTCAGAAGTAATTGAAAATGTTAATGTTGCTGGAGCAGGATTTATAAATGTGAAATTTTCTCCTGTCTTTTATGATATTTTATTTGAAAAAATCAGACAATCTGGTAAACATTTTGGTAAACAAGATGTTGGTAAAGGTATTAAAGTAAACGTAGAATATGTTAGCGCTAATCCAACAGGACTTTTGCACTTAGGTCACGGAAGAAATGCTGTTGTAGGTGATACCGTAGCTAATTTATTTGAGTGGATGGGATATGATGTCACTCGTGAGTATTACTTTAATAATGCAGGTAATCAAATGAATAATCTTGGTAAATCTATTTATGCAAGATATATGCAAATAGATGAGCCAGAATTTGAATTCCTTGAAGATGGTTATCATGGCGAGTATATAAAACTGATTGCACAAGACTTATACAAAAGCAATCCAACTAAATATAAATACCTTGATGAAAAATCGGAACTCTTTGCAGAGCTTAGAAAAGCTGGAGAAGAATGGTGTTTCTCTAAAATTAAAGAAACTCTTAAAAATCTAAAAATAAAGCAAGATGTTTTTTATAATGAAGACTCTCTTTATAAAGAAGGAAAGATTGAAAATGTACTTAATACATTAAAAGAAAAGGGTTTATCTTATGATAAAGAAGGTGCTGTATGGCTTAAACTTTCTGAAATGGGATTAGACCAAGATAGAGTAATAGTAAAATCATCTGGCGAGCCAACTTACAGATTACCTGATATTGCTTATCATATTGAAAAATTCAAACGTGGATATGATATTCTTGTTGATGTATTTGGCGCTGACCATATAGCAACAATTCCAGATGTTATGCAAACTCTCGAACATCTTGGATATGATAAAAGTAAAATAAGTGTATTAATTCACCAATTTGTAACACTTACAGAAAACGGCAAGCAAGTTAAAATGTCTAAACGAACTGGAAAAAGTTATACTTTAGATGATTTACTCGAAGAAGTAGGACCCGATGTAGTTCGCTTTTTCTTCATAATGCGTAGTATCACAACTCACTTAGAATTTGACCTTGGGCTAGCAAAAGAGCAAAGTGATAAAAATCCAGTATTTTATCTTCAGTATGCTCATGCAAGGGCTTGTTCAATCTTTGCAAAAGCCAGTGAGCAAGATATTACATTAAATGAAAATTATAATTATAAATTACTAAGAGACGAAGCAGAAATAAACTTAATTAAGCAAATAATTAGATTTCCTGAAATTATATCAATTTCCTGCGATAAACGTGAGTCACATATTTTGGCTGAATACTTAAAAGAAGTTGCATCAACGTTTCACAAATTCTTCCATAATTGCAGAATTTTAGATTCGGAGCAAGAGCTAAGGGATGCGCGATTACAATTAGTAAATATGACAAAAATAGTTATGAATAATGGGCTTACAATACTTGGAATAAACGCTCCAGAGAAGATGTAAAAAAGAATTATTGACATTTAATTTATCGTCATATTGTTTTTGGAGATTTAGAAAAATTTTTGCCGAAACATTTAATATTTTTTAGATTTTACTATTAATGTTTTATCAAAAGACACTTTTTTCTTTAACAATTCTTCTGCATATTTCAGTTCAATATTTATCAAATTCGCAAATACATCAATGCTGATACCTCTCGCATCTAATTCATCTGCAAGAATTTCTCTTGGATGGGTGTGGTTTATTTTTATGGAATTAAATATTATTTTTATTCAAATTCTTGAAATTAAATTAACTTGCTTTTTTTTAATTCTTTACATCAAGAAGATTCTTATCTCCTGTAATTATATATCTAGCTTTTGATTCAAAGGTAATTTCAATCAAAAAGCTATCTTTTGGTCTCGTAAAAATTTTAATTTATTGGGTATATTAACATATTTAAGGTTATATCTAAATAAGATTATTAAATTATTTATATCTTCAGAACTAAGATTTTTGTTTATCTTTGGTTTGCTTATAGTGTTAATTAATTCAGGAATCTGTTTTTTAAGTTTTAATGCTTGTTTGTTTTTATTATCAATTATATCTAACAAATCTTTAAAAGATATACTTAATAAAATACTTATCTAAATATTAGTATCAAATACACTCATATACATCTCTTTTCTTGTAGATTTTACTAAACTAAAAATTTCTTCTTTGCTTATATCAATATTTTTATTCATTTCTACCAATAAATTCCTCCCCTCTTTCTCACCCCACCAAGCCCATCTCTATCATTTTTTCGGCGATTTGCACAGCATTTGTTGCGGCTCCTTTTCGCAGGTTATCCGATACTACCCAGAGGTTGAATGTTCGCTCAAAGTCTGCTTCTTTTCTTACTCGTCCAACATAAACTAAGTCCGAATGTTCGGCATCTTGAGGTGTTGGATAATTGAATATATCGCCTTCTTCTATTAACTCAATTCCTTCGACAGATTTGATTATTTCTTTTAATTCTTTAACACTTACATCTTTTTTAGTTTTGATTTGAACTGATTCTGCGTGTCCGCCTAATATTGGCAATCTAACGCAAGTGAAACTTGTTTTAATATCATTAGTTCCAAGTATCTTACGAGTTTCTTTGTGCATCTTATTTTCTTCATTTGTATTCCCATTTGGCTCAAGAGGGTGAAAAAGAGCATTATAGGCAATTCGTAAAGTTCCATCAGAATAGAAGTGGTCATTGATTTCTTGGGCGAGTTTATCCACTCCCTTCTGCCCAGCACCACTTATTGATTGGTAAGTAGAGCAAATAATCGACTCCAAACCAACTTTATCCATTATTGGCTTTAATGCTACAACTAATTGAATTGTAGAGCAGTTAGGATTTGCTATTATATAATTATGATTTTTAAGAGCATCTGGGTTTACCTCTGGCACAACCAAAGGACAATTTTCATCCATACGCCAGGCAGAACTATTATCAATCACAATTGTTTTATTTTTAGCAGCAATAGGAGCATACTTTTTACTCGTTTCGCCACCTGCAGAAAACAGAGCAATATCAATATCTTGGAAAGAGTCTTCAGTTAATTCTTCAACCTTATATTCCTCCCCTTTAAAATTAATTGTACTGCCCGCAGACCTACTTGAGGCAAGTAATCTTAAATTTTTAATCTCAATATTTCTTTCTTCTAATAATTTAAGCATTGTACGACCAACAAGACCAGTCGCACCTACAACTGCTATATTATGAGCCATTTACACACCAATAGTATTTATAAATTTAGGAAAAGTAAAATGTTCGATTGAGTAAGCTTGACCCGTTTCTTCATCAAAATTAATTGAAACGCCATTAATTTTCATATCATCTGTTGCCATTTCGTATTTATGCGCAGTTTGAAGTATATACCTACGAATTGCAATTTGAGAATCCATACCAATAACAGAATCGTGAGGTCCTGTCATTCCAACATCACTGATATATGCGGTTCCTTTTGGCATAATTTGGGAATCTGCTGTGGGAATATGTGTATGAGTACCAACGATTGCAGTTACTTCGCCATCAAAGTTTTTTGCAAATGCCATTTTTTCTGCTGTTGCTTCAGCATGAAAATCAACAAATATATTATTTGTATGCTTTTTTATATTTTTGAAGGCATTTTCTGCAGCTTTAAATGGACAGTCTATAGATTGCATAAAAGTTCTTCCTTGAAGTTGTATTACTCCAATTTTAATATCGCCAATATCAATAATTGTATAACCTTTCCCTGGGTTCCCAGATGGATAATTCAAAGGACGTAAAACATTTCCATTAGAAGCAAGAAGTGGTCTTGATTTCCAATTTTCCCAAATATGATTACCTGTAGTAATTACTGAAAATCCTGCATCAAACAAAACATTTGCCTCTTGCTCATTTAAGCCCTTTCCATTCCAAATATTTTCGCCATTTGCAATCATCACATCTGGCTTATATTTTTCTTTCAACTCACCCAAATTATCAACCAGAAACTTCAACGCATCATCGCCAACTATATCGCCAATAAAAAGTAAATTCATTATAAATCCTAAATATTAATTACCAAATAAGAGAATCAAAAGCTGCTTTTGCTGATGATTTTACTTCATCTAACTCATTACCAATCAACGTAATATGCCCCATTTTTCTTCCAACTCGAGAACTTTTCTTGTTATACAAATGCAGCTTTACTTTATCATATTTTAGCAAATCTAACACATTACTCGGAACTCCACTACCTTCTCTTTCGCCAAGTAAATTAATCATAATTGCATAATTATTAACCATTTCAGTAGAGCCGAGAGGCAATCCTAAAATTGCTCGCATACCATTCTCAAACTGCGAAGTAAAACACGCTTCAATTGTATAATGTCCTGAGTTATGGGGTCTTGGAGCAATCTCATTAACTAATATATTTCCACTTTCATCAATAAACATCTCTACTCCAAAAACACCAACTCCATCAATCGATTTCACACACTCAACCGCTAAATCCTTTGCTTTTTGTTGATATTCAGCATTAATTTCAGCAGGAGCAATAACCTGATGGCAAATATGATTCTTTTGAATAGTCTCAACACAAGGGTATGTTTTTATTTCATTATTACTACTGCGAACCACCATAACAGCAAGTTCCCTAGTGAAATTCACAAATTGCTCAGCATAAAGTGGTCGTTCAATTTTATTATTTGGATTAAAGTATGTAAATCCATTTTTTGCGTCTTCTTCATTTCTAACGGTATAATTACCATACCCATCATAACTATATTTTCTTGCTTTTAAAACATAAGGAAAGCCAAATTCTTTACCAAAGTTTATCGCATCGTCAATTGAATTAATATCGCCATAATTTGGAACATTTATTCCTGCATTTTTAAAAGTATTTTTTTGAATAAACTTATCTTGAATTAGAGAAATAGTTTTAGATGACGGAAAAACAGGTCTGGATCTTTCAATATATTCCAAAATACTTGGAGCAATAAATTCATTTTCAAGTGTTATTATATCACTTTCTTCAATAAACTTATCTAATTCATCAGTACTTTCCCAGCCATTACCAAATTCATAAGAAGTCATATCACCAGCTGGAGTTTCAAAACTTTTATCAATTGTTACTATATTTAATCCCATTTTATAAGCTTCCTGAGCAAGCATTTTTGCTAGTTGTCCCGCGCCTAATACACCAAGGTGAAGAGGATAACCCTTTTTTAAATTTGATTTTAACATTTAATAAATAAATTAATAACACATTTTTTTAAAATGTAAACATAGAATTTCAAAATTACGAAAAAATAGCACTAAACACATAATTTTTAATAAAAATCAAATAAATTTATCATTTTTAAAATTATATCTACATTTTTAAAAATAAATACGCAACTAAATTAAGACTAAACTTTTCTAAATTTTAATATTTTAACAAATATAAAATATTTACATCTTCAATTCGTTCAATACATAAATTTAGAACATATAATTAGAATACTTAACTATGGAAAAAATGGAAGATAAAATTAAAAATGAAAATAGTCAACTCTTAATTGATAAAAAGTTATTAGAAGAAAGAAAAATATTCCTGTGGGGACAGGTTGACGATGAATCTGCAAAACACCTTATAGAAAGAATTTTTTATTTGGAAGCACAAGCACCGGGCAAAGAAATAAAATTTTATATAAATTCTCCAGGCGGTTATGTAACTTCTGGCTTTGCAATCTATGACGCTATGAGGTCTATAACTTCACCTGTTTCAACAATATGTATGGGATTGGCTGCTTCAATGGGTTCTATATTACTTTCTGCTGGCGAGAAAGGTAAACGCTTTATTTACCCAAACGCTAAAGTTATGATACACCAACCAAGTGGTGGTGCAAGAGGACAATCTTCCGATATAGAAATTCAAGCTAAAGAAATAGTAAAAACTAAAGAACTTGGTGCAAGAATCCTTGCTGATAACTGTGGACAAAGTGCCGAAAAAGTTATGGCTGATTTTAATAGAGATTATTGGATGGATGCTAAAGAGTCATTAGAATACGGAATCATAGATAGTATTATTGAAATAAAATAGTGAGTTGATAAAACTCACTTTTATTTTTTTACAAACATTATTATTGTGTTAGATAAAAATATAATTTCAGAATTAATTAAGTTTGACGGTGGAATATATAAAGTAAACTCCTTAAAAGATTCGTATAATTTTTGTGAAAAAATAACAAAATCTCATTACGAAAATTTTCCGGTAGCATCAATTTTGCTTCCAAAAAATAAAAGGGAATATATTTATCCAATTTATACTTTTGCAAGAATTGCTGATGATATAGCAGATGAATTTGAGTTCTCTGAACAGAAATTAGATCTATTAAATCAGTTAGAAAAGTATATCATAACTCAAAATTTTGAAAACCCGCTTTTTTGGGCATTACAAGACACAATAAAAAAAATTAATCTAGACCCTAATTTACTATATGACTTATTATTTGCTTTTAAAAGTGATAGTAATTTCAAAATATTAAATACTTTTGACGAAGTTCTTGATTACTGCAAATACTCTGCAAACCCGATTGGAAGGATTATCCTTAGAATCTTTGAAGAAGATAGCGAATTAAATTGTAAACTTAGTGATGAAATATGTACAGCACTTCAACTTACAAACTTTTGGCAAGATCTCTCAAGAGACTTAAAAAACAAAAGAATTTATTTTCCAAAAGATTTTCTGAATAAATATAAACTTAATGAAAAAGATTTGTTAAATTTGCAATATAAAAAAGAGTTAAACGATTTGATTTTTAGACTAATTATTGAAACCGAAAAATTATTTTATAACGGCATGACTATAATTAACTCAATAAAAAACAATCGATTAAAACTTGAATTAAAATTAACGATATTAGGCGGTATGAAAGTTTTAGAGTATTGCAAAGAATTAAAATCGGATTTAATATTTAATAGACCAAAATTAAGCAAACTAGATTATATATCTTTAACTTATAATGCAATAAAATGGAAGTCATAACTCAATCTAATCTTGCTACTTATGAGAATGTTGGTTTTTCAAAATGCGAAAAATCCAACTTCTTATATTCCTTCACATTCTTACCAAAAGAAGAAAGAGAAGCAATTAACTCCATTTATGCTTTTTTT
Organism: Eximiradiales bacterium; assembly: GCA_965661945.1. GTDB lineage: Bacteria > Bacteroidota > Ignavibacteria > Kapaibacteriales > UBA2268 > JAJRPT01. Next base: position 820,722 of record CBFIFP010000001.1, read on the forward strand.
AGTTATATAGATAATATTGTAGATGAAACTCCAACTGTTAACCAAAAAGATATTGAAAAAAAACTCAATAGATTAGAATTTTGGGAAAATACAATTACAAAAATATATAACAAAAAAGAAAATACTAATTTATTGAAGCCATTAGAAAAAACAATTGATAGATTTTTAATTCCCAGACAATACTTCACAACTCTTATTGATGGCTGTAAAAGAGATTTAGTTCAAACAAGATATGAAACTTTTGAAGATTTAAAAGAATACTGCTATAGCGTTGCAAGTATTGTAGGACTTACATCTATAGAGGTATTTGGGTATAAATACGAAGAAACAAAAAACTACGCAATTCATCTTGGCTATGCTCTTCAACTAACTAATATTATCAGAGATATTAAAGCAGATAAAAATAGAGGTTATATTTATATTCCAAAAGAGGATTTAGTTAGATTTAAATATTCTGAAACTGACTTAATGAATGAAGTATATAATGATAATTTTATTAAACTTATGAGTTTTCAAGTTAAAAGAGCAAGAGATTATTATCATAAAGCTCGCTCTTTTATGAGACCTGATGAAAGAAGAAGACTTATTGCCGCAGAAATAATGGATGATATTTATTTTCGATTATTAGATAAAATTGAATTAAATGATTACAATATTTGGGATAAAAAAATAAAAGTCTCTACTTCTCATAAAATAATAATGGCTTTAAAACATTGGCTTTCGATTAAACTGTTTATCAGAAATAAAAAAGAATAATATAATTTTATAAACTTAAATTTTTAGTTTTACAAAATCTTATGCAAGAAATAGCTGGTTTCGCACTTTTATGTTTAACATCATATTTTACTTTAATAAATCCCCTTGGGATAATGCCCATTTTTCTTACAATGACTTCAAATTTGAGTGCAAAAGAAAAGTCTAGAACCGCTCAAAAAGCTGTAATAGTTGCCTTTGGAACTTTACTTGCCTTTGCATTTACAGGGCAGTTTTTATTCAAATTTTTTGGGATTTCTGTTGATAGTTTTAGAATTGTAGGTGGGGTAATATTTTTTATGATGGGGTTAGAAATGCTAAATGCTCGCCTTGCTCAGATGAAAGTAAGAGAAGATGATATTAAAGAATATGTTAACGATATTTCTATTACTCCTTTAGCAATACCGATGTTAGCGGGGCCGGGTGCAATTACTAATTCAATCATACTTATGGAAGACGCAAATACAGTTGGCTTTAAAATAACATTAATTTCATCTATAGCTCTTATATTAATAACAGCATATATTGTTTTGTGGGCAGGTTCCTCTATTTCAAAGTTCTTAGGTGATACTGGAATAAAAATTATGATGAGATTAATGGGATTAATTGTAATGGTTATTGCAGTTGAGTTTTTCTTTTCGGGACTAAAACCAATTTTAAAAAGCATTTTAAATAGTTAATAATAAACAAATAAAACTAATATCTATTATAAATGCTTACTTTTTCGTCATTACATTTAATAATTTTCATCTAAGCAATTTAACATTATATGGAAATAAATATTATTATAAGAATTAGCTTTTAATTAACTTAATAAATAAGATTTCAAAATTATTCTATGAAAAACTTTTTACTAATTACATTAATTTTAATCAGCATTCAATCTTTAAAATCTACTGAATTTTATTTAGATGCGATATCTTTTAAATCAAATGATTTAGATAGCGTAGGAAGATGTGATATCTTTGTTGTTGTGCCATATTCACTTTTAAAATTCGAAAATAATAATGATATTTTTTATGCTTCATATAATTTAATCTATAAAGTTTTTGATGCTGATTATAATTTGATTTTTGAAGATAATCAAAAAACAAACCTAAAAGCTGATGACTATTTTCAAGCTCAAGGAGGAGATGGTAAGTTTAAAACAAATAGTAAATCATTTAATTTAAAACCAGGCAATTTTACAATTGAAGTAACGATGCAAGATAATCTGGCTAATATTATTTATAAAAAGAAACGTAACCTTAATATTCTTGAGTTCAATGAATTTCCTTTTGCATTAAGTGGAATTATGCTTCTTTCAGCTATTGAAGAAAATAATAAAAGATTTAAAATTACTCCATTCTTTGATGATAACATAGCAACTATTAAAAATGGTTTTTTTGCCTTTTTTGAAATTTATAGAAATAACAACATTGAAAAAAAATATAAATTCTTTTATCAGTTAATTAATGAAAATGAAAAAGATATTATTACAGGTGAATTAATTTCACATAATCTAACAAATATAAAAGAACAGTTTTATTTACATATAAAATCTGACAAATTCCTAATAGGTAAATATACTTTAAGAGTTATTGCTGTTGAAAATGAGACGGAGGGCATACCCGACAAAAAAGATTATTTAGCAATTACACAACGAGTTGTAAACTTCACCCCTTCTTTAATTATTTCTCTTTTAGAAAACATAGATGATTCAATAAAAAAACTCAGATACGTTGCATCTTCAAGCCAAATAAACTTAATGAAAGAGGCAGAAACTAAAGATAAAAAAATTGATTTATTCATAAAATTTTGGGAAGAACTTGACCCAACACCTAACACAGAAAAGAATGAAGCCCTTATAGAGTATTTTGCAAGAATAGAATATGCTAATAATAATTTTAAAGCTTACACAGACGGCTGGCTTACAGACAAAGGAAACGTATATATAATTTATGGAAAACCCCTTTCTATTACAACTTCAAATTCAAGTTACGAATCAAGAATAACTTATGAACAGTGGCTTTATGATGGCAATAGAGAGTTTGTATTTCAAGATAAATCTGGTTTAGGTGATTTTAGATTAGTTCGCCCTTTTTCTATAATGGATGTTTATAAATATAGGAGTAATTAATTGAGAATATCATTAATAATTCCTTCTGGTGGCATTGGTCAAAGAATGAATTCTGATTTACCAAAACAGTACCTTGAAATTAACAACCAACCAATATTACTCAAAACATTAAAGAACTTTGATGATATTGACGAAATAGATAATATATTTATTCCAATCAATGAGAAATGGATTAATTTTGTAAAAACCAAAGCAGATTTTTTTAACATTAAAAAAACTCTTGTTTTTGTGCCTGCAGGAAAAACAAGAGCAGAATCAATAAGCAATGCAATAAAAGATATACAAATCAACAGCTCAGATTTTGTTTTAATTCACGATGCTGTTAGATGTTTAATAAATAAAAGTTTAATTCATAATGTTATAAATGAATTAAAAAATAATGACATAGTAATTCCTGCAATAAAAATTACGGATACTATAAAAAAAATTAAAAATGGTTTTGTTGTAAAAACTTTAAATAGAGAAAATATTTATAAAGTTCAGACTCCTCAGGGAGTAAAATTAAGTATATATCAAAATATTCTCAACAAAATTAATTTAATAGATAATAAATATTCTGATGATGCTTCTATTTTTGAGGATTTTGGCTATAAAGTCAAAGTAATCGAAGGAGATAGTCTAAATATAAAAATTACTAACGCTTTTGATTTAGAATTTGTTAAATATATTATAAATAAAAATAAATAAGGATAGATATGTCAAAATCTAGTTTAACCAGAATTGGTATATTTTATGATGGTAACTATTTACACCATGTAAGTAACTACTACTATTATATCCACGAGCGAAAAAGTCGCTTGTCGATAAAAGGTATTCACGAGTTCGTAAAAAAATACCTTGCTGAGCAAAATGAAATAAATCACCAACTTTGTCAAATTGTTGATGCACATTATTTTAGAGGTCGCTTAACAGCAAAAGAAGCTAAAGAAAAAGATGGCGCACTTTTTTACGACAGACTTTTTGATGAAATTTTAATGAACGAAGGTGTTACAACTCATTATTTACCTATTAGATACTATGGAGGTATAAAACAAGAAAAAGGAATAGATGTATGGCTTGCGTTAGAAGCTTACGAAATGGCTTTTTATAAAAAATTCGACGTTTTAGTATTAATTGCTGGAGATGGTGATTATGTTCCACTAATCAGAAAACTTAACACACTTGGAACTGCAGTAATGGTTTTAAGTTGGGACTTCGAATACACTGGCGAAGATGGAAAACCATACTATACAAGAACATCACAATACTTGCTCGAAGAAGTTTCGTATCCAGTTCCTATGCACGAAATAATCAATAATAGAGTAAGAAAAAATGATGCAATGGTAAACAATCTATTTGTCCCTCCATCAGTCATAAAAGAAAAACCATACAGAAGACCAACACCTTCTTACTCTGCTCCTAATCCTAATTCTCTTGATGATGATGAAGACGATGACTACTATTCAACCTCAAACCTCGATAAAGATGTGTTTATAAGTAAAGTACTAACAATTAAAGATGGTTACGGTTTTATTAAAAATGAACCAGATAATGCTTTCTTTCATTATACATCATTAATAGATTTTGACTTCAATGATTTAGAAGTTGGAGATAAAGTCCAATTCAGATTAGAAATCACAGACGAAGGAAAAACAGTAGCAAAAGAAATCACAGTATTAAATGCTCTAAATAAACAGCCAACGGTTGATGAAGATGAATAAAATTAATAAAAAAATAAATTCTAAAATTAAAACTTACTAAATATGGGGAAAATTAAATTTCCCCTTTTTTATAATATAAATTTTTAAAACTAGTTTCAAAAAATTTATAGAAGTTTTTAAATATAAAGAAAGTGCTAAATTTATTTCAAAAAAAAGCCCTCCAAACGAGGGCTTTAATTTAAAATACTAAATTCTTAAACTTATATTAAATCGCAGTTGCAATAACTAATGCAACAACAGACATCAACTTAATAAGAATATTAATAGAAGGACCAGAAGTATCTTTGAAAGGGTCACCTACTGTATCACCAGTTACTGCTGCTTTATGAGCATCAGAACCTTTTTTATAAGTTACACCATCAACCTCAATTCCTTCTTCAAACATTTTCTTAGCGTTATCCCAAGCACCACCAGCGTTAGATTGGAATATTGCAAGCAAAACACCAGATACTGTTACACCAGCAAGCAGTCCACCTAGAGTTTCAGCTCCGAAAGTAAAGCCAACAACAACAGGTGCAGCAACTGCTAAAAGACCAGGTAGCATCATTTCTTTAATAGAAGCTTTAGTCGATATTTCAACACATTTAGCATACTCAGCTTTTCCTTCTGCTGCTTCATAAGTTTTCTTATCAGCATCAGACCATTTAGAAGAATCATCTCCACTTTTACGCATAACATCTAATGCAGCTTTTAAAGCAGGTATCTCTAAAAATTGTCTGCGAACTTCTTGAATCATTGCCATAGCTGCACGTCCTACAGCGTCCATAGCCATTGCTGAGAAAACATAAGGTAACATTGCACCAACTAATAAACCAGCCATAACAGTAGGGTTAGAAACATCAATTTTAATTATACCTGCTTGTTGCATAAATGCAGCAAATAATGCAAGTGCAGTTAAAGCAGCCGAACCAATAGCGAATCCTTTTCCGATTGCCGCTGTTGTGTTACCAACTGCATCTAATTTATCAGTTCTTTGTCTAACCTCTTTAGGTAATTCACTCATCTCTGCAATACCACCAGCATTATCAGAAATAGGTCCATAAGCATCAACTGCCAACTGAATACCAGTAGTTGAAAGCATACCTACCGCAGCAATAGCGATACCGTATAATCCAGCATAATCAAAAGCAACCATAATTGCCGCTGCAATAATAATAATAGGAATAGCCGTTGACATCATACCCACACCAACACCAGCAATAATATTCGTAGCAGCTCCAGTGATTGATTGTCTAGCAATCTTCAAAACCGGTGGAGTTCCTGTTCCAGTGTAATATTCGGTAACTTTACCAATTCCAACACCAGCTAAAAGACCAGCTACAGTTGCCACAAAAACACCAACAGAAGTGTAATCAGTTCCTGAAACAGACCATGAACTAGGTAACATCCAATCAATAATAAAATAAGTTAAAACAAGCATCACACCAGCAGCACCAAACTCACCAATATTTAAAGCAGTTTGAGGGTTACCACCTTCTTTTACTTTCACAAAGAAAGTACCGAAAATAGAAACCAAAATACCAATTGCAGCTAACATCAAAGGTAAAATTATAGCTGACAAAGCACCAAAAGGCAATGCTATAAATTCAGATACATTAAAAAAGGCAGCCCCAAGAACCATAGTACCTATTATAGAACCAACATAAGATTCAAATAAATCAGCACCCATACCAGCCACATCACCTACGTTATCACCTACGTTATCAGCAATAGTTGCAGGATTAAGAGGGTGATCTTCTGGAATTCCCGCCTCAACTTTACCTACAAGGTCAGCCCCAACGTCTGCGGCTTTAGTATAAATACCACCACCAACTCTTGCAAAAAGAGCAATAGAAGAAGCACCAAATGAAAATCCGGTTACAACTGTGATAATTTTATTTACATTATCTAAAGTTTCGATTCCAAATAAATTTGAATACAATAAAAAGAGAATAGAAAGCCCTAGAACTCCAAGACCAACAACTCCCATTCCCATAACAGAACCACCTGTAAAAGCAACAGCAAGGGCTTTATTAAGTCCTGTGATAGCTGCGTTAGTAGTTCTAACATTAGCTTTAGTTGCAACTCTCATTCCTATAAAACCTGCTAATGCTGAACTCACAGCACCAACAACGAATGATAAAGCCACAAGAGGGGAAGAATTTTCACCCTGTGAACCTTGCCAAGCAAGTAAAATAGCAATTGCTACAACAAATATCGACAGTACCTTATATTCGGCTCTTAAAAAAGCCATTGCACCATCTGAAATGAATTTGGCAATATTTTGCATTTTTGCATTGCCTGGGTCTTGCTTAGTTACCCACGAAGATTTTATGAATGTGTAAATTAATGCTAACACACCGCAAGCAGGAACAATATAAATAATTTGATTCATTGTACATCAAAAATTATTGAATAAATATTTTACTTTTTAAAAATTTGAAAAAACAAGTTTGCAACTTAACTATAAGATTTTAAATATACAATATATTTATACATCTTGTTAAAAAATATTCTAAAATAATAACTAATTTAAAAAAATATATCCTTTTTGTATGTAATGCTTTTTATTTTTCTTAATTTTGTAAATTATTTAAATCATATTAATATTTAATGACAAATCAAATAGAATTTAAGCAACTCACTTTTGATAACAACAAAAAAAATAATACAGAATTTGCTGAAATAGCAAATACAATAAGGCAAGATATTATCAAAAGTTTACTTTTAGCAAAATCAGGACATAGTGGAGGTCCACTTGGGATTTCAGATTTTATGTCTGTACTTTATTTTGGTGGATACATGAACCATAATCCCCAAAATCCTCAAATGAAAGCAAGAGATAGGTTTGTTTTGAGTGCCGGACACATGGCACCTGTTCTATATTCTGTACTTGCTCGCTCTGGCTATTTTCCGTGTGAAGAACTTTCTACACTTAGAAAACTCGGCACGCGATTACAAGGTCACCCAGGACTTGATGTTAATCTACCAGGGATTGAAACTTCATCTGGTTCCTTAGGTCAAGGAATATCAATTGCTGTTGGAATGGCTATGTGCGATAAGTATATAGATAAAAATAATGCTAGTGTATATTGTATTACAGGCGATGGAGAGTTACAAGAGGGTGCTTGCTGGGAAGCAGCAATGGCAGCCGGTACTCATAAATTAAACAACCTTTGCTGGATAGTTGATAACAACGATTGTCAAATTGACGGCAGAGTAAAAGATATAATGAGCATCTACCCTATTAAAGAAAAATTTGAGTCATTTAACTTTAATGTAATAGAAATTGACGGACATAACTACGATGATATCAAAAAAGCAATTGAATATTTTAAAAATAATCAACAAAATAGTGATTTACCAACTTGTATTGTAACTAAAACTTATATGGGTAAAGGCATATCCTTTATGCATGACCAATATACTTGGCACGGAAATCCTCCTAATGCAGAACAAGCTGAAATTGCTCTCTCTGAATTAAATTCTTAATTAAATATGGAAAAATATTAAAATGAAATTTGAAGTTTATGGAAAAAAACCAACAAGACACGGATTTGCTCAAGGGCTTGTTGAATTAGGTGAAGAAAATGATGATGTTGTAGTATTTGGAGCAGACGTAACAGGTTCAGTAAAAACATCTGAGTTTCAAAAAAAATTCCCAAATAGATTTTTCTCAATAGGAGTTGCAGAGCAAAATGCCACAACAATAGCTGTAGGATTCGCTCTTTCTGGTAAGGTTGCAGTATTTTCTACATACTCTGCATTTGCAGCATTTAGAAATGCAGACCAATTAAGAGTATCAGTTTGCTACAACGAAGCGAATGTTAAAATAGGTGGAGGACACTCTGGTATAACTGTTGGTCCTGATGGAGCAACTCACCAATCGCTTGAAGAAGTTTCTTGGTTGCGTGCATTACCGAATATGACCCTTGTTGTTCCATGTGATTATGAAGAATCACGTAAAGCAATAAAACTTGTTGGCAGAATGCACGGACCCGCTTATGTTAGATTTGGTAGAAGTGATGTTCCTATGTTTACAAAAGAAGATACACCTTTAGAATATGGAAAAGCACAAGTTTTCAGAGAGGGTAATGATGTTGCAATTGTTGCAAATGGACTGATGGTCTGGCGTGCTTTAGAAGCAGCAGAAAAACTTAAAGAAAAACACGGTATCGAGGCAAGAGTTATAAATAATGCTTTTGTTAAACCAATGGACGAAGAAACAATTACCAAAGCAGCAATAGAGTGTGGATGTATTGTAACTGCAGAAGAACATCAAGTTATTGGTGGTCTTTCAGGTGCTGTTGCAGAAGTTGTAAGTAAAAACTTCCCAGTACCTATAGAATTTATTGGAATAAAAGATACATTTGGCGGCTCTGGAGAACCGGATGAATTATTAGAATACTATGGCTTAAACTGGCAAAGTATTTATGCTTCTGCGCTTATGGCAATCGACAGAAAGAAAAATGGATTTAAAAAAGTTAGAAAATTAATAGATATACCCGAATATGATGAAAATTTATAGTCTCATAATTTTAATGGTTTTATTATTAAATTCTTGCGACAAAAAAGGTATTGGAGATGTCAAAACCATCAGTAAAAATAACTATTACCACGCAGTTATTTCAATTCCTTCAGGAACAGCAAAAATTTATGAATATGATGTAGAACTTAAAGGGTTTAAAAATAAAATTGAAAATAAAATTGAAAGATCTTATGACTTTCTTCCTCTTCCTTTTAATTATGGCTTCATACCTTCAACTAAAATGTTAAATCATTCTGATGATACAAAAGCACTTGAAACAGTTGTTCTATCAGAGCAATATTCAATTGGAACATTAATTGAGACAGAGGTCTTAGGGTGTTTAGAATACTATTTTGAAGACCAAAAAAACTATTTATTTGTTCAAAATCCTATTTATGAAAATGCGAAGTTGATTAAAGTTACAAGCATTTCAGAATTATATAATCAAAAACCTGATATAATTTCTGTAATCAAAATATTTTTTGAAAACAATCATAATTATACATTTACAGATACCTTAATCAGTAAAGAGGATGCAATAGTAATAATTAATAATCAAATAATTAGTAAAAATTAAAAAAATTACTTAATTTGTATTTTTAAAAAAAATATTTATAAAATTGGCTGTCGATATTAATAACATAGAAGAACTAAATAGAAAGATTAAAGAACTTGAGGAAAAAGTATCTGGTTTATCAATGGAAAATCAGATGCTTCAACTTTCTCTTAAAGAAAGTGAAGCTCTGCACCGTTCGGTTGTAGAAAACTCGCTTGATGGAACTATTATTTTTGATAAAGATTTTGATATCATCTATGCTAATGACGAAGTTTTTAACATTACTGGTTATAATGAAACCGAAATATTAGAGTTTCAGATTAACGATATTATTGCTCCAGATTCTCTTGATGAGGTTAAATTTATTTTTAATGAAGTTATTTCTGATAAAATTGATAACCAAAGATTTGCATTCGACTTAATAAATCGCTATGGTGAAATAAGAAATATTTTTGCAAGCTGCTCTTTTACTAATGATTTCCAAGGCAACAAAGCTTTTGTTATCCAAATTCTTGATATTACTGATATTAAAGCTGCCGAACGTAGAATGCAAGAGATTAATCAAGAATTGGAAGAAAGAGTTAAAGAAAGAACCTCTCAATTACAAGAAGCAATGAACGACTTAAAAGTCGAAATAGCAGTAAGAAAAAAAGCTGAAACTGAACTGCAACACGCCAAAGAAGAAGTGGATAATGCTCTTGAAAAAGAAAAAGAACTAAATACTCTAAAAACTCGTTTTATTTCAATGATTTCTCACGAATATAGAACACCTCTAACAGTGATATTAACATCCACATACTTAATGGAGCAATACTACGAAGGTAGTCATCGTGAGCAATTTGATAAATTTTTAGGTAAAGTAAGAAACTCTGTTGAAACTATGACTCAACTTCTCGAAGATGTTTTAACTATTGGTAAAAACGAATCTATGAACAGCAAATTGAATATTAAGCAAATTAATATTATCAATTTTATTAGAGAAATTATTGACGAATGCAAAGTTGTTGATAAGGAAAAACACGATTTTATTTTAAATTATGAACTTAGTGATACTTTAATAAATTCTGATGAAAAGAACTTAAGGCATATATTTCAAAATTTAATAGGAAATGCTGCAAAATACTCTCCACTTGCTGATAAAGTAGTAATTGATATTAAAGAAAATACAAGAAACTTAGTGTTTCATATTACTGACTTTGGAATTGGAATTCCTCAAGAAGATATTAGCCAACTATTTGTAACTTTCCATAGAGCAAGTAACGTTGGATCCATTTCTGGCACTGGACTTGGACTTTCGATTGTAAAAAAATGTGTTGATTCACTTTATGGTGAAATTGGCGTAAAAAGTGTTATTGGTCAAGGAACTAAATTCATAATTGAACTTCCGAAAGACTTGAACCTTTTTATCAAATAATGAACTTATCACGATTAAAATATATACTTCAAAGTGAGATAATTTTTTTACCTCTAATTTTAATTGCAAAATATATAACATTTTTTATGTTCCAAAATGATGAAGACAATTTTAATATAGCAATTAACATAATAGAGTCATTATATTTAGCTGGTATTTTTGCTAGTATGATGTCTGTTTCTAGTAAAGTAATTAGCAGGTTTACAGACGATATTTATTCTCTAAAATTTAACTTTACATTAGTATCTGCATATATTTTTGGTCATTATCTAATATCATTTATAATCATAGAATTATCAGAAAATAAAGATTATCATGCTTATACAGCAATCTTTATTTCCATTTTAATTATAAGCGTTATTTTTTCAAATATAAAGTTTAAAAAATTAATAAATGACAAAAAGTAAATTAAGTTATACTGAAGGAAATGTTACAAAAACATTAATATTTAACTCAATTCCAATGTTTTTTGGTATCGGAGCAGCAATTGCATTTAATTTTGTTGATACTATCTTTATAGCTCGTCTTGGAACTTTAGAACTTGCAGCAATTACTTTTACATTTCCAATAATATTTTTAATTATTGGTGTTGCCATGGGAATGGGAATGGGAGCAAGTGCTGCTATTTCTCGTGCTTATGGAGAAAAAAACTACGAAAAAGTGAAAAAGCTTACAACAGATGGAATAGTTATATCTTTTATATCTGCATTAATATTTGTAATTATTGGCATAGTATTTTTTGAAGAAATATTTATCATAATGGGAGCAAACCAAGAAATTCTGCCATATATCAAAGAATTTATGAGAATTTGGTATCCAGGAATTGTCTTTATAACTATTCCAATGGTTGGTAATGCTGCAATTAGAGCAATAGGTGATACAAAAATACCAAGTTTGATAATGATGATTGCTGTTGCAGTAAACCTAATATTAGATCCCATCTTTATATTTGGTTGGGGTTTTATTCCTAAAATGGGGCTTTCTGGTGCTGCAACTGCCACCTTATTCGGAAGATTTATATCGCTGGTTATATGTCTTTATTTTCTCATAAAAAAATACGACATGATAGACTTAAACTTTAAAAGTTTATTCAATATCAAAGAATCATTTAAAGAAATAATGTATGTAGGAGGTCCAAGTTCAATTACAAATATTTTAGTACCACTTGGAATGGCAATTGTAATTGGATTAATTTCTAAATATGGAGAATCTGCCGTTGCTGCAATGGGGGCGGCAAGTAGAATAGAAATGGTTACAATGACAGTTTTTATGGCTCTTGGTAGTGTATTAGGTCCTTTTATCGGACAAAACTGGGGTGCAAATAAACCTGAAAGGATTCTAGACGCTTTAAAGAAAAGTTATATATTTTCATTCATTTGGGGAGCTTTAATGTATCTAATGTTTTATCTGTTTAAAAAGGAAATTGCTATTTTTGTAAAAGATGATATAAAAGTTGTAGAATTTATGGTTGTTTATTTGAGTATTACTCCTATTTCAATTGGCTTCAGAGGTGCTTTGATGATTGTTTCTACTTCATTAAACGTATTAAAAAAGCCAATAACTGCATCAATGTTAACAATATTACAAATGTTTGTAATATTTATACCTCTGGCTTATTTACTATCAGCTAACTTAGGATTTGAAGGTATTTTCTGGGCTTCTGTAACTTCTTCCATTATTGTTTTTGCAATTGCATATTACCTCTTGAAAAGACATCTCAAAGTTATATTCTAAACTTTGTAAATTTTATATTTTTAATAATGATGTTAGATATTTTAAATATTAATTAAAATTGTAATGTAGCTATTATTAAAAATAAAAAAGGGAGCTTAAATAAACTCCCTTTTTTTTCAGTATAAATTTTAAGATAATGATTATCTTGAATAATATTCCACAACAAGCGGAATCTCACATTCTACAGGTATTTCATCTCTTGTAGGAACGTGTAAGTATTTCACAGAAAAATCAGTTTTTGAAATTTCAAGATATTGAGGAGGAGTAGCACCACGCACCAAGTCTTGGAACATTTCAAGTTTTTTACTTTTTTCTTTTATTGAAACCACATCACCAATCTTAACTTTGTATGAAGCAACATCAACTTTTTTGCCATTCACTAAGATATGACCATGACCTACATATTGACGAGCCGAGTAAATAGAGGATGCAAATCCAGCTCTGTAGACAACAGCATCTAATCTTTGCTCTAGAAGTTGCATAAATATCTCACCAGTATTACCTGTGATTCTTACAGCTTGAGCATAGTAATTAGACATTTGTTTTTCAGAAATGTTATATTGCAGTCTTAATCTTTGTTTTTCTAGTAATTGCTTACCATAGTCAGATTGTTTAGCTCTTCTTTTACTTTGACCATGTTGCCCTGGTGGGTATGGTTTTTTACCAGTTACTTTACCTGCTTTAGCAGTTAAATTGATTCCAATTTTCCTTGAAATTTTAACTTTTGGTCCGTTATACTTCATTTAATTAACCTATTAAAAACTTTTTTTCAAATTTTGCTATTAAGAACTACAAAATTAAATAAAAATGTTTAATTAAAAAAATATTTTTGATATTTTTATTTTCTGAATAAAAATATTATAAATTTTAGTCTTCTTGTGAGATATCTTCGTAAGGAACTTCGTTAGTAACAGCAAAGTCTAAAACGAAATCAATAACTTTTTTGTTTAGAATTTGCATTTTGAAGTTTTCATTTTGGAGAATTAGTTTTTTAACCTCTTCCTTATCCCTTTTCAATCTTTCAGCTTCGGAATTTACTACATTTTCAATATCATAATCTTCGATTTCAATCTGCTCTTGTTCTATGATTTTATTTCTAATTAACTCCCATTGAACATTACGGATAGCCATTGGTCTAAATTCATCTTTAAATAAATTCATATCTAATTTTTTTGCGGCTTCACCATATTGTTTGCTAAAATTCTCAACCATAGCAGAAATTGCATTTTGTACAAATGGCTCAGGTGTATCAACATTGTTATTATCAATTAATTTAGCAACTATTTGATCTTCAACTGCAGCTCTACATTTTTTATCCCATTCTTCTTGTAAACCGAATTCAACATCTTCTTTAAAATCATCAATGTTATCAAATTTTTCTTTAGAAAAATTCTTCACAAACTCATCGCTTAATTCTGCTGGGATTAATTTTTGGACATCTTTAACTTCTACATTATAAAAATGCTGGTGTGTTTCACCAGGTTCATGCTGATGTTCATCATGTGGTTGATCATGTTCAACAACATATTCAAAACTCTCACCTTTTTTTCTACCGATCACTAATTCTACTAAATTTTTATCAGCTCTCGGGTTACCCAAAAACACATTATCTTCAAATGGTTCAATTGATTCATCAACCTCTTTGTTATCAAGTAAAGTCTGAAATGAAAGTCCTACAACATAATCTTCATTATCTACTATTTCGGCATCTTCAAAAATACCCTCAGATTTCAAGATTTGCTCTATTCTTTCTTCAATTTCATCTTCAGTTACTGTGTGGATTGGTTCATCAACAGTCAAACCCTTATAATCGTTTAGCGTAAGTTCAGGGTATACACCATAGGAGAAAAGGAATTTAACTACTCCGTTATTAATATCAACATTTAATAATTCAGGTCTGGAAATAAGATGGATTTTATCTTCTTCAACTACTTTTTCAAATGTACTTTGAGCCGCTTCTTCTACTGCGTGCTCATGGATAAGAGCGCCAAATTGTCTCTTTGCTATATGGAAAGGAACTTTACCTTTTCTAAAACCGGGAACATTAATTTGATTTCTGATTTTATTATATGCAGAGTTAAAATAAGATTGAAACTCTTCATCTTCAATTATAATTTCTAATTCTTGTATTCCGTTTTCAGTTTTTAGTATCTTTCTTTCCAATTTGCCACCGGTTTTATGTATGTATCAATTTAAGAATTTAAATAAGATTAACTTTTTAATTTTTTATAAATTTTAGTTAAATCATATTTTGTTTTATTAAATACTTAAAGTACGGACGGGGAGACTTGAACTCCCACGGGTTACCCCACTAGATCCTAAGTCTAGCGCGTCTGCCAATTTCGCCACGTCCGCAGAATTATTTTCAAAAAATTAGAAAATAAAAAACAAAATTAAGTAATATTTCTTTATATACAAAATATTATTTCTTTTATTTTTTAATTTCTAGTCTTTTATTTCATAAAATACTTGTAAATTATTGATTTTAACTTCTATAACTATAATAATTTTTAAAAATAATATGCTTAAATTTTGAGAAATAAACCCTTCTTTTAATATCCAACTTTAATGCTACAAATAATTATGAGTAATTATTAAACAATTAATTTTTAAAATTTTTTAAGTTATTTATTGCTAACCAAAAATAAGTCAGTAATTTTGAATTCTAAAAATAAATAAAAATAAAAAATGACTTTTAAACTAAAAGCAGTTGACGAATTACAAGATTGGAAGGGGAAACTTAACCCCGAGCAGAATAGAGCAGTTGAGCATATAAATGGTCCATTACTTATTATAGCAGGAGCTGGCTCGGGTAAAACTCGAGTGCTTACAGCAAGAATTGCAAATTTAATTCAAAATGGCGTTGAGCCATGGAAAATATTAGCATTAACTTTTACTAATAAAGCCGCTCGTGAAATGAAAGAGCGAATTGGAACTATGCTCTCTGTAGAAAAAGCTGAAAGAATTTGGGCAGGAACTTTTCATAGTATTTTTGCTAAAATATTAAGAATTGAAGCTGATAAATTTGGATTTACATCTAACTTCACAATTTATGACGCTGAAGACCAGCTTTCTGCAATTAAAACAATTATGAACAGACTCTCAATTCCATATCAAAATTACCCCCCTAAAGCTATTCGTAGTGTAATTTCTGACGCTAAAAATAAAATGATAAATTCCACAGAATTTAGACAATCGGCGGAAAGTGTTTTTGATAGAAAAGTTGCTGAAATTTATGTTGAGTATTCAAAATACTTAAGAAACAACAACTCAATGGATTTTGATGACTTACTCTTATATATGTATAAGCTATTAACTCTTAGCCAAGATATAAAATCATTTTATCAAGAAAAGTTTAAATATATTTTAGTTGATGAATACCAAGATACAAATAAGGTTCAATACCTTATACTAAAAGAACTTGCTAATGCGCACCAGAATATTTGTGTTGTTGGTGATGACGCTCAAAGTATCTATAAATGGCGTGGCGCTGATGTTAAAAATATACTTGATTTTAAAAAAGATTATCCAAACGCAAAGGTTATTAAACTTGAACAAAATTATAGAAGCACAAAAACAATTTTATCCGCAGCTGATAGTGTCATAAAATATAATAAATCAAGATTAGATAAAAAATTATGGACTGATAATCACGACGGAGAATTAATTGATGTATTTGAATGTGAGGATGATAGAGCTGAAGCTCAAAAAATTGCTGAAACAATAAAGAAAAACCAATCAGGAATATACAAGTTAGATTCTTTCGCTGTTTTATACAGAACAAATGCTCAATCTCTAGCATTAGAAAATGCCTTTAGAAAACAAAATTTACCCTACGTAGTGATTGGTGGTCTTTCTTTTTTCAAGAGAAAAGAGGTTAAAGATGTTTTAGCATATTTAAAGCTAATTGTTAATAAAAATGACAATGAAAGTTTACTCAGAATAGTAAATGAACCTCCAAGAGGTATAGGAAAAACTTCATTAGAACATATTGATAAATTTGCTCAAGCAAGAGGAATCTCGCTTTATGAATCATTTTCTTCTGCTGAATTAAATATGAATTTGCAAAAAAGAGCTGTTGAGAATAGCAAGAAATTTGTATCTGTAATCGAAACACACAGAAAAAGAATATTAGATAATCCAAGTTTTGAAAATATTAAAGATTATTTGCGTGATACTGGTCTTATTGAAATGTATGAAGATATACCTACCGAAGATTCACAAGATAGATTAAACAATATAAATCAATTAATTGATGATATCGAAGTGTTTTTAGAAGAAGGTGATGGCTTAGGGATTCAAGATTATTTAGAGCAATCTGCTTTAGCTACAGATTATGACGAAAAAGAGATTGGAAATGAAAGAGTTACCTTGATGACTCTTCATACTGCAAAAGGGCTTGAATTTCCTTATGTATATATTGCTGGAATGGAACATGGTCTTTTTCCTTTAATGAGAAGTGATTATGACAAAGAAGATGAAGAAGAAGAGCGAAGGTTATTTTATGTTGGTATAACTCGAGCGATGGATAAATTAACGCTAACTTTCGCTAAGCGTAGAATGAAATTTGGAGAGATATCTAACCAGTTAAAAAGTAACTTTATAAATGAAATACCTCCTGTTTGCTTAAATTTGAATTACAGACAACCTAAAGCACAATTTGCAGGAACAGGAAATATACCTCAAGGTTTGTTTGCTAATAAAAATAATAAAACTTTACCTTTAAAAGATAGATTTTCAGCACCTTCAAAAAATGAATATAGTCAAGAAAGTGAGTTTAATTCTTATTCTCAAGTTCATACTGAAGTAGATTTTAATGTAGGGGATATAGTTTCTCACTCTCAATTTGGAAAGGGAAAAATAAGCGGATTAAAAGGAGAAGGACCTAGAAGACAGGCTGTTGTTAGATTTGATTCAGTTGGAAGAAAAATGCTGATGCTAAAATATGCTAAATTACAGTTAATTAAAAAAGCAAATGAATTATGAATAATGATGAAAATATATTAAGCATTTCAAAACTAACTAATCTAATTCAAAATGATTTAGAGTCTAACTTTGCTGATATTGCAGTAGAAGGTGAAATTTCAAACTTCAAACAACACAGTTCTGGGCATAAATATTTTAGTTTAAAAGATGATAACGCTCAAATATCAGCAGTGATGTGGAAAGGTCAACGCCTTAGTTTTGTTCCTGATGATGGTCAAAAAGTTATTGCCTTTGGACGCATTACGGTATATCCTCCAAGAGGTTCATACCAAATGCAAGTTAATATGATGACTCCTAAAGGAATTGGTGATTTATTTTTAAAATTAGAACAATTGAAAAATAAATTAAAGAGTAAAGGTTTTTTTGAATACGAAAGAAAACGCCCTATTCCACAATTCCCTGAAATTATTGGTGTTTCTACTTCACCTACTGGTGCCGCTGTAAGAGATATTATAACAACAATTCGCAGACGCTACCCTATTGCAAAAGTTTATTTAAGGCCAACTGTAGTACAAGGGGATAATGCCGCTCCAGATATTGTAAAAGCAATTTCAGAATTGAATAATATAAACTGTGATGTTATTATAATTGGTCGTGGTGGTGGCTCAATTGAAGACTTATGGGCTTTTAATATGGAAGAGGTAGCTGAGGCAATCTATAACTCTAAATCTCCTATTATTTCTGCGGTTGGTCACGAAACAGATTTTACTATTTCTGACCTTGTTGCAGATTTAAGAGCTGCAACCCCAACCGCCGCTGGCGAACTTGCTACTCCATATAAAATAGATGATTTACAAAACTATATCTCGCAACAAGAAAGTACAATTTCCGATATTCTCTATCAACAAATTGATGAAATCAAGCTTACATTAAATGATTTTGAAAAAGAAAGAACGAAAAATTTAATTTTTAATAAATTAATATATTTTAATCAAAAAATTGATTTTACTCAAGACTCAATGTACAATCAAATAAAATCAAAATTAAAAGATTTGAAATATAGGATTAATAACTTTGATTCAGAATTAAAATCAATAAATCCAGATCTGCCATTAAGTAGAGGTTATGCTATGATTAAAAGAAATGGCAAAATATTAAAATCAAATGATAAGCTGAAATTAAGCGATAAAATTGAAATAGTCCGACAACAACAAACGAATAAAGCGGTAGTAATTAATAAAAACCAAGAAGATTTATTTTAAATATTAAACAACAAAAAATATGAAATTTGAAGATAAAATAAAAAGAATCGAAGAAATTGCCTCTGAAATGGAAATGAAAGATATTGAACTAGAAAATCTTATCAAACTTTATGAAGAAGGAATAAAACTCACTCGTGAAGCTCGTACTTTTTTAGAGAAAGCTGAATTAAAAATCTCCAAAATCAACGGCGAAAGCATAAAAGAAGTTAAAGAAGCAGAGTTTGAGTAACAAGTTTGAAATTTTGTTTTAATAGACTTACATACAGTAAAAAATAGTCAAGAAAATATAATTAGCTTAAAATAGCTGATGTATATTTATAAGAATTTATGATTATTTTAATAGAAAATCTTGTTATAATTAGCTATAGATTAATTCTAAGGTCCAATGTATATAAAACCTTCGTTTTGGAAACCAGAAGAGCGATTATAGATGTTTCCTAATACTCTTAAGTCATTTACTGCAGATTGATTACTAAACATTGCGCTACCAATAATAGTTAAGTTACCTCTAATATTTAGATTACTTGCTACTGTTTTGGTGCCGATATTATTTACTAACACATTTCCGTAACCTAATGTTGTATTGAAATTAAGTGGAAGTAAACTTATTGTTTGGGTTGAGCCATTGAACTCGAACGTAGAGTTAGGGTCAATACTATATTGAGAAAAACCGGGTATTGAAATTTGTGCATTATTCAAATCACCAATTATTATTTTAGTATCATCAGCGATGATAAATTCGCCATTATTTGTACCAGTTACAATTTTATCTTCAATATCAAATGTACCGCTTGAAATTGTTAAATCATTATTTACTGTTACATTTGATTCTAGAGTTATAATTGCATCCGAATCATTAGTTAAATTATTAACTTCATTTGGCAATCCATTTCCTGTTATACCATTTGCAATCGCTGTGTAGATAAAGTTTCCATTATTGTGATTGCTTGGGTTATAGTCCCTTGTTGAAGTTCTTATATTCCCAGCGTTTGTTGGATTTAAAGTTATACCATCAATATCACCCATAGATAAAATACCACCAGAATTTAAAGTAAATGTTCCATCGCCACTTAATACATAAGTATCCATTGTTAATTGACCTTGTTCGCCAGAAGGACCTGCTTGTTCTAAAGTAAATGTTCTTCCAGCTAAAATTGATATATCGGTATCCAATGTTATATTATCTCCATCACCAATGAAAGCATTATCTCTTGAACGAGGAGAAAAGCCAGAGGGATAAACACTACCATAACCATATAAAGACCAGTTACCTGCCTCAGAGAATGAACCGGAAGAAGTAGAGTATATATTTTGGAAAAAGTCTTCTGGACCTACAACATAAGTACCAAAACTTGACATTACTGAACTGACTGATGAGTTTGTAGTTGTCCCTGATGATAAAAATTGAGACCAAACCGGACCTACAAATCTTGCTGTTACAAAATTATCAGGGTCGGCTCCATTTCTTAGGTCATCAGGATTTATATAATTCAAAGTCATATTAAAAGTTCCTGATGCTAAATCAAAAGTAGAACCATTTGTTAAGCCCAAAACATATTGTCTCTCAACATTTTGCGTAGAATCTAACTGAGAACCAAGCATATCCAATGTTCTTGGATTTGAAATTGCGTGAACATATCCCCCAACATCATTGTTACCATCAAAATCAACTTCAATAGGTGTGTAATAATCTTCCCTACCTATTACAAATGTTCTTGGAGTAGCATCATTATCTGTAAAATTCAAAGCAAGATGACCGTCAACAAAACCGAGAGTATTCCTTACAACACTTCCATCTACATATACTAAGCCATTATCACGAGTATATAAATTTCCTAAAGTACTTGATGAAAAAGTTAAGTCATTTAAAATTGTAATTGATGATGAATTACTTAATACTACATTATTATTTGTTTTTGCAATTTCAAAGTCATAAAAGTTATTATTAGATATATTTGTTATTGTTTGAGTATTTGAACCAAAGAAAACAACTTTAGCACTATTTGCATTGTATTCACCAGAGTTAGTCCAGTTACCATTTAAAGAGAAAGTGTTGCTACCATCTTGAGTAAAAGTAGAGGAATTTAATTGGAAATCGCTGTAAAGCTTAGCTTTTACATTACCTTGCAATTTGATATTAGCTCCCCCCATTATTTTTGCTTCTTGCGAAAATAATATAAAAGGGAGTAAAAATAATATTAAAACTATTTTCATTTATTTTAGCTTTTTATCCAAATTAATTAGTCTTTTTTCTAATTCTTCAATTTTAAAATTAATTAAATTACTTTTTTCTATATTTTCTGATAATATTTCTTTTTGATTTTCAATTTCAATACTTGAACCCTGAACACCTAATATAAATATTGCCGCAGCATCAAGTTCTTTTATTGAAGTATCATTGCCATAAACACCGTATTCATCTTCACCAAATAAAGCAAAGAAATCTTGTGCCATTGGTCCATAATTTCTAATACCTTTATCTTCAAATCCCTTATAAGACCAAGAAAATATATCTAATTCTTTTATCTTATTTAAAAATGTAAGTGGATTTAAAGAAACAATATTTTCTTTTAAATTTCTATCTGATGGTGAAGCCCAAGAACTAGCACCAGAAGCAATTGTAGCCCCAAGAGTTAAATCAGTATCTGTATATAAACGATATCCATTTGTAAATCTAGCTCTAAATTCATTTGCAGCTCCAGAAGTTAAATCATTATCATTTCCATCTGCAAAAAGAAATCTTCCATCTCCATCATTATTTATTATTGATCTTCTTCCAAGTAAAATACAATCATGAGCAGAATTCTTGCCACTACCAGGATTTATATTTATATTTCTTCCACCTATAAAAGTATAAAATGAACTTTTTTCGTTTACATTTGTATTACCATATAAAATAGCTGAATTATCTGTATCAGATTCTAAAGAATTATCTTGACCGCTTAATATTACACCATATAAACTTGAAACTGCATTATTATACCCACTACCAATTATAGAATTAACCTCACTTATATTATTTAGTCTTCCAGAAAATATTGCACTATAATCTCCACTTGTGTAGTTACTTTTTCCTGATACCATTGAATACAAAGACCGAATATTATTTAAATTTCCTGAGAATATTACTGAGTAATATTTATCATTTCCATCAATTATATTAGTATTACCTCCTAAAATTAAAGAATAAAAACTTTTATCAATAAAACTATCTCCACCACAAAAAATACTAGAATTTTCACTACTATTTCTAATTTCGTTATTCTTACCACCTATTATAGAAGTATTATCGGAACCTGATACTTCAAGAGTATTATTTTCACCCGCAAATAACATTAAATTATCTGAATCATTTTTTATAGATTGAGAAGTTCCACCATATATTGTGCTTCTATCATTATTACCTGTTTCAATCACATTATCATCTCCTCCACCTATAAAACCATTTGTTCCAGTTCCTATTACTGCATTTCCATCTCCACCACCTATAAAAGAATCTCCTCCTGACGCAGAATTATCACCAGTATTATTTGGCTCTAACCCCTGACCAACACAATCACCTGCAGTTCCAGCCCAAGAAGTTGACCATTGCAAGTTCCCATTTCCATCGGTCATTATGATTTGATCAGCGGCTGTAAAGTTAGAAGGCCAAGTAAAAGTAACAGAATTTGCTAAATTTGTAGGTGCGGTTATATAATATTGAAAATCTGTAGCTCCCTGCTCAGAATGTAAAACAATACCTCCACCAGCACCATTTAATCCAACACCGACTGAACCAATAACATGCACTTTTTCTTGAGGAGTATTAGTTCCAATTCCTAATCTTTCATTATTACTATCCCAAAATAAATTTGCAGATGCCCCGAAAGAGCCATTATTATTAAACTGTATTTGACCATTAGAACCACTTAAACCAGAGGTAAATGAAGTAATATCTGTCCATGTTAAAGAACCATCACCAAGTGAGGTCATCGCATAACCCGATTGTCCAAAATTTGGTGGTAAGGTAAAAGTAACTGTCGAATTAATAGTTGGAGATACCCAAATAACATTATTAGCGGGGTTGTCCTCCGAAATCATATTTATACCAGTAGTATATAGATCTCTATAAGTTTGAGATAATATAATACCTGGTATTAACATTATAAGTAAAATAATTTTTTTCATAATTAACCTTTTAATTAGTAGAAACTAATCTCCATCTTTGTGTTGTAGCATCATAAATAAATGTTGCTAAACCATTTGTAAATAAATCAATATTTCCACCAGATATAAATCTATTAGCAGCTAAAGAACTAACATTTTCATTTAGAATTCTAACTCTATTAGTACCAACACTAATAATAATAAGCTTTTGTCCATCAACAGCGTCTGTAGCGTCAATACCTGATAAATTTATATTGGAAGTTGCATTAATTCTTATTATTGTTGTTGTTAAATCTACTACTAAATTATTCTGATCTGCTGCAAGCGGACCTAAATTTGAGATTCCATAAACAGAACCACCATCCCAATACATTTCGCCACTACCATTTGTTCTTAAAACTTCACCTTCGTTTCCATAAGAATTTGGAAGTGTAAAGTTTAGGTTCGCAGTCATTTGGTTTGAAGGCGATAAAGTAATTTCAAAATCAGAACCACCTTGTTCAGAATAAAATGTTAAAGAACCACTAGTTCCGTTATTTCCTAATCTTGCACCTCCATTAACATCTAATGTAAAAGAAGGAGAAGGATTATTAACTCCTAACATATTCGCACTTGTATTGTAAAATAAATTTGCAGAACTTGTTAAAGTACTTGCATTCGACCAAAGTGCTACTCTGTTAACTGCACCACTACCATCAGTATCAACTGTTCCAGCACCTGCTTGAACAGTTGTCCAAGATAAACTGCCGTTTCCATCAGTTGTAAGAACTTGTCCGTTTGAGCCATTGTTTGCTGGCATTGTGAAAGTTACATCGCCTCCCATCCCAGTAGGTGCTTGGATAATTAAGTTATTTCCATTTCCATCATTTATATTAATTTGTCCTGCATTAAAATCATCACCCACATTTAATGACGAAGTAGCAAACAAATTAGTGAAAGAACCTGTTGGTGCTGAAATTACACCAGAACCTGTTAAATCTTCAACAATCACATCTGTGAAAGTAGCATTACCACTTACATTTATATTACCTGATACATCTAATGCTTGGGTTGGATTTGGAACTCCTATACCTAAGAAACTATTTGCACTATCATAATATAATGCGGTTCCTGTTATTGTGTTTGATCCTTCAAATACTGCAAGTTGTGTTGCGGCTCCTCCGGCATCCATTACGAAGTCATCTTGTTGACCTGGATCTGTCCATACTAAATTGCCATTTCCATCTGTTGTTAGATAACTTCCATTTGTGCCATTATTTGGTGGGAAAGTCATCGTTACGCTTTCTGTCATTGCTTCATTTGATAATAAGTATAATGTGTTTGCGTTTGATGCATTTTCGATTAATACTCCACCATCTGCGTTATTTGCATCACCTGTTTTGATAAAGCCATTGGCTACATCTAATGCTTGGGTTGGATTATCGGTTCCAATACCCATAAATGTTGTTGAGTTATCTAATGTTATGCCATCAAAATTGGTTAATGTTCCAGAATTATTATACATAATTCCGCCATTTGTTCCGTTATTTATTAGTATATCTTCTGAACTAAACGTTGATGTTGCTCCATCAGTCCATGATAAATTTCCATTTCCGTCGGTTGTTAGTACCTGACCATTTTCCCCATCATTAATCGGAAACTGTAAAGTAACATCTGTTGTTAAACCATCTGGAACATACAATATTATATTTGCGTTTGTTCCTTCGATTGTAAATGTACTTGATTGAAGATTTGTTATTGTGCCGCTTTCGGCTGTTAAATTTGTTGTTACTATATTTGTTGAAATTAAGTTACTAAATGAACCAGTAGGTGCGGATATTGTCCCAGAACCTGTTAAATCTACTACATTTACATCTGTAAATGTTGCATCTCCACTTACATTTATATTTCCACTTATATCTAATGCTTGGGTTGGATTTGGAACTCCTATACCTAAGAAACTATTTGCACTATCATAATATAATGCAGTTCCTGTTATTGTGTTTGATCCTTCAAATACTGCAAGTTGTGTTGCGGCTCCTCCGGCATCCATTACGAAGTCATCTTGTTGACCTGGATCTGTCCATACTAAATTTCCATTTCCATCTGTTGTTAGATAACTTCCATTTGTGCCATTATTTGGTGGTAGAGTGAATGTTACGCTTTCGCTCATTGGTTCAGCGGCTAATATATAGCTTGTAAATGAACTTGAATTGTTTTCTATTAACAAACCACCATCTGCATTACTTGCATCGCCTGTTTTGATATAGCCATTTGCTACATCTAATGCTTGCTCTGGTGTTAATGTACCGATGCCTAAAAATGTATTTGAAGCTCTGCAGTAGTCAGAGTTCCACTATTATTAAATAAAATACCACCTTCAGTTCCGTTTGTATTAATAGCTTCTTGGTTAATTTCAGGAGTATCTGACCATGATAAATTTCCATTCCCATCTGTTATTAAAGACCATCCAGATGTTCCATTGTTTGGTGGAAGTATAAAAACTACATCCTCTTTACTAACTGGACTTGCTGTAATTCTTGCTTCATAATCTACTGGATTCTGGTTTGAAGTTATAACTATTGTACCACTTGTTTCCTCTCCTCCAACTCTGGCATCGCCATTAACATCTAAAGTATATTGGGGACTTTCAGTGCCAATTCCCAAAAATGTAGAGGAAGCATCAAATACAAATCCACTATTGCTTGTAAGCGATGTTGAGTTTGGTCCACCTGTAAAAAAAGCAATTTGATTATTATCTCCAGTTCCACTTAATCCATTGGGAATCAAAGTTACCCAACCTGGAAGAGAATGCAAATAATATTGAAATCTTCCGATGTCCGTGTTAAAAATTACTAAACCATTTTGGGTTGCGCCAACTGTTATTCCATCTCGTTGCACAGATGTAAGTCTAGAGATTAAAACACCTTTATCAGTCGAAATTAATTCAAATATTGCTGATTCATTTATGTCTGGGTCCCCAACAGTATCAGATATTATCAAACCGTTTGGTTGAGAATAAATCAATGTCGAAACCAAAAATAAAATAGCAATGATAAACTTTTTCAATTTTTTCACCAAATTTTTATTAAAATTTTGAAATTTATAGAAATATAATATCTCAAATTTAAGAAATTATTTTTTTTCCATAATTTTTTTTCATTATTGTTGAAAAGTAATCTTTTTTATGAATTATTTTTAACAATAATATTCACAATTAACAATAATTTTGCCAATTATTATACTCCAACATTCAAAATTAAAATTTATTAATCAAAATAATATAAGTAATTTTACTGAAATTTTATTTTAATTGTTAAATGTTTTAATTTTGTAGTCGATAAAAAGATAAATGGAAAAAATAATGCAAAAAGCTCTTATTGCTCTTGAAAATGGTTATTATGATTTTGGATATACTTTCGCATCACAAGGTACTGTATTTGCTGAATTTGTATTTAATACAGCAATGACAGGTTACGAAGAAATTTTAACCGATCCTTCTTATAAAGGTCAAATTGTTCTTTTCACTTACCCCTTAATTGGTAACTACGGAATAACTAATCAAGATAATCAATCTGATAAAATACATTCCGAAGGAGCTATAATTCGTGAATATTCAAATATTGTTAGTAACTTTAGAGCCGAAACTTCATTGAAAGATTTTTTAGAATCTCAAAATAAAATTGGAATACATAAATTAGATACAAGATCTCTTACCAAACAAATTCGCACTAAAGGTGCAATGAAAGGTGGAATATCTACAGAAATTTTAGATCCCGAAGAATTCATTAAATTAGTCAAAAACTCTCACTCTATTTCTGATGATGATATGTACAAACAAGTCATTAAAGAAGATATTCAAGTCTTCAAAGGAAAAGAAGATTCTAAACTTAAAATATTAGCAATTGACTTTGGAATAAAATCTAATATTATCCAAGATTTGCAAAGATATTATAATACAATATATTTAGTTCCATTTAACGACAATTTTGAAAATAATATTTCAAAATTTGACTATGATGGTGTATTTTTATCAAATGGTCCTGGTGATCCAAGAATTGTAAAAGAAATTGATATTTATTTAAAGAAATTTATTGAAATGAAAAAGCCAATTATCGGAATTTGTTTTGGACACCAATTAATTGGGCAAACCTTTGGTTTAGATACCTATAAAATGCCTTTTGGTCATCATGGTGGCAATCATCCTGTTTTATATCATCCAGAAGGTAAAGTTTATATTACCGCTCAAAATCACAATTATGCGCTTTCCAAAGAAAAAGTTTTAGCAAGTCCAGATTGGGAAATTACTTGGGAAAATCTTTTTGATAATACCGTAGCAGGTATTCGTCATAAACATCTTCCAATTGCATCCGTGCAATATCACCCAGAGGCTTCACCTGGTCCAAATGAATCCAATAAAAGAGTGTTTGATGACTTTTATGAAGTGGTAAGTTCTACAAAGAAATAGATTATTAAAATGAAATATCTATTTATTTTATTATTTTGCTCTCTTAATATTTATGGAGCTGATAAAGTTTATGTAAAAAATAATCTTTATTGGATGAGTTACAATTTACAATTGAATCTAGATAAATCATTAATAATCAATATGCTATTTCAATCTCGTCGGCTTCTTCCTGATAAGCCAAATCATACTATTTATAGTGTAAATATTATTAAAAGATTTCCCAATAAGTGGAGTATAAGCGGTGGAATGACTTATTTTAGATTGCATTTACCACAAGACCTCAATTCACCTGTAGAAATTATACCACAAGAATTTCGACCATATCAATATATAAGCTTAAGTAATGATGTTGTTGGAAATCTTAAATTTACCAATAGAATTTTAATTGAGGAGAGATTTTTTCAAGATATAGAAAATGGTGTTCTCACAAACAATTATAATTTTAGTCTACGTCTGAGATTACTGGGTGGATTTTCTATTGATTTTTTAAAAATACATTCTGATATTAATAATTTTGGATTTTATATATCTAATGAAATTTTAGTTCATTATGGTGATAGAATAGTATATAATACTTTTGACCAAAATAGATTTCAAACCGGATTTTCATATAAACATAATAAAAATGTGTTGTTCAAAATAGGATATTTGCACTGGTTACAAGAAACATCTCAATTCACAAATGAGGGTTTCTTCTATCTGTGGCGTCATTCAATTGTTTTTTCATTGACTAATAGTTTTGATTTGTTTAAAAATTAAAATTTTTTTCAATTATCTTGTTTTAGTATTTTTAATATTCTCTAATACTTTTTAGAAATTACAACTCTCCCCTATATTTTCTAATTTTATTTCTTACTTCTTGAGTATGAATACTTTTATTATAATCAACCAAAAATTCTGTTAGCTTTTCGATTGCCTTATCTATATTTCCAGTATTATAGTATGCATCTGCAAGTATAATCAAACATTCATCAGAAAAAATTGAAGTTGCAAATTGAAATCTAAATTCTTCCAAAATAGGGATAACTTCATTATATTCTTTTAATTCTAAATGAATTGAAGCAATCTTAATTATACTCCTTTGAGCTAATTTAGAGACAGGATATCTTTTAATTATTTTTTCTAATTCTATTATTGCCCTTTCTTGCTTATTTTGAAATAATAAATATTCAACAAACGCATACTCTTTCATTGCTAATAAATTTTCTTCATTTTCATTTATTAACATTATTTTTTCTAAAGCATCATTTGTAATATCATCTTTTCCGTCATGAGATAAAGATTTGAATAATACCAAAGCAGAATCTATATTCCCAGAGAAATAAGTTGTCTTAGCAAGATAATATTCAACTTCTGACTTGATATTTTTATTATTGTTTACATAATAATTATTAACATCTTGCAAAGTTTCTACTGACTTGCTAAGTTCACCCATTTCTAAGTAATTTAAACCCAATCTCAAACCCGCATCTGCAGCAATAGGTGAGCGAGTAAAATTTTCAATTAAACTTTCTAAATCTTTATTCGACCCCTTATAATCATTAAGCCAATTTTTCTTTATCATCGCTATTCGATACATAGCATCAGCAGCTTCATTACTATTTGCTTTTAATTTTATAATCTCTAGATATCGCTCTATTATCTCATTAGCTTGCCTTTCGGTTACTTCAATATTATCATTAAGTTTAGACTCTAAAGTCAGAGCATATCCATATACTGCATTTCGTTTATACCTATTGTACTTTTCATCGTCTATTAAAATTTCATAAGCTGAAAGTGCTTCTTTATACTGTCCATCTCTTCTTGATAATTCCGCAAAATTTAAGATTTCTCTTCCGCCAACATTTTTAAGCTCATCAAGTCTAACATATATTTTCATTGCTGATGCAAGGTCATTTGTTGTTCTAAAAAACCAAGCAATAAGTTCTTGAATATAAATATCATTTGGATTTTTATCAGATAATTCTAGTAAATAATTTTTTAAATATTTTGAACTTTCATTACTTGACATAAATGCATATAAATGCCCTTGTGATTTTATCAAATCCTTATTCTTTAATAAGTTCTTTATAACCAATGCCGAACCATCGACATAATTATTTTCTGTTATATATAGCTTTATCAATCTATCGCTAATTTCGGGGTTGTCAAATTTATTATTTGCTACTTTCAAAATATTAATTGCTTCCTTAAACTCTCTCCCAGCAGTCATTGCCTCAGAGACAGCAGCATACACTTGTATATTATCTTTATCTTTTTCAACTACTTTTTTCCAATGTTGAATAGCTTTTTCTTTATCGCCAGTTTTGAAATACATTTCTCCTAAGATAACATCCAATAAAAAATTGTATTTCTTTTTAAGTTGACTATTAATCACAGGTATTAATTCAGCATTCTTCCCTAAATTTCTATAAGAATCTACTAATCCAGAAAAATATTCAATCTTATTTGGATTATCATCGTATAGCTCCTTAAAAAGGCGAGCAGCATCTTCATATTGACCATTTTCTAAATATGATTTTGCAAAATCATATTTTGGGTCTTGGGAGTAAACAACTGTTGAAATTAAAATCAATAAAAAAATAATAAGTTTCGACATTTTATACTTAATTTTGTGCAAAAATATATTAACGAATTGAAATAGAATATGTTTGGTTTTTGTTTAAAATTTTTCAAGCTAAGTTTAATTTATCTTATGATTTTCATAAGTATAAATAATATTATCGTCATTCCACTATTTTCTCAATCAAAACTTCAGTACAAAGCTAATTTAATGGAAGGAAGCGAAAGTAATGAAGGACCTATTCGGATTTATACCGGCAATGTTGTTATAATTCAAGATGACATTAAAATTACTTGCGGTTATGCTAAGCAATATATAAATCAGAACAATGCCATATTAAAAAATAATGTGAAAGTTTTTCAAGGTAATATGGTACTATCATCAAAAGAAATGACCTATAATGGCAACACTAAAGTCGCAAAATCTAATACTGATGTAGAAATTAAAGATGATGGAACTTATCTAATTGCTAATAAAGGAACATATTTTGTAAACGAAAAACTTGCTGATTTTAATGGGAATGTTTTTATTGATAATGACACAACTATAATAATCTCAGATAGAATAATGTTTTACAGAGAAACCGATGTTTCTCTTGCTTTTGGCAACGCAAACATAAAATCAAAAAAAGATAATGTTTATTTACTTGGTGATACAGTAGAAAACTTTCCTCAACTTTCTTATTCTACCGTAAAAGGTCAATCTAATTTAATTCAAATAGATACAAGTAGATATTCAAGTGAAGGAATAATTGATACACTGGTAATTACATGCGATACAATAGAATCTTTTAGAGAAAAATCTCAAATATATTATTTTAAATCAAATGTAAAAATAAAACGCGAAAACCTTAATGCAAAAAGTGAATTAGCTATTTTCAAAAAAGATGATGAAGAAATAAATTTTTATGATAACCCAATAATATGGTATGATAACTTTCAATTATATGGAGATTCAATATTTATAAATTTAAACTCGAATGAATTAAAAAAAATAACTGCTTATGAAAATGCAATTTCTGTAAACCAAGACACACTATATCAAGATAGATTTAATCAGATAGCCGGAAAATATATTGAAATACTTTTTGAGAATAAACAAATTAGTAAAATTATATCTGAAGGTCTTTCTAAAAGTTTATTTTTTATGATAGATGATGGGAGTCCTGAAGGAGCTGATTTAAAATCTGCAGAGAAAATTGAGATTCATTTTAATGAAGGAGAAGCAGAAAATATTTTATGGATTGGTGAACCAGATGGATACTACATTCCTGAAGATATTTTGTATAATTCAATTAATAATTATAACTTAAAAAATCTACGTTGGGAAGAAGAAAGACCAAAAATGCGACTCAGAACAATGAAAATAAAATAATTATAATTATAAAATTTATAATTTAAAAATCTATTTAACAATTCTACCATCATCCATCGTAATAATTCTATTGGTTTTATCAGCGAAACTCATATCATGAGTAACAACAAGTAAAGTCTTATTGTATTTTGAAGTTAACTCTTGGAATATCTCAAAAACAATTTCAGTATTTTTATTATCTAAATTTCCTGTAGGTTCATCACACATTATTATTATTGGATCATTAATCATCGAACGGGCTATTGCAACTCTTTGCTTTTCTCCACCAGAAAGTTGATGTGCCATCTTATGAGCTAATTTTTTAATATCCAAATCTTCTAACAAACTCATCGCCCTTTGCTCTAAAACCTCTTCCGAAAATTTATCAGATTTAAATCCTGGAAGCATAACATTTTTAAGTACCGTAAATTCATTTAATAAATAATGGAATTGGAAAACAAAACCGATTTTCTCATTCCTAATTTCTGCCAATAATTTTTCACTTTTGTTTAAAGTGCTTTGACTATCTATAAATAACTCACCTTTATAATCAGTATCCATAGTTGATAAAATGTAAAGTAAAGTTGATTTACCACAACCTGACTTACCAACAATAGAAGCAAAATCACCTTGTTCTAACGAAAAAGATACATCCTTTAAAACATCTATTTTCACAGGGTCAGTAAAACTTTTGTAAATAGACTTTGCTTCTAACACAACTTGCTTTACCATTATTTACCTCTAATTATTACAACTGGGTCAACCATACTTGCTTTTCGAGCAGGAAACCATCCAGCAAAATAAGTTGTTATAATAGCGAATATCCAAGCAATTATATAAAAATGTATCCCATAATCAACCGGATAAGTTGTTACTGTTGGTAAAGCAGCAATTTCAAAAGGAATGTTATCAATTATATAACATAATAAAAATCCAACAATAGAACCTGCTAAAACGCCAAATACTCCAATGCTAAGTGCAATATTTATAAATACACGTTTCACATCCTTTCCAGCAAAACCTGTAGCTTTTAATATCGCTATAGTATCCATTTTCTCATAAATCATCATATTCAAAATATTATAAATACCAAATCCTGCAACAATAAGCAATGTAATCCCAACCGCATAAGATATTATAGAACGAATACCACTTCCAGTACTATACTGCGCATTTGCAGTTTGAATATCTTCAGCATCAACATTAAATATTTTACTATACTCGATAGCAGTAGGTGGAG
This sequence comes from Eximiradiales bacterium, assembly GCA_965661945.1. Classification (GTDB taxonomy): domain Bacteria; phylum Bacteroidota; class Ignavibacteria; order Kapaibacteriales; family UBA2268; genus JAJRPT01. The sequence continues at coordinate 853,442 of CBFIFP010000001.1, forward strand.
CTAATTCTAAATCCTTTAATTTAATTTGAAGCTCATTTATAAAAGTGTTTGATTTACCGAGTATTTTTTGAGTAGTTGAGATATTTACAAAACTCTGAACCTTATCGTAATCAGCCATACCAGTTTGAAAAAAAGCAACAACTTTAAGTGGGAATTGGTCTCCTTTAGTTGTAGTTATAATTACTATATCACCAATTTTTGCAAGCATTTTCTCCGCCGCACCAATCCCTAGAATAATACTATTAGATACATTTTTTAAATCCATATAATTTCCTTCTGGAACATAGTCACCAAAGGAATAATATTTTGCTTCTTTTTCAACATCTATACCATTTACCATACCATTCAATTCGATAGTACCAAGACTATAAAACGCTTGAGCTAAAGTTCTCGGAGCAACACCCTCAACCCTATTATCATTTTCTAAAGTATTCAAGATCGCTTCGACATTATGAATTTGATTCCTTGCAATTGCTGGTTTAATCGAGCGTACAAAATTATGCGTGCTTCCATATTTTTCGGTCATATCAATTGGCTGAGTCTCTGTCGGTCTTATATCATTATATAATCTAATATGAGGAGTTCTATTTAGAACCAAACTATCTAACAGACCATTCAAGCCCTCCATAAAACCAAGTAAGGTAATAAACAAAGCAATGCTAAATGTAACCCCTATTGCAGCAATAAGAGTTTGTTTCCATCTAGCAAAAAGCAAAGCTACCGAAATCTCAACTATATGTTTTATTTTCATTTTAAGGTAATACTATTTTAGTGTTTTCATCAATTCCTGATGTAATCTCAACTAATTCAAAATCCATCAAACCTGTTTCAACTTTAATCAACTTCCCATTCTCTAATAAAACTTCAGAGTTTGAAGTTAAATACTTACGTGGTATAGTTAGCACACTGTCTCTTTTGGTTATTACAATATTTGCCTCAACAGTTAAATTTGGATATAACTTTTTTGGCTTTTCGATAAACTTTGCTTCAATTTTGAACGTTCTAGTTCTATCATTCATTATTGGCTGAATATTACTTACAGTCGCTTCAAAAACTATATCTTTGTAACTATCCATTCTAATAAAAACTTCCTGACCTAATTCAATTTTTACAATATCAATCTCATCAATATTCACCTCAATTATAAAGTCCTCTGCACCAATAGATGCAATAGCAGATAAATTAGTAACTAACTCACCTTTATCTTTATCAATTTTGTAAATAATACCTTCTACTTCACTTTTAATAACATAATCATCTTCCATTAATTTTGCTATTTTTAAGTTATTTTTACTTTGTTCGGAGTTTAGTCTTAATTGTTTTTTTAAGTCTATTAATTTCAATTTCAAAGATTCATGAGTATTCTTAGAATTTTCAAAATTCAATTCTTTTAGTTCCAAATCGTACTTACTTCCAATTTTTTTATTCCAAAGATTTTTTTGTCTTTCAAAAAGAAGCGAATCATTTTTTAATTTTTGCTCTGCTAAATTTATACTATTTTCAATTTCATCTAACTTTGTTTTATTATTCTGATAGTCAGCATTTTTAGCATTTAAAAAAGCATTTTTAGTATTAAGAATAGAATTAGAGTTTTCAAGTTGAAACAAAGTATCGCCAATATTTACAAAGTCTCCTTCTTTCACAAATATTTTTTTCAAAACACCAACATTTTTTGAAAATATCTCATATTGGCTTTTACTCTTAACAAAGCCAGAAGCATAAACACTTTCAGTAATACTTTTCAATTCTGGTTTTATATATTCCTTCTTCTCAGAACAGGAGAAAGAAAACAACACAACAAAAGTAATAGAATATAATATCTTCATAATTACCCAATAATAACATTTAATACAAATCAATCTTAATACAATTACAAAATTAATAAAATAAACATAACGAATAACATACCTAAAATAAAAATAAAAAAGCCGAGCAATACTGCTCGGCTTAATTATTTAGAAAAACTATCTAAAGTAATTATTTGATAATAACTAATTCTTTAGTGATAGAGTTTCCATTTGCAGTGATTTTTATGAAATAAAGACCACTTGCATTATCACCAGTTTCCCATGTAATTGCATGAGAACCAGCTGTGTAAGTTACATTGCTAACAACAGTTGCTATAGAAGCACCAGTTGCATTGTAGATTTCAATAGAAACATTTGCAGTTTCAGTTAAATTAAACTCTACAGTTGATTTCTCATTAGCTGGGTTTGGATATGGCTCGTTGATAGATCCAGCGAAGTTCTCAACAGAAGAAGCTCCTTCAGAAGAGATAGTAAATCTACCAGTTCTAGCATATTCAAGATTTGGTTTATTAACATATATAGCTCTTAAAACTACGTTTTCAGAGTTAATATTTGGTAATTTCCAATCCCAGTTTTGTCTTAACGCATTAACATTGCTTTGAATAGTTGTAAAGTTCAAACCACCGTCAACTGAAAGTTGAACATCAAATTCTACTACAGAATTGTTATTCCATCTAACAGCTTTGATTGGCTCTTCTTTAACAACGATTACATCACCAGTTCTAGGAGTAATGAAGTTAATGTTTCCAGAAAGGATTCTGAATGCTTCAGAACTTGCTAAATAGTTACCAGTTGTAGCATCATACATTGCTATTACAGCTTTGTCAGAATTAATGTTACTAGGTACAGTCCATTCAACTTTTCCAGAAATAGCGTTCACTGAAGTTACCAAAGTAGTCCAGTTGCTTGTTCCATTAGGTGATATTTCAAATCTAACATTTTCTACTTCTTCAGCAACGAAACGAATTTCACTTGTTTGACCAGCAAAGTAAATTGGGTCAATTGCTTCTGGTTTAGAAACTTTGTTTTTAGGTTGAGCAATTGTAAATACATTGTTAGAAACATCTACAACAGTATTATCAACAGCATCAATTAATCTTATTAAACATTCGTTAGATTCGAAGTTTTCAACTGAATACTCATAGTTAGCGATAGCAGCACTTACTTGCTCTTCATTCAATCTTATCCAAGAGTTACCTCTATCAAGAGACAATTCAATAAATAAATCTTGATTAAATGATGGTTTAGACCAAGAGATAAAGTAAGATTTACCAGTACCCCAAGTTTCTCCACCATTAGGAGAAGTAAGAACAGCATTGATACGAGTATCAACTTTCTTAGAATCATCAAAGTTACCATATTGAGTTATAGCATTTCCATCAATATCAATAACTGCTGTTGAGTAATGCCAATCAAAGTTGAAAGAATTAGCAACATCAGGATTTCTCACTGAGAATACTAAAGTTCCAACAAGTGTTCTTTCGTAAGGCACACTGTAACCAGGGTGTTTGTAGAAAGTATTTGTAGAAGCATTTCTGTATGGTTTGTTATCATAGTCAATTTCAACTGAACGTACATTATCTAAAGGTTGAGGAGCAACTGGAAGAGGAGCAGAATATGTTTTGAAGTAACCTAATGCTGGATCATCATTCCAAGGGCTGTTCTCAGTGTTAGAAATTGTAACAAAAGATAAAGCATTGTTATCATATTCTAAAGCAAATGTACAGTTTCCAAGAGCAAATGGCTCACCAGTATTTTCAATAAATACTGAAAGCATAAGTAATCCCTCTTCTTCCATAAATTCTGTTTCAGAAATAACATTATAGCTCAATCCACCTGATTGTAATTTAGCTTGTCTAATATCTTTAACATTGTCAAAAGTAGGCATTAATCTATCAAGATTTTGACTAGCTGCAATCGCTCTTTGGTTCATCACTTCAGAACGAACAAAGCTATTAGTGTTAATCTTGTTAAATTCAGTACCATTGTCGATAGATTCCACACCTGGAACTATACCATAAACTTCAGCCCAGTCTAAATACTCAGCTAAAGACCATACTTTACCAAAGTTATTATCAATGATAGAACGGTCAAGTGCGTTTACAGCACCATCACCAGTTACATCAGCAGTTAAATTATTTCCAAGACCTTCAAGACGAGATTGAACAGCATCCGCTACGTTAATCTGACCGTCTCTAATTACATCACCAGCAACCATTGCAGCCATTTTGCCAACATTAGTTGTAGAACCTTGACCATCAGAATAAACTAATGCAGTTCTTGAAAAGTCTGGTTGAGTAGGGTCAGTAGAAATTGCGCCTAATGCAGAATATGCATCACCAAAAGCAGTAGGATCTTGAGCGTTAGCTGATGTTAATACATCTGTTGTATCTCCACCCCAGTTTTGGAAATCCCAACCTGATTCAATTGCCCAAGTAGATTTATCATCACCTGAGAATTGAAGAGGAGCTGCATATCTTGACATTACTGGTAAGTGATTTTCGTGTTCAACTAAAACATAATAAGTAGAATCCACTATTTCAGTAAACACAAAGTTTATATCACCAAATAATGAACCATCTGAACCTCTTAGGAAAGCAGTTACACTTCCGTTAGGGTTTTTTTCTTGAAAATCTGCTTCGTTTTCAGCTGTTGCTTTAACACCAGCAGGAGTGCCTGCTTGGTCAGAATATAATGTGATTCTCACACCATTTTCGTCAAAAGAAGTTCCTAAAATACCTTGATCAACTCCACCAACATTACCAAAATCAGTAGAACTGTTTAAATGGTAACCTTCCAAATTAACTCTTACAGTAAAGTTAGAAGGAGGTGTTATAGTAAATAAATCAGTTTGATGTCTTAGGTCTTTAAAAGTAGTCCACTCAAAAGGAGAAGCTGCATTTATTGTTGCTTCAGCATTCACTCTTAATCTTGCATTTAATAATGCAGCAGGGAATGGCTCTTGAGTATTGTCATCAGCATTATATTTTGTAGTAGATACATTTAGTTCACCAGCATATTGAGTATGAGGTGGGTTAGTACCTAAGAACTTAAATGATGAAGTTAATGGTAAAGAGAATGAATTTACAAATCCAGCATCATCATTTTCAGAAGAAGTCGGATTATAAGGAATATTCTCAGTACCTCCACCACCAAAGTTTGACCATTCAAAGTCAGATTGTTGACTTAAAACACTGTTACCAGTATTAAAACCAGCTTCATCGTAATTAAATCCAATCCATCTTACTCTTAAGTTGGTATTTGATTGAGCTACTCTATCTTCATATTGAGGCTCAGCAAGTTTAACATAAGGTTTGTTTCCTGTATATTTAACACCATTATTTATTATAACTTTTGCTGATAAACTGTCATTTGCACCATTGATAACAGAGAAAACAGAGTTGTATTCCATATCATTTGCAACAACAGAAGTACCATCAAAATCAAATGATGCAATTAAATTAGTTTGGAAGTTTTGAAGTAATTCAGAACCTTTAACATTTGCTGCACCTTGTATGAATGAAGTCATTTCAGTTGGTTCAACACCAGTTGCAGCGCTACCATTTGGTAAACCATTCCAATATCTAAGACCTTTCATTTCACCAATGAAAGATAAGTTAAGAGCTTCAATTTCGCCATCTTCGTTAGGTAATAAGTTTCTCCATTCGTAAGCAATATAACCAGGGAAAGCATTAGTTGAATTTACAGACACATTAGTAGCTGTTTGTAAAGTTCCTTGAATATCATCCCCTCTTTGTACATTACCATCGATGTAAAATCTTACATCTGGAATTCCAGTACCATTTCCTAAGTTTACATAAACAGCAACATGAGTCCATGCAGAATCAACAGAAGCTGTATTAGGAATTGAAATTGGTAATAACGGATTTGATTCAGCACTAAACAATTGACCATCAGCAGAACCAATTACTAATTGTAATTGACCAGAGCGTAATAATCTAAATGCATAGTGAATATTACCAGTTGTTGTATCCATTTTGTTAATAATCGGGAAGAACTCTTCCAATTCAGTTGGGAATCTATAAGGTTTAATCCATGCTTCCAATACTGCCGAACCACCTAAGAAATTCATATCTTGATTTGGCTCAATTAAAATTACAGAGTTTTCACCTGTATTTTGTAAAGAGAAGTAAGGTGCAACCTCAAAGTCTTCAGTTGAATAAGTAATGTTATCTTGATTATTATCATTTGTTCCACTTACTCTTAGTCTAACATTTTTAGAATAGTTTGAATCACCAGGAGCAACTGCTTGTAAGTCATTATATTGACCAATAACAGTAGCACTTCTGTAAGGCTCCCACAAATCAGTAGTTGATTCTGCATTCATTCCATTTAAAAGGTTACCATCATTTTTAATTGCAAAAGCCCAAGTATTTCCACCATCACGGCTAAACTCAAGAACTAAATCATCAGAATCTGTAGTTGTATTACCAATTCCAAAAGATGCCCATCTTACTTGGTAAGCATTATCTTCTAAATTCGTAACACCAGACATAGCTGAAGGAGAAGTGATTCTAATGTGTCCTCTATCAGGTCTGAATGGGAATCTTTCTTCATTTAAAGTAGAAACAGTGCCATTATTTATATCTGTGTATAATCTAACAATGTTTGCACCATTTTGGTCTCCTGAACCTGGACCAGAAGCGTCAGATAAATCAGCAGAAACACCATTGAAAGAATAATAAAATTCTAAAGCATTTCTGTCGTCGCCATTAGCAAAAGGAGCAGCGTTCGGGCTATTAACTCCAGACATATATTGTCTAACTTCACCTTGTGCTAAAGCTTTTCTCCAAATTTTAACCTCTTTGATACCAGCGTTTAAATAGTCATTTTCATCAATGCCAGGGTTAGGGTTTACGCCAATCCATATCAATTGAGAACCAGTTGCTGGTCTAATATCATTTGAGTTTTGGTTGGTAGTTTGTTCCATCAACTCACCATCAACATAGATAGAAACAACATTATTTCTAACTACACCAGCGATATGGTGCCAGTTTCCTGGATGTTCAGTATTGTTATCAATTGGAACAGCTGCAGTAGCCGCTGTTAGTGCATCAGGAGATATAACATCAGCAATAAACTGAGTTCCATTTAATCCTCTACCTTCTACTTCTGTTACTCTAAAAGCAGGGTATTTACCATCTTTAAGATATAACATCCAATTACCTTCAGCATCTTGTGAATTTGGTCCACCTGAAGCAGCAACTATAGCAGGATTTATTTCTGATAAAGTATTAGAATTAATACTTGTTAAGTTTATCCAAGCTTCTACTGTAAATTGAGTAGGGTTAGAAAACTGATCATTTGTTCTTAAGTACTCAGTTTGTCCATCAAGTTGTAAGAAAAATATTCTTGAAAGAATAAAGTTAGCATCACTTATATCATAAGTTCTATCAGCAACTCTACTTCTTAATGAAATATCAGCACCAGTTCCAGTAGTATCAAGTTGTCTGATTCTTAATCTTGCTTGCTCAGAACGGAAAGGGAAAAATGCATCATCTTCCCAAATTACTCTTAAAACTCCACCATAACCAGTTCCAGAACCTACTGGTAACTGAGCTCCGCTTCCTTGAGTAATCAAGAAACCATCTGCTGCACCGTTTGAAGTTTCAATTTCTCCATTTCTTACATTTGCTAGAGTAATAGAAGCATCATTTGCAGCAACTCTATGCTCAGCAACTCTCATAAATTCTGTCCAATCTTGACTTTCGTCGTCAAGTTGGTCATTATAACCAGCTACAAAGTCAAAAGCATAAGCAAGTTTTTGTGAAGTTCCATATCTACTTGTAGCAGTAGGTCTGAAAAGACCAGAACGCTCGAAATAGACTGGGTATCCATCAGCATTTAAAGAGATGTAAGATTTATTTCTATTTACTGCCTCGTTTGGTCCGTTAGGGTTTAATATTGTAATACCCTTTACTGACATATTAGCAGCATTAACTATAACAGCATTTGCTTTTACATCATTGCCATCAGTATCGATTAATACAAAGTTACCAATAGATTGTAATGTATTAAATTCAATGTTAGTTAAATCTGTAAGATCTAAATTATCATGGTTGATAATATCAAACACCATTTTACCAACAAAAGAACCAATTCCATTAGTTTCTGGTTGGAAACCTTGAGTAGAAGGAACTGTTGGGATAGCAACGTGCATGATTGAAACATAATTTACTCCATCAGTAACCGGATTTGATGATAATGCACTGTAACCGTTTACACTATGGAAATTAGAGGTAAATTCTCTGTAAGGTAATGGTGCAGTTTGCTCTATCATATAATCTATTGAGTCAGTTAAATGCAGATCATAAGTAGCAACATCTGCTGGCGATAGATGGTCAGTGTTATATGTAACACCGATTGTCATATTACCTATTTTTGGCACATTACTAGTTGTACCTTTAAGCCAAAATTCAACACCGATTTTATCACCCAATCTTCTTTGTTTCAAAGTGATTGTATAGTCTTGGGCGAATACATCAGGAGCGAATAATAGAACCGTCAGCATCAAGACAAGTGCCTTTCCTTGGCATACCTGAATTGCTTTTTTTATTCTATTAAGGTTCATGATTTAATCCTTTAATTAATTTAAACAAATTTTCGATTTAAAAATTGGTAGGAGTGAAGTCCTTCCACTCCTACCTTTAAAATTACTCAACTTGAGAGAAAATCTCATTAGCGCTTGTTGAAACTCTAATTTTGTATGAAGATGATGAGTAAGCGTCTTCATTTGCTCCTGATACTTTAAGTACGTAAGTTCCTACAGGTGCTTGGTTAAGTATAATAACCTCATCACCAGTTGATAGAACTTTGGAGTCTCTCAATAATGTTTTAGTACTAAGTCCTGTTATAGCATCATATAATTCTACATCATAATTTGCTGGTAAGTCAGAGATTCTGATTATTATGTTTCTCTTCTGAGAATTAACATTAAATCTGAACCAATTTACTCCACCTGTAGTAGTAATAGTACTATTTACGTCGATATCTGTTTGAATATTCGCCGGAGCTGATTCAGATGTTCCTGAAGTTATATCACCAGTAGAAGTTGTAAATGATATCGGGTTTCTGCTTGTTAAAGATGTATATACCGAACCTGTTGCATAGTTAAAGTTCGGAGTTGTTCCATTATAATCAAAAACTTGAACGTAGTATCTTGTGTTTGGCATTAAGCCTGTAATGTCATTTGAAAATGCTGCTGCACCAGGTGCTACATTTGCCATTACAACATAAGATCCTGCTCCTGTTTGACCTACTCCAACTCCTAATCCATCTGCGATGTTTAAGTTTGGAGTGTAAGGAGTGCCATCAGTAGGAGCATGAGGAGCAGCACCTTGTCTGATTACTACTATTCTTCCGTCAGTAGCTCCAGAATTAGCTGTTATATTAGTAATTCTTGCAGATGTTGCAGTTATGTTTGCGATTGTAACAACAGCGTCATTTGCTGCTGGCTCTGCTTCTAATACTTTAATTGCACTAGTATTTGCTGATGCTGTTAAACCACCAGTAGCATTTACTACTAAGTTAGTCGAACCACCTGCAGCAGTTATTACTGGGCTTAGAATTACATTATTTGTTCCGTTAGCTATTGTTGCTGTGTTTGCACCTACAGTACCAACTCCACTTACAAATGCTATAGAAACTGATTGATTAGCACTTACATTCGTAGGGTAACCATCTGCATCAACTGCTCTAACTGTAAAGCCAAGTGTATTCCCAGTTACAACTGAAGAGTTGTGATGAGCGATTTCAAAAGCAGTAGCTGTTCCAGCAGTTCTTATTGTATGCTCTACCGCTGTTGCAGGTAAAGGTCCAGCTGCATTTAATTTTGCAGGAGAAGTCAAAGTAACATAGTCTTGACTTGTTAACTGAACTGAAATTTTATTTCCAGCAGTTGCATTACTTCCAACTTTTACACCCACTAAATATTTTCTAGCGTCTGTTAAGTTTTGAGTAAACCCAGTGAATTGTAAGTTACCTACTCCAGTAGCTGATGTTAATGTACCATTTGCTACTTTTTCTGAGTTCTCAGGATATCCATTTTCATTTGAATCATAGTATAATCCCCAGTTTGATAAGTTAGCTGTTTCATTTGCAGAACTTAATGTTACTGTAAAATTAACACCTGTAAATTCTGTTGATTGGCTATTATCCGGAGATAATGTAAATCCAAATACTGGTTGTCTGTCAACTCTTGTTCCTAAGTTACTTGCTGCTGTGTTATTATCTACATTCACAGTAACACTAGAATTTACAAAAGAATATAAGAAACCTGTATGTGAATCAGCAGCATTTCCATCAATATCAGTTCCTCTAATTCCTAATTCAGTTGAAGTTATATTAGAGTAAACTAAAGATGGAGTAATGTCGTTTGTTGTGTTTGTTACACCATTTTTAACATCAGCAACCACAAAGAAGAATCTTGGAGTTGTTCCAATATTAATTTTGTTAAATGCAACAGAAAACTGAGTGCTTGTTATGTCGTTTGTAGTTAAAGTAACTAACTCTGCAACTCCCATATTTCTGAAATCATGTTCTGAATTTGATTGATAAACTCTCACATTTTCAAAAATTTCAGAAGGATCTTGGTCAAAATTAATTTTGAATCCAGTGATACCTGGTGAACCAGTTGCATTCGTAACAGTTGCTTTAAATCCAAATAATGCTACATTATCTTGACCAGGTACTAATGGACTATTTGTTAATCCGATTTCATTTGGAGATACCATTACTGCCGCTCTAAATGAGTAGTTAGAACCTGTTAAAGTAAACTCTTCGCTTACTCCATCAGTTATTGTAGTCAATAAATTAGTTGTAGTAGTAGTAATAGTTGCAGTATTTGTAGTTACAGAAGAAATAACATCAATAACTAAAAATAAGTTGATTGGTGATCCTTCGTTTACTCTTTTATAAGTATCATTAACGCTAGTTAAATCAAACTGAATATAGTTATCTCCTGACTGACCACCAGTTGTGTTTGCACCACCTGGAGCTACATCAATCAATACGTTATTATCTTCAGAAGTAGCATAATTTTCATCTTCTGAATAAACAAGTTTCCATTTTTCAACTTCATTTGTTACAGCTAAATTTCTTCCTAAGTTAAATCTTACTGTAGATAAATCAACTTGACCGTTTGAAGTATATTGAGCTCCAAATATTGCGTTGTCTTGAGTTCCAGCTGATAATGGAGAAGAAGCTAAACCATTTGTTATTGCTGTTGCAGATAATAAATCTGGAGTACCAATTGTCCACCACTCTGTTTGACCACTAAACTGGTCAATGGCTTCATTTGGAGTTATTAATCTTTTTATTGATTTGTCAAGTGTTGATTCTTGGATTGTCCAGATATCAACTGCAGGATCATCTCCAAACACAAGGATTAAGTTATCTTCATTTAAAATACCTAATTCGCTTTGGTCGTAAGAAAATGCTAATTTACCATCTAAATTAGCGTTAGCAGTTGTTATTGAATAATATCTTGATGCTTGTTGCTCACTTCCTACAGTTAGAGGAATGTGGTATCTTCTTACAGTTGTAGCACCCGGATTAGTTGCTGTTATAAATGCACCTAAACCACCAAGGTTGTTACTTGATAAATTTCCTACTGGAGTAACAGTTGCATAAACATGACCTGTTGATGTTTCTGGACCATTGTTTACTACTGTATTTCCAGCACCTTCATTTAATTTTCCTAAACCTTCTTTGTTACCAGCAGCAGTTAAGTTTACAGTAAAGATGTTGTTACCATTTAGGTCAACATCACCGTTTGTGAAGTTCATTGTAGCATCTAAGTCTAATTGACCTATCATTATATCACCACCAGAACCAACTAATCTTAAACCATCTGCATTGTTAAGAGTTACATTGTGTAAGAATGCTCTACCAGATGTTCCTAATGTTCCAGTACTGTTAAGAGTAATATCTTGTTGACCAGAACCATTAAATGTTAATCTAACATCATTTGCATGACAATCTAACAATGCATCATTCTCAACAGTTAAAGGACCATTAACAGTAAAGTTAGAATTTGCAGTTGGAGTTAATGTAGTTGAAGCACCAGTTAAAGTTAAACCATAAAAGCGTGCATTTGAGTTAACAGTTGTTGCATTATCTAATGCTTGAGCTGCACCACCATTAAACGATACAGTTCCAGCAGTTGCTTGGAATCTACCACCAGTTCCACCACCAATAGTGAAAGTACCAGAGATATTGTAATCAGAACTTGTAGAAATATTATTTCCAGCAACATTTGCAATTTCTAAAGAACCAAAAGTTAGAGTTCCGTTGTTTTGAATTTGTTTAGCAGTTGTACCTGCAAAAACAACATCATCTGCAGCAGCATTTGTTCTAACGAAAGTACCATTAACAAGTAAGTCACCAGTTAAAGTAATATCATTTACTAAAGTAACATCACCGTCAACAGTAACTGCATTGAATTGTGTAGCACCAGCAGTTGTAGTACCAGTTAAAGTAGTTGTTCCATCAAATTCAATAATACTAGAACCAGTTGCAGCGAAAGTACCAGCATTTGTAAAGTTACCTTCAACTGCAAAACTTGAAGTAGTAGTTAACGTTCCAGATGAGTTATTAATTCCATTAAATACTAAAGTACCATCATTAATAATAGCTTGTGTACCAGTAAAGTTAATAACACCTAATGAGTTCATATCAAACGAACCAGTATTAGTTACTTCTAAATCGCCTGCAATTTGAACTACATCTGTACCAGCATTAGTTGCAAGATCATAAGAACCAGTGAAAGTAACATCAACTAAGATTATTTGATTTGTTCCACCAACAGTTATTGTTTCACCAGTACCAGTGAAAAATAAGTTTGATGTACCTGAACCAGTTAATACCGCTGCAGTAGTTAAACTTCCGTTGATTGAAAAATCAGCAGCGAAGCCAACAGCAGCAGTTATTGTAACATCACCCAGAGATAAATCATCAAAATCGCCACCATTAACAATTGTAGCAGCTGCATTATTAAAGTCTATAGTTCCAGTATGTTGGAAATTACCACCATCTAATAAAGTAACAGCACCAGCACCACCTCTGATTTCTAAATCAGCATCAGAAGTAGCACCTGTAGCAGTTGCAGCTATGTGTAATAAACCTACTGATAATAAGCCAGTTCCAGAGATATTCGAACTTGCACCAGAAAGAATAATTTGAGATGTAGCATTACTAGTACCGAAATCAGGTCCATTTTGAACGATGTTTCCAGCAACTGTAATTATATCTGTACCATTTAAGATTATAGCACCTGCAGTGTTGTCAAATGTAATATTACGAACAGTTCTTGTACCAAATCCAACATCAGTTGATTGACCTTCGAATATAATATCTGAAGTTGCGTCAGTTGTTAAAGTACCATTTGTTTCAGCAGCATCATCAAGACCGTTAACGTTTGTTCCAGATAAATGTAAAGTTCCACCATCACCAAATGTTAGATCTACTGTACCAGCTCCACCCATGGCAGCAGCAGTAGCAGTTAACTCTAAACGACCATCTACATCAAAATTAGTATTACTAGGCATTGCCACGGACACTTGTAATTCACAGTTGTCTTCCACTTCTATAGTTCCAGCAGCACCTGCTCCTAAAGTAGTTACAGATATAGCAGAAATTTGTTTTGAGTCATTTGTAATTGCAGTTACATCTAAATCATCTGGATCACCAGTAAAAGTAACTGTTCCAGCTGGGTCAAAAGTACCAGCACCAATAACATCTTTAATTATTGAATAATTTCCTGTATTTGCAGCTGAAATTGCTGGAAAAGCTAAATTAAAGAATGTCGCACTATTTCCAGAAATTGCAAAGTTTCCTGTCCCTGCTTTAGTTACAGTTCCTGAAGATGCCGAAAATACACCAGAAATTGTTACAACACCATCATTATTCCCAAAAGTCATATCATTATCAGTTGTAACACCAACAGCATTAGAAATAGTAACTATATCTAATGATAAAGCACCAGTAGCATTTAATTCAATTGTTTGTTCAGATGTACCATTGAAATCAACATTTGATAATGCTGCACCAGTAATAGTAATACCATCCTCAACATTAAAATCACCAGCTACATTCATATCAGTCATAGTTGCATCTATTGCAGTAGCAGCTTCAAATGTAACATCATGGAAGTTCACTGTTCCACCAGTACCATCTATTGAAGCAGCGGTACCACCATCAAAATAAATATGAGACTGATTAGTTACTGCGTCTAAAGTACCTGTTACATTTAATGCATCAGCAACTGCACCTGAAATATAAAAATCTCCTGAAGTTGTTAAAGTTCCAGCCACTAACAAAGATGGAATTTTCAAGAAAGATGCACTGCTTGTTGAATTGATCAAATCTGAAGTACCACTAAAATACAACACATCAGAAGCAGTAGCTGTCATAGAACCTGCACTAAGATTTAGATCACCTAACATTGTTAAAGTTGAACTACCATCAATGTAGTTCCCCGCAATTGCGGCTCCATTAACAGTCAAATCTGTTAATGTTGCTAAATCTGTTCCAGAACCATCTACGTCATTTAAACCTAATACTAATGCACCAGAATTGTATTCCAAATTAATATTAGTATTATTAGTCATTGTTGTACTAGTTAAGTTTCCTGCAAGACCTGTAGCAGCAGATGTTTTTAGCGTAGCGCCAGCTGCAGTTGTAAATGTTCCAGTTGTTAAAGTATTCGCTTGGAAATCAACTGTGGCATTTGCTTGAACATTGAAAACCCTTGAACCGTCATTAACTGATGAGTTAAAAGTTAGTTCTCCAGATACCTCAATTTCCCCATTAGCTGGAATAGTTAAAGTACCGTCAATATCAATAATTGCATCTGCATCAAAAGTTAAAACATCATTACCAGTGTTTGTGCCTGCTGTTAATATATCACCTGTTGCAACTCCTAAGAAATTATTAATAATAATATTTCTATCAGCTTCAATAGTTACAGTATTAGTTGTACCGTCAATCAATAATCCGTAAAAATCTAAAACTTCACCATTTGTAGTGATTGCTTTAGTTCCAGTCATAGTAATTGTACCAGAAGTAGCTGTTACAGTAGTTACATTTGTATTAGCATTAATTACTAAATTTCCACTCATTGTGAAGCCATCTGTTATAGTTATAGCTAAAACAGCATTTGGATCTGCAGCAGGTCCAAAAGTTACATCATCAGCAGTAGTGATACTTGCTGCAGTAAATCCAGTTATACCACCTTCGATAACGTAGTTTGTTGCAGCGTTAAACGAATAAGTTGCTAAGTCAATAGCACCAGCAACACCATCACCGTCATTAACATTAATAGTTGAACCAGCACTAGTTGTAATCGAACCAGTTCCACTTATGCTGTTAGTAGCAGTAACTTTTAATAGACTTGAAGCTCCAACATTCAAGTCACCAGCAAAGTTTGCTAAGTCACCAACTAAAGTAGTATTTGCCTCAATATTTAATGAACTTCCAGAATTGAAAGTTAAAGTACCATTATTTGTTAATGTTTTATCTGTACCATCTAAAGTAACAATAGCAGCACTATTAACAACAAAAGAAGAACCACTTGCTACTGTCAAATCACCATTGATTGTCATATCAGTATTAGTAGTATAAGAAGAGTTGTTATCAAAAGTAACTGTATTAAGTTCTAATGAACCATTATTTGTAATAGTTCCACCAGTACCTTTGAAATATATATGAGAGTGAGTTGCTGTAGCACTTGGAATTAGTGTTCCATTGATAGCAAGGTTTCCATATATTTCAAAATTACCATCACCAGCTGCAGCAGGAGTAGTAATAGCACTACTAATAGTAACATTGTGGAATTGCAATTTTGTTGCATCAGCGTCAGCTCTAAGATTCTCAATAGTGTTAGTAGCACCAGCACCATCGAAAGTCCAAGATAGACGACCTGTTCCACCTGCATTAGTGTACAAGATTGAACCATTAGTTAATCTTGCAAAATCTCTAATACGCATTGTTCTTGCATTACTTGCATCTGGTCTTAGAACAATATCAGCGCCATTCACAATAAGTGAATTTACATCACCATTTGTATTGACATTTACTGTGTAAGCTCCGGCAACAGAAGAGTTGTCAAGAGTTACATCGTCAACATCCGTTGGAACTGCATCGTTTGACCAGTTGAGAGCATCGTTCCAATTACTTGTACCTGCTCCACCATCCCAGGTAACTGCGGCAGAGTACACATTAATGCTGGAAAAGCCCAGTAGCATTGCCATGAGCAAGCCAAGCATTATAAGTTTATTTTTAGATTTCATAACTAAATCCTTTTAGAAATTATTAAAGACATTTAATTTACTTTTTTAAATATTAATTTTCTTTGCGAAAATTTTTTTTAACGGAGCAGTTTAACTTTTTAAACCGATGCTTATATTAAATGATATTATCCACATACCGGTGAACGAATATCGGGAAATCCCAACTCTTTCATTAATCCTCCATAATTTTATTCATATAAACACATCCTTTGTGTATTTTTTAATTTTCTTAATTTTCAATTACTTAGTCATATTATAGATATACTTTACAAGTTTTTCTACTATTTCAATATAAATATCGACACAAAAACTAAAAACTTTAGTAAAATGGAAAAAAATTTCCATTTCAGTAAGTTATTAATCACTAATGTACTAAATTAGTCTAATAATAGCCATAAAACACTATATTTTTATGTTTTTATGTCTATTTAACTAAATTCCAATTTAATTGCCAAATTTTTCTTTTTCAGTTTCATTTTTTAAATAATGAATAGTTAATGTTTACAATTTTTATGAATTTCTAATTATATTGAGGTGAGTTTTTTTTCACTCTTGTAACAATTATACTTGCTTGAATATTTTTGGAATATTAAACTCCTTTCAATCCAATTTAATCTTTAATGAACTTTTCAAAAAATACGCCGTCGTCTGTTTCTAATACCAGAAAATAAATCCCGTTTGTCAAGTTATTATTCAAATAAAGAACATTGTTACCAAGTGTAAAATATGTTTTGATTTCAGTTGTTAATTGTCCTCTTATATCGTAAACTTTAGCATTTACTTTTATATTTCTTTTAGAGTTTATCTTTATACTATTATTTATCGACTCAAAATTTACTAACTTAAATATTTTTTCTTGATTTTGAGTAAATTCAGTAGAACTGCTTAGGTCAATGGCAAAGGGTGAAGTCATATCATAAAGCATCTCTGGATCATCACTCCAAATCGCTCTAATCATTGCATTATCTGTAATTATACTCGGTATATCCCAATTATAATATCTTGCTGTTGCATTCACATTTCTTGATATATCTAACCAATTCACTCCACCGTCAAGTGAAAATTGAAGAGTAAACCTGTCAACTCCTGCAGAAGTCCATCTAACTCTTTCATTGCTACCTGCATTCCATTCAGTTGAAGAGTTTGGCGTATTAATATTTAAAGAGCCATTCAAAACTCTAATTCTATCAGAAATATCAATAATCTCATTTCCACTTAATATTCTAAAATAAAATACATTTGTATTAGTTCTAGGGAATGTCCAAGAAAATTTTTCACTATCAGCATCTACTCCTTTTTTCACAACCTTCCAACTATCTCCACCATCTTCTGTGTATTCTATATCAATTTTATCATAGCCAGTTGTAGAAAAATAAACCTGAACAAACTCTCCCCCTTTATAAATTCTATCATTCGAAGAAGGACTAACAATCTGCCCAAATCTTCTTTCAATTCTAAACGGTTCTGATCTTACAAGTTCTATACTTAAACTTGCATCTATTATTCGAACTCTTGCATTTTCAATCTCATTATTTGGTAATCTCCATTCAAAGGATTCAGCTTCTTTCGAAAAAACAGAGTCAGTTATTTTCTGCCAAGTTGTTCCATTAAAATATTCAAGTTGAATTGGATTACCTTCGTTTACCCATTTTAATTCTATTTGCTGACCTACACCAAAATTCTTAGTTCCATCAGGATTAAGCAACCTAACATCAAACTGCTTAATCGGCGAAATAATTTCTTTAATTCCAAGCGGATTAACATTTTGCCTTTGATTATCATAAACTATCGAGCTATTATGCCAATTAAATTGAATGATAGCATCATCAGTTTTTATTTTGAATTGTAATTTACCAAGTGAGCTTGCTATATCTGGCACAAGAGAGCCATTTTTATCTTGTGCCAATACTATTTCAATAGTTCTCATATTTTTATAAGGCAAAGTTGTATTTTCATTGGGAGCAGAAAAAGAATTTAAATAACCAGCTTCTTGGTTATTACTAAAAAGAATTCCTGAATTATCATAATTTAGATAATCCAATTTAAGAGTATCAAAAGTAAAAGCAAATGATGCATTACCAAGATATAAATCAGCGCCGCTTGATTTAATAAAAAACTCCACCGTTGCAATATCATTATTCACAGTTGTCTGCGAAGTAATTTCATAAGCAACATTATTTAATAATGAATTAATCTCTTTTGTTTTATTAAATTTATTTAGTCTATTTAATTTATTTATTTGTTCTTCATTTTTATCATCAAAATCAATTGATGAAGTAAATGTATCAGAATTTCCATATACAAGATAATTATACTCACCCAAAGAACTCACTTTACCAATATTGCGTTGAGTAAGTATTCTATCAACGGCATTAACAATTGAATCAGCGTTTAAGTCATATTGAATATTACTTCCACCAGTATTAATAAGTATATCTTGAATATCTGTAGAGTCTATTCTTCCATCTTGGTTTGCATCGCCAGCAACCATTGCTGGAAATGGACTTACAACTGCATCAATCAAACCATCGTTGAAATTCAAACCAGTTGAAACCCACAAAGCAGAATCTTTAATCGCCTCTCCATTACCAAAAGCAGTATATCTTTGTTGAGTCCAAGGGTTTTCTCCTTCAACAAGAAAGTTATTATTGCTACCATTCCATGAAGTAAAATCCCAACCGGATTCTATTGCCCAAGTTGATTTATCCTCACCTTTATATTTGAAAGGAGCAGGAAATCGACTCATAATTGGAAGGTGGTTAATTTGTTCAACTAAAACCCAATAATTGCCATCATTCACATCAAGAAATAAAAAAGGAAGATTTGCAAAGTTTCTTTGCCCAGAATTTTGATGAAAAACATTTTGCTCTTCATAGCCCCTAACCGCCTCAGCACTCGCTAATTTTGTTCCAGGTTTTCCGTAATTATCTTCAAGCAAAGTAACTTTAATTCCGCCTTCTTCATATTTTGTTTTTATTTGTTCGATTGGCGAAGTTCTGCCACGATGTTTCCCTTCTAGTAACACACGTAAAGTGAAATTCTCTCCCGGTATTACAGTATAAAGCGGACTCTCGGAACGAACTTGAAAAGGAGTACTTTCAACAACATATCTACTTGTTAATCTGAATCTTAGATTATCTGTAACAATTGGTAAAGCTCCTTGGTCGATAAATAAATTATCATTATTCAAGTCTGGGTTTGCAATTGAAATATTAACAGAAGCCGCAAAAATTATATTATTTCCAAATTCTTTAAATCTATAATTATTTGAATCTGGTAATGAAAGCGAATTTCTTGTATTTCCTGTAAAATAATTTGAACCTACATATTGATAAGGTACAGCGCTATTACCTGCCCCTCCTTTTTCCGAAAATTGAAGCGATGGAGGATTTCCAAATCTCTGCCCAGCGGTAAAGCCATTATTATCTAATCCAAACCCAACCCAACGGATTTTTAAATTTGTATTAGTTTGTTTTATAGTAGTAAATTCTTGTGGCTCTACAATTCTCATATATGGCTTGTTACCTGAATAAACTGGATTAAACCCAACAAATTCAAACACCATTGAAGAATCTATCGAACCAGGAATTACCTTTGTCCTACCAAATTTATGGAACAAACCTCCATTAAAAGAAAAACTATTAATAACATTTAATGTGTCTAATCTTGTAAATCTATCTACCCTTGCGGTTAATGCACCTTGTATAAATTCTGTAACTTTACCATTATTATAATTTCTTTTTGCAGGGAATCCCCTCCAAAATCTTAACTCCCTAAACTCTCCCTCAAATCCATTACTCCTCTTCCCACCCTGCATTATTGGAGTATATCCAAGATACATTCTTTTATTATTTAACGTGTCATAATTCAAATCATAAAAATCTTCTTCGCCGAAATCGTTTTCTAATTCAATACCATCTACCCATAATAAATAAGGACTTTCCTGATTAAATGGATTAAAATAAAAAGCTATATGAACCCAAGCCGTGTCTGTTGTTGTTGAAATCGGCTCTGGAAGTCCTTTATTCGCATCAGATATTGCTCGCTTTAATTGATTATTGCTATTTCTGTAGGTGAACTCTAATAGCCCAAATTGATTCAATGACAAGTCATATTTAATATCATTTGTTAAAGAATCAAGCATTGAAAGAATTGGGAACACACTTTCACTTTCTGTAGGGAATCTATGTGGCTTTATCCAAGTTTCAATAAAAATTCCTTCCTTATTTGGCAGTAATTTACTTGTGCTATCTGAATAAATTTTATTACTTTTTGTCTTACGTAATGAAAATTCTCTTGAAACTATAAACTCATCAGTAGTGTTTGAAATAGTTCTTTGATTATGATTTTCGTGTCCTGTAATGCGAAGCATCACTCTCTTTTCGTATGGCTCTACATCTCTTAAACTTCCTCCAACATCATTACTTTGGTATGGTTCCCAAGTTGCTCGGTTATCTTCCACATCAATCGCTCCATTACCACCAAGTTTTAAGCCCTGCTGGTTTTCCACCTGTACCCAAGTTGAGCCGCTATTAGTTGAAAACTCTAAATACAAATCTCGTGAAAATCTTTGAGAATTATTCCCCAATCCAAAACTTATAAATCTAATGGGATAGTTCTGACCCTGCTCTATAACTAAGCCAGTTCCTCTACTCGGAGATGTAATCCTTCCGTGTGGCAAATCTGGAACAAATTTTGGAATCTCGCTTATTTGTGTTCCTACAATATGTTGAAGATTATTTATTCCATTCTGAAATTGCGTATTTGTAGCATAATCTTTTAAATCATCACTAAGTTTATAATATAAATCTAAACCGGTTCTTGTATCCGGAAGCTGATTAATATCAATTGTAGCTGGATTTATAACTCCGGTAGAATACTTTCTAATTGAATCCTGACCAAAAGCCGTCCTCCATACTTTCACTTCTTTAATTGCACCTGCGAAGTAATTTTTAGCATCTAACTTATTATTCGGATTAACTCCTACCCAAATTGGATGGTCTGTAATTAATAGTCTGTAATCGTTATTTTTATTAATTATATCAGTTGCAACCAACTCGCCATCAACATATAAATATGCAATTGAGTTTTCCAATATTGCCGAAATATGTGTCCAATTTCTTGAAAATCCATCTTCATTATCTGAAAATGCACTTGCTTTTATTGGGTCTTCTGCTACAAGATTTACAATATATCCGCCTGCACCCCTATTTTGATTTTCTCTTGCTCGGAAAGCAGGATATTTTCCATCCTTCAAATATAAAAGCCAAGCACCTTCTTTACTGCCAAATATTTCAGCTTGATTAGGCCCACCAGACGATGCAACAATTCCAACTTCACCTGAATTTAATTTAGTTGGATTTACCCATGCTTCAATTGTTAGATGTGTCGGATTTGAAAATGTTTTTTCTGTTTTAAAATATTCATTTGCACCATTCAAAAAACTTGTGAAATATACTCCCATTGCTTGAGTTTGTGCAGATTCTGAAACAAGATTAGTTTTTTCTCTATCTTCAATATTATCTTCTACACTACCGCTAAGCATTGAAATTCTTAACTTTACATTGCTATTTCTTTCTCTAATATTTGTTGGTTTTGACCATAAAACTCTCATTGGGTTTCTGTAATTTGATGTTCCAATAGCTTGCCCAGCAGATGAAGTTATAACTAAAGTTCCAACCCCTGTAGGTCTTGCAATATCACCAGAACGATAAAATACTGAACTACCTAACGCCCGATTATTGTGGTCGGCTACTCTTCCTATTTCTTTCCAACTTCCATCATTATATTCAAAACTATATGCAATATTACCGTTTAATATCCCAGGGTTTGCCTGCGGATTAACCGAACGCTCAAAATAAATTGGATAGCCAACTCCTTGATATGTATTTGCAAGTGATAAGTATGGCTTATCTCTATCAATTACTTGTCCTGTGAATTTTGGTGATAAAAGCGTTACACCGATAATCGTGAAGTTGCTTGGCTGTTTTAATGTTGCTTTGCTTGTGATATTAGTTGAGTTTACATCAAGAACATTAGTTGCTGGGTTTGAAGTTAAAAATTTTATTCCTGTTTGAGTGTTAATTGCTGGGCTGTTTATAATATCAAATACAACTTTGCCAAGGAAAGAACCACGTCCTGTTTGAAGTGGAATGAAACCCCCGCTCCCCATACTGATTAATCTTGCTCGGATGCCAATATTAGTTTGATTATTCAATGCCGATAAACTGGCATATCCATTTGTGCTGTTGTAAACCGAATTAATTTGAATAAGTGGGTTTGCTTGGTCTATATTACTTGAGATTGAATCAGCAATACCATTCACGGTATTTGTGTTTGGTCTTAGAAAAGCAGAATTATACTCTAACCAAATTTGTGCATCACCAATAACCGGCGGATTTGGCTTTAGCGATTTAACCCAAATTTCTGCGTGTATTTGGTCATATTTGCGACGTTGGACAATATTGAACTCATAGTCTTGTCCTATAACATCAATAGCAAACATAAGCAAAAGCATTGCTATTACTACATTTCTTGACATATTTCAACTCAATTTTATAAACAACACTACTAAGATGTCAATTAATGTGCCACTTGTTTTTTTTAGATATTACAAAATTGAGGAATATCTATTGAAAAGTAAATAGGAGGAAATACTGAATTGAAAATAAAAAGTGAAAAAAAGGAATTTACCTTTTTTTCACTTGAATAATATTTAAATTTGATTTACTACTTGCTGTTAAGATTTAAATTCTTTATCTTTTTAACTTTGTCTTTATATTGTTTAATAAAAAAGTAAGTTAAATTCATGTAGTAAATTAAATTTAAACCAACAAATAAATAATTTAAAATTTCTTTACTTTCAACTAAAAAATTTAGCAAAAAAGTAATAGAGATTATTACAATTAAAAAACTGTGCACCAAATTTAAATCAAATTCTGATGAATCAATTTTATTTTGATTATTATCCAAATTTGAAATTATTTTTAAAATCAAATTCTGAAAAATAATAAAAGAAAACATCACCATTTGACTTTTAAAATTTTTGATTTCCAAAACATTTTCTTCAAAAAATGGAATCAAAAATATTTCAATTAATAGTATAATTGAAAATATTTGAATAAGTGTTTTTAATGTATTTTTCATATTAATCCTTTACCATAAGTCAAAAGCATCCCAGATTGTTTCAACTGCTTCACCAATTCCTTTACCGGCGGTTCCTCTTTACAAGACCATAGAAAAGTTGATAAAAATATCAAAGAAACAATGCTTAGTTTTTTTATAGTTATGCGTGTCATAACATCTCCTTTAAAAAAGTTTAACAAAAAATTTCAAATATTTTTAAAAATTTCTGCTAAATTAAGCACTGATAAATTAAGCACTGCTAAATTAATATGCAAGAACTTTTTTTTCACAAAAGAGAAAGTTTTCCACATTTTGTTGAGATTATTGGGGTTGGGTGGAAATTTTTTTTTAAAATATGGTTATAAAATAAAACATAATTATAATAGTCAATAGCAATAGTAACGCAAAATAAATAAAAGATAAAATATGTTAATATTTGATGAAAAAATAGAAGCAAATAAATTAATCTTAAATCTACCAAATGAATTTATTGGTAAAGAGTTGGAAGTGCATATCTTTAGTAAAAAAGATAAAAACAAAATTAAATTCAAAAATTTAAGATTATTGAAAACAAAAGAATATAAATTTAATCGTGATTTAGCAAATGAACGATAAAGTTTTTATTGATTCTAATATCTGCATATATTGCTATTCTGATGATGAATTAGAAAAATCAGAAATTGCAAGAAAAATAATTATTAAAAATAATTCATTTACAAGTATTCAAGTATTAAAAGAGTTATCAAATACTTTAATTAAAAAATTCAAATTAGATTTTAAAAATATTGAAAATATTATAAAAGAACAAATTGAATTAAATAATGTTTATTTAAATAATGAAACAGATATTTTAAATGCTTTAAAAATATCAAATAAATACCAATTTAGTTTTTATGATAGTTTAATTATATCTTCTGCTATATCTACAAATTCAAATATATTATATTCTGAAGATATGCAACACAATCAGATGATTGAAAGTAAATTAAAAATCATCAACCCGTTTTTATGATTATCTCTTATTTTGAATAGAATAGAATTAAGTAAAAAACTAATCTTCTACCCTTCGGTGTTGGAATTTCTAGGTTCTCATTTTTAGCTACTTCTAACCATAACTCAATAGCATCGTTTATATTATTTAGAGCATCAAATTCGGTATCACCATGAGCCATACAACCCGGTAATTCTGGGACATCAATAACGAAACAATCGTCTTCATCGCTCCAGTATATTATTTTTTCATATTTATTCATTTTCTTCCCAACTGAATGAAAAGATGTAAAAAATTTTTATTATATCTTTTTTGTCTTACAGCATCAACTTCCTTGATTATCTCTTCCATAGATATATCATTTGGATTTGTTTTTAGCTTTGCTAACGTTTTTAAAAATCTATCATCAACGTCATCTGAAACAATCTTAGTTATATTCATTGTTTCTAAATCGTTTAATAGATTTTTAGCAAGAGGATTATTTAATTCTATTGATAATCTTTCCATTTTATCTTTTAATTTATATATTTTAAATAAAGACGTAGAATTAGAATACTTTATTATTTTGAATTTAATTTATAAAATATTGAAAATAGATATTCGTTAATAGACAAAACAAAGAATAACTATGCAAGAAAATTTAAAATCAAATATTATAAGCAAAATAAATGAATTAAATGATACAGATGTATTATTCGAAATAGATTCTTTATTGCAAAATCATAAAAAAATGACACTCGAAGAATATCAGTTAAAAATCAACAATGCTGAAAAAGATATTTTGGAAAATAACCTTTATTCTTCTGAAGAAATATCAAATTTACTATTATGAAATATATTGTTTCCTGGACAAATTCTACGAAAATTGACCTTCAAGAAATTTTAGATTATTATTTAATAAATGAAAATTTTAGTATAGCTAAAAACCTATTAAATAAAATATTAAAATCCGTGACTTTATTAGAAAGGAATCCCAAACTAGGAAAATCTGAAACTTTGTTAGATGGTGATTACAGATTTATTCAATCAGGAATTTATAAAATAGTTTATAAAATAAATAATAAACGAATATATATAATAGCAATATTTGATAACAGAAGAAACCCAGATGAATTAGTTATTTAGTGCAATTATTTTCTTATTAAGTAACATCAACAAGGGGTTTTGATGCCCCTTGTTGAGTGATAAGTTGTTTTATTTTAAATTATCTATATTTTTATTTGAAAAATAAATTACATTCCCAAGTAAAATCCCTAAAATAATTTCAAATAAAAATGTTGGTTCATAGTCTTCAAAAATAAATATTGCAACATTAAAAGCAAAGACTGAAAATATTATACACATTAGCATTGTTAAAATGTAATTAATTTTTCTATTTTTTGTTATTTTTTTCATATTTATAATTCTCTTATTATAATATAATTACCAATCCAACCACCAAGGTAGCCCACCGGCTGCTTCTCCAATAGCTGCTTTAACTGAGTTTATTCCTGCTCCTACCATAGCAGCACCAAGGGTAATAGCTGCTATTCCACCTGGTCCAGTAGCAACAACCGCTTCTGGATTTGTAGCAAAAAACATCAAAGCTCCACCAGCTCCACCTACTGCTCCACCGATATCTTTTCCCATAACATTTTTTGCAGCAGGACTTAAATCTAATAATTTTGTTTTTGAGGAATTAGATTTATTTTTATTAATACTTATTTTGATAGTTTCATCTACATTACCCAATTCTACCCAATCATCTTAATTAGAAGTCCAATAATTTATTGTATATTTTGCTACCATTAATGTTGCACCTACTATATATTTTTCTATCAAACTATCTAAACTATATGCTACTGGTATTTCAGAATCACAATATTGATTAAATTGTACTAAAGTCATATTTTCATCAACATATTCATTAAATACACTATCCAAATCAGATAACATATTAAATGCTTCTTCTGTTATATCTGGATTTGAGTTCAAATAATCACTTAATGTAGCGTAAATATTAACTTCCATAGAGTCAATATATGACAAATCGTAATTTTTATCTTCCGCAAAATTTATGACTTCATTATAAATAAAATCATTAATTGAATCTTGTGGATGAGGATCAATTTCATTTTTTATTCGAAGCAATTTGTTGTAAATGTGTCCATACATTCATTATGATGAGTACCTACATCATTTACAGCAGTTAAATAATCATTATATGTTATTGTAGCAGAATTAGTTATCCTAATCCCATCACCACTCCTAACTGGCGGTTCCTCATTACAAGAGAATAATATTGTTGATAATAAAATCATAGAATAAATGCTTAGTTTTAGTGTTATGTATTTCATAATCACTCCTTTTATTAATTTAACAAAATTATTCAAATAAAATTTGAATTTCTGCTAAATTAAGCAATGCTGAATTAAGCAATGCTGAATTAAGCAATGCTGAATTAAGCAATGCTAAATTAAGCAATGCTAAATTTAGTAGAAAATTATTTTTTTTCCACACAAGGAGTATTTTTCCACAATCTATTGATATATATAGATATATAAGTTTATTTTTTTTTATTATTTTTTTTATATATGGACTTAGGAAGCATAAATTGGTTAATAGTTGTGTTTGTTTTTGGGTTTTGATTAATATTCAACATCGGAGATGTTGAATAGAATAGAATTAATTTAATATAATTAATAAATTATTTAATACAACATCAACAAGAGGTTTTGTTGCCCCTTGTTGAGTAAAATTTGTTTTATTACAAATTGTTCTTGCTTTTTATTTTGCTTTTTTTATATTTTTCTAGCTCAAAACAAAAAATACCACACATCAAGCCAAAAACAATTGAAACAATAATTACTGAAGAGTCATAAACATCATCAGTTCCAAAAAGTAAAATATAGACAATTATTTGTAACAAAAACATTTCAATTATTGAAAATATAGTGAGTTTAATTCGAGATTTATATTTAAAATCAAAATATATTTTTATAACTGATAATAAAATCTTCTTTGAATTATGCTCTTTCATATTTATCAACCAGTTATGCCTTGCAACCACCATGGAACATCTATCACAATAGAAAGTGCTGATACACCAGACGCAGCTGCACCACCGACTAGTCCTGCATTAATTGTAATGGCAATAGCTACTGCTGGTCCTCCAACCCAACTATAGTATAGTCCGTGAACAGCACCTCCTACTGCCCCAGCAACATCTGCTGATATGACTCTTTTAGCTTCTGGGCTTAATGCTAATAATCTATTATTATTTTTATTCTGATGTTTCAATTCATTCTTTATTTGTATAGAACTTTCTTCCTCAAGCAAGTCAATCCAATCATCAAAATTAGTATTCCAATAATTAGCCGAATTTTTTGCTACACTTAATGCAATACCAACAACGTAAGCTTCAGTGATTGAATCTAATGAATATGCTATGTTTATATTTGTATTGCAATACGTTTCAAATTGCATAAGAGTTATTCCATCATTAGAATACACATTAAAAACACTATCTAAACTAATCAGCATATTTTTTGCAGATTGACTTAAAATAGTATCAGTTGTTAAAATATCATTAATTGCAATTGGGTTAAAATAAAAATCTGATATCCCAGTAGTATCAACATTGGAATTATCAAACCCATTAACATAAGCAAAAGATAGTGAATTTCCTATTAGGTAATCCAGTAGAGGAATATCTGGTTGTTCTATTTCATCGTTTTTTATTTTAGAAAGCAAAGTATACATACTGTCTAAGTACTCATTATGTAAAGAACCAACTGTATTTACATCATTTGTAAAATCATACAAACTTACACTATTTAATATTCTTAAATTTTGTGTAGAATTAACCGGCGGTTCCTCTTTACAAGAGAATAAAATTGTTGATAATAATATCATAGAAAAAATGCTTAGTTTTTGTGTTATGTGCTTGATAACAGCTCCTTTATCTTAATTTAACAATTATTCAAATAAAATTTGAATTTCTGCTTAATTAAGCAATGCTAAATTAAGTAATGCTAAATTAAGATGCAAGAACTTTTTTTTCAAAAAAAGAGAAAGTTTTCCACAATTTATTGATATTATTGGGGTTGGGTGGAAATTTTTTTTTGGTATTAATAATCTTTTAAGATAAATTCAAATTCACTATATTTTATGATTTTAGTATATCCAATTTGATTTAAAACTAATAAGTCATAGTCCCCAGTAATTATAAAATCTGAATTGCTATCAACTGCAAGATTTAAAATAAAATTGTCTTTTCTATCTCTACAAATTTTTATGTTTGATTCAATGTGAATTTGTAAACCATATTTTTTCAATAAATCTATAATATTATTGACATCATCTTCTTCAAAATACTTTTTAAATTTTTTTCTTTTAGATACATCTTTAATTTCATCTAATAGTTCATCAGAATAAACTAAAGTAATAATATTATTCTTCAATAAATTATAAATCACTTCGAATTTATTTGATATTAAAAAATAAATCCAAACATTAGTATCAAATATTATTTTCATTATATCTTTTCTGTCTTACAACATCAACTTCCTTGATTATTTCTTCCACAGAAATATCATTTTTTTTAGTCTTTAGCTTAGCTAAAGTTTGTAAAAATCTTTCATCAACGTCATCTGAAACAATTTTAATCAAATTAAGTGTTTCTAAATCATTTAATAGATTTTTAGCAAGCGGATTAGTTAATTCTATTGATAATCTTTCCATTTTTTTTTATTTAATTTATGTATCTTAAATAAAGACGAAGATTAGAATACTTTATTTTTTGAATTTAATTTATAAAATATTGAAAATAGATATTCGTTAATAGACAAAAACAAAGAGTATCTATGCAAGAAAATTTAAAATCAAATATTATAAACAAAATAAATGAATTAAATGATACAGATGTATTATTTGAAATAGATTCTTTATTGCAAAATCATAAAAAAATGACACTCGAAGAATATCAGTTAAAAATCAACAATGCTGAAAAAGATATTTTGGAAAATAACCTTTATTCTTCTGAAGAAATAGCAAATTTACTATTATGAAATATATTGTAAGGTGGACTAATTCTGCGAAAATTGACCTTCAAGAAATTTTAGATTATTATTTAATAAATGAAAATTATAGTATTGCTAAAAACCTATTAAATAAAATATTAAAATCCGTGACTTTATTAGAAAGGAATCCCAAACTAGGAAAATCTGAAACTTTGTTAGATGGTGATTACAGATTTATTCAATCAGGAATTTATAAAATAGTTTATAAAATAAATAATAAACGAATATATATAATAGCAATATTTGATAGCAGAAGGAACCCAGATGAATTAGTTATTTAGTGCATTTATCTTTTTATTTAGTAACATCAACAAGGGGTTTTGATGCCCCTTGTTGATTTGGGAATAAAACAAGAATTATTTATAATATTTTAATAAAATCTTACTTTTTTAAATTACTATCTAAGTTTTTATTTCTTTTATTAGCTATAAAATAAATAATATAGCCACCAAAAGAACCTGCAATTATAGATCCTAAAATAGATGGTTTACTTTTAGTCAAATTAAAACCATACATTATAAAGTCAATTACTAAAAGCAAAATGATTGTAAAAATCATTATATTTACAACTCTTTTAGTTAGAAATCTTCTAAATTTTAGAAAATTATTTACTAATTTATTTAAAGCCAATCTAACCACCATGGAGCTCCTGCAGCGATTTTTACTGCCTTTTTCAAAGATTTAGTTCCAGCATAGACCATTGACACACCAATTGCACCAGCAAAAGCACCACCTGGACCTGCAGATAATCCTCCAGCGATTAATACAGCAAAAGCTCCTTGTTTGGCACCCTCCAAATCCTGATTAATCACATCTTTGCCATCTTGACTTATTTCAAGTAATTTATTACTTTTTGAATTAGATTTAGATTTTGAAACCAAATTAGTACTTTCTTCTATATCATTCATAAGGTTAAACCAGTCATCGTAATTTTGATTCCAATAGTTAGCAGTATGTTTAGCCACTGCAAAAGTTAACCCTATAGAAATTTTTTCTGAAAGACTATCTAAATTATATGCTAAATTTATATTTGAGTTACAATATGAATCAAATTGAGCAATTGTAATATTATTATTAGCTAATTCAGTAACCATACTGTCTAAATTTAATAACATTTGCTCAGATTGTTCTGTTAAGTTCGGACTTGTTTGTAAATACCCTACTATATCTCTTGGATAAATTATTGAAGATGTATCTAAATAATCTAAAATATAACCTTTATTATCAGCAAAATTGTAAACTTCAATTCTTATAAAATCATCTATAGATATGTGTGGTTGAGTATCAATTCCTTCTTTAATTCTATATAGTTTTTCATATAACGTGTCAAGAACTTCATTATGATGAAGACCTACCATATTGACTGTATCAACATAGCCAGAATAAGTAATATTAGTAGTTAAATTTTGATAGAACTCTCCACCACTTCTAACTGGTTATTCCTCTTTACAAGAGAATAATATTGTTGATAATAATATCATAGAAACAATGCTTAGTTTAAGTGTTATGTGCTTCATAACAGCTCCTTTATATTAATTTAACAAAATTATTCAAATAAAATTTGAATTTCTGCTAAATTAAGCAATACTAAATTAAGCAATGCTAAATTAATATGCAAGAACTTTTTTTTCACAAAAGAAAAAGTTTTCCACAAATCATTGGGGTTGTTGGGTTTGGGTGGTGAATTAAATTTTTTTGATTTGTTAAAATTCAACATCTCCAATATTGTGGGTAGGTGGTAGGTTTATTTTTCTACAAATATTTTACATCTCCGATGTGGGTTAGAAAATTAAATATATTTGATTTAGATTATTATGATTGAATTTTACAATTATTTATAAATTTCATTGCTTCGGAGAAGCATAATATTTGTAGCATAATTTACCCCCCTGCCCTACAACATCCATAGCAAACATAAGCAAAAGCATTGCTATTACTACATTTCTTGACATATTTCAACCCAATTTTATAAACAACACTTTAATAGGTCAATTAATGTGCCACTTGTTTTTTTAGATTTTACAAAATTGAGGAATATCTATTGAAAAGTAAATAGGAGGAAATACTGAGAAAATTAAAAAAACAAGGGCAATGATGCCCTTGTTTTAATTATTTTAATATGATTATCGTCAAAGTTTCTTTAAAATTGGTGTGATAATATCAGACTTAAAATCATTATAACTTAAAATATCTCTCTTAAATCGAGGAAAGTATTCTAATCTAATTTGATCTTTAAATAAATCCAATTTTATAAAATACCCAAAATCATTAAATTTTATTTTACTTTCAAATATGGTTGTATTTTCTTTAGTTGCTAATTTTTTTAAATCAATACCTTTTAATACATCAACAATAAATTTATATTTTGTTTTATCATTTGATATATGGTAAACATAATAGGCTCTCCTTTTTCCTGAAAATTTTCGTATTCTGAAATAAGAATATATTAAAAAATTTACTATTAGAAATGATAAAGATAAGACAATTAAATTAAATTCCATTTGTTTATTCCTTTGTATTTATTCACAAGGTACAGGTTGTTTACATTGAACACAGTAGCAAGGCCAAACTGGATCTTCGTCACCTTCTGAGTTAGAAGTTGCAATCCCTAAAATCATTATACCAGAAGTAACAGCAGCACCAAATCCACCTAGTACAGTACCTAAGGCATCTGCACCTAAAACTGCAATGGCTTCATTTGCTTGGTCAAGAGCTTCATAATTTGGAGCCATTAATAAACTTGCCGCTTTAGTCTCGAAACCATTTGGATACCAATATTCTTTCGATTTTCTATATACTGCTTCAAATTTCAGTGCGTTAGAATAGACACTTGTATTTAAGGTATCCCAAGGAAAATTTTCAATTCTGTTATTAAAACTAATTAAATCTAAATTTTTATAATCATTTATCATAGGGGATAAAATAGAATAATTAATTGAGTCAATATAATTCATAACAAATGCTTCTTCAAAAATATCATCTACATGATCAAATAAAAAATTTAGAACTAAAGTATCATTTAGTTTACTAAATAAACCTACCTCCATAAAAAAATCTTTGATATTTTCTCTTTGTGAATCTACTTGACTCTCAGAATAAATATTATTTACAATATAATAATCACCCATAATCTCTAAAAATTATCAAGATCACCTACAGTTGCAAAAAAATCACCCTCAAAATTATATAACATTAAATGAGTACTATCATGAGGTAAATTGTTATTATGGTAATAAGCTAACAAATTATTGTGTTCAACTCCAACACTATCATAAGGATTTGAAAAGGTTGTAGAAGTTGTATAATTAATATCATTCCCAATTTTAGCGAGTGGCTCCTCCTTACAAGACCAAAGAAATGTAGATAATAAAATCATAGAAAAAATACTTAGTTTAAGTGCTATGTGTTTCATAACAACTCCTTAAATAAATTAAACAAAAATATTACTTTCGTAAAAAGTAATTTCTGCTAATTTAAGCAATGCTAATTTAAGCAATGCTAATTTAAGCAATGCTAATTTAAGCAATGCTAATTTAAGCAATGCTAATTTAAGCAATGCTAATTTAATATCCAAATTATTTTTTTCGATACAAGGATTAGTTTTCCACAATTTATTGATATATATAGATATATAATTAAATTTTTTTTTAATATTTTTTAATGATTTGAAGATTCGTTTTTTTAGGTGAGTTTGGCTATGTTTTTTCTACAACTATTTCACATCTCCGATGTGTATTAAATAAATATAAATATAAATATTTAAATTAATATTATTAATTAAATAATATTTATATAAAATATAATAAAATACATTTTTTAATATATTCTTAATAAATATAATTGTTTATTTAACATAGCATATAATAAAATAATTAATATTTAAAATAAAAAATAACTCAATCAGAAAATAAATTGAATAAAAATGCTAAATATTTTAACCTAAATAAATAAAATAAATCCCCATAAAAATAATTTTTAAGGGGATTAAATTAAAATATTTTATTAATTTATTTACCGAAGTTTATATCAATATCTTCAGGTTCTTCTATCCAATCAGCAACAAAAATATTTGTAACTCTGCTTGGTTGTCTATCAATATTTCTATTAGAAGCAAATACTATTTTTTTTCCATCGTAACTGAACATTGGAAATGCATCGAATAAACCAGAATTTGAAACTTTATACATATTTGTTCCATCAAGATTTATAGAGTAAATGTAAAATACTCTTCCTTTGGGGTCTTCGTGATTCGAACAAAATAATATTTTATCCCCACTTGGGTGAAAAAATGGAGCCCAATTAGCTTTTGGTAAATTTGTAATTTGTTTTGGATTTTTTCCATCAATATCAGCCACAAATACCTGAAGTTCAAATGGTTCTACTAGATTTTGTGATAAAAGTTCTTTATAATTATCTGCATCTTCTCCTTTAGGTCTGCTTGCTCTCCAAACAATTTTTTTACTATCTCTAGAGAAAAAAGCACCACCATCATAACCAAGTTCATTTGTAATTTGTATAATTTCTTTGGTTTCAAATTCATATCTATACAAATCTAAGTCTCCATTTCTTGTAGAGGTAAAAAGCATATATTTACCATCAGGAGATACTGTAGGTTCTGCGTCGTATGAATCGCCAGATATTAGCACTTCTAAAGTTCCATCTTTATCTCTTTTGTAGATATTATAAGTAGGGTATATGCCCCATACATATCTACCTGTCAGAGAAATAACTTCTGGACATTCGTGTTTATCATCATGAGTAGATGCAAATATCATACTACCATCTTTTAAAAAATATCCACAAGTAGTTCTTCCATTTCCAGTTGAGACCAACTTGTATTTTTCGCCAGTTTCATAAGCGGAGCCATCGGTTTTCATAATAAATTGTTGGTCGCACCCCTGAGTATTTATTTCATCCCAATCGGATTGAAAAATTAGTTCTTTATCATCAAAACTCCAGTAAGCTTCAGCGTTATTTCCGCCAAAAGTAAGTTGTTTTACATTTCTAAAATGTATTTCACCCTCGAACCTAAGCGAATCCATCTCAGGTTTATAATCAAGTTCTGAGATTTCTAACTCATTTTCTTTTTTTCCGCCACAAGAAATTAGAAATCCAATAACTAATAAAAGCAAGATTTTTTTCATTATTTTTGATATTAATAAAACATATAATTCAAAATTAAGGAATATAATTTAATTAAATATTCTTGTAAAGATTTTTTTAATAATTGTAATTTTTGTGTTGTCTATTTTTATTTGTTAAATCAGCACTATACCTTAAATTCACTCTGCCCAACTTGGATTAACTCCCATATCAATATCTAAAATGTAATTGCCAATCAAAGCGAAAAGCAAAGGAACTAATATTGCTGCAATTATATTAATCCAAAGACCAGTATTTGCCATCTCTGCGATTTTGATTTTACCAGAGCCAAACACTATTGCATTTGGGGGAGTTGCAACTGGTAACATAAATGCAAGGGAAGCGCTAATTGTAGCAGGAATCATTAATATCATGGGATTTACATCTATCGCAACAGATATTGAAGCAAGTATTGGTAAAAATGTATATGTTGTCGCTGTATTTGAGGTAAATTCTGTTAAAAAAATAACAACAAAGCATATAAAAAAACTAATCAAAAGAGGGGGAACATTTTGCATTCCGGCAAATCCATTTCCAATTATTTCAGATAAACCAGTAGTTTGAAATCCCTTAGCCATTGCAAATCCACCACCAAATAAAAGTAGTATATCCCAGGGAATATTTATTATTGTATCTTTAGTCATTAATCTAAAATCTGTTCCTAAATTACTCAAAGTCGCTGGAATAATAAACAATAAAATAGATAATCCAATAGCAACAGTTGAATCATCTACAAGCGAAGGATCAGGTAGTATATTACTCCAGCCAGGAATAGTCATAAATCCCAAATCTACATTTACTCGGAAAATCCATAAAAGTGATGCAGAAACCATTGTGTAAAGAATAATTGTCTCTTGAATTGATATTTTACCTAGTTTTTTAATTTCTTTATTTATATATTGTTTATCAACGCTTATTTCATCATCAATTTTAAATAAAAAGTTATTCAAAACAAACCACACCACTACCATCAAAACCACAGACATAGGTAGGGCAAATGACATCCATTTAACAAAAGAAATCTCTGGGGCAGCAGGAAAAGTCATCTCAAATATACTTTTAAATGCAATGTTAGGAACTGTTCCAACCAGCGTTGCAATTCCTCCAATAGATGACGAATATGCAATACCAAGAAGCAATGCAACACTAAAATTATGAACCGCCTTATCTGAAAATTTACCTTCTAATCCTTTAATTACCGCAGTTCCAATAGGTAACATCATTATTGTTGTGGCGGTGTTAGTTATAAACATAGATAATAGCCAACTTGAAAGGAAAAACCCCCTTAAAATACCTTTTGCATCACCACCCAAAAAGCGTATGATATATAAGGATATACGTTTGTGCAACTCCCATCGTTCCATTGCTTGAGCGAGTAAAAAACCACCCAAAAATAGAAAAATGGTTGAGTTAATATATTGATTTGCAGTTTCATTAGCAGAGTGAATCTCTAAAAATGGAAATAAAATAAGCGGTAGCATAGAGGTAACAGAAAGAGGAACGGCTTCTGTCATCCACCAAATAGCCATAAGAATAGTAACTCCAGCCATTGCATTAGCAAGTGGGCTTTCTACAATTCCAAGATAATAAAAAATTAAAGCAAATAAAGGTCCAATAATAAGCCCAATTGCTTCTATTTCTTTTTTTTCAAGTTTTATCATATTTAAATTATTTCAATATTTAATTTTAAAAGTAATATAAATTTGTAAAATTTACATTGCAAAATTATGAAATATATTGGAAAGAAGGGAAAAAGTTGAGCTAAATAATATTTTTAAATATTAAAGAAAATATAAAAAAATAGCCCATATTTCTATGAGCTATTTTGTACAAATTTTGTAAATAGTTCTTACTTAGTTCTAACAAACTCAATTCTTCTATTTCTGGCTCTATTTTCAGCACTTGTATTTGGTACTAAAGGATTATCAGGACCTAAACCCGAAGTAGTTATTTTATTAGATTGAATTCCTCTGCTTGTTAACCAATTTTTAACAGATACAGCTCTCTTTTTTGATAAATCAATATTATATTGTCTATCTCCAGTATCATCTGTATAACCAACTATTTCAACTTCCCAATCTTAGTGGTTCTTTAAAGTTTTTAATGCTCTTAGTAATATAATTTCTGAATCATCTGTTAAGTCACTAGAATTTGTTTTAAAAGTAACACCCTCTAAAACTAATTTATCACCAACGTTAGTATTATATTCTTCTACATTTGAGTATGCATCACTATTTAGATTGAAAATATCTCCAACATTATAAGATACAGTTATATAGCCAGTCCAAAAAGCATCGTTTATACCATCTAACCAAGGGTTAATATTATCATTGAATGCAAAATTTGGTCCTGCCGCAAAATCAACTGTCCAATATTTATTAATCAGATAACTAATCCCACCACCAAAATTATACATCAAATCAGTACCCGTAATTTCATTTCCATCAAAATCAGGTTTTGTAATACCTGGCATAGGATCCAAAGCGGAATTATATTTACTTGAATAATTAACTACTCCCAATCCTCCATAAACATAAGGTGAAATATTCCAACCCAAAAAGCTTAAAAAATAAAACCTAGCTCTTAAATCACCGAGTTACATATCAGATTCAAAATATGATGGTATGTCTTGATCATGTTTCTCCTTTGCATAAGCCAAACCTAGCTCTAGGTGAACGTAATCTCCTAAAAGGTTAGTATACACAGCATTTGCCTTTAAACCATAACCCAAACTTCTTTCGTTATTTGCAGATTCGTTTATACCATAAACAGGTCATGCTCCAACACCAATGAACATAGCTCTGTCAGATGCGTTTAGCCACGGAGCTAAAAAGAATAATGCGATTAATATTTTT
Organism: Eximiradiales bacterium; assembly: GCA_965661945.1. Taxonomy (GTDB): domain Bacteria; phylum Bacteroidota; class Ignavibacteria; order Kapaibacteriales; family UBA2268; genus JAJRPT01. The sequence goes on from CBFIFP010000001.1 coordinate 890,732, forward strand.
AACATATCTATTTATTTAAAAATTAAATTTAACATTTGCATAATTATGAATAAATATTAATATTATTGATAAGTATTTTTACCTATAAATTAAAAATAATTTTTTATAGTTTATATAATAGTGTAATTCACCCTAAGATCTCATCTGGGCTTTGCGGTTTGACCATCACTACATTTTCTTTCTGCACTAAAACGCTACCTGAATTTGCTCCTTTAGGTTTGCGAACATATTTCTTCTCGGTATAAATTACAGGAACTAATCCCGCCTTTCTCGATTGCGAGTAATATGCAGCAAGCGATGCAACTTTTTCTAATACTGCGTTGCTTAATTTTTCTTTTGAGTTAATTTTGATTAATGTGTGCGAGCCAGGGACACCTCTAGCGTGCAACCAAATATCATTAGGACGGGCGAACTTCATTGTTAATTCGTCATTATTGCTTGCGGATTTGCCTATAAAAACTTGGTAGCCGTCTATTTCAAACTGTCTGAATTTACTTTCTTGTTCCATTTTTGGATTTATTTTTAACATTAAATCTTTTGCAAAATTAACTTTAAAATTCTTTATTTCCTTAATATTCTTAATTTTTTCAAATTCGGATTTTATAAAATTAAATCGCTCTAATCTTTCTAGAATATTTGGCAATTCAACTTTTTTTAATTCTGCATCTTTTTCTGTTTTCTTAGCTTTCTTGTAATATCTTTCTGCATTTTTAATTAAATTTAATTTTTTATCTAAATCAATTTTCAAATCATCGCCTGACCAATCTTGGACTATTATTTCACTTCCAGAGTTAGACTTTGGATTGGGAGAGGACATAAGCAAATCACCATAATGCCGATATTCGCCTGAAAGTTCTAAAAGTTGTGAATAATTTGAAAATTGTTTATGTTTTGCATTTAATTTCTTTAATTCTTGATTTATTTTTCCTTCAATTCCTTTTTTTTCTTCATTAATTACATCGGAATTAATTGATTTAATTTTTCCCCATTTAATGGCTTTAGAAATAGATTCTTCTTTTTGTACTACTTCTAATTCAGTCAGATGAGTAAGTTCAATTGGTGATATTAAATATTTATTATTTTCAAAATAAATATAATTTTTAGATTTTTTTAACATTAAAATAAAATCATTTACTAAATTAATTAAATCTTTTTCTGATTTATTTGCTAATTGATTTTTATTTAAATTATTTCTAAATATTAATTCATTAGCAAGTTTATTTCCCATAATAAAAGGCAATTTAGCTAGATTATCAAAAACTGAATTATCAGGAATTAGTTCAATATTTTTCTTTTTAATTTCCAATTTAGTACCAATTAGAAATTTGCTATCTTCTAAAGAATCAATAATTATTTTATCTTTTTTTGTGATAATTAAATTAGAAGATCCACGACCAAATAAAATTAAATATATATCAGAATTAATTAATTCAATTTTTATTATTCTATCGAAATTAAATATTTTAATATCTTGGACTATATCTCCAATGGCATCATCAAAAAGTGTAACTGTATTCTTACCTGCACGTTTGAAATCATCTCGCAGAAAACAAGAGGAATATTTATTATCCGAAGAAAAATCTAAAAACATTGGCGCATCTGAATCAAATTCTATAATAACAGAGTCTTTTTCTTGCGTGAAAACATCTGTTATTCTCTCACCAATTAAGGTTTTTAATTCGTCATTTAGTTTTAGTAATGTGTAATAGTTTAAAAGCATTTTTTCAATTAAAAAAAGATATTTCGTAAATTGCAGTTTTAAAAATGTAAATTAGAAAATTATTATATGAATACGAAAAAAGATTTAGCAATTGTGATTTTAGCAGCGGGTCAAGGCAAAAGAATGAAAAACCCAGATATTCCAAAAGTTCTTGCAGATTTAAACTCTAAGCCATTATTATCTTATGTATTAGATGTATCTTCGAAATTAAATCCTAATAGAATTATTTCGATTATTGGGCATAAAAAAGAATTAGTGGAAGAATTTTTAAAAAATAATTTTTCAAATGTTGAGGTTGCATATCAGCTCCAACAACTCGGAACCGGACATGCAGTAATGCAAGCAAATGAAAAATTAGCTGATTTTGAAGGTAATGTTTTGATTTTATGCGGAGATGTTCCACTACTTCGAGCAAAGACTATTGAGACGTTTGCAAATAATCATCAAAATTATGGTGCTGACTTATCTGTTCTAAGTGCAGTTACAAAAAATCCAACAGGATATGGAAGAATAGTGCGTAATGAATCAGGGGAGTTTTATAAAATTACAGAAGAAAAAGATGCAAATGATTTTGTGAAGAAAATAAAAGAGATAAATAGCGGTATATTTCTTGTAAATAGTAAGTTACTTTTTGATGCTCTTAGCAAAATCTCAAATTCAAACGCTCAAGGCGAATATTACTTAACTGATATAGTAGAAGTATTTGTAAAAGAAAATAAAAAATGTGCTGCATTTATAGGAGTAAGTTTTGATGAATTACAGGGAATTAACTCTCCTGAAGATTTGGAGCGTGCAGCTAAATATTTACAACCAATTTTCCCAGCAAGTTAAATGATAAAGTCAATTAATCACATAGGTATAGCAGTTAAGAACTTGGAAGAAAGTTTGAGTTTATATTTAAAAATATTCCAACCAACTGATATTCACAGAGAAAGCGTAGAAGAGCAAAAAGTAAATATTGCTTCATTTAAAGTTGGAGATGTTTTACTCGAATTAACCGAAGCAATGGACGAAACTTCGCCAATTCATAAATTCATAGAAAAAAAAGGCGAAGGAATTCACCATATTGCTTTTGAGAGTAGTAATGTGCAAGAAGATTTAGACCGATTAAAAAGCGAGGGGATAAACTTAATCAATGAAGAACCCAGATTAGGCGCCCACGATATGCTGATTGCCTTTATGCACCCAAAATCGACTGGTAGCGTATTGATGGAGTTATGTCAGGGGAAGGAATGAGGAAACATTTTATACTTCACAGCAATAAATCCACCCAATTAAAAGTTCGATGTAAGTATAACACTTTCACAAAAGGAATTATGCAGGTGAAACTCTATAGAAATTCTTAAATATCTTTAAAAAAAATAATACATAATTAAATAAAACGTTCCAACTTTTATGATAACATTAAGAAAAAAAAGAATTAGAAATACTTACAATCCCTCAATTAAAGCAATTTATTGGGATTAACCCTGTTTAAATTAAGAATTAAAGGTATAACTGTTCCGTATTAAAATGTTTTAATTGCTACATTAGCACTTAAAAAGAATTTAAAATTGTGAACATTTGATAAACATTTTACATTTATAAAAAAAGAATTAAAAGAATTAGATTTAATTAAATAAGCTCATAGGCACAAGAAGGCTTTGCAACGTGGTAACCAGAAAATATTTCTTACTCTCTTGCAATAAATTCATCTGCTGATACGTTTAGTGTAAAAATATTTTATTACAAATTTTTAATGGATTATAATCTTCAATAATATTATAATTAATATTTAAAATCTAAACTATTATCATAAATTTTAGATTTTGTGTAGATTTTTACACATAAAAGCCGTGAATTTCGTAATTTTGTAAAATTTATAATAAAAATTGCTAAATTTTATTAATTCTCATTATTTCTTTTGAGAAATAATTAATAATTTTAAAATATTTTAAAAACAGTTTTAAACATAATATAAAATCCAAAGGAAAAAATGTCTGTTAGAGTAAGATTTGCTCCATCACCAACTGGCTATCTCCACGTAGGTGGTTTAAGAACAGCACTTTACAACTATCTTTTTGCAAGAAATAAAGGCGGAAAGATGATTCTTAGAATTGAAGATACCGATAGAACAAGATTTGTTGAGAATGCTCAAGAAAATCTTATTAAATCTTTAGAGTGGGCTGGGATAACATTTGATGAAGGACCTGGTTTTGGTGGTGATTTTGGACCTTATATCCAAAGCGAAAGATTTGATTTATATGCTAAGTATGCAAAAGAATTAATTGATAATGGAACTGCTTATTATGCTTTTGATACTGCAGAGGAAATTGAAGCAATGCGTGAGAGACAAAAGAAAGCAGGCATTGCTCCTAAATATGATAGAACTTCTATGAAAAATCAATTTACTCTTGGAGAGCAAGAAACTAAACGGTTGATTGATGATGGAGTTGAAAAAGTTGTTCGTCTTAAAGTTCCATTTAATGAAGAAGTGAAATTTAAAGATATTATTCGTGGTGATGTAAGTGTCAAGACAAAAGATGTTGATGACCAAATTCTTTTAAAGTCAGATGGCTTTCCAACTTACCATTTAGCAAATGTTGTAGATGATTATTTAATGCAAATAACCCATGTTATCAGAGGTGAAGAATGGTTGCCATCCACCCCTAAACACGTGATACTCTATAAATCTTTTGGTTGGGAAATGCCAGAGTTTGCTCATCTTCCATTGCTTTTGAATAATAATAAAACTAAACTATCCAAAAGACACGGAGATGTTGCTGTTGAAGATTTTAAGCAAAAAGGTTATATAAAAGAGGCATTTGTAAATTTTGTGGCACTTTTGGGCTGGAATCCTTCTGGTGATAATGAAATACACTCAATGCAATATTTAATTGACCATTTCAATCTTGAGAAAGTAAACAAAGGAGGCGCAATCTTCGATAGACCTAAATTACTTTGGATGAACTCATTATATTTGAGAAATCAATCAGATGAAGAGATTTATGAAATGCTTAAAGAAGAATTAAAAGAAAGTGGAATAGAAAAAAATAAAGATTATGTTCTTCAAGTGATTAACTTACTAAAAGAAAGAATAAATTTTGCTGGAGATTTAGTTGATTTTGCTGATTATATGTGGAATAAACCGACAGTTTATGACCCTCAGTATAAATCTAAACAATGGAAAGAAGATACACCAAATCTTGTTTTACCAGTAATTGAAATGTTTAAACAAGTAAATAATTGGGACTTTGATACATTACACAAAATAGTTGAAGATTATTTGAATGAAAAAGGTGTTGGATTTGGTAAATTAATGAATCCTTTAAGACTTATGATAACTGGGAAACCTGTTGGAGCTGGTATGTTCGAAACTATGGTTATCCTAGGAAAGGAAGAAAGTTTAGAAAGATTTGATATTTTTATGAAAAAATTGAATGATGGTGAAGTTTAAGTTATTAATAATTTTAGCTATTTTAATGTTTGTTGGGGCTTGTAATATCTTCAAAAAAGATTTTTACAAAGATCATCCATGCGTGAACGAAAAAACTAAAAATCTTAGTATTGAGTGGGGTTATTATCTAAGTCAAACTAAAGATTATTATGGATTCAAACTAACTACAAAAGGTGATATTTATTCAATAACAAAAACAAACTCGGAAGGCGAATATTTGCTTTCAATCTCAAAAGAAGTTTATTGTAGTTTATATGCAGATTTGAATAAAGAAGTTTTTAAATCACAAACGTTAAATGTTCCAAGAGATACTAATTGTTATTTTTTGATTGAAAATAAAGAAAATAACTACATGTTTAGAGCATTGTGGGACCCTAAATTTAAAAATATAGGTTCTGATGGCTTTAAATCAGTATGGAAAAAATTTAACAACAAATTACCAATAATTAAAGATGGTAAAAAAACATATTACAACTTTGAATTTAACGACTGAAAAATATGAAAATACTAATTGCAGATGATAATAAGGATTTTTGCTCTACAATGGCTGAGATTGTGGGTTCTATGAATTTCGAGACTGAAATGTTTAACACTCCAGATTCAGCAATTAGCTTTATTGCATTAAATCATAATAAAATTGCATTAATGTTATTAGATATAGAATTCGGTCCAGGTGAAGAAAAAAATGGGTTGGATATTCTAGACTATACAAGAAAAAATTATCCTCAAATCCCCGTTATAATGATATCTGGAAAGGGAACTATAGAAACTGCGGTAAAAGCAACAAAGTTTGGAGCGTCAAATTTTATTGAAAAATCTACAATATCAAAAGATAAAATAAAAGAGGTAATTAATTCAATTATTGGATTAAATGACCCAAATAATATAGAATCTCTTGAAATTAAAAAGTTTCTCGAAATGAATGGTATCATAGGAAAAAGCAAGGAAATGATTGCCTTAGGCGATAATATAATAAGATATGGAAGAACCGAATTAAATGTATTAGTAACAGGCGAGACCGGAACTGGAAAGAAATTAGTAGCTAAAGCTCTTCATAATATTAGCAGAAGAAACCGTCAGCAATTTGTAACGGTTGATATTCCAAATATACCTGCTGATTTATTTCAAAGTGAATTATTTGGTCATGTAAAAGGTTCATTCTCAGGAGCATTTGAAAATAAAAAAGGACTTTTTCATCAAGCTCACAAAGGTACCTTGTTTTTAGACGAAATCGGGGATTTACCTTTAGAGTTACAATCAAATCTTTTGTTACCTGTGGAAGAAAAAAATATAAGAAGAGTTGGATCTGTAACCAATGAAGATGTTGATATAAGATTTATTTCTGCTACAGATAAAGATTTACTTAATTCAATTAAAGATAATAAATATAGAGAACAACTCTACCATCGATTAAGAGAATGCGAAATACACCTACCACCTCTTAGAGAAAGAAGAGAAGATATTCCAGATATTTGCGATTATTACTTAAAAAGTCATAATGAGCATTTCTCGGAACAAAAAGTATTTTCACCATCTTCATTAGAGTTTTTATGCGAACAAGAGTGGAACGGAAACATCAGAGAACTTATATCCACTCTAAAATTATCGCTTCAAACTATACAAAAAGAAGTAATTGAAGTTTCTGATTTACATAAAGTGCTTTCTACTGATGGAAAAAATAAAGATAAGGGCGCAACTACTATTGAAGAAGTTAGAACTCTAAAAGAGGATTTGGAAGAGGTTGATAAGAAAAAAATAGAAACTACCTTATCTCTTACTAATGGAAACGTTTCCAAATCAGCTGCGAAATTAGGAGTATCAAGAGAAACACTTCATAGTAAAATTAGAAAATATGGAATTGATGTTCAGACTTTCCGATTGAAAAAGAAATAAATTAATTTAAAAATAATATTTTATTAGGATTTATACCAGTTGTAAAAGTATTTATTTTTTTTGAAGAATTAAATATTATAAGTTCACCAGGGATTTGATGATTAAATGCATTTAATATATATATATTATTTGCATCTATTTCAAATGAATACCAAATATCTTGAGTATCATTTTTAATTTCATTATATATTTGTTTGTCATATAAATTTAAATAATTTAAACCATTTTTATTAATAAAATATATTTTATTATTATAATATTTTATTTTTGAATGAATTTCTGCTCTATATTCATTAATTTTATTTAAAGTTTTGAGGTCATACTCAATAATAGCTCCAATAGAATCAGACCAATGAAAATTAATATAACTTGCATATAATTTATTATCTATTATTTCTAAATCCATTGTGTTTGGTCCGCAATATAATTTATTTATTTCTTTATCTTCATTAATATCAATTACTGATATTGTTCTAGCACCCTGCTCGTTATCTTTAATTTCACCAATCGCAGAATTAGAAACAAATAGCATATTATTATAAGAATTTAACCCTTCGGGACCTGGTCCAACAACTATTTCAGATAGAATATCTAAATTAATTGGAGAAATTTTTAAAACTGTATTATTTAATAAATCCGAAATAAAAAGATAATTATTAAAATGTATTTTTTTTAAAAATCTATTTTTAGAAAATATATGTGCTTTTTCAATTAGTCCCGTGTTTTTATTAATTTTTAGAAGCTTATTAGTATGTGAAATAATTATGTAGATATAATTATTAATTATAATCATATCATTTGCAGTATCTCCTAATTTTGATTTATTTATTTGTTCATAATAATTAATGTTATTTTTATTACTATCTAAATTAATTAATTGAAGTTTAGAATTATCTTGCCCCAATAATCCTTCGGACAAAACGATTATATCACCTTCAATATTATTATCCTTTAATTTAGTATCAGGAGTTTCAACACACGAAATTAAAAATAATATTATTATTAAATTAATTGTTTTTAAAATGTTTTGTAATTTCATTATTCTTAGTTTTTATATAATATCCAGTATGTAAATTAATATTTTCCAATTTATTACCAAATAAATCATAATATTCAATTTTATTATTTTCAATTTTAGCTACTCTTACAGAACTTACATTTAATGTACTATTTATTATAGCAACAGCGTCTAAATCAAACCCTGAAAGTGTTGGATCATAATTATTATGATTTGTATCATCTAAAATTCTTTTGGTAATATCCTCAATTTTTATGTATTTAACTGAATCTAATCCAATATCAGACAAATCAAAAGAATTGCCCCCAGATTCAGAAGAGTTGAAAGGGTTTCTATTTCCAATAGTTGGATTAGTGCCTGCAAGTCCTTCCAAAGTTTGAAAATCATAAGGAAATTCAATAAAATTAATTCCATCTTTTGAAACAGAAATTATTGCTGGTTCAGCATAAACTTTATCATTAAATTGATTTATAAAAGCATTTTCAAAGATTGTAAAATCTGCCCCTTCACCATCAATAATATAATTATCTTTTATACCAACAATTATTACTCCTCCCAAACCAATAGATAATACTTCTACAGGGCTTGATTCTGGAATAAACTTACTAGCATTTAAAGATGGTCCTCCAAAAATATTTTGCGGATAGTACATAGTTGATTGTCCAGCATTTTGTCCACTGCCAGGAGTGAATGAATAAACTGTATCAATAAATACTTGCGCTTTTGATGAAGAAAGAATTAGCAAAAATAAAATTAAGTATTTCATTTCAATTCATAGTTTAAGGTTAATAAAAAATTAATCCCTGGCATTGGGAAATTGTGAACTAAGTAATAATTTTTATTTAATAAGTTTTTTATTGAAAATATAAGTTTATAGTTATTTTCTAATAAATTAATATTTTTATTAAAAATTATATCTATTAATAAAAATGGATCAATTACAGAATTTGCATCATTCCCTTGATTAAAATATCTAAAAGAATTATATGATAATAATAAATTAGTGTTAATAATATTATTTTCATAATAAATATTAGAATTAATTATTTCATTAGGGATATACGGCAAATCGGTGTTTTTTAATATTGTATTTTCAACAAATATTGCTTTTTGATAAGTATAATTAAAATCAAATTTAATTTTATTATAATTAACATTTAACTTAGATTCTATTCCATAATTATTAACTTTTTCTAAATTCGAAGCACTCCATACTACAGGAGATAAAGGCATAGATAAAATATAATTATCAACTAAAGAATAATATGGATTAATACTAATTTCTATAAATTTAGTCATTTTAAATTTATTGTTGAAATTAATTGAATTTGATATTTCCGGTAATAAATCAGAATTGCCAAAATTCAAATAGTACATCTCGTTAAAACTAGGCGCTCTAAAATTTCTTGAGAGTGTGATTGCTGAGTTGTAATAATTCGAAACATAAGAAATAGAAAACATTGGCGAAAAATTATTGTTTGTATAATTTATCGCATCATATCTCATACAAATTAATAAATTTATTAATTTATTTTTTATTTTTATTTGTTTATTAATATTTCCCGCAACACCAAATAAATTTCCTAATATATTATTTTCGTTAAGTAAATTATCTCCATTTAAATAAATTAAATCATTATCTATTCTAAAATTATAATTAATTGAGTTTGTTTTATATTTTAATTCACTAAATAATTGAATGTTATTAGTGTAATAACTGTTATTTATACCATTAGAATTTATAATTTTATTTAAACTATCTTGATAATTTAATTCAGAATAATTATAAAATATTCCATTATTTATTAGTATTTTATTGTTTTGATAATCTAAATTATAATAAATATAATGGTTATTATTAGTTAAATTTGCAGCATTATTTTCTAACTTATCTTGAATTACTGAACCAGGTACTCCTTGCTCTGTATAATTTAAAAAATATCTTATTTTTTGACTTATATTATTTTTGATAAATAATTTTGTAAAATTAATATTAACATTATTTAATTGACTATTCTTTCTTTTTAATATTAAATCTTGATTGTTAATATTAACACTTATAGGATAATTAGCTTTATTATTTCTATAATCAACTGATAATGATGTAGTTTTATTAATTGGATATGTAATACTTCCATTATAATTATTAAAAGAACCAAAATTAAATGTTATTGATTTTTTTTCTGGAATTGTTGAATTAAAAATAACATTTCCAAATAATGAATTACTACCATAAACACTCGAAGTTCCTATATTTTGTAATTCTATATTACTGATATTATTTGTATTAATTAAAGCGGTGTTAAAAACACCTGAACTTTTATCATTTATTTTAAAGCCATCATATATATATGCTATTTGGTTTGCTGTGGAGCCACGCAATGAAACCATTTTCATTCCGCCAGCACCTCCATAATCTCTAAGTGATATCCCACTTTTTTTACTTATTACATCTGATAAGTCAAGTGAATTTGTTTTGATTATTTCTGATTTATTTATATAAGTTCTACTAAACATTATATTATTCACTTCTTGTTTACTATCAATTATTTCTAATGAATCAATTTGATAAAAAAGGGTGTCCTGCTGTTGAGACAACAGAACACCAATGAATATAAAAAAACTACTTAATAACATTAAATTTAGCAGTTTTTATTTCTTTGTCAGTAGTTAGTTTTACAATGTAAGTTCCGTTTCCAAGGTTTAATCCCACAACATCAACTTTAGTAATTGCTCCATAAAAATCAGAATAATAAACTTTTTTTCCAGTAATATCATAAACTTCTATGTTAGTTTGAGCTGGCTCATTCTGACGAATATATACAAATTCAGTAGTTGGATTAGGATAAACTTGTAGCTGAATTTCCTCTTTAGAATTATTCTCTACACTTTTCATAAGTTGTCCAAGATATGCAACTTCTTTACTTGGTGAATAATCATCATTATTAATAACACAAGTCATTAAAAATTCTTCTTCCATATCTATAAACATATCTTCTAATTTGCCCTTAACTTTAATTATCTCTAATAATCCATAATTATCAATTAATCTAATATCTCCTTGATATGTTGTAGTTAATACTTCAGCATCTCCGAAATATAAATTTCTTGGTCCATTCCATCCATTTGTTCCAGTCCAGAAAGTTAAAACTTCATCAGTATTAAAATCAATTACATTTAATTCATGTGAACCATTCGACACAGTGTAAAGAACTTCATCGCTATAAATCATATCATTACCACCATCACCAATATTTAACTCTTTCAATTCTGGCATTTGCTGGTGAGGTAGATTACCGTACATAATTGTAGAATTTCCTTGCCCAAAGAAACCTTCATTTAACATCGCAACACCTAATCCTCCAGTATGAGTAAAATATAATGTCTGAAGCAAATTATCTCCTGCAGGTATATTTTGTAGAATTGAAGAATTATCTCTATCAAAAACTTGAACTTGGTCTGCTTGATCAGAATTTCTAACTGAAAATAATAAGTGAGGACCTGCCAAGTCTATTGAAATAGCATTAACTTCCGCAACTGTTTCTTCAATTACCGAATGTTCATAAATATCATAAGATGCAATTCTATCTTTATGAGGTATGTATAAAACACCTATTTCCTTATCATAAGCTAATCTTGTTGGAAATTTAATATCACCCATCCCAAATTCTAATACTTTTTCTGTTAAAGCAATACTACCTGCTCCCTTTACAATCCACCATGATGGTAGTTCATCACCGTCATCAAATTCACCATTAAAATTAGCATCTACACCAAGACAGAATACATTATACGTATCATTTTCTTCAGAGTAAACTATCTTAGATGGTTGACTTCCAACATTAACATATTTAAAAGTATAGTCATCATCAACTTTTCCTCTACCAACATATACTTTGTCATTTTCAAGCTCTTCTGTATCAAATAAGATAACATAATCTTGATTATTCCAAAAACTAAATTTATTAGAAAAATACTCAGAATATAAATCAGAAATAAAGTCAATAGCATCATTTTTATCTAAAGTTCTAATGTCATTATATTTAGTTAGAATAAATAAATTCTCACCTTTAGTAACCATTGATTGTGTTCCATAAAAATCCCATTCCTCATTATATGCTAATCCGTTAGATAATTCTAAGATTGAACCATCAGGGCTTATTTTAGTAATTTCAGAACTACCAAAATATGAAACATAAATCGCATTATTGAATTGAATGAACGACGAAACTTCTTCCTCTAAAGTCAAGGTTTCTAATTCAGGCATTTGTTGGTGAGGTAAAATACCATATTGTATTTGGTAATTAGGAACCATAAAAGATGGCTCAGATAAAAATCCAACTGCAAGTTCACCATCTTCGGTTTGATAATATATCACATCAATAGCATTAGGAAGCAAAGGTATTTCTTGCAATATCATTGACATATTAATATCAAATACAACTAATTTGCAATTTTCATAATCACCTGTATCATCATTCATCTCACCTTTGTCAATAATCAACAAATGAGGTCCTGCACTTCTAACTGCCTCAATGTTTCCTTCATATATAGCATCTTCTATTAAATTAGTTGTTTGTAAATCATAAGAACTAATTTTATTTTTAAAAGGAATATATATTATTCTATTTTGAAAATCTATAGCTGGTTTAAAATCTTGGTTTATTGAGCTGAATTCAAATTGTTTCATATTATTAGAAATAAATCTACCACCAGATCTGCCAATAGTCCACCAAGTAGGATATGAATCTCCTTGTTGAGATTGGTAAATACCATCATTATTAGCATCATAACCAGCGCAAAAGACATTAGTATTGGTTCCCCAATGAAATGAATATACTGGTTGCATCCCAACAGACAATTCATCAAAATCGTTATAATCATAATATTGAGAATGCAAATTTGTTTGGCTTAAAATAGATAAAGCCAACAAAAGTAAAATTAATTTACTCATAATAATACCTTTAATAAATTTAAAAAATAGAGGGTTTAATAATTTGGAATGCCCTCATTGTTTCTGTTATCCGCAGAATACAAAATGAGAAATTAATAGAGGTCTTCTGACTTAAACTTCATCCTTTCGCTAAACCTTCCCAGATTTACTCCAGTGGTTGCTCACATTAGAGCTTTTAGCAATCGTCAGTTATTACAGCGGCGGAACCGTGTGGGAATTTCACCCAGCTTCCGGAGATATTTTTATCTCCAAATCTATTAATTTATTCATCTTTTGATTGAATAACGTAAATGATTTCATTTTCTTTTACGTATCCATATTTTTCACGAGCAGTTCTTTCTATCTCTGTTGAATCATTTAAAAGATTATACTTTTTACGTTTTAAATCTTCTATTTCAGTAAGTCGGTTTTGTATTCGATTTTCAATTTTATTTTTGTCATAAATCATTGTAAATCTTTTAATCATTCCGAAATCTGAAAAAACAATAAAGAATAAAATTAAAATAAATAAAGATGTCCCAATTACTAAATGGCGTTTTTTGGAACTTTGAGTTAATTTTTCAATTATTTTGTCTTTATTCATTTTTAAAATTTGATAGAACTAAAATACTAAACTAATAAAAAATCTTCTTTTTTTGCAAATTTGTTCAAAAATTCTACAAAAGAATCCATTTCATCTTTGTTTCTTTTTTCTGTAACAGCAATTAAAAGTCCGTGCATTTCCTTATCAGCAGTTAACTTAGTATTTATCCCAGCTAAGAAACCATTTTTAACCGCCTCATCAATTATTATTTGTGGGTCCACTGGTGTTTTAACGCAAAATTCATATAAAAATGGATTACCAGAAGCAAGAGAATAACCTTCTATTTTACAAATTTCATTTTGTAAGTAATGCGCATTTTGATAAGAATTGAAAGCAACTTCTTTAAGTCCTTCTCTTCCCATCGTTTCCATATAAACAGTTGCTGCAAGCATGAACAAACCTTGATTAGTACAAATATTTGATGTTGCTTTTTCGCGCTTAATTTGTTGCTCTCTTGTTTGAAGAGTTAAAACAAAACCTTTTTTACCATCCTGGTCAACTGTCATACCAGCAATTCTTCCAGGTAGTTTTCTAATGTACTTTTCTTTACACGCAAAAATACCCAAATATGGTCCGCCATAGCTTAAAGGAATTCCTAAACCTTGACCTTCCCCAACAACAACATCAGCATTATAATTTCCAGGGGGGTCAATAATAGCAAGAGAAGTAATATCCGCAACTACAATAAATAAAGTTTTATCGATTGAATGTGTTATTTTTTCAACTTCATAAACCTCTTCTAAGTTTCCGTAGAAGTTTGGTTGTTGAATAACAACTGCAGCAGTGTTGTCGCTTACTACTTTTGATAATTTATCTAAATCTACCAAACCTTCTTCGTTTTTAACAGATTTAAAAGTTAAACCTTTACCATAACAGATAGTTTTTACAACCTCAATATAATTTGGATGTATTGTTCCAGCAAATACAATTTCAGTTTTCTTATTTTCAGCATTTGCCATCAAGCATGCTTCAGCGAGAGAAGAAGCGCCATCATACAAAGAGGCATTTGCAATTTCCATTTTAGTAAGTTCGCAAATCATAGATTGAAATTCATACATTGATTGAAGAGTACCTTGAGAGACCTCAGCTTGGTATGGAGTGTAAGCAGTTCTAAACTCTGGTCTATCCATTGTTGCAGGAACAATTGCAGGGATAAACCTATCATAAGCCCCTCCTCCCATAAAGCAAATATGAGAGTCAGTAGAAATATTTTTTGATGCGTATTTTTTTAATAACTTTTCAACTTCATACTCTGATAACTGAGGCAACAAGTCAAGTTCACCGTTGAATTTTACTGATTTTGGAATACAACCTACTAACTCGTCAAAATTATTAACACCTATTGTTTCAAGCATTTGCTTTCTATCTTCATCTGAATTCGGTATGAATGGCATTTATTTCTCCAAATTGAATTATTTTAATTTACAAAATTATTAATGTATAGACTATTAACCAAAACAAATCTTTTATTTTGTTAAAAAAATTAATTTCTTTAAATTGAGAAAATATTTTATCATAAAAGTAAAAATTCTTTAATGATTAAGCTTAAAATACCTTTACATATACAGATAATTATTGGATTAGTTTTAGGGACTCTTTTTGGGGTGCTTTTTTCAGTAGATAAAAACAAAATAGAAATTATCTATCAAAAAAACAATAAAAATATAAGCCACAAAATTGAAAACTGGGATGAAATTTATTTTATAAAAAATGGTGAAGAACAAGTTAAGTTTTCAAATTCCGATCAAATAGCAATTATAAAATACTTTAAAAAACACAAGAATGATAATCTTACTTTAAATAAAATTAAAAGAGATAAGTTTGAGGTTTATGAAAACATTAGAGAAATAAACAAAATATCTACTATTGCTACACAAATAAAACCAATAGGTGATTTGTTTATTCGGCTTTTAAGTTTTTTAGCTATACCTCTTGTTGTAGCATCTTTAATTGTTGGTGCGTCTTCTTTGGGAGATATTAAAAAACTTGGAAGAATTGGATCTAAAACCTTTGGTTTATATATCCTTACAACTGCAATTGCAATAACTATTGGTTTAACAACAGCTAATATAATCAAGCCAGGACATAGAGTTGAACAAGAAACTAAAAATAGATTATTAAGTACATTTGAAGATGAAAGCGCAGAGAAAGCTGTTCAAACACTAGACATAGATATAATTGACTTTTTTTTAAATATTGTACCAAAAAATCCAATTGACGCTCTTGCCTCAGGTAATATGTTACAAATTGTTTTCTTAGCAGTAATTTTTGGAATTACATTAACTTATCTTGACAAAAAACACAACGAACCAGTAATCATATTTTTTGAAGGTGTAAGCCAGACAATGATAAAAATGGTGGATATTTTTATGAAAATAGCCCCAATTGGAGTGTTTGCGCTAATAGCCGCCACAATAGCTGATTTTGGCTTTGAGATACTTGAAACTCTAATTTGGTATTGTTTTGCTGTAGTGTTAGCCCTTGCGATACAAACAATATTTATTTATGGTTCAATAGTAAAGATTTTTAGTAATCTATCATTAAAGCAATTTTATTTTGGACTAAGAAATGCCCACGCTATAGCTTTTTCAACAAGTTCAAGTGCTGCCACTTTACCTTTAACATTTGACTGCGTTGAAAACAACTTAGGTGTAAAAAAACAAATAAGTGGATTTGTTTTACCTCTTGGTGCTACAATAAATATGGATGGTACTGCTCTTTATCAGGGAGTAGCAGCAATATTTATTGCACAAGTTTATGGTTTAGATTTATCCTTAACAGAACAATTAACTGTAATTTTCACAGCGGTTCTAGCATCTATAGGAACAGCTCCGGTTCCTGGTGTTGGTATTATTATGTTAGTATTAATTTTAAATGCAGTACATATTCCAGCACAAGGAATTGCTTTAATATTAGGAGTTGATAGAATTCTTGATATGTTAAGAACAATAACTAATGTTACTGGAGATGCTGCTGTTGCTGTAGCAATTAATGGTATAGAGAGTAAAAATGCTTAGAATTTTTATAATATTTCTTGTTTTAAATTCTTTATCTTTTTCAAGAACATATTTATCAGAAATAGATTCATTGAAAAAAATCATAAAGACTGCTGATCCTACAAAAATGGATTATCATAATGCTAATTTAGAATTATTTAGACGTTATAGATTTAATAATAGAGATTCAGCAAAATATTTTATAGACAATGGTTTTAAAGTTTCTAAGAAATATAATTTTGAGGGAGCGTTAAAAGATTATCATAATGTTCAAGGGCTATATTATTTTGACGAAGGAAATTTTTCTGATGCTTTAGAACAATTTTACAAATGTATGCAAATCTCAGTTAATTTAAAGGAATATGGAGCAGTAGGATATTCATATAATGATATTGGCTATGTCTTTTATGTTCAGGGATTATGGGACTTAGCATTACAGCACTATAGGGAAGGATTAGAGGGAATGAAAATTCAAGATTCTTCAAAATTATCACCTATTCCATATTTATTTCAAAATATTGGATTAAGCTATGGACATCTGGGACAAATAGACAGTTCTAAAAAATATTTTGATTTAACTATTAAATTTGCTGAAAGAAATAATGATAGTGTTAGAATTAATCATACTCTAATGTACTTAGCTAATATTTACTCAAGGCATAATATTAATAGAATTAAAGCAGATTCTTTATATAGAGAAGTTTTGAATTACTTTTCAAGAGATAAAAGTTGGATAGAAGGTTACCCTTATACTTTATATTATATGGCGATAAATTTTCAAGAAATGGATCAGCTAGATTCAGCTGAAAAATACTTTATGCTTGCTAATAATGAACTTTTTGATTTAGGATGGGAAAAGAAAACAATTGATATTAACTATGCCTTGGCAATTTTATTTTTAAAAAATAATAAATTTCAAAAATCAGAATACTATATTAATTTAAATGATTCTTTAATTAACAAATTTGATTCCCACGATTTAAAAGCTGATCAGTATTATTATAAATATTTATTTTTTGAAAAAAAGAATGTAATTGATTCTGCTTTCTATTACTTAAAAGAATATAGTGATTCAAAGGATAGTATGTTATATTCTAGTGTAACAGGTAAAGTATCTACACTATCAAAGAATATGCAAATCTTGAAAAACAAACAAGAAAAGCAAATTATGATGGAAAAGAATGTTCAAAGAATTTATCTTTTATTGTTTATTATAATTATGACAGTATTTTTAATTATTCTTTTTTATTCAAGATTAAGAATTCAAAAGAAAAACATTGTTATTATTAACGAAAAAAATGAAGCTTTAGAAAAAGCAAATCTACTTTTAGATGATGCAAATAAAACAAAGGATAAATTCTTTTCAATTATTGCTCATGATTTAAAAAATCCAATTGGAGCAATTAAGTCAACAAGTGAGATTTTAAATAATGAGTATGATTTATTTGAATCTACTGATATTAAAGAAAGTATTGAAGATATTTATAAATCATCTGTTTCTGTACTTAATTTACTTGAAAGTTTACTCTCTTGGTCTAGGTCTCAAAGAGGAATTATTGACTTTACTCCCGAAAATTTTCATTTAATTTTATTGATTAATAATATTTTCCAACTTTTTAAAAATTCAGTTGTTAATAAAAATATAAAATTAACTAAAAATATTGATGAAGACTTTTTGATATATGCAGATTCTAATATGCTAAACACAATCATTAGAAATTTAGTCTCAAATTCAATAAAATTTACTCCTGAAAATGGAGAAATTAATATAACTGCAATAAAAGAAGAAAATAATTCTATTATCATTATTTCTGATACAGGTGTTGGAATTAGTAAAGAGAATCAAGAAAAATTATTTAATTTTGGTACTAATATTACTACACCAGGTACTAATAATGAGAAAGGAACGGGATTAGGATTAATATTAGTTTACGAGTTTGTACAAAAGCACGATGGTAAAATCGAGATTGAGAGCGAAGTTGGAAAAGGAACTAAATTTATTATTACATTACCAAATGAACAATAAACAAATACCATATCAACAGGAGTTACTAAGGAAAACAATTCATCTTTGTTCTCTTTCGCTTCCACTTTTGTACTATTTTACAGATTTAGTTATTACTTTATATTTTATTGTTCCTTTACTTGTAATAGTTTTAGCTCTTGACCTTCTTTCAAAAAAAGGGAGAATTTTACACGATTTTGTGTTTAAATATTTTGGCTCTATGCTCAGGGAACATGAAAAACAAGATGGCTTTGTGCTGAATGGTGCCTCTTGGGTATTGATTTCAGCTGTTTTGATATTTACTATTTTCCCAAAAACACTTTCTGTTGTTTCGTTTACAATTCTTATAATCTCAGATTTATCAGCTGCTTTAATTGGCAGACGTTTTGGAAAGAATCCTCTTTTTGATAAATCATGGGAAGGAACTTTTGCTTTTTTTATAAGTTCATCAATAATTGTAACTTTATTTTGGCGTTTTTTATTAGATTTTAACTATTATTTTTTAATATTTGGAGTTTTTGCCTCGGCTGCAACTGCTTTTGCAGAAGCCGCCTCCAAAGTTTTAAAAATTGATGATAATATTTCAATACCTACTTCTTTTTGTATAGTTATGTGGGCATTACATCCTATTGCCGTAAATAATGGTTTTCCTTTTATTAATCAAATTTGAATATGAAAAGAGATTTATTAATTTACTTTATGACTTTTTTAGCTTTATTTTTAATTTTGTTTTATATCAAGTTTGATTATGAAGCTAATTATAAGTTTAAACTTAGTAATTTTTTTACAGAGAATAATGATAATGGGCTTATGTCTTTTATTTTTATTGAAACTCAAGTTAAAACTACTAATGAATTAAAAGATTATTCTAATCTTGTGTTTAAAGAACATATTTCCTTAGCTACTAACTCTGATTCAACTAAAATAGTTGTTATTTATTTTTTTGATAAATCAGATTCTGCTAAAATTCCAGATGATTATCTAAGTCGATTAAAGATGAAGTATCCTAAGGTTAATAATCTTAGTAATAAAATTAATTATTATCCGAATGGCTTTGTTTATACTTCCTATAGTTCTAGACATAAAGTAAAAAACATTGCCAAGGACTCCTTATTTAAAACAGCTGTTTTTGCTCCAAAAACAGGTGTTAATGCTAAAGATATTTTAAAAAATTAGTTCTTATTTTGATTTATTTTGTTTGATTTATTATGTTTAAGAACTTATTCTTATGCAAATAGATATGAAATGTGAATAATATTAGGTAAACTAAATATTTTTAATATTAATTTTTGCAAAACATTTATTTTTGCAATCTAAAGAAAAATATTAAAAATTTTTACCTATAAAGTTTATATATTTTAATAATTTTTAAAATATTGTGATTTTATTTTATAATTATTTTAAAATTTAGATTGATCTTTTTTAATTAATATTACAGTTTTAATTTTTTAAATATGGATTCTGGTATCCATTTTATTATTGTCATTATGATTTTCCAATATCTTGGTGTGTATATTATGTCTTTCTTTTTCCTAATTGCGTTGAATATGTCTTTTCCAACTTTTTCAGGTTTTGCAAAAAGTGGGGAATCTGGCATTCCTAAAGTCATCGGGGTTTTTACCATTCCAGGTTTGATTGTTACTACAGTTACTCCAAATTCGAACATTCTGTTTCTTAATCCTTGTAAGTAAGCTGATACACCAGCTTTAGCAGAACCATATATGTAATTACTTTGCCTTCCTCTTTCACCTGCAACTGAACTTATTACTGCAATAGTACCATTTTTTTGTTTTTCGAAGTAGTTAGAGCAAATTGTACAAAGGGAAATTACACTCAGGCAGTTAATATTGAATTCTTTTAGTGTTTCTTCTTGGCTTCTCCTTGTTTTTTCGTTGTCTGGTAATGTTCCATGAGCAACGAAAAATGTATCTAAACCGCCTAACTTTTGGATAGCATTATTAAACATTTCTTGATGCTTTTCATATTCTAAGGCATTTAAAACATAGGTAAAATATTCAACTTCTGGATTCCAAGTTTTTAAATCTTTATGAACTATTTCTAATTTTTCTTTGTTAGATGCAACAAGCATAACTTTGGTTTCAACCCCTTTGATATGTCTTACTGTTTCTTCTGCTAATTTTGAAGTTGCTCCGAAAACTAATATTTTATTCATGTTTTTAACTTTTTAATTTTAATATTTTTTAGTTTAAATATATTACATTCTGAAAATACCAAATTTAGCATCTTCTATTGGTGCATTTAATGATGCTGATATTCCTAATCCAAGTACTTTTCGCATATCAAGTGGGTCGATTACTCCATCGTCCCAAAGTCTAGCACTACTATAATAAGGTGTTGCTTGATATTCATAAAGATCTAAAATTGGTTGTCTTATTTTATCTATATCTTCATTTGATAATTTTTTACCTTTAGCCTCAAGTTGTTTGACTTTTACTTGTGCAAGTACGTTTGCTGCTTGCTCTCCTCCCATAACTGAGATTTTACCAGTTGGTAGCATCCACAAGAAATTGGGGTCATATCCTCTGCCACACATTGCATAATTTCCAGCACCGTAAGAGCCACCAACCATAATTGTAAATTTTGGAACAGGTGCGTTTGCTACAGCGTGAACAAGTTTTGCTCCGTCACGTGCTATTCCACTATGTTCGTATTTTTTTCCTACCATAAATCCAGTGATATTTTGTAAAAATATTAATGGTATTTTACGCATGCTGCATAGTTCGATAAAGTGGGCACCTTTTTGGCTTGATTCTCCAAAGATTACCCCATTATTAGCAATAATTCCAACAGGATAACCCATAATACTTGCAAAACAAGTTACTATAGATTTACCATAATTCTCTTTAAATTCTTGAATTTTTGATCCATCAACAATTCTTGCTATAATTTCTCTCATATCAAATGGTGTTCTGATATTTTTGGTAATTATTCCATAAATTTCGTTTTGAGAATAAAATGGTTCTTCATAAGATTTTCTACCAATATCTGTTTTTGGTCTGATTCCAAAATTCTCAACAATATTTCTTGCAATAGATAAAGCGTGTTCATCACTTTCTGCAAGGTGGTCAGCAACTCCTGATATTTTAGTATGGACATCTGCCCCACCAAGTTCTTCATCTGTTACGATTTCACCAGTAGCTGCTTTTACAAGTGGTGGACCTCCTATAAAAATTGTTGCTTGATTTCTTACCATTATTACTTCATCACTCATTGCAGGAACGTAAGCTCCTCCAGCGGTACAAGACCCCATTACTACAGCAATTTGAGGGATACCCATTGCAGACATTTGGGCTTGATTATAAAATATGTTGCCGAAATGATCTTTGTCTGCGAAAGTATCTGCTTGGTGTGGAAGAAATATCCCTCCAGAGTCTACAAGATAAATACATGGTAAATGGTTTTTCATTGCAATTAATTGAGCTCTTACGTGCTTTTTAATTGTCATTGGGAAGTAAGTACCTCCTTTGACGGTTGCATCGTTTGCTACTATAATACATTCCTGACCATGAATAACTCCAATACCTGTAACTACACCAGCGCTAGGTGCTTCTGCTTCATACATATCATAAGCGGCAAGAGCAGAGAGTTCTAAAAAAGGAGTATTTTTATCAATTAACATTTTAATTCTATCTCGAACTAATAGTTTACCTCTTTCTTGATGTCTTTGCCTATGTCTTTCAGGTCCGCCAAGTTTTATTTTTGCAATTTCGGCACTTAGCTTGTCAGTTAATTCTTTATTAAATTTATAGTTTTCTTTGTAATCTGGTGAATTTGTAGAGATACTTGATTTGAATCTTTTCATTTTTTAGAAAAATTATTATTTGATAATGGTAAAATTAAGGAAAATTGAGTTTAATAACAAATTTAATGATTTTGAGGATTTAAGATTATTTAATTTTGAGATATTTTTAAATTGAGTAATCTTTTTTAAAACATTATTTTTGTTATTTAAAACACACAAATTGACAGAAAACAAGTTTAAGTTAAATAAGACTATTTTAATCTTAATTTTGAACTATGAAATTTACAATTTTGATTTTTATTTGTCACTATCTGGGTTTTGGGTATCAAAAAGATACAACCACATACAACGTACCAGAGGTAAATATAGAATCTAATAATTTTAATTCAATTGGTGTTGGACATTTATTACCTGTTGAAAAATCTGCTATTTATGCTGGAAGAAAAACTGAATTAATAAATTTAAAAGATGTTATTGGTAATCTTGCAACAAATAATGCTCGTCAAATTTTTTCTAAAATATCTGGTTTAAATATATGGGAAGGTGATGCCGGCGGGCTTCAGCTTTCTATTGGTGGAAGAGGTTTATCTCCCAATAGAGTTTCTAATTTTAATACAAGACAAAATGGTTATGATATAGCAGCCGACGCTCTTGGTTATCCCGAGAGTTATTATACTCCGCCAATGGAGTCGATTAAAAGAGTTGAAATTGTAAGGGGCGCTGCTTCTTTACAATATGGAACTCAGTTTGGTGGTTTTATAAATTTTAAAATGCACGAACCAAATATGAATGATGAAACTGAAATTATCTCAAGACAAACTGGTGGTTCATTTGGTTTATTTAATAGTTTTAACTCAGTTAATACTAATATTAATGATGTTGGTATTTATAGTTATTTACAATTTAAAAGTGGGCAGGGCTGGAGAGATTTCTCAAACTTCAATCAATATGGCGGTCATATCAATACTAAATATAAGGTAAATGACAAGTTAGAAGTTGGATTAGAGATAACTAAAATGTATTATCTGGCAAGACAACCCGGTGGACTAACTGACCAAGAATTTCAATTTAATCCGATGCTTGCTAAACGAACTCGAAATTGGTTTGAGGTTGATTGGAATATCTTAGCAAATACTATTGATTATGAGATTAATGCCACCACCAAGTTAAATATTAGAAATTTTGGATTGATTGGTAAAAGAAATTCATTAGGAATATTAGAAAGACCTGATAGGGTTGATTTAGGCGGAGAAAGAGATTTGATTCTTGGAAATTATTTTAATTTTGGGAATGAATCTAGGTTGATGAAGAACTATCAGATTGGCCAGATGCCTCAAACTTTTTTAACTGGTTTTAGGTTATATCAGGGAAGAACTGAGCAGATGCAAGGTTTTGGAAACGATGGAAGTGATGCTGACTTTAGAATGACTTCAACAAATTCAAGTTACTTGTATCCTGGAACAAATATTTCGGTTTTTGCGGAGAATCTATTTAATATTACAAAAAATTTAAGCATTACCCCTGGTATTAGGTTTGAACATATTAATACTCAAGCAGAGGGAAATTATAATAATAGGATTAGAGATTTAGCTGGTAATATTATTTTTGAAGAAGATATCTTTGAAAAAAGAGATAATAAAAGAAGTTTTTTTTTAATGGGTGTTGGAGCAGCATATTTTTTTAATAAGTCAATTGAGTTTTATTCAAATTTTTCACAAAATTACAGAGCTATTAATTTTTCGGATATGAGGATTGTTAATCCAAATTTCAGGATTGACCCCAATTTGAGAGATGATAATGGCTGGACTTATGATTTTGGTGTAAGAGGAAATATTGATAATTATGTTGATTATGATTTTACTTTTTTTGTTTTAACTTATAATGAAAGAATTGGTGAGATTATAAGCGTTGACTCTAATCTTTTTATTCCATTTAGATTAAGAACTAATGTTTCAGATGCGCGAACTCTTGGCCTTGAGTCTATGGTGGAGTTTAATGTTTTTAAAATACTTGGCTTGAATTATTCTTCATTTTTAAGTTATTTTATGAATTTATCTTTGATTGATGCAAAGTATGTAAACTCAAAAGACAAAACAATAGAAGGAAATAATGTAGAGTTATCTCCGAATATAATTGTGAAAACAGGGCTAAACTATAAATATAAAAGTTTGATTGGGAATTTTCAAGTATCTTATATGAGCGAGCAATTTACGGAGGCATCTAATACCAGATATTCAAATAATGCAATATATGGGGTGATAAATTCGTTTATAGTAGTAGATTTTGGGTTAAAATATAATTTTAAAAACTACGGCATTGAAGCTGGAGTGAATAATATGCTTAACCAAATGTATTTTACTCGTAGAGCTGCAGGTTACCCTGGTCCCGGTATAATTCCATCTGATGGAGTTAATTTTTATCTAAACTTCAACTTAGGTTTATAAAATATTTTTTAGAAAAGTTTTAGGATAAAAAAGTATTATTTGTTAATTTTGCAAAATATTTTTCATAATTATAAAAATATAAAGGTTTTAAATGAAATTAGTTTCACTTTTCATATTATTTGTTAGCTTACTAACTGCCGAAGAAATAAGAGTTACCACAGAGGGTGGTTCAAAAAATGTCTATTTTAGTTTAAAAAATAGCGAAGTAGCAAGAGTTGAGTCTGACGGATGGCAATTATCATTCAAGACAGGAAATATAGCAGGAACTATCAGGGCAAACAAAAACACTAGAGTTTATGCTGCTTTAAGTTTAGGAATAGATGACTTCAAATCACCAATAGAGGTGTCTGATTTATCTAACAAAGAATTATTTGAAGAACTACATAATGATGTATCAAGTTGGAAGATGGGAGCTTTTAATACTGGTGGAGCTCCAGAAGAAGATTTTAACTACGGATGGGGAGAATATGTTCAAGGGGACGGAATTTACGGGACTAAGTTATTTGTTTTGGAAATAACAAATAATGGAAGAAAAGAATATAAACAATTTATAATAAATTCTGTTTACAATAATTCTTACTTTTTAGAAGCATGTGATTTAGATGGAGAAAATCCGATTGAAAAAGTAATAAACAAAGGTAATTACATCGGTAAAAACTTTGTTATGTACGATGTTTTTGAAAATGAAATTATTGACCAAGAGCCAAATAAAACTGATTGGGATTTATTGTTTACTGAATATGTTACACCTATTCAGGCGGGTCCACAGTTAATGTATTATACTGTTGCAGGTATTCAGCAAAATGAAATGACTTGGGTGTCTAAAGTGGCTGGTATTAATTCTGATGAGCCAACTTCTGACTCTTACAGTTCAATAATAAATACTATTGGATATGATTGGAAAACTTTCTCTAATGGTTATATTATTGAGGATTATGCTTATTTTGTTCAGAGGTTTACTTATGGACAAGATTTAACTCCAATTCCATCTGGTGAAGTATATAAAATAGTTTTCACT
Source organism: Eximiradiales bacterium (assembly GCA_965661945.1). Lineage (GTDB taxonomy): Bacteria > Bacteroidota > Ignavibacteria > Kapaibacteriales > UBA2268 > JAJRPT01. The sequence continues at coordinate 916,562 of CBFIFP010000001.1, forward strand.
AATTATGAAGGTGGAGCGGATAAAGCTTCTTCTTTTGAAATTAATCCAATTACTGCTTCTGTAGATAAAGATGGAAATACCAGATTTGCTATTTATCCCAATGTTATCTCAAACGGTGAAGAATTTAATATTATTTGGAATGATAATCAAAGAACAATAGCTAATCAAGTGAAAGTTATTAATTCTGTTGGTGAGGTGGTTTATTCTAAAAATATAAATTCTGTGAATGAACTTACAAACATGAAAATTAATACAAATTTAAGCACTGGTTTATATTTTGTAGTGTTTTCAAATGGAAGCGAAGTGTTTACCCAAAAACTAATGGTTAAGTAAATTAATGATTCTTTTCCTTTTGTTTTCTTTGTTTTCTAGTGTTGAATCAAAAGAATTTAAGGTAATTAATGCAGAAACCGGACTAACAGTAAGTTCGGTTTCTGCATATTTTTTTCCGGTAGATACTACTCAAAATCCAAAAAGAGTGTTTACAAATGAAAAGGGAATAGCTAATGTTACTAAAATTAAATTTAATAGGGTTACTTTTCGTCATATTTCATTTGAAGAACTTACTCTTGATATATCAAGCGAAGATGTTTTCCCAGATGTTATAAAACTCACACCTACTACTTTTTACATAGAAGAAGTGGTTACAACTGGACAGATTCGTCCGACTACAATCCAAAAATCTGTTTTCGATATTAAAGTAATAGATAAAGAAAGTATAAACGCTCGGGCTGCTCCTACTCTCAGAGAAGTTTTGATGAATGAAAATAATGTAAGAGTAAGCAAAGATGGAGTATTGGGCTCCTCTATGAGTATTAATGGGATAGATGGTCAGAATGTGAAGATAATGATAGACGGTGTTCCTATGATTGGAAGAGAAAATGGGAATATTAATCTAGACCAAATTAATGTAAAAAATGCTGAGAGAATTGAAATTATTCAGGGTCCAATGTCGGCGATTTATGGCTCTGACGCACTCGGTGGTGTTATTAATATTATTACAAAAGACCCAGATAAAAAACTTTTGTTGGAGTTTGAGAATTATAATGAAAGTATTGGCCAGTATAATTTATTGGCAAATGGTAGTTTTAAAGTAGGGGAAAATAAATTTTTAGTTTCTGGAATAAGAAATCTATTTCAGGGATTTACGCCTAATCCTACTTTTAGGGCAGACCTTTGGGACCCAAGAGAGCAGTATTTTGCAGATGTAAAATGGTTAAGAGATTTTGGCAAATATAAGGTTTCTTATAATTCAAATTTTATGAAGGATTTTATATTAAATAGGACTGAACCAATTGATGCGCCTTATAATGAGCTTGGCTTTGATGATGAGTATCATACTAATAGATTTTTAAATTCGTTTTCTATAGCTGGTGAGGTTGCAGAAAGTAGATATATTAATGTTATAGCTAATCATTCTTATTATGATAGAAGGACTGATAGATATTTAAAAGACCTTGTTACTTTGGAGCGAACACTGACAAGAGATATTAATGACCAGAAGTTTAATAATTTCCAAAGTTTTATGTCAAGAGGGACTTATAGCCATGATGAAATAGTTTCATCCTACTCATATCAATTGGGATATGAAGTTAGATATGATGATGGTTCGGGGGATAGAATTAATACTGAAAATAGCTCGATTGCTGATATTGCTGGATTTTTTACCTCGGAATATAAGCCATTTGAAAAACTTACGATTAATCCTATGTTTAGGTTTATTTATAATACAAAATATAATGCTCCTATTATTCCGGTATTTAATTTTAAATATTCATTAGCTAAAAATTTTGATTTGAGAGCATCTTTTGCTCGAGGATTTAGAGCGCCTTCAATTAAAGAATTAAATTTAGAATTTATTGACCAAAATCATTATATTATTGGTAATCCTAATTTATCTGCTGAGAACTCTTATACTATAAATGCAATGGTTAATTATAATTTTTATTCAAATCAGCATGTTATTAAAACTGAATTAAAGTATTTTTATAATAATATAAATGATATGATCACTTTAGTAGATGTAGGTTTCGAAGAGGTTGTTCAGCAACAAATTTTTTCATATTCTAATATCAATAAATTTAAATCAAATGGTTTCCAAGTTAATTTGTCATATTTTCGTGATAAAGTATCTAATAATTTATCTTTTCTTTACATAGGTAGATGGACTTCTATTTTAAATGAGTTTAATTATACTCCTGAGGTTTCTTATAACTTGACTTATATTATTGATGAAATAGAAACAAGATTAGCAATTTTTTATAAATATACTGGTCCTATTGTTCGCTTTGGGTATATTGGTGTGATGGAAGAAGAAGAAGACCCCATAATAAATGAGGAAGATTTAATTGAATATAAGATATTGGATTTTCATAATATGGATATTAATATTAGTAAATATCTCTTTGATAAAAAAGTAGATGTGTCTTTTGGTATTAAAAATGTATTTGATGTTACCAATATAAGAACAACAGGACAAAGTATGGGTGGAGTTCATTCAGGTGGAAATACCGGCAGTTTACCAATGAATTGGGGAAGAACTTACTTTTTGAGATTAACATATAATTATGAGTGATTTGTTTTAATATTAGTAATATATTAACCCCCATATTTTATACTGATGAATGGAGTTCTTGGTCTTAGAGGTCCATAAATATATGATGCGTCTCTTTCTATTCCTCTGTCAAAATCAATTTGATAACTATTTAAAATGTTTTGCATACCTATTGATAAAGTGAAATTATTGTTATCAGTATAAAAAATATAAGATAGCTTGAAGTTTAATTCAAAAAAGCTTTTGGTCTTTTTTATTTCAATAAACTCTTTTTCTATATCCACTATGTGAGGAACTAATATATTGCCAGTGTAAACTGAACTTAAAGTAGTGGTTAATTTATCTGTAAAATTATAATTAACATTAAAATACCCATAGTTGTTAGGAGTACGTAGTATATTTGAAACAAGAACTAAACTGTCTTCGTTTCCAAATTCACTCTCCCATAGTACTTCATCTTCTTTATATAATGCTCTTTGGAGAGTAAATCCTGCTGTAAAGAATAAATTATTTGAATAAGCAATACTTGTTTCCAAATTTGTTCCAAAAACTCTGCTTCCAGCACTATTTCGTTTATTCATGATTGAAACGCCGCTTTCAATTTCTTGAGGATCTGAAATTATAAAAGCGTTTTTTAAATCGGTATAAAAACCATCAATTACAATATTAAGTTGTAAGTCGTTAATAAAGAATGTCTTATCAACTGAGATAGTGTAATTATCTGAATACTCTGGTGTTAAATCGTTGCTTATATTGATAAACCTAACAGAACCTCCTACTGTTTGGATATGCAAATCTTCATCGAATGCTTGAGGCGCTCTGAAACCTTGAGCATAACTTGTTCTGAATTTTAAATCTCTGTCATAAGAATACATAATAGATACTCTTGGAACGATAATATCAAATTTACGATTATTTTCAAATTCATCAATATCCAAGTTATAATTACCATCTAAGATTATGTGTTCGTAACGTAATCCACCCAAAAGAGTAAATTTTTCATTTATTTCGTATTGAACTTGAAGGTAATTGCCTAAGTTTGTAACATTTTGTTCTATAATCCTATTATACCCTAACATTCTGTCTTGTATTGAATTATGATTAAGTTCCAAGCCATAAACAAAAGTAAATTCATCAATATTAGTGGAAATTTGGGTTCCTAAAACTACCACAAAATCATCGGAATTACCATACGCATTTTGTGAAAGAATATCATCTTCATCAATTTGAGGAGTGTTAATAATTCTTCCTCCTGCTCCATAATAGCTATTTCTTTTGGTTTTCTGAAGACTATTATAAACGCTGTAAGTAGTCTTTAGAGTTGGCAAGAATTCTTCGTAGGATATATTAGTAGAGATTATATTATGTTTTAAAAATTCAGCGATGTCAGCTTGGTGTGGCTGCAGGTTAAATTTATTTCCACCTCTGCGCTCTTCGTTTATTGAAATTAAATTAAAGCTTAGTTTTGAGTTTTCATTGGTTTTATAAAAAGCATCAAATCCAAAACTTGTGTTATCTATCTCAACTAATTGGGAAAAACCATCAGAATTTGCATCCCAGTTTTCTCTATTTCTTCTAGACCCAAAAATACTTAATCCACTTTTTAAGTTATTATCAACTAAATTAGCATTGAAATTTAGAGTGTTATCAAGTTTCTCAAAATTAGTAATGCTTGTGTTATTTGAGATTTCGTAATTATTAGAGGTTGGTTCTTTGGTAATTACATTAATAATACCTCCTATAGCATTTCCACCATACATCAAGGAGCCAGCACCTTTTACAACTTCAACCCTTTCAATCATGTTTGCGGGTATCATTTCTAATCCATAGATACCTGTTAGAGCGCTGTAGATTGGGCGACTATTGATTAAGATTTGTGAATACTGACCATCAAGTCCGTTCATTCTAACTTGGTTAAAACCACAGTTACCGCAATTGGTCTCCATTCTTAAACCTGGTGAAAAACTTAACCCCTCAGACATGGAAACTGCTTGAACACTTTCATATAATTTACTAGTAACATTATTAGTTTTAATTGGACTTTCATAAATTGGTATTTTTGTTCTTGTTGCTGTTACAACTACGTCTTCTCTTTGTAACATATCTTCTTGCATTTTAATTTCAAGTGTAACAAAATCATTTATATTTTTAATTATAATTGTTTCTTTAAAACCCATAAAACCAACATAACTAACTTTTAACTCATAGGAACCAACTGGTATATCTGAAAATGTAAATTCTCCCAGTTCATTTGTTGAAACTAGTTTTTTTAATTCATCAATAAATACATTTGCTCTAATTAATGGCTCATTTTTGTGTTTTACAACTCCATTGATTTCTGCTGAATATGATTTATGACTAAAAATAATTATAATAAGAAGTAATATTTTCATAATTTTGATAATTAAAAATTTAAGTTTACAAAATTAACAATGTTTGGTATGCAAAACAAATTAAATTTTAATAATCTAACATTAAATGAGCAAGATTATATAAAAGCTATATTTCATCTTACTTATGAAAATGATGATAATGATGTTGGGACTAACAAACTTGCCGAACAACTTTCTTTATCGCCTAGCTCGGTTAATTTAATGGTTAAGAAATTAAAAAGTAAAAGTTTAGTCAATTATGAAAAATATGGAAAGATAAGTTTAACAGAAGAATCTAGAGACTATGCTATTAGGTTGATAAGAAAACATCGGCTTTGGGAGAAGTTTTTATGTGATTATTTAGGATTTACTTGGGACGAAGTGCATTTGGTAGCAGAGCAATTAGAACATATTGAGTCCGATAAACTTATAGATAAATTAGATGAGTTTATGGACTTTCCTAATAAAGACCCTCATGGCTCAGTAATTCCCTCTAAAACTGGTAAATATTTATTCCAAAAATTTCTTAATTTATCAGAAATAAATATAAATAATGAAGTTACTATTATTTCAATTGATGATAGAGATGAAGAGTTATTAAAATATGCCTCTCAAATAGGGATAGAATTAAATTCAGTAATAAAAATTATAGAGAAAAGGGGTTTTGATAGTTCTATTTTAATAGAATTAAAAGGAAAAGAAATCCAAATTACAGATAAATTTGCTAAAAGTATTTATGTGAAATAAAAAAAGCCCATATTTCACAATGGGCTTTTTTTTAATATTTACAAATTTATATTTAATTATTAAATACAAACCTAAAATCATTACTTGCGCCAGCGTGACAACCAGAGCACATTGCTTGATTCCCTGCTAAAGCTATATTAGATAAATTAGGATTTCCGTTTTCTGCTGGTAACATATACCAGTACCAATTTCCATGGTCATCTCCAAATCCAGATTCTTGTTTAACCATAGCAAAAGCTACTAATAAATCACCTTTTTCACCATTTTCGTTTTTTCCATAAACGAATTTTGTTATCACATCACCTGGTTTAGCTGCACCATTTACATCTGTCATATTAGTATAAACATCTCTAAATGTGTCTTCGCCAGTTTGCGCTGTCCCATTATGAGCCGAAGCGCCCGTATTTATATTTAATTCAATAGCATTTGAAGCTGAATTAAACATCTCGGAAGTTAATATATACTCCATTTCAGTATCATTGTCATTATCATCGTCATCATCAGTACAAGAAGTAACAGTGAATAGGAAAGATAGAAAAACAATACCTAATAAGTAATTGAATCGTTTCATAAATATACTTTTATATTATTAAAAAATAAATTGCACTTGCAACTATTATTATTGACTACTATTATATTATTTTATTTTATAATGCATTTAAAATAATTAAATAATTAAACTTTATTTATTATTCATAAAGTTAAATATAAAATAATCGAAAAAAAAAACACTTCGGGATTGCTCTCCGAAGCGTTTTCTTAAATCTAGTAAACTAAATAAAATTATTTAGTTACAACTATTGGAAACTTAGCATTATGACCTAATAAATTAGCTACGATAAAGTATTTACCATTAGCAAATTTATTTGCATCAATACTCATATTATGTGTTCCAGGAGTTTGAACACCATTAAATAAGTTTTCAATTACATTACCATTAATATCAACTATTCTCAAGTTAAGATTTTCAGCTGTTGCTGTATTTAATTCATATTCAAAAGTTGATTGAGTAGCAACCGGGTTTGGACTTAATGACATTACAAATAATCCAGTATTTGCTAAGTAATTATCAACTGAATTTAAGCTGCTTTCTCCTTTAAGTGCAATACTTTGACTACCAGCGTTTGATTCAATTCTCAATGTTCCGATTGAAGTAGCTTTTTCGATAGGAGTATAAGACACAACTACCGTTAATTCAGCGCCTGCATCAATTGTTGAGTTAGAGATTTCAGAAATTGAGAAAACTCCATCAGCATCATTTGTGATAGATACATTATCAATAACTAAAGGTGCATTTCCATTGTTAGAAATAGTTAGCTCTCTATCAACTTTAACTTCAGATTGTCCAAAGTCAATATTATTAGTAGATAATATCATAGAAGGAGCAGGTGCTTCTTCTTTCATTAACCAATCAATAACTCTCCCAAGGAAAGAACCTCTAGCGTTTGCATCAGCAATTAAGTCGAAAGTGAACCCTAATACTATTGCTTTAGAACCATTCTCATTTTTTACTTTAACACCAGCAATTGCCTCAGCTGCTGGAATATCTTGCAAGTTATAGTTTAAAAATGCAGTAGTAGTTGAATTATTTATAACTCTAAATCTATCAACCCACTCAGTGTAATAAGGGTGAGTTTGTTGGTTATATTGATTTAATGTTAATGAAGTACCAGCAAAATCTGGGTCAGATTGGTTTGCAACTACTGGAGTTGGAATCAAACTAATTGAACCATTTTGCTGTCTTTGAGAGATAGTTAAAGGAGCTGTAGGACTGAATGTTTCAATTCCAAATTGAGTTCTATAAAGAGATGGAGCATCTGGAGTTGGAGTATAACCCTGAATAGAACCAGTAGATAATAAACCTTCAACTACAGCAGCTAATAAAACTTTTTTACCATTTTCCATAGCCGCTTTAACAGCTCCAGCGTAAGGTGCAGATGCAGCTAAAGTTCCTCTTGAATTATAATCAAGGTTAATTATTGATAACTCAAAGTCAGACATTGGGTAAGCTTCGATAATTGCATTATCAGCAGGAAGGACTACTGTTTCATTAGCTATTGCACCAAGAGCTGCAAATGATTGATCAAGAGGAACTATATTATTTCCACCACCAGCATACATTGCATTTTTAGCACTGTTTGATAATGAGAAGAAAGTCATATCAGAAGTTTTTCCGTCGTAGTCATTAGTAGATTGTACTTCAGCTCTAACTACCACTCTTGCAAATCCCATTCTGTTTGTAGTTACTAATCTTGCGTTTATTGTTGCTTCACCATTTGCAGGAACTACAACACTATTTTGAGTAAAATTAACACTCCAACCCTGAGGTAAGATTGAAGCTGCAGAATTTGTTGTCATATCAACTGTTACAGGAAAATCATTTTCATTTGTTAATGTAATAGTTTCTGTAATTGTTTGGTTGTCATCATTTTTATTGTATAATTCACCATCACCAGCAATTCCTACTCTAGCAGTTGCAGGAATATCTTTACCAGACATTTTTGCATTAACTATTTCAAAGTTTGCTTGACTTAAATTGTGAACAGCAGCTACAACCCATACTTTTGAAAAGTCAGTTACTCTACCACTAACATTTTGAGAGAATTCATAAGTATAAGTTTCACCAGCTTTAATTTCTTGAGTTGGGAAAGGTGCATTTTCACCATAAATACCACCTAAGAAATATCTTAAAACATTATCATGGATATAATTTGTAATTGTTCTTGGTTTATCATAGTAATAGTGTCCAACAAATTGAGGATTATTTGATAAAGCATTTTGTTGGTCCCAACCTTGACCCGAACCAGTCATACCATCTTGCATTACAAATAAGTTAAAACCGAATTGTCCGTTAGCATCAGCATCTGCTTTAACTGTTACAGTAGCATTTAGCATTCCGCTTTGATTAATTGTCCATTCTACATCAACATCAGCCCATGATTCTGCTAAAGCAGGTGTATTATAGATTTGTTCAGTAAGTGGTCTCCAGTTTCCATCACTAGTAGAGATAAATTGGTTATTCCATCTAATTCTACTTACAGAACCATTTGGGTAACCTGTTAGCCCGATTCTTTGAGCTAAAGGAGTTTGTATATCAGATATTGCCATTGCATCGTTATTATGTATTGCAACAGGTATAAAATCTTCACCATACTCATCTAGAAGATCTCTTAGAGATTGAGTCCCTCTTGTACACCATTGACACCATGCACCCGTATGGTCTTCTACAACTACTCTACGTTTTGCTGCATCAGCATCTTGATTTCCGATTAGAAACATCACAACTACTATTGCTGCAATTCCTAATGTTTTGTATAAATTTTGCATTTATATCACCTTTTTAATTATTATAAAAAATGTTTTAAATTCTAATTCAATAAAAAGACAAACTAATAAAAGTTACAAAAAAAAATTATTTTTGATTTTCAATATTTTAAAATTAAGAAACTATTTTACAAAAAAAAAAAAATTAACAAAAAAAAAATTATTTTTGATTTTCAATATTTTAAAATTAAGAAATTATTTTACAAAAAAAAAAAAATTAACAAAAAAAAATTATTTTGTTAATTATTTTTCTTAACACTAACTAAACTTAAAATTAACATAATCCAAGAAACTATAAAGAATAATCCACCAAAAGGTGTTATTATTGCAAATTTTGTTATGTTTGTGAAACTTAATATTATTAAAGACCCACTGAAGAGTACAATTCCAATTAGCATAAATAATAAAGATAGCTTATGATATTTATTGTCTTGATAAATTGCTCCAAGAAGTAAGATTCCCAATGAATGATAGGTCATATATTTCATTGCTGTTTCATAAGTATCTAATCTTCCATTTTCTAATAAAATATTTTCAAATGAATGAGCTCCAAATGCACCTAACATTACGGAAATTGCCATTAAGATAGCTCCAAGAATTAGTGTTTTGTCTTTCATCAGATTTTTTTTGGAAAAGTTATACATCAACTAAACAATAAAGAAGTATGAATATAAATTTTATTTTGATGTTTTTTGCAAATATTATTGAAATTTGAGTTAAAATCATTAAATTTAGAATTTTATTTTGAAAATTTTAAAAATTATATTTCAAAAAAGGTTAAAATGTACGATTTAATTAAAAATTCAGACAAAGAGTTGTACGATGCTTTGATAGGTGAAAATAATAGACAACATCAAAAAATTGAATTAATTGCATCCGAGAATTTTGCTTCACCAGAAGTTATGGAAGCAACAGGTTCTGTATTAACTAATAAGTATGCAGAAGGGTATCCAGGGAAAAGATATTATGGAGGTTGCGAATGGGTAGATGTTGCAGAAGATTTAGCTCGAGATAGATTAAAGGAATTGTTTGGAGCGGAGTATGTGAATGTCCAGCCACACAGTGGGGCATCTGCTAATATTGCGATTTATTTTTCGTTTATTAATTATGGCGATAAGGTAATGGGTTTGAGCTTAGACCATGGTGGACATTTAACTCATGGTTCTATGGTTAATTTTTCTGGGAAATTTTTTAATTTCACTCCTTATTACTTAAATAAGGAAACTGAACTTATTGATTATAACGAAGTAGAAGACCTCGCTAAAAAGAATAAACCAAAGCTAATAACTGTTGGCGCTTCCGCATATTCAAGAGAAATTGATTATGCCGCTTTTAGACAAATTGCTGATAAGGTTGGAGCATTTTTATTTGCTGATATTGCTCATCCTGCAGGATTGATTGCTAAGGGACATTTACAAAGTCCGGTTCCTTATTGCGATGTAGTTGCTTCGACTACTCATAAAACTATGAGAGGTCCTCGTGGTGGAATGATTATGATAGGTAAGGATTTTGATAATCCAAATGGAATTGTAGCTCCAAAATCTGGCAGAGTTAAAAAAATGGGTGAGATTATTGATTCCTGGGTTATGCCTGGAATGCAAGGTGGTCCTTTAATGCATGTTATAGCAGCTAAAGCAGTTGCTTTCAAGGAAGCACTTTCTGAAGAATTTGGGTTATATACTACTCAAGTAATAAAAAATGCTAAAACAATGGCTCAAGAGTTAGTAGATAAAGATTATAAAGTTATCTCGGGCGGAACTGATAATCACTCGATGCTCGTAGATTTAAGGAATAAGAATTTAACTGGAAGGGACGCTGAAATTGCTTTAGATAAAGCGGGTATTACTTGTAATAAGAATGCTGTTCCTTATGACACTCAACCACCACTAATAACTTCAGGAATCAGACTTGGAACTCCAGCGATGACTACTCGAGGAATGAAAGAAGATGATATGAAAACTATTGTTGAGTTTATTGATAAGGTAATCGAAAATCATAATAATGAAGATGTTTTAAAATCTGTGAAAAATGAAGTGAAGAATTTTTGTTCGCCTTTTCCTTTACATCAGAAGATGAAATAAAAATAATTATAAAAACGCCTCATTTTGAGGCGTTTTTTTTGTTAAAATTATGTTTTTTTTATTGCATAATACAATTATATTTTATGAAATATATTTAATATAGACAATATTTTTTAAAAATATACTCTCTAAAAATATCTCTTGGAGCAAAATAAATTATAGATATTAGTGTATAATAAAACCATTTTTTAAAACTTTTTTTTAAATAATATTGCTGTATGCAACAAATTTTTAATTTATTCTTTTATCTATTTGTTTTATATAAAGATATGTCGTTTTTATTGATTTTAAATAAATTAGATAAATGCTTTGCTAATTATATATTATATAATCAGTTAGAAATATTACTTACTATTTGTAATTTATGAAATTTTGTTTATATTTTCTTAAGTTTTTGAAAAAAATTACTTTATGAAAAAAAAAATTTTTGGTATTTAATAAAAATACCCTTACATTTGTTTTATAATTTTTTACAAAGCAGCATAAAGTGGAAATCCTCCTCGGACTTCCCAAAAAAAGTAAAAATATGAAGAGAATTGGATTAATATCGTTTGTAGCGATAGTATTGCTTACATTTGGTATTCTTGTATTCGCCTCCGGTAAAAAGGATAAAGAGGTGAAAATCAAAAATATTATTGTTAAGAATACTAAGTATCTTTTTGATTATGAGATAAAAAACATAATCAACAAGGATGTTATAGATATTAAGAAAGACAGTATTAATATTATCAAAGTCTATGCCAAAATTAACAAAAACCAATACATCGAAAAATCTAATCTTTATTATGACGACGAGAGTTTAGTAGTAGAGATAACTGAGAGAATGCCCATAGCGTATGTAATTCAAAACAAAGAAACAAAGTTTTTAAGTAATGATTTTAAATTACTTGATTATAGAAAAATTGGAAATTATCTTGACTTGCCTGTTTTACATCTAATTGGAAATAAATCAATATCAGAATTAAAAAATCTTGACCAATTATTTGCTTTTCTAAATGATAGTAAGGTTAAGTTTCTTAAATCACATATATCAGAAATATTTTACAATACTACAAGTAGTGAAGTTGATTTTATATTAACAGAAAATGCTGTAAAAGTAAAGTTAGGATACTCTAATGATTGGGAAAAAAATATTAAAAAATTAGAAAATTATTGGCTCACTATTTCATTAAGAGAACGAAATAATATTAATTCCATTGATTTAAGGTGGGACAAAAGAATTGTAATTTCTTAAAGTTATAAATTCAAGAGTAAAATTATGAAAAAGAATATAACAGTAGGTTTGGATATTGGAACAAGTAAGGTTTGTGCCTTAGTTGCCTCTACAGCTGAAGATGGTGGATTAGAAATTCTAGGAATCGGAATCACTGAGAGTGAGGGTTTGAATCGTGGGGTTGTGGTTAATATTGATAAAACTGTGAAGACTATTAAAAAGGTTATTGAGCAAGCAGAACAACAATCTGGTGTGAAAATCAAGGATGTAGTTGTTGGTATAGCTGGTGACCATATAGAAGCAATTCAAACTCGCGGTATTGTAGGAATATCAAATCCGAACCAAGAAGTTCAGCAATCAGATGTTGATAGACTTTTAGCAAATGCTAGAAATCTAAAAATTCCTGCTGAAAGACAAATTATTCATGTTTTACCTCAAGAATATATAATTGATGGGCAAGATGGAATAACTGACCCTATAGGAATGTCGGGTGTGAGAATGGAAGCTGATGTTCATATAATAACAGGTTTGAACACTGCCATTAAAAATATTAATACATGTGTAGAAAGAGCTGGCATCAGAGTTCAACAAGTGGTTTTGGAACCATTTGCATCAAGTAGAGCTATTTTAACTGAAGAAGAAAAAGAAGTTGGAATTGCTTTGATAGATATTGGAGGGGGAACAACTGATATAGCTGTATTTGAAGATAATGTAATTAGATTTACTTCTATTTTTGGTATAGCTGGAAAGCACGTAACTGATGATGTAAGAAAATGCTTGACAATAATTGCAAATCAAGCTGAGAGAGTAAAAAGAGAATATGGTCATACTTTTGAAAAAAGTATAATGAAAGACGAAGTATTCATGATTCCAGGAATTTCTGGAAGGCCACCGATGGAAATTACTAAAGTTGATTTGTGTAAAATAATAGAACCTAGAATGGAAGAGATTTTTGAGTTTGCCTTAAATGAACTCAATCGCTCGGGATTTTTAGATAGATTAGGAGCTGGAATCGTTGTAACGGGTGGTACTTGTTTGTTAAATGGAACTGAAGAATTAGCAACAAAAGTTTTTGGAATGCCTGTGAAATTAGGTATTCCTACAGGTATATCTTATTCAGGACTTGCTCCTGAGATAGAAAGTCCTGTTTATTCTACAGCAGTTGGTTTAGCACTTTTTGGATTAGATAGTGAAAATGAAAATGCTATGTATGAGATTAAATCAGAGCCAAAAGTTGAAGAGAAAACTACAATAGAGCAAAAACCTCAAATTGTAGATAGTAAGAAAACCGTAAAGGTTGAAGATAAAAAAAGTGAATCGTCAAAAGATAAACTATCTTTTACGAAAAAAATAAAAGGATTTTTAGAACAATTATAATTTAAGTTAAGGGGAGTATTTATGATTTCAATGGATACCAATTCAGAAAGTTCTTCCGGTGCTGTCATCAAAGTCATCGGCGTTGGAGGCAGTGGAGGAAATGCTATCAATAATATGATAGAAAAAGGGCTAAATGGAGTGGAGTTTATCGCAGCAAATACAGATAGACAAGCTCTCGAAAATAATTTAGCTCCTGTGAAGATACAATTAGGAAGAGAAACTACTAAAGGCTTAGGTGCTGGTGCAAATCCTGAAATAGGTAAGGCATCTTTAGAGGAAAGTAGTGAAGAGGTAAAAGAAGCGCTTAAAGGTGCTGATATGGTTTTTGTTACTTGCGGAATGGGTGGCGGAACTGGTACTGGTTCTGCTCCATATATTGCAAAAATTGCTCTAGAACAAGATAGTCTTGTTGTTGGAATAGTTACAAAGCCGTTTAGCTTTGAAGGAAAAGTTAGAAATGGCGTTGCTGACAAATGGATTGAAGAATTTAGGAAATATGTTGATGCGCTGATTGTTATCCAAAATCAAAGATTACTTGAAATAATTGATAAAAATACAACTTTTAGAGATGCATTTCTGAAAGTAGATGAAGTTTTATATAATGCGACAAGAGGAATTTCTGATATTATTGCAAACCCTGGCTTTATGAATGTAGATTTTGCTGATGTAAGAACTATAATGAAAGGTATGGGAGATGCGTTAATGGGAATCGGTATTGCTTCTGGTGAAAATAGAGCAAAAGAAGCTACTCATAAAGCATTGAACTCTCCCCTTCTTGATGGTACAACTATAAATGGAGCAAAAGGATTACTTGTAAATATTACGGGTGGTCAGAATATGACTATGATGGAAATTGCCGAGGCAGTTGAAATAGTTAATAATGCTGCTGGTGAAGATGTTAATTTGATTCAAGGTATTAATTATAGTGATGAACTACAAGATGAAATTATGATTACTATAGTTGCTACTGGATTTAATAAAAGAGAAGAAAAAGAAGAATTAATTGAAGAAAAAGAAATTGAATTAACTCTCCCAAAGATTCCTAAAGAAACAATTTCTTCCAGAGCACCGGTGGGACCAAATGATTTAAAAATTTATGATACTCCTTCAGCAATAAGAAATAAAGTCCATCTTGGCGAGCAAAATACCGCTAGAATTAACAAGTTGTTTAATACAAAATTTGATGCCGATACTAAAGAAATACAACAAACTCCTACTTTCATCCGAAAAATGATGGATTGATGTTTAGAGTAACTTTATTATTTAAAGTACAACAAAAAATTTAGAAATTATTAAAGTCATTATGCCCGCAATATTGCGGGTTTTTTTTCGTCAATACTTTTTTTATAAACTTTCAGGTAGTTTATTATGAAAAACTTTGTACTAATATCTACAATAGTATTAATCTTATTAAATTTAAATTTATACTCTCAAGATGATTATTATGACGATGACGATTGGGAGCCAGAATATGCTTTAAATTCTGCTTCTTTATTCGGGCAATATAGTATGTTTATAGGAGATTTAGGTGCTCAATATAATGGTGGTTTAAGTGTTGGTGCGAGTTATGAATATAGAGTTACAAGAGATATTGGAGTTGGTGGACTTTTAGAGTTTCAAAGGTGGAGTGATGTAAGAAATGCTAGTGCATCTCAAATTGGTGGTGTAGGGCAGACTCCTCAAAATGCTCCTAGAAATTATCTTGGAAATAATAAGGTGGGTTTAATTTTTAAGGGTTATATACCTACCGATGGCAGTTATGATATTTTTGCTGGAGGTATTTTATCTTATAATTTTGTTAATTATATTAATGATATTCCTATTGGAGGAACCACAGGTCAGACTGGTGGAACTCAAAGAGGAAATTACCAAAGATTTAGAAACCCTGATAATTCAGTAGGGATTGATGTTATAGGTGGTGTTAGGTATGGTTTTTATGAAGATATTAAATTAGATATGTCTTTAAGAATTGGTTGGCTTGGTTTATCTGGCGGTTCCACAATAATGTTTGGTGGTAATCTTGGATTAGTTTATGAATTTTAGTTTTAAATACTTATAATTGCTTTTATTTACTATTTATAATCTTATTTATAAAAATTATGAAAGGAATTCTCAAATAAGTTCCTTTTTTTATATTATATATATTATTATTAATATTTAAAAATAATTATAAATATAAAAGCATTAAATTACTTACTTAAATACTCCTAGTTAGTGTTGTTCGAAATATTATTTTTATTTGTGTGAAAAACTTCTTAATTTTACAATTATATATTAATCAAATAAAATATTATGAAAATATTTATTTTACTTTTTAGTTTAATGGGTTTTACTCTTAGTTCTCAGAGTTGGATACAAGTTCCAGAAATTGCTGACGATGTTTACGTACACTCTGTTTTTTATCCTAAAAATGATAATTCAAAAGTCATTGTGATTGCAGATTCAATTCCTATAGACAGAAGTGCAAAATCAATGTTTCCTTCTTATTTTGCATTATTAGAAGGCTATGGTTATTTTGAATCTAATGACGGAGGAAATACTTTCCCCAAGCAAAATTTGATGGATAATTTAATAGTTTTGACAATAAATGAATCTAATGATGATGAAAATCTCTGGATATGCTCTGCAATTGAAAAAAATATTAGTAAAATTGGTTTTTCGAGTGACAAGGGTGTAACTTGGGATTTTCAATCAAGTGAGTGTTCATTAACTTCAAAAATATTAAACTTTGTTAATTTGCCTGATAAAATTTTGGCTGGAGCTGTTTCTACAGGTTTTGGTATAGTTTCGAGCGATAATAATTTCTCTAATTGCCAAAGAAATGATACTGTAAATGTTTCTGTAAGGGATATAAGAGTTTTAGGAAATAGGTTGTATCTTGCTTCTGATGATAATGCAAAATCTGGAACATATTTTTCTAGTAATTTAGGCGATTTGTGGCGTAAAGACTCTCAGGGTTTAAATGGCTTAAGAATAAATACAATTTGTCCATCGCCAGCATATCAAATGTTTAATTATGTTCTTTGTGGTGCAGACAGAGTTTCTGGTGATTCTTATCAAGGGGCTGGAATATATGTCAGCACTGATAATGGTTCGTCTTGGAGATTGCAGGGAGCTAATAATGCTAAAGTTTATGATATTAAATATCATCCAAGATTTCCTTTATTTATGGCGGCGGCATGTGGAGAAGATGGCGTTTATATAAGTGCTGATGGTGGTATAACTTGGTCTCAATATAATGACGGACTTCCTGAAAATTATGATGTAAGGTTTGTTTCTATCCCTGATAAGGATTTTAATAGTGGATATGAAGTTTATCTTGGTGTTAATGGAAGGGGACTTTGGAAGTCAGTTGGTATTAGCCCAGAATTAGTTTCAGTTGAGAATAATGATGGTTTAGATAACGATTATAAATCGCTTACAGTTGGACCTAATCCATTTAACGATATGATTGACATTTATTTCAATTCAATGAAATCAGAATCTGCAAATATTAGTATTATTGATTTAAGAGGAGAAATTTTGGTTGAAAAAGAGCATTTTTTAACTGTTGGTGTAAACAATATAAATTTAAATAACTTAAAATTTTCATCTGGAATTTATTTTGTTTCCATTAAAACAAGTTATGGTATATTTAATTCTAAAGTGATTAAGAAATAAAATCTAGAATAATAATTATTATTCTAGATTCTTTTTTAAGTTACTTATATCACGAGCTAATTTTGGAAGATTATTAATAACTGCCTCTATCTTGAAAGCATCTAATCTTGGTTTGGCTGGTGTTCCGAAGTATATGCCTTTTTTTGTGATTGATTTTGAAATGCCGGATTGTGCAATAATAGTAACATCATCAGCAATTTCAAGATGTCCAGCAGACCCAACTTGTCCACCCATTCTAACTCTTTTACCTAATTTTGCGCTTCCGGAAATACCAACTTGAGATGCAAATGCGCTGTTTTCTCCAACAATTACATTATGGGCTATTTGCACTAAATTGTCAATTTTTACTCCATCTCCAATTATTGTGCTTCCTACTAACGCTCTATCAATACAGGTATTCACTCCAATTTCAACATTGTTACCAATGATTACATTGCCTAACTGTGGTATTTTTGTGTAGGAACCGTCAGGGTTATCTAAATATCCAAATCCATCTGATCCAATAACAGCGCCAGGGTGAATTATAACATTATTTCCAATTTTTGTATTGTTTTTAATAACTACGTTTTGATGAATAAAGCAATTCTCCCCTATTTCAACATCTTCTTCAATTATTACATTTTCTAAGATTGTAGGTTTTAATCCTATTTTAGAGTTAGGATTAATAATAGCTTTTTCACTTATTCCATTTTTAGTATTATAATTATCGTTTAAATAAATTAATAGTTGGGCAAAAGCAAAGTAAGGATTTTTGTGCTTTATAATTGCTTGATTTTTAGCTATTTTTACATCAATATCTGAATAAGCAATAGTAAGTCCAGCTTTATTTTCAGTTATGTATTTTTTATATTCACTATTACTGCAGAAAGTTATATCGTTTTCAGTAGCAAATTCAATTCTTTGTAGATTTGAAAAATAAAGATTAGGCGAACCAATTAGTTCGCCATTTATTAAATTTGCAATTTCTTTTGAAGACATTGAGAATCTCAATTATCATCTCCTTCTTTTACGTGGTTTGTTATCTTCTTCTTCCGGTTCATTATTTTTTTCGTTATTGATTTCTTTATTATTCTCATCTTTATCCGTAGAAGTAGGTTTAGCTGGGTCAGTTTGATTTTTATCATTGCCCGCAGGATTAATATCTCCAGGTTTTAAATCTGTTGGCTGAGGTGTTGGAGTATCGTTTTCATCTCTATTCCGAGAACGAGTGCGAGAATCACTTCTACCTCTTCTGCCTTGAGGAGTTTTTGAAGTTTTTTGTTGATTTCTTGGGTCAGCATCAATTTTCTTTTGTAAATCTCTTTGAAGCTGCGAAATATCATAACCAAGTTTTTCTAAAACTTTTAAGGTCATATCATACTTGTAATTAACATAAGGAATTGGTTGCAGACTTTTATCAAAGATAAAATCAAACCCTTGTTCTACAGCTACCTCTTGAGTAGCAGCGAATATTTTTTGCTCAATAGGTTCCCATACTGATTTCACTAATTCGTCATATTTACCACCTGACTCATAGTGAGTTTTAGCAAAAGAATTTCTTTCTCTTTTAAGCATAGAGAGTTGGGCATTCTTATCTTTTAATTCCTGGTCTGTCCAGATTAATCTATTTTGCTTAATTTCAAGTTCAATATTGTCAATTTTAATTTGATAATTTTCATATTCTCTTTTCCATTGCTCAACACTAGATTGTATTCTTTGGTCGGCTCTTTTTCCTTCTGGGAACTTTTCTCTGATTAAATCAGAATCAATAAAAGCAATCCTTTGAGCTGATGCCAAGATTGGAATAAGAAGTAATATGTAAATTATGTATTTCAATTATTTTCCGCGTTTTAATTGGTCTAGTACTTTAAAAGTAATTTCCAGATTTTCTTCTGCATATAGAACTGCAGGATTTCCTTTATCTAGAACAACACTAAGACCTTCATCTTTAGCAACTTTAGCAATTGCTACTTCAATTTTTTCTCTGATAGGAGCAAGGAATTCCATACGTTTTACCATAATTTCACCTTGTTGTCCTAATTTTTCTTGGTAATATTGTTGAAGAGCCATTTGTTGAGTTTGTAAATCTTGTTCAGTTGCTTGTTGTTGCTCAATAGCCATCATAGATTTTTGTTTTTGATAAGTAGCAAATTCTTGCTCTAATTGAGATTGCATTTGTTGAATCGTATCTTGATATCTTTTTCCTAAGTCAGTTAACATTTTCTCTGCTTCTTTTGCTTCAGCAAGATTTTGACCGATTTCATCAATATCAACAATACCTACTTTTAATTGGGCACTTAAACTTAGAGACGTTACAAAAAACACCATTAATACTAAAATCTGTTTCATATTTTTCCTAAAATGTTCAAAAAAAAATGCAATTTACGAAATTATATCTTTATTACGAATATTAACTTTATTTGTTATATCAATACCTTTTTGAAGTAAATATTTTTTTGATCTAAGATAATTAAAATTAGTATTTTATTTTTGTATTGAGTTAAACTAATTTTATTATTTTTAAATAAACTAGACTCGTTAAAAATTATTTTTCCATTTAAATCAATAATTTTAATAGTAGCATCATTTGTGAATTTTGTTTGATTAAAAGTAATTATGTCATTTTCTTGACTTATATAGTCATCTGGGATTTTATTTACAGACGAATTATCTTGATAAACTATGAATTGAAGATTGAGTATGTTTTCAGATTCGTTTATTTGAGCATTTGAATTTAAAGGAAAATTATATTCATAGAATCCTTCAGTTATTCCCTCTATCTGAATGGCATCAGAAAGCGAAATTGAAGCATTTATTTCTATGGTTTTACTGCTTTTTAATTGATAATCTTTATCTAATTCAAAGTCATTTATAAACGTTATATTATTTGGGATTACTTTCAAACCACTACCATCTGTTATGTTTTCTTTGTCAATTCCTGTGATTTTTAATTCATAAGTTCCAATATTCTCTATAGTAAATGATTGATAATTTAACATCTTACTTTTATTTTCTTCTACTGAGTCTATTTCTTGGTTGAAACCCACTAATATTTTAGCAATTCCACCTTGACCAATTAAAACCACAGAAAAAGTATCTCTTTTTGTTTCAATTATAAATTCACCATAATCTACTTTTCCATAATTTTCTATTTCCTCTAATTCTGTGTATTCGATTTGAGGATTGTAATTAAGATTAAATGAAACTGTTTGCAATGAATCTATTTCTAAAGGCAAAACTATATCTGAATTAAATTCAAAATGCTCGCTATTTGTGTAAATATTAACTATTTCCGTTGTTGTATTTGAATGTGAAGTTATTTCTATATTAAATTCTGATGTTTTGGTAATTTCTACTAAACCAAAATCAATAAAATCTACTGAGGCAACTAATGAATCTTTCGGAATAAGTACTTCTTTTTCTATAAATAGCAAACCGAAGTCATATTCGAATAAATTATTTGCATTATCAAAAGCATAAAATTTATATGAAGTTTTTTCTTTTGGAGTAAACTCAAATTCAATTATTTCTATATTTGATGAGTAATTTGAAACGTCTTTTTGAAATACAATTTCTTCATTTTCTTCATCAGTTCCGATTAGGTAACATCCGTAAAGTCCTGTTTCAAAATCTTGAATTATCATATTCAAATAATAATTATCTTCATTTCTTATTGTATCAAGTTGAATAATCTTTGGATTTGCATTATCACTACTATTTATTTTCCAAAACCTTTCAATTGAATTACTCGCAAATGTTTTATTTATTCCTTCAAGAGAATAACTGTAAATAAATGTATTATGTCCCTTTTCAGAATATACTTCTCCTTCAAAGTTTTCAATAAATTCTTCTAAAAACTCATATTCACTGTCATATCTTTTAGTATTATTATAATATTCATTTAATTGAAACCAAGTCTCGGAGCCATATTCTTTAAAATGTATATCATTTGATAATCTTTGATTTTCAGAAGGTAAGATTAATTTTTGTTTATTTGAATTTTTGAGGGCTATAATATTTGGGATTATTACATTTGAATGCTTTGTATAAAAATTTGTTGGCAAAAGATGAACCAAAGATGCTTTCATGTTTGATTGATTATCTTCTGTTTGACCAGTATTCAAATATGATATACCTATTGGCTTGTTTGAAGTTATTACAGAAATCTTCTTCTTTGTTGATTTATCATTTACTCTTATCTCATCCCAACTATTTCCTTTCATTCCGGGAGTTGAATTGCTTAATGAAAGAACTTCAGCTCCGTTTTCGTAAACTTTTGTGCCATTTTCTATTGCATAAATTCTTAAAACACCAGGATATTGTCTTTCTGAAATACTTGGTATATAATATTTATTGCCAAAAGAAGTTGTTGGTAAATTACTTTCTATTATATAATTACAAGGATTAACATCCACAGGAATATTTGCACAGTAATGCCCGCTTATAACATTAATTTTTAGTCTCGAACTTATTCTTGTTCCTGATAATTCCGTTGAATTATTTTTAAAATTGCATAATTGTAGTACATCGCCTTTGTTCATATTAACTTTAATTGTATCTCCAAAATAATAATTATTATTAGATAAATATATACTGGCGTTTGAGTTACCACCAACAATTATTGTAACTTCATTCTCATCTTCTGCAGAGGTAACAGTTGCTATTGGAGATAAACTTCCCGTTTGAAACGGTCTGCCTTCGTAACTTTGAATAATATAATCATTTCCAAGGACACCATTTGGATATATTTGAGTTAACTCTCCTAAATCAGAATCAGATTTAAAACTTAAAAATACTTTTACCGGCATTGAAGAATTAATCTCAAGAGCTTTATCTTGGTGAAATGATGAGTTTTTACTTAAAAATTGACTAATACTTATAACTTCAGGAGTTACTGCTTCAAGTGGGACAATCACACTGCTTTTTTCGTAAGCATTTATATTTAAACTTGTGGTAAAACTTCCACCAGTAATATTTATTTCGGCATTAAATTCTGAGAAAAAATAAATCTCAACTACTTCATTGAGATTATTATAATAAGGAGATGGAATGGAAAATATAAAATTAGTCCCATAAGCAGATGGTCCATATTTATCTTTAAATGTTTTTTCAAATTGAGAGTATAAATTATTAGAAATCAATAAATAAATTAATATAATTAAAACTAATTTCATATTTTAACCCCATATTTGTAATTTCAAGTTTTTAAAATTAGAAAAATAGTTTTTATAATCCAAATTTTTAATGGGTTAAATTGTATCTTTTATTTTAATACTCAAACTGAAGTATGATATATATTTATTGTGTGAATTTTAGAAAGTCCTCTCGTCGTTTAAAATGCTAATTACTTCGTTTCAAACACTCCTTCCGCCGTTTCAAATGCTTAATTTACTTTCTCAAATGTTATTCATCTTTCTTCGAATGTTCTTTTGATTGTCCTTTTAATTAAAATCAGTGGCGTAAAGACCATTCGAGAAGACGTAAAAGACATTATGAAAGGCGAAAAGGCCTCAAAGAATAGTTTTTACTAGGTTTTTGGGTTTTTGATAGTATTCTTGGGAAGTGATTTAGTAGTCGAGTAGGCGTAAAGACTATTCGAGAGGGTTTTCAGGGTGTATATTAGGTTGTTTTTGCTTGGGAAGAAGGTCATTTCGACTTCGCTCAACGACCTTGTTGTTTTCTTAAATGTCATTATCTTTTGCTCTAATTAACTTGCTGTATTCTTAAATTCTTTTGCTTTAAATTTAATCTATTCTTCTTCACTCAACTTGAATTTTGTTGATTTTGAAATGAATGAGATGTAAGTAAGTAAGATTAAGCCGCTGTTTTGTAGTACTTTTGAAATTCCTACTTTTTCTTCTTTGATTGCTGAGAAACATCCGCAGCTTATGTCAAGTCCTCTTGCCCAAGCAATGATTACGCCTATAGTGAAAATAATTAATAAAATGCCCGCGATGAAAGAATTTGCTCTTACTTTGATTCCTATAAGTAACATAAATCCAACAACAAACTCAATCCAAGGCAAAATAATGGCAGGAATGTTTAAGAGGTAAGTAGGGAGCAAGTCGTAGTTGCCTATTTCGTTGGCAAAGCCCTTGGGGTCAAGGATTTTAGTAACACCAACAACAATGAACATAGTTCCAACGATTATTCTAGCAATTAAAGACAGGTAAGGATTATTTTTTAACATTTCCATTTTATTTTCTTTTTGTTTGTTAATTTTGAATTAGACTTTTAACCAAAAAATATATTGTATTATGGCAATTATTCGTTCGATTTCTGGATTAAGAGGGCAGTTTGGTAGCGGACTGACGCCTCAACTAATAAGTAACTACGCATTTTCTTATCATAAAGTTATGCCAAAAGGAAAGATTATCATTGGAAAAGATGGTAGATTAGGAAGCTCTTGGATAGAAAAGTGCTTGATTGGGACTCTTGAGTCTCTGGGGCGAGATCTAGTGATTTTAGGAACGGTTCCAACGCCTACGGTTCAGTATTTTTCGGAGAAGACTGAAGCAATAGGAGGAATAGTTATAACAGCTTCGCATAACCCTCAAGATTGGTGTGGGTTGAAGTTCTTAGATGAGAATGGTGTATTTCTAAATCAAGAAAAGAATGAAGAACTTTGGAATGTTTTAGATAGTAATAAGTACGATTTTCCTGAATTAGTAATTGCTAAAACAGAATATCTGGAGAATGCAATCGATGCTCACATAGATGCGGTTTTGGAATTAGAAATTATAAAAGAAAATGATACAATTAGTAAAATAAAGAATAAGAAACTGAAAGTTGTAGTTGATGCTGTGAATTGTTCTGGGTCAGTTATTATTCCAAAATTGCTAAGAAAATTAGGATTTGAGGTTGTAGAATTATTTTGCGAGGGGAATGGAGTATTTATTCACACGCCAGAACCAATTCCAGATAATTTGGAGAAGCTAAGCGAGGAGGTTTACTCACAAGAAGCGGATTTTGGATTAGCAATAGACCCAGACGCAGACAGATTAGTAGTAATCGATGAGAATGGCGAGCCAATTGGTGAAGAAAAAACAGTGGTACTTGCAACAAAAGCGATATTTGATTATTACAAAGATAAAAAAGATTTGATTGCAACTGTTAATCTATCAAGTTCGAGAATGGTTGAAGATATAGCATTGACTTATGGGGCAAAGATAGAGAGGTCCGCTGTAGGTGAGATAAATGTTGTAGAAATGATGAAGAGTAACGGCTCAATAATCGGGGGTGAAGGCAGTGGTGGAGTTATATTCCCAGAGTCTCACTATGGTCGCGATAGTATGGTTGGAACTGCTTTGTTGAGTTATTTGATTTCAAATTCAGATAAAACTATGAGCGAGTTATCGGAAGATTTTCCAAGTTATGAAATTGTAAAAACAAAGTTTACATTTGAGAAGGATTTTAGTGTTTTAATTAATGATGTAAAAAAAGAATTTGAAGGTGGAAGTTTTAACTTGGATGACGGAATAAGAATTGACTTTGCTCAGTCTTGGGTTCAGGTGCGCCGAAGTAACACCGAGCCAATAATTAGAATTATTTCAGAAGCAAAAAGTAAAAACGAGTGTGAAGATTTGATTAGTAGAATAAGTAAGTTGTTGTAAATGTTGAATCCACAAATAGTTTTAAATAAGTTTTTCAATTATAGTGATTTCCGCTCAGGTCAGTTGGAGATTATAAAATCAATACTTGCTGGACAAGACACAATGGCAGTTATGCCAACAGGTGGAGGTAAATCTTTATGTTACCAGATACCAGCTCTTTTAATGGAAGGCACAACCATTGTGATTTCCCCGTTAATTTCACTAATGAAAGACCAAGTAGATACATTGCTTCAGAAAAAAATACCAGCAGCATTTATTAATTCATCTCAATCAAATGATGAGATGGCGGGGATACTCCATCAACTTAAAAATAATAATATAAAATTGCTTTATCTTGCTCCGGAGCGAATAGAAAGCAAGAGCTTTATAGAGCAATTGAAGTATTTATCTGTGCCAATGATTGCAATTGATGAGGCGCATTGTATTTCGGAATGGGGACATGATTTTAGACCTTCATACAGGAAGGTGCATACACTTAAAGAGATATTACCAAGTGCAATAGTTTCGGCTTTTACTGCAACTGCAACAGAAGATGTTCAAGAAGATATAGTTCGCACTCTTAAATTAAGAAAGCCCCAAGTTTTTATTAGAGGTTTTGATAGACCAAACTTAACTTATATAGTTAAGGAATCAAAAGATAAGTCATCTGATATAATCAAAATGACCGCTGGCTTAAATGGTTCTGCGATTATTTATGCTGGAAGCAGGAAAAGAGTTGAAAGCACTTATGCTGATATTAAGAAATTTAATAGTAAAGCAACTTATTACCACGCTGGGCTTAATGAGAAATTCAGAAAAATACAACAAGAAAGATTTATAAATAATGAAAGCAATATAATAGTAGCAACTAATGCATTTGGAATGGGAATAGATAAGCCAGATGTAAGGAAAGTTTTTCATATAGATTTAACTGGAACTCTGGAGAGTTATTATCAGGAATCTGGAAGAGCAGGAAGGGATAATAAAGAATCGGATTGTGTTCTTTTGTATAACACAGGTGATAGGGGTTTGCAAGATTATTTTATAAATATGACTTATCCTCAGTTTGATGATATTATAAAAGTTTATAATTTTTTATATGATAAAACTAAAACAAAAGTTGGTCAGACATCAATATCAGGTTATTCAGGAAATTATAGCAATCTTGCTTTAGATACAAAATTACCTTTTTATGCTGTTCAAAATATTATTTCTATATTTGAAAAATATGGAGTTGTAAGTTCAGGAAAAGCTACAAACTGGGCTTATATAAAAATTAATAGTGATAGTAGTTTTGTTAAAGAATATTATAATCAAACTTCAGAGGAAAACAAACCGGTTTTAGAGGCATTTTTAAGAAGCGTGAGTGTAAATCAAAGAAACGATTATAGTATTGTTTATTTTGATGAATTATTACGCAAATACTCTCTTCTAAAAGATAATTTAGATAAAGCAATACATTCTTTTCAATATAATGGAATTATCGATTTTAGGGGATATAAGCCAGTTGAATCAATTTCATTATTACTTCCGAGATATGATAATAAAAATATCCCAATAAATTTTGAAGACTTATTAAAACGAAAAAAGAATGCAATTAGTAAATTAAATAAAGTAGAAGAATATGCTCAAACTAATAAATGTAAAAGAAACTTTTTACTTGCATATTTTGGGGAGATTAGAGAGCATAATTGTAATAAATGTTCTTCGTGTTTGGATAAAAAAACTATCAACACTGAAAGTATAATATTTATTAAAAATAAATTAAAGGGATTAATCGAAGAAACTGGTAAGAATTTTTCTAAATCACTATCATGGAAGATATTAAGTGGGAGTAAATCACGAGAGATATATTCAAATAATTTTCACTATTTAACATCTTATAACTCATTATTAGAAATAACAAGAAATGAGTTTGATAAGGTTTGGGGTGAGATTAGTTCAAATCAAAAGTTAAGTCAGGATAAAAATTCTTATACAAATGATATTGAAACTATAAAAATGCTTGTTAGCTCAAAGAAATCTTTGGAAGAAATTATTATTTCCACAAAATCTAAAAAAGCACAATTGATATTAGAACTCCATAAAATTACGAATTTACTATCTGTTGAAGATTTATTTCCGAATATTAACTACTTTGAGTTAAAGCAATATTACTTATCAAATCCAAATATAAACGTTAGAGATTTACAATTTTTGTTTAACAATCAGTATGATTTTAATGAGTGTAAATTAATAATAGATATTTTAAAGAAGTGATAGTATAAGAGTCAATTGAGAATTTGCAATTTTATTCGATTATCATTTTATAATAAAATTTGAAACAAAGAGATGTGAAATCATCATTATTAAGTTCATATTTTTGAATTCCAAAGCTTTTACGATATGAAACTCCTAATCCTAAATGTGCTTTTTGCCAAATACGAATGTCTAAATCTAAGCTTGGTTCTATAAAAGTGTACCAGTCACCATTGGGGTCTGAAAAAATACCCAAAGCATTATTAGTTAGGTTAACTCTTCCTGCGCCAATTAGAAAGACAGGAGATAGTTTGATATTTTTATGAATTTTAATGTAATATCCAAGATTAAAAAAACCATTTGTATATCTAATGTAAGTGTTGTTAAATTCATCAACTTTAAAACTATCAAAAAGAACAGCGTATATTCCACCACCTAAAATTAAATTAGATTTTTTAATAACTCCAAAGGAAAGCATACCCTCTGCACCTTGATGGCTATTAATTTCAAGCAGATTTAAGCCAAGTGAAAGGTAAGCTCTATCATCAGTTTCATTTGCTGATGATTTATTTTCATATCTATCAGGTCTTCCTCCAGGTAAGACTTGAGAAGATGAAAAACTATAAAACAATAATATTAAAATAATATATTTCATTTATAACTTAAATAATAATAAACTTAGTGCCATAACACCCATACCACAAATAAATCCATATATTGATTTATGCCCATTATCAAATTCTCTTGCTGTTGGGATTAACTCATCAATTGAAATAAAAACCATAATACCACCTACAGCAGCAAAAACAATTCCAAAAGTAAAATCATTAAAATAAGGTAACAAAATTAGAAAACCAATTAATGCTCCAATTGGTTCGGATAGTCCGGATGAGAAAGAATACCAAAATGCCTTTGTTTTATTTCCAGTTGCATAAAAAATTGGAACTGAAACCGCAATTCCCTCTGGAATGTTGTGGATAGCAATTGCTATTGCGATAGGAACTCCTAATGTTGGGTCAGCGACACCAGCCATAAAAGTTGCTAAGCCCTCTGGAAAGTTATGAATAGCAATTGCAATTGCTGTAAATAATCCCATTCTCATTAGTTTTTTATTTTTTAATTCATCATGAGAGATTTCCTCTACGAAGTGAATTTCATGAGGGTTTTCAGCACTTGGAATAAGAGCATCGATGATTAAAATAACAAGGATTCCACCAAAAAAAGAAAGAACTGTATAAATTTCTCCGTTAGTTTCTCCTGCTGCCGAAACAAGGGATTGTTTTGCTTTGAAAAAAATCTCAACAAAAGAAACATAAACCATAACCCCAGCTGAAAAACCTAAAGCAAAAGATAATACATTTCTATTAGTTTTGGAAGTAAAAATAGCAATGGCACTTCCAATTCCAGTAGATAATCCTGCAAATAATGTTAAACCAAATGCAAATAGTATATTATCTTCCATATTATATTTTCTATAATAAATACAAAAAATCAACCCATATAAAATGGATTGATTTTTTGTTATTTATAAATTTTTACTTTGCATTGTAAATTGGCGACTCATTAACGCTACCATACCCATTAATTTCAATCAACTTATGGTCTGGATGGTCTGAACTTAATTTAATGTTACTTTTAAAGTATCCAGTAGATTGAGGAGTAACTTTTACTTTTATATCAATCTTTTGACCTGGTGCTATTACAGCATCATTATTTAAAACTTCACCTTTGCTTGAGATAAAACTAACAATCATGTAAGATGGTTCATGAGCAGTTTTGCTAATTTTCATTGGGATTTTATCATTATTGAAAAGTGAAACAGTAGCCATTGACTCTTTACCAACTTGTAATTCTTTAAATCTGATATAAGAATTCGGCTCAATTTTTAACATTTCAATAACATTAGCAGTAATAGTTAACATCTTATTTGGAACTGCAGGGTCATTTGAAGCAATTCTTATTGATTTAGAAATTTTTCCGCCGTTACTAATTTTCAAAGTAACATCAACATTTGCTGTCTCACCGGGCTTTAATCTGTCTTTATCAAGAGGAGCTGTTGTACACCCGCAAGAAGGTTTTACGTTCTGCACAATAAGTTCTTTATCGCCAGAATTTTTGATTTTAATAGTGGCTTTCAAAGGACCTTCAGATAGTCTAACATCCCCCCAGTTATAGACATCACCACCAACTATTTCTATCTTCGGCTGTGCAAAAGCAGAAAGTGATAATAGAACGATTGCTGCTATAATTATAGTAAATTTTCTCATTTTATTACTCCAAATTTTTTATTTAATTGTGTTTTTCGTAAAATTGTTATTATTAAAGTACCAATTTAAGAAATTATTTTAAAAAAAGTTCAAAAATTGATAAAACTCATAATTCATATACTAATTTTTTTCGTGTTTGTTTCAATAAATTTATCCTCACAAATTAGGATTTATCCGAAATTGAATCAAAGCGATACAATTGACTTCGGAATCAGGTATTACCAGAACGACGAAGTTGTTCGCTATGTTACTATTGAAAATAATTCAGAAGATACTCTTTTTATCGGAGAGGTTGCTCCAACATTTGCAACTGTTTTTGCTTCTGGATATGGCGATACACACTTTTCATTTGTCAAAAGGTCAAACAGTTCGCAAAGATTTAATCCTAATACTAAAACAGATGTAGCTTTAAGATTTTTCGACCATCCGGACCTACCCTCTAATCAAAGAATTGGAGAAATGGGTTCATTTTTGCTTATTGGATTAGCTAAAGACCTAAATAACCCTAATAGCTTAGTATATAAAGATACTTTCTTTTTATATGGAGTTTCTTCTAACTTGTTTTTTGATATTTATAAAGATACAGTTTCATTTGGAAATGTTTTTATTGATTCAGATAATTTACTTACTCGTGAGATTATTTTAAGGAATAATTCTCCGAATCCATTTATTGATGTAACAAAAGCAGATTTCGAGGTTGTAACTTCAATAACAAAAGGTGAGGAATTTTTTGTTGATGGGTTGGAATTACCTTTAAAATTAGCAAGTAGGACTAATCCAGGACAAGACCCTGAATTAGCAAGGGTCCGATATAAACCCAAGGATAAAGGTGCAGATACTGCATTATACACTTTCAGAGGTGAGATAACTGGCAGCCAAAAAGATACTATAATTGATAGAACATGCCTTATAAGTGGATTTGGCATTGATTTTAGCTATGGGCTTGTTAGTTCCAATTTCCCTATAAGTAATTCGCCAATTTCTATAAATTTGGGAGATGTGAAAACAAATGAAGTAATAGATATAAATGCAATAATCCAAAACCTTTCGAATATTGATTTTGAATTGGTAAATGCAACTTTTTCTGATGATTTTATATCCTCAACATTTTCAGACTTCGATAATAATCTTTCAATTGATGAAACTTTAAATTTATCCTTCAAATTTAAAACAAATTCAAAAGGACTTTTTACAACTCAGCTTTTAATTGAAACTGATTTAAAAGACAAAGGTATTGGTGGTTTCCAGGAAAACAAACATAAGTATATAAAAGTAAATGTTTTGGGTAGAGGAATAGAACCAAGATTAAATATTGGAGTTGATACCCTTGATTTGGGAATAATTTCCTCTTATGGTTCATGCGAAAGTATTCGGGAAATTGAAATTCCATTAAGAAATTCTGGAAATTACGATTTAGAGATTCTTGACTTTGGAACTAACGATAATATAAATTATTTAATAAATATTGAGGAAAATAAATTTATAATACCTGAGAATGAATTTGCTAGATTAAAACTAATTTTCTCTCCAAGTGATGTAAATGCTTATGGGGAATATTATGTTGATGTTTATCTTGTTACTAATCAATCAAAACCAAATGATACAGTTAGATTTACTGCTAAAATTAATTTAGTAAGAGCAGGTGATGTTGACTTAAGAATACCTAATATTAATTTTAAACCAGGTAATAAAATTAAAGTGCCAATTTTAATTGCTCAAGGAAACATCGATATTAGTAATCAATTTAATTTTACACTTTCTTATGACCCTTCTTTGATAAGATTAAATTCTTTTACTACTACTAATACAGCTTCCGAAAATACTGATAATCTTATACAAATAAATGGTAAAGAAGGTAGAAAAGATATAAACATTATAAAACCAACACCAATGTTTTTTAATGATTCTGATACACTAATTAATTTTATTTTTGATACTTATGTCGGATATGATAGAGAATCAAGTATTATTATAGAAAATCCTAAATTTGCTGATGCAAATTGTGATGATTTATTCCCAATAACTATTAGCTCTGGTAGAGTAAGGGCTGATTCTTTAGCAAATATAGATGAGATATTTTATGATTTCAGCGGAATTATAGTTATACCTCAATCGCAGATACCTGCCAATGATTTCGTTGTTTATAAGATTAAAAGTAATCTTGAAAATACTTTAGTATCTATAAAATTAATTAATTTAAATTCTAAGGTATTACAAGAGAAGTCGATTGTTTTAAACAAAAATGAAAGCGAAATATTTTTTAATTTAAGCGAAATAACATCTGGATCGTATTACATACATATTTCATACTTAGATAAAATTAAAGTTTTACCATTAAATGTAATTAAATGAGACTATTATTATTTATAATCATTTTAACTTTTGAAACTTATTCCCAATCTTTTAATTGGGAGCTTTCCAATCGTTTGCCATTTACAATTCCTAAGACCTATATTTATGGCGATATTACTTATGGTATGAACTTTTTAAATGGTAATAATGTTGTAGATACCGAACAAGATGATTTTGTAAAGTTTGAGGACGCTTTGGGAAGAAATTTTAAGGTGTCTTTGGGGGTTGAATATTGGTTTTTAAATAATCTTACATTTAATTTTTCATCTGGATTTAATAATATGGTTGATAATTTTTCGAAAGTTGATAATTTACCTATTTTTAACGGAGAAACTTTAGAGCTAAATAATATTTATAAATCAAATTATAATAGTTTATTTTTATCATTGGGAAGCAAACTTAGAGTATATAAAAAATTAAACTTGGGTTTAAATGTTGTAGGTAATATTTTAATTTCATCCAATCATTCATTTGATATTGAGGTTCTAGCTCCTGAGTGGTATCTTTTTAGAAACGGAACTAAAACAAGCAGATTATTTGATACTAATAATGAAGAAGTAAAAGGAAATCTGTTTGTTAATTTAGAACTATCTTACGACCTTCAATTATCTTACCCAATTTACATTTCTCCTTATGTTCAAGCATCCAGAAATATAGTCTCTCAATATAAGAATTCAGATATTAATTTTTATATGCTTAATATTGGGTTTAGATTTTATTATGGCTTTCAAACAAACTGAAACAAAAATTTATAAACTGTGTATTATACTTATGACAACATTAAAAATTATTTTTTTTCTTTATTGCGCGATATTCAATCTAAGTTCCCAAGAATTAAGAAGGCAATCGAATGAATCGTTTGGTCTTGGTGAAAGATTAGAGTATGATTTGGGATATAAGTTCCTAAAAGCAGGAACAGGTTATTTTGAGATTGCTAAGGAAACTGTGATAATAAAAGGTCGCAAGTGCTATGATGTGAATTTTGTTGTAAAATCTCTGCCATCTTTGGAATGGCTTTACAAAGTTAAGGATACTTACAACACCAAAATAGATATAGACGGTATTTTTCCTTGGGAGTATTCACAAAAAATTCGTGAAGGTAATTACAAAAGAGATATATTTACTGAATTTGATCAGATAAATAATAAAGCAATTACTAAAAAAGGTGAATATGATACCCCTGAGTATGTTCACGATATAGTTAGTGCTTTCTTTTATTTAAGAACTTTAGACCTTAAAAAATTAAGAAAAGGTGATATTGTTCCTTTGCAAAATTTCTACAAAGATTCAACTTATAATCTTGATGTAAAAGTTCTTGGAAGAGAAACTATAACCGTTAAGGCAGGTAAGTTTAAGACTGTTGTAGTGGAGCCATTAGTGAAAGAAGGCGGACTTTTTAAGGCGGAAGGTAAAATAATCATCTGGCTTTCTGATGATGATAGAAAGATACCGGTTAAAGTGGGAACAGAAATTGTGATAGGTTTCGTTGGTGCGGAATTAACAAGTTATAAAGGAATAAGAGGTAAACTGGATGCGAAGCTTAATTAGTGTTTTACTTGTTTTTACTTTTGTTTATTACAGTTATCCTATTGATAAAAAAAGTTTATTTAATGATTTAAAGCAAGAATTCAATGATTTGAACTCTATAGAAATTTATTTTGTAAATCGTGATAATCCAGATATTAATGGACATATAATTGCAAAAAAAGGGAATAAATATAGAATAACAATGGGAGATAGGATTATCTCTTCAGATGGTGCGACTGTTTGGAATTATTCTTCGACTCAAAACACTGTCTTAATTTCCAATTTTAAAGAAATTAATTCAAGTAGTTTAGAAAATTTATTTTTTACTGAAATTAACAATTCAAAGCCACTTACTTTAAATAGTATAAATTCCTCTAGTAAACCATATACTTATGAGCTATCTATATTAAATGAAGAATCTGAAGTAAAATATAAATTATTTTTAACTGATACAAAAACAATTCATTCAGTTTTATTTGATGACATAGACGAAGAATGGATTATTGAAAAACTTAATAAAAATATTTCTACCCCAAATTCATTTGAGCCAAAATTCAATAAAGATATTGAAATTATAGATTTAAGATAATAAATAAAGTAATTTATTTTTACTATATTTTATAAATACGTTAAATATATTTAAGTTTAGTTAATTAGAAACAAGATAAAATAAAAAAATGATAGTAAATACTGTTAAAAATATTAGCCCTAAAATTGAAATAATTCTCAAATACTTATTTGGTTTTGCTTCTTCCGGCATAAATTTACTAATAACTAATTTGTAGTTTAAATAAGCAAAAATTGGAGCGGCGATAAATGATATAATTGTTGCAAAATCTATCATATCTTTAATTTTATTAGCAAAAAAACTAATTATAATTACAGCAATACCGGAAATAACAATGAATAAAATCCAATATATTTTTTCATTTGCTTCTTTATCTTTTTTTAGAACTCTTATTGCTTCATTTAATGTTCTTGGATATGCGTCTATAACTGTTATAGTAGTAGATGCCATTGTTATAAGAGCAACTACACTAATAATAGGTTTTGACCAGTTACCCAAATTTTTAGTGTATAAATTTATTATTTGACCAGTAAACGTAACCGCATTGTCAGAGAATACCTCACCTGTTCCATACATCACAAAAGCTCCTAAGCCCAAGAAAAAACAAGCTAGAATAGCTGTTCCAATATAACCAACTTTAAAATCAATTAGTGCATCTTTTAGTAATAATTTTTTTTGGTTATTTTTTTGATTTTCCACAGCCCAAACAGAAGACCATGTTGATGCTTCTATCGGAGCAGGCATCCACCCCATAAGAGCAATTAAAAAGGAGAATGTTGTAAGTGAAACAATCTCTGGTTCAATAAAATCATCAGCCATTTGCATTCCGGAAGACATAGCTATAAAAAATGCAATAGTTGTAGCAATAGCAAGTATTGCAATTAATACTTTTATAATTTTATCCATTAGATTATATTTACCAAACCACAATAATGCGAAGACTGATATTATTATTAAAATAGATAAGTAAAGAATTTCAATATGAATATTAAAAAATAATTTGAGAAGGAGAGCTGATATTGCTGCTGTTACAATAGTTACCCCAGCGGAACTAATAACTGAAGTGAAAATATTTAAAAATATGAAGATAAAAATTGCCCATTTACCAAGGTGATTATATCCTGAGATTATTGATTCCCCTTTTGCAGCAGTATATCTATGACCATATTCAAAAAATGGGTATTTAAAAAAGTTAGATAGAATTACAAATATCAAAAGATAAAATCCGTAGGAAGCTCCTGCTCTTGTTGATTGGACTATATGAGAAGCACCAATTGCCGCAGCGGCAAAAAGTATTCCCGGACCAAGTGTCTGATATATTTTTCTTAATTTTTCAAACAATTTTATCTAAATTTAGGGAAAAACACAATAGTAGCTCTTGGCATTGAATAAAGATTAGAAATCGGGACATTATCCCTAATATCACTTGCTCTTGTTCCAATATAAACATCGTCGTAGTTTTCTTTACCTAATTCAACATTTACTCTAAATTCACCATTAAAAGCAAGAAGTCCCCAAGGAGATTCCCATAAATTACCTGTAACCCCTACACCAAAAGTTATTCCTAATCTTTGATTCTTTTCAGTATTTATATCATTTAAAAATAAATTTGCACCGCCAGTAACGAAAAAATTAATTCTATTAAGCGGATTAGGTATGTAATTAGCTGTTAATTCCAACATCTGATGTATATTTGGCGCTGGTAATTCACTCTCAGGAATACCTTGATTTCTAGCATCTTGAACCACCTTATCATTCTTAGCGTAAACATATCCAAATTTAAATTGTAAAGAATTAAAAGGAGTGAAGACTAACTCACCTCCATATCCCAAAAATCCCTCATAAGATATTGTTTGCGTTCCTTCATCTAGGAATCTAGACTCTACAATAGTTGTAGTACCGAGCATCACCCCAATACCAAATAATTTATCGTATTCTTGAAGGTATAATTCTTCGAACTCTTCTTCTTCGTCTTCATAATAAACATCATCTTGGGCAAGAATATTACTTGATGAAAATAGAAACAATAAAATTAGTGATAATCTAAAAAGTTTATTGGCGTTTTCAGTAGAT
Organism: Eximiradiales bacterium; assembly: GCA_965661945.1. Lineage (GTDB taxonomy): Bacteria > Bacteroidota > Ignavibacteria > Kapaibacteriales > UBA2268 > JAJRPT01. The sequence goes on from CBFIFP010000001.1 coordinate 952,486, forward strand.
AATTTTACAATTTCATTAAAACTCATATTTTTAATCTCCGCTATTTTTTCTGCTACAAATCTTACAAAACTTGGCTCATTTCTTTTACCTCTGTGAGGAACTGGAGCCATATAAGGTGAATCAGTTTCTATCATAAATCTATCTAAAGGTACGAATTTTATTACATCATCCAAATCTACTTTCTTAAACGTAATATTACCCGTAAAAGATACATTAAAACCCAAATCTAAAGTTTTTTTAAGAGTTTCTATATTTGATGAAAAACAATGAAGAACACCTTTTAAATCTCCATTTTGATTTGATTTTATAATATCTAAAACATCATCATCTGCTTCTCTATTATGAACTATAATTGGTAAATTATTATTTTTTGCAATTTTTATTTGACTGTCAAACATCTCTTTTTGTTTTTCTTTAGGCGCAAAGTCATAAAAATAATCAATACCAATTTCTCCTACTGCTATAACTTTGTTATTGTCTAATAGTGATTCAACTTTTTCTAAATCAGAATAAGTTTTATTAGCAACATTATGAGGGTGAATCCCAATTCCGCAATAGATTTCTGGATTTTCATCTACTATTTTTAATAATCCATCAAAGTCATTTGGCTCTATTGCTGGTATGATTATTTTTTCTACACCAGAATCTTTTGCTCTTTTTAAAACTTCTATAAAATCTTCAGAGAACTTATCAGTATTCAAATGGCAGTGTGTATCAATCATTTTCTATTATTCTTTTCTTTAACTATTTTCTGTTGTATTGCTATTAACTAATTCAGTTTCTTCACCTTTTTCGGAACCAAATAGAGCTTCTACAAAATTAATTGGCTCAAAGGGCTGTAAATCATACATTTGCTCACCAACGCCAATATATCTTACAGGAATATTTAATTCGTTAGAAATTGAAATTACAACTCCACCTTTTGCTGTTCCGTCAAGTTTAGTAAGTATAATACCAGTAATATTTGCAACTTTTTGAAATTCCTTTGCTTGAAGTATTGCGTTCTGACCTGTTGTAGCATCAAGTATTAAAAACACTTCATCAGGTCCTGTTTCTTTGTGTTTTTTTATAATTCTAGAAAGTTTCTCAAGTTCTGCCATTAAATTTGATTTATTATGAAGCCTTCCGGCAGTATCTATCAAAACTACATCAGTATTATTAGTTTTTGCTGTTTTTACTGTATCAAAGACTACTGCTCCAGGGTCAGAACCGTGTTGCAATTGAATTATATCAACCCCAACTCTTTCAGCCCATATATTAAGTTGCTCGTTAGCAGCAGCACGAAAAGTATCAGCAGCACCCACAATAACAGAATTTCCTGTTTCTTTGTAATTAAAAGCAAGTTTTCCTATTGTAGTTGTTTTACCAACCCCATTAACACCAATAATTAAAATTATGTGTGGTTTTGAAGATTGTTCTATTGAATAATTTTTATCAGTATCAGACTTTGATGATTTAACCAGTAGTTTGTAAATTTCTTCTTTCAAAATACCATAGATTAACTCAGCATTTTCAATTTTTTCTTCTTTAACTCTAGATTTTAATTTATTTATTAAAAAATCAGTAGTATTTACACCAATATCGGAAGTTAAAAGAATTTCTTCTATCTCATTTAAAAGATTATCATCGATTTTTCTTCCGCCGATTAAGCTAAGGATTGAATTAGAAAAAGTTTTTTTAGTTTTTTCTAAACCAATTTTTAGTCTATCAAATCTTAGAAAATCAGTTGACTTTTTAACTGATTCTGTTGTGGATTCAATAGTTTTACTAACTGATTCAGAAACTCTCTTTTTAACTAATTCAGTGGATTCAACAGTTTTATTAACCGTATCAGAAACTTTCTTTTTAAACTTATCAAAAAAACCCATAATTAACTCAAATTTTTATTTTTAATCTTCTTAATCATTTGAACAAGATAGAGTAAAAATGATGACACAATAAAAACTGCCCCTAACAAATAAAAATAGTGAATATAAGTGTAGCTTTCGAATATTGCCATCAGAAAAACCAGACTTATTACATTTACTGTTATTTTGCCCAACCAATTTGAAGGAATAACATAGTTAAGTTTTTTTCGAGCATATATTCCTCCAAGAAATATTAATATATCTCTTGTAATTACTATAATTGCAAACCATCTTTCAACTCTTCCTTGTAAAAATAATAAAAACCCAGGAACACCAATAATTATTTTATCAGCAAGTGGGTCTAGAATTTTTCCCCATTCAGATATTTGATTTAATTTTCTTGCTAAAAATCCATCTAACCAATCTGTGAACAGTCCTAATCCTATAAGAGTCAAAGTCCAAAACAAATTATAATTCCAAATAGCAAAAGCAAGCGGAATAGTAATAATAATTCTTGAAATACTAATAAAATTGGAAATAGTTAGAAACAATTTGCACCACTTTTTTTGCAAAATTAATAAATTTCAATGAATTATCAACATCATTTTTTTAAAATTTTGCTTTTGGTGGTTCCCAGCCCTTTCGTTTCCAACTTTTTAATTCTATTACAACACTTCCAACATATACATTCATTTTAGCGAGTATTGGTACTGCTGCTTGGTCATTACTGAACCAACCCTCAAAATTACCTTTCAAACCATAGATACCTTCCCAAAGGGCTTGCCCATCGAAATATAGAGTTTCAATATCATAATCAACAGAACTAATTTTTATATTTTCTTTTTTGTTTCTAAAATTAATAACAGTAGTAGAATTATTTACATTAATCATTGTTGGAACTTTTATTGTTTTTCCGTAATCAATGAACGCTCTTGCAATAAAGAAAAGCGAGGTTCCATCGTTAAATTTTCTTTTTGAATAGATTAAAGTATCTCTGGTTTTAATTTTTTCTTCCCATTCTTGAAAATGTATTTCCTCTTGAGAATAATTAAAATCAATTTGCTGATACCCCCACTTACCATTATCCAATTCTGAACTTGAAGAAAATTTGTAAGAATACGAAAGTGATGTGTCCATTATTGAGGTAAACTTTTCATTTAATTTCAAAAATGGAACTCCACTATTGGTTTTCATAAATGAATTAGCTTTATATACTGTTTTACCATCAAATTTTTCTGTGCCAATTGATTCTACTGTAATTGTGCCAAGTGATATACCCCAAAAACTCACATCATATTCTAAAATTTCACCCTCTTGAAATACCTCATATCTTTTTGCATAAATATTATTTGCTAAAAATAATAATGTAATAATTAATACTATTTTTTTCATAAAAAAATGGCTTTGAAAAATCAAAGCCGGCTCCTTTTCAATTTTATTTATTTTGTACTTACTAATTTTTCGGCTTCTGGGAACATCTCAATTGCTTTGAGTAGCTGTCTGTCATATTTAGTGTAAACTTTTCTTTGCTCGTGTCTTGTCCATTTAATATTTGCTATTGATGCTCTTAGCAGCGTTTCAATGTATTCCTTATCAATTTGGTACTCTTCTTCATTCCACTCTATTCCATTTTCCACAACCAAATCTTTAAAGTCAGACCAATCTTTTTTACTAAGTTTAAATTCATTAAAAAACTTACTAAAATCTGAATAATTTGTTGAAAAATTTTGTCCATTGCCATTTAAGAATTTATCTGCAAAAATAGAATTGATGCGGTCCATTCTTAATTTAACTGTCATTTCTTGCAGCTTACTTGTATCACCTGTGATTATATAATCCGGTGTAATACCTCCGCCTGCAAAAACTTGTCTTCCTTTTCTTGTGTAGTATATAAGTGAATCAATATTTTCGTCAGTATCTTTTTTCATTTCTTTAAGTTTAGAAATTGCATCTACAAGAGTAGTTCCATCTTCGAGGTCTAATCTACCTTCTAAACTTCTATATGCATCTCCATCTTTGAATGGTCTTTGAATTGACCTTCCAGTTGGAGTAAAATAATATGAAATAGTAATTCTAAACCCAGAGCCATCTTCAAGGTCATATTGTCTTTGCACTAGGCCCTTTCCAAATGAAGTTTCGCCAACAACTAAAGCTCTGTCTAAATCTTGCACCGCTCCAGATACAATTTCACTAGCTGAAGCAGAATTTTGATTAATCAAGACAATCAAAGGAATTTGCTTTAACCTACCATCTCTTTGAGCTTGGTAAGTTTCATTAAACTCTGCCCTTCTTCCTTCTGTGTAAACTATAGTATCTCCCCTACTTAAGAATTCATTAGCCATCATAAATGCTTGATTCAAATATCCACCCGGATTATATCTTAAATCTAAGATTAACTTTTTCATTCCTTGTTTAGCTAACTCATTATAAGCTTCAATCATTTCACTGTGTGTAGTTGCCGAAAATCTACTAAATTTCATATATCCAATATCACTATCTTCTATCATAAATTTAGAGTCTAATGACCAATCTGGAATTTTATCTCTAATAATTTCATAAGTAATAAGAGAATCAACACCATTTCTTTTAATATCAACGGTTACTTTTGTGTCTTTCGGACCTTTTAATTTTTTTGGAACGCTATTTTGGGGTATCCCTACTGCGTCCTCTCCGTCGATTTTAACAATTTTATCTAATGCTTTCATACCAAGCTTTTCACTAGGACCACCAGCAAGAGGAGAAACGATTGTAATCGTATCTTGTATTATTTCAAATTGTATACCAATTCCAAAAAAGTGTCCTTGAAAATCTTCATCAACAGCTTTTTTATCTTCGGGGTCAATATATACAGAGTGAACATCTAAAGTTTTAAGCATCCCCTTAATAGCTTCTTCTGTCATTTTATTAACATCAACTTCTTCTACGTAATTTGAATATGCAGTATTATAAACTGTTTGGAATTTTTTAAAGTTGGCGTAAACATTGTCTCCTGAAACACTTGGTTGGACAAATAGTCCAATTATAATGCCAATAGACACTAAAAAAGATACAATCATAATTTTTTTCATCAAGTCTCCGTTCAGTTTCATCTATCTAATTTTTATATTACGTAATATTATAAAATTTGTTTAAAAATTTCATAATGATATAGACTAAATATTAGCCATAATATTTTTAATTTTAGAGAAAATGTTTGTAAATAGTTAATCTATCAAAGTTAGATTTTTTATATCCTTACCCCAAGAATCATTAGGGTATTCGGTTATTCTGCCGATTTCTTTATCGCCATCTAAAATAACTAAGGTTGGCACCCTTTTGATATTAAATTTAATTATATCATCTTTTGGTTCAGTTTTAAATGCATTTACATCATAAAAGTATAAATTTGTTTTATCTAAATTAAGTTCTTTATATGTTGACATAATTTCTGGTAAAGCAACAACACACATCGGACACCAATTTCCTGAAAATAAATGATATGTTTTAGCCATAATTATCCCTAATATTATCCTTTTTGTGTTAAAATCACTCCCCCAACTATCAAAGTTCCGCCGATTGCGAATTCGATTGTTGGTGAATGAGATAAAAATATAATTGCTAGTATAGTCGTAAAAACTGGCTGAATATTGTTAAAAACCGCTACTTTTCCAGCTTCTAATTTTTGAAGAGCATAATACCAAATAGCGTAACCAACACCCGCAGTCATTACTCCTAAATAAAGAATTTGTAACCAGTTTATAGTTGATATTTTATCTAAATTTATATCAACATCTAAAAAATAAAACATTGGTAAATATAGAATTGTTCCTAACAACATAGAAATACCTGTGGAGAATACTCCGCCATATTTTTGAGATTGTTTTCTACCTACAATTGTATATAACGCCCATGAAAAAGAAGCAATTAAGCCAATAATATCCCCTTGGAAACTATTAGAATTAAAGTCAAATCCTTTTTCACTCAATATCAAAATTGTTCCAGAAATCGCTACTGCAACACCTATTGTTTTTAGTTTACTTAGTTTCTCATTAAGAAAAATTCTTGCTATTATTAATACAAATGCAGGGGTAAGTGCGTATTCTAATGCTACATTAGGAGCAGATGTTCGCTCTAATGCATTTAAAAATAAAAATTGATTTAGAGGAATATTTAAAAGACCCATTAATATGAAAATCCAAATATCTTTCTTTTCGATTTTCTTTACAAATTTTTGAAATAAACTAAAAAAGATAAGATAAGCCGAAGAAACAACCAATGCTCTGAAAAATAAAACCACAGAAGGCTCAACAGACTGAGTTAATGTTTTACCGATTATATGCGTTCCGCTTGCTATTAATTGTTGGATTATTAGTAAAAAATACATTTTTATTAATTTTAAAAATCCAAAATTAACTATTTTACAATTAAAAACTACATTTAATTAGTTTTCTAAAATTTTAATGATTGATTTTACAACTCCCCAAACTTCAAATTTATCGTTAGTTTTAACTTTAATATTTGCAAAATCTGTATTTTCACTCATAAGTTCAATTTCGTTATCTGTTAAAACATATCTTTTAACTAAAAGTTTATCATTAAGTGCTGCTACTATTATATTTCTATTAGTTGGCTTTAAACTTCTATCTACAACCAAAATATCACCAGAGTTTATTCCAGCATCAATCATTGAGTTGCCTGTAACTTTTATAAGAAATGTACTTTCTGGATTTTTTATTAATGTCGAATTAATATCTGCTTTCGTATTATAATCATTTTTTAATGCGTTTTTCTGCGTTTGCTTATTTAGAGCTTTTCTCGATAGCAAATCATTATTTTGATTAAGTTTTGATGGATTATGATTTATTGAATTATGCTCTAATTTTCCTAAATTACTCAATAGATTTTGTGCTGCAGCTAACATAATAAGCCTTTATTTTAATTATTTAAGTTTTGATATGCAATTTATATGCCCATATTTGAAAGTAAATAATATTATCATAAATATCTGCATAAATAATGATTACAAATTTTCATTATTAAAAGTATTTATAAATTAAATATTTTTGCGTAATTTTAAATTTAAAAAAGAACAAAAAAAATTATTTTATGCGGATTCTTATAACTGGTTCTACAGGAAAGGTTGGTGAAGCAATAACTACTGTTTTAAATAGAGAACTCATCGATAAGGAATTGATTCTTCTTACTGGTGATGTTACTAATATTTCACCAAAAAAAAATCAAAAAGTAGTTCAGGCATTTTATGATGATGTAAAGTGGTTGAAGTTTTTTATCTCAGAAGTTAAGCCAGACGTTATAATCAATACCGCTGCAATGACTAATGTAGATGAATGTGAGGACGACCACCAAAAAGCTATGCTTATTAATGCAATAATGCCAGAAGCTTTAGCTAAAATTTCAAAGCAAATTGGCGCTCATCTAATTACTTTTTCTACTGATTATATCTTTGACGGAAAAAATGGTCCTTATTCTGAAGATGATACTCCAAATCCCATAAGTTTTTATGGTAAGTCTAAGTTAGCTGGTGAAAATAGTATTAGAATAGAGATGAGAGACAAATTTACAATAATAAGAACAAATGTTGTTTACGGTAGTTCGTCTTATGGTAAAGGTGATTTCATAACTTGGCTTATCAATAATCTGAAAAAAGAGAAAAAAATCAATATTATTGACGGACAGTGGTGCAACCCCACTTATTCAGAAGATATTGCATGGGCTGTTCTAAAAATTATTGAAAATAAAAACTATGGTATCTATAATATTGCTGGTAGTGGATATTACAATAGATACCAAATTGCTTTAGAAGTTGCAAAAATATTTGAATTTGATGAAAGTTTAATTACTGAAATTCCAGAAGCGGACTTAATTCAAAAAGCAAAAAGACCATCAAAAGGTGGACTAATTAATTTAAAAGCAAGTGCTGAACTTGGAATTGACTTTCTTGACGTGAAAAATGGGCTAATTTCTTTGAAATTTATTAATGAAAAAAATGATGAATACAATTAACAGTAAAGAAATTCAGGATATAATCCAGAATTTCAAAAATAAAAAAGTAGTAGTATTAGGCGATTTAATGTTAGATAGATACTTTTGGGGCAAAGTAACTCGAGTTAGCCCAGAAGCTCCCGTACCTGTTGTTGATATTAAAAGCGAAACCTACCATCTTGGTGGAGCTGCTAATGTTGCTTCAAACTTTAAATCACTTGGGCTTACTACATATCTTTGTGGTTTGGTCGGTAATGATGAATACGGAAAATCTTTTATCACAGCCGCTGAAGAAAAAGGAATAGATTACTCAGGTGTTTATATAGACCCAGATAGACCAACTACTGTAAAAACAAGAGTCTTTGGAAATAATCAACAAATTGTTAGATTAGATACCGAGTCTGTTAAAATTGTTTCTACTAAAGCAGAAAGACATATTCTTGATGTATTACATGAACTTTCAGATATTGCTTGTATTGTTTTTTCTGATTACAATAAAGGCTGTCTCTCCGAAATTGTTATAAGAGAAATTATTACTCAAGCAAAAAATAAAAATATACCTATATTTGTTGACCCTAAATTCACTAACTTTTTTGAATATAGCAATGTTACATTAGTAAAACCAAACAAAAAAGAAGCCGAAGAAGCCCTAAATATGAAATTAAACTCAGTTGAAGACATAAATAAAGCAGGAAAAGTATTGCTTAAACGACTAAACGTTGATAACGTTCTTCTCACTTTGGGTCAAGACGGAATGGTGCTTTTTGAGCAAAATGGAAACATAACTACCATACCTACAAAAGCAAGAACTGTTGCTGATGTTTCGGGAGCTGGAGACACAGCTATTGCATCTTTTGCAGCAAGCTATGTAGGAGGTGCTGATGTAAAGCAAGCATCACTCATAGCAAATATTGCATCAGGTATTGTTTGCGAAAAACCAGGTATTGTTTCTATAGAAATTGATGAACTTATAAAAGGTTTCTAAGTGATTTGTACTAATATTGAAGAGTTAAATTCTGAACTTAAAAAGTATCAAAAAAATAAAATAGTTTTCACAAATGGGTGCTTTGATATAATTCATACAGGGCACATAAGTTATCTAAAAAAAGCGAAAAGTTTTGGCGATTGTCTGGTAGTTGGTTTGAACAATGACGCTTCAGTTAAAAGATTAAAAGGTGAATCAAGACCAATCAATAATCAAGAAGATAGGGCTATAGTCTTAAATGAATTAAAATCAGTTGATTATGTGATATATTTTTGCGAAGATACCCCATTTAACTTGATTTCGGAAATAAAACCATTTATTATCGCAAAAGGTGGTGATTATAAAGAAAATCAAGTAGTTGGCAGAGATATAGTTAATTCTTATGGCGGTAGAGTTGAAATTATCAAATTTATAGAAGGAAAATCAAGTAGTAGTATTATTAATAAAATGGAGTTGGGATAATGAATAATTTAAAATTAATCTTCTACCTATTACCCCATTTTTATATAAATGAACAAAAAAGTATTCTACTCCTTCTCCAAAACCGCATAATCATTAATTTTCAAATCTACTTGATAATTGATAATTTTCTCTTTAAACATTAATGCTAAATTAACAGAAATTGTTTTATCCAAATTATTCTTTGATTCTAACTTTAATTTTGATTTTTTCTTAGATACTTCTTGTCCTAATAAGGGCTTAAACTTCAGATGTTTTTCTTCATCATAATTGAAGTATTTAGATAAATTAACAAACTGACTCAATCTAGTATCATCATAAACTTTAGTAGGTTTCTGCTTATTTGGTGGATTATTGAATTCAGTCAAGGAATTTACTAAAACCGATTTTTGACCATATTCATCAACAAAGAAAGAATTGTCCCAATCAATCAAAACTTCATCTTCAGATTTATTATTTAATGAAAGCTTTAATCCATAACTATACTGTGAAATTTGAATATCAAAAAAGTCATCAGAAATTTTAACATTCGTTTCTTTTTCTTTATCCTCTGTGCTATAATTTAACTTACCAAAGTTATCATCAGCAATTCTTTCACAATTCTCAATTGTATATTTATAATAATTTTGATAATATGTTGAACAAGAAGCCAACATAAAAAATACCAGTAATACTAATGTTTTTATCATTTTTTTAATCCTTTTTATTATTTTTATCAAATTTAGCATCAACTCTACTATTTTTAATTTTATACGTTTTGTCTAATTCTTTGTTGTAAACATCAAAAGAAAATTTACAACTAAAAATACTTTCTTCAAAGTCATATTTTAGTATTTCGATATAGTCGAATACAGTTTCATTTTCCGAAATTAATGGATAATAGTTTTTACTATCAATCGAAAATACAAACTCTGTATTCTTTACATCATTTTGAATATCTGAGTCAAGATAAACTTCTATCTTAAAATGGCTTTTTCATTAAAAAATTCATTGTTATGTGCAGAAATTTTCAATTTATCATCTTTTAAATAATATACATAATACATTTTTTAAACTCCAAAAATTGAATTATCAACACAACATGGCGTCCAAATAATTCCATCTATTTCAAAACCTAAGGTGTTTGCATCATAAGTTGATATTGGAGGTAGTTTAGGTTTTTCTTCATCTTCTCCGCAAGAAAGCAAGAAGACCAATGCATATAAAATTAAATAATATTTTTTCATTATCATTCTCCTTTGAGTTTGTTTTTTTACTTAATTTAAAAGAGTTTTATTTTAAATTAAAACAACTAATTACTTAAATCTAACAATTTAGGTGTCATTTACCAAATTAAAATTAAATTTTCGTAAAAAATTAATTTACAAATTAATTAAAAGCCCTCTACTTTAGAAGAGGGGTTGGGTGAGGTCTCTTTGTATTTCTTTAGTTCTCTTCTTAATCTGTGAATTCTGCATAATCAGTGCAAATCTGTGATTCTAAAATTATTTTTCCACCAGATAAATCTGGAGGTAATCAATTAAGATTTTTTTTGTAAATAAAAATTAAAAAACGCTTGGAAGCTTTTGTAAATGAAAACTATTTTGTTAATAAATTTTTACTCTAATTTTGCATAAAAATCAAAAATTATCCTTATATTGCATATTATTTAATGAAATATTAAAGATTATATAATGAATATTGGTGTAGTATTATCTGGTTGTGGTGTTTATGATGGCTCCGAAATTCATGAAGCAGTTAGTGTTTTGCTTTCAATAGAGCAGAACGGTGGGGATTATATTTGTTATGCCCCTAACATTGAACAACATCACGTAGTAAATCACAAAACAGGAGAAGAAACTCAAGAAACAAGAAATGTTTTAGTTGAGGCGGCTCGTATTGCTCGTGGTAATATAAGTAATATGACCACTGCTAAGCCCTCTCTGCTTGATGCTTTAGTTATTCCAGGTGGATTTGGTGCTGCTAAAAACTTAACTAAATGGGCTTTTGAAGGTCCTGATGGTAATATTAACTCCGAATTAAGAAAATTAATTATTGATATGATTGCAGAAGGTAAACCAATTGTTGGATTATGTATGGGTCCTACTGTTATTGCAAAAGCAGTTGAAGGCAATATATGTCTTAAATTAACTGTTGGCTCAACTGAAGAACCATCGCCTTATGATATTGCAGATATCAATGCAGGAATTGAAAAATCTGGCTCTGTTGTAGAGCTTTGTAGCATCAACCAAATATGCTATGATGAAGATAACAAAATCATCACTGCTCCTTGTTATATGATGGATGCTAATATCCTTGAAGTCTATAACAATACTAAAATGGCTATAGATAAATTATTTGAAATACTAAAAGAAAATGAATAAATGAGTTTAGGACATTCACACTTTCTTTCTAATCTTTTAGATGATATTATCGTTCAATATGACTTGAGCGAAAACGTATATTGTGAAGATATTAAAAAAAATCTTTCTTTTATATTTTCAAGTAACTTAAATAAAGAAATTGAAATTTTATCTCTTAAAAAAGCAGAATTGACTATCAAATGCGATTCTTCATCTTGGAGATATGAAATAAATATCCGTAGAGAAGATTTTATAAATAAAATCAATGACTTCTTCGGAAAACCTGTTGTTAAATCAATTATAATGGTATAAAAAAATGGCTGAAAATACTTATTCAGAATCGAATATTAAAGTTTTAGAGGGTTTAGAAGCGGTAAGAAAAAGACCCGCAATGTACATAGGTGATATTGGTGAAAGAGGTCTTCATCACTTAATTAACGAAGTAGTTGATAACTCAATAGATGAAGCTCTTGCAGGATATGCAACAAAAATAGATGTTGTATTCCACGAAGATGGCTCTTGTTCTGTAAGTGATGACGGACGTGGTATTCCTGTTGGTCCTCACCCAGTTAAGAAAATATCGACACTCGAAGTTGTTATGTGTACTCTCCACGCAGGTGGTAAATTCGATAAAGATACATATAAAGTTTCTGGTGGGTTGCACGGTGTTGGGGTTTCTTGTGTAAACGCACTATCTACCAAAACAATTGTAACCGTTAAAAGAAGCGGAAAACTTTATAAACAAGAATATAAGGAAGGTAAGCCAGTATCAGAGGTAAAAGAAATCGGAACTTCTACTGAAACAGGAACAACTGTAAGGTTTTACCCCGACGATAGCATTTTTAAAGTTACTACTTTTAAATATGAAAGAACATCTGACAGACTAAGAGAACTTGCATTCTTAAATCCAACAATTACCATCAATTTTAAAGATGAAAGAGATGGAACAGAAGAAACATTTCAGTTTGACGGAGGGTTAGTTGATTTTGTTAATTACATGGATGAAGATGAAATTCATATCGTAGAACCAATTTTCATAAGTGGCGAAGGAACTGCTAACGACCAAAGCACAACAACTGTTGATATTTGTTTTGCGTATAATGCAGGTTACAGTGAAAACGTTATTTCTTATGTTAATAATATTAATACAGTTGAAGGTGGTACTCATGTATCTGGCTTTAGAACTGCATTAACAAGAACATTAAACACTTATGCTTCAAATGACCCTAAATTATCAAAAGAAAAAATTAAATTAACTGGCGACGACTTTCGCGAGGGTTTAACTACAGTAATCTCTGTGAAAGTAGCAGAGCCACTATTTGAAGGTCAGACTAAGACTAAATTAGGAAATAGTGATACCGAAAGCATAGTAAGATCAGTTGTTAGTGAGAAACTTGCGGTTTATCTTGATGGCAATCCAAACGTTGCTAAGCGAGTTATCGAGAAAGCATTCACTGCTGCAGAAGCAAGAGAAGCCGCTAAAAAATCTCGTGAACTAGTAAGAAGAAAAAATGCTTTAGAAGCATCTACTTTGCCAGGTAAATTAGCAGATTGTACATTAAAAACACCAGAAGATACTGAACTTTATATAGTAGAGGGAGATTCTGCAGGTGGATCTGCAAAACAAGGAAGAGACAGAAGATTTCAAGCAATATTGCCTTTGAAAGGTAAAATATTAAATGTCCACAAAGCAAAATTCACAAAAGTATTAGATAACGATGAAATAAGAGCAATAATTACCGCATTGGGAATTGGCTTTGGACAAATGTCTGATTCTGATGAAACAGACGAAGGTGGTGAAGATAGCAGACTGAGCGGTTTAAGATATGGTAAAATTATTTTAATGGCGGATGCCGATGTAGATGGTTCACACATTAGAACATTGCTTCTCACTTTATTTTTCCAATACTTTAAAAATTTAATACTAAATGGTAATTTGTATATTGCCCAACCACCTTTATACAAATTAAAAAAAGGTAAATTAGAGTTATATGCATATAATGAAGATGAAAGACAAGAAATAATAGAAAGATTACTAAAAGAAAGTAAAGCAAAAGCCACAGACGTATCTGTTGATACTGACGGACAGACTAAAATAGGGGGAATTGTGATATCGCGATTTAAAGGATTGGGTGAGATGAACCCAGATCAATTATGGGAAACCACTATGAATCCTGAATCAAGAACTTTATTACAAGTAAGCATAGAAGATGCTGCTAAAGCAACTAAAATTTTCCAAACATTGATGGGAGATAAAGTTGAACCACGTAGAGCGTTTATTGAGAAAAATGCAAAATACGTGAAAAATTTAGATATCTAATTTGTTTAATTTTTAAGGCAGGATATGTCTGTAAAAAGCACAGAGGAGCAAAAATCTCCTCCAATTTACCCTAAATCTGGTAAACTTATATTTATTGTTGATGATGAACCAGACATTTCGGAACTGGTTGCTCTCAACCTCAATAAATCTGGCTTTACTTCAAAGCAGTTTGAAAATGGTGAAGATTTCTTCTCTTCTCTAAAAGAAGTCATTCCTGATTTGATAATTCTTGATGTTATGTTGCCCGATTCTGATGGCTTTGATATATGTAAATATCTTAAATCCGATGCTAATTACTCAAGTATTCCTGTTATTATGCTCACAGCTCGTGGCACAGAAATGGAAAAAATACTTGGTTTAGAGCTTGGTGCAGATGATTACGTAACCAAGCCGTTTTCTCCAAGAGAATTAGTTGCAAGAGTAAAAGCAATTCTTCGACGTGATAACAAAGAAGTCCAAACAGGAAAAATTAAAATTGGAAATCATGTTGTGATAGATTTGCAGAAGTATGAAGTTTATGTTGATACTAAAAAAATTGACTTAACTTCTTCGGAATTTAAAATTCTTAAACTTCTGGCAGATAAAAAGGGCTGGGTTTATTCAAGAGAGCAAATACTTGATTTCCTTGGAGCTAATGATAAAGGTGTTCTAGACAGAACAGTTGATGTTCATATAAAAAATCTACGCGAGAAATTGGGAACATCGGGAAGACTAATCAAGAACATAAGAGGTGTCGGTTATAAATTAGAGGATTAATTGAAAAGATTATCATCTAAAATCTTTATTTCACACTTGCTTGTTATTATATTTTTAACAAGTCTTGTTGTGGTGTTTTCGTATCGTATTATTAAATCGGATTATCAAAACACACTTGTTAATAATCTTATTTCTATTAATAATACCTTCCAATTCAAACTTAGAGATTTTATTATTGATAATGAATCTTCTAAAATAGACTCATTAACAAAAGCCATTGGTAAAGAAATTCACGTAAGAATAACAATTACTGATTTAAAAGGAAAGGTAATTGGAGATACTGAAGCGAATCCTGACACTGTAGAAAATCATATTGACAGACCTGAGATTCAACAAGCACTTAAAGAAAAATACGGTAAATCAATTCGCTATTCAAATACTGTGAATAGCGATATGATTTACGTTGCTATGCCAATCAAAATAAATGACAAAATCTATGGTATATCAAGAGTAAGTTTTTTTGCAAGTCAATATGATAAACTTCTTGCTTCGCTTTTGCAAAATATGATTGAGATTTCAATTCTAGTAATAATAATTACTTTAATTGGTATTTTAATATTTACTCGTAATTTAACTAAACCAATAAATCAACTTTCAATCGCTGCTTCAAATGTTGCTGCAGGTGATTTTGATTTTAAAGTAAATGTTAGATCGAATGACGAAATAGCAACTTTGTCAAGAAATTTTAATTTAATGACAAAAAAACTAAAAGACCTATTTAATCAAGTAGTCTCTCAAAAAGAGGAACTTAACACACTTATCACTTCAATTGAAGAAGGCTTGGTGTCCCTTGATTCTAATGGGCGTATTTTACTTTCGAATGAAATGTTTAACACAATGGTTGAAACTGAGTCAATACAAGGTAGAAAGTACAAAAAAATTATAAAAGAAAAATCATTTAACAAACTTTTTAAAGATACATTAAAAAACAAAAAAAGCATAACTCGTGAAATTAATGTTAATGAAAACTTCTTTCTTGCATCTTCTAATTACATTGAAACAAAAGATGAAGTTGTGATTTTGTTTCATGATATAACTGAGATTAAAAAACTTGAACAAATTAAAAAAGATTTTGTAATTAATGTTTCACACGAATTACGAACTCCATTAACGGCAATTAAGGGCTTCTTAGAAACAATGCAATCAGAAGTAGAAGATAATGATATTGCAATTAGATACATGAATATTATATCACGACATACTAATAGACTAATTGACCTTGTTCAGGATTTACTACTTTTATCAGAAGTTGAGAACAATAATATAAATATAATTTTTACCCAAGTTAATATTTATAAATTTGTTTTAAATGTTACAAAGATATTTGAACAAAGATTAAAAGATAAAAACATAGAATTAAAAATAGAATGTGAAAACAAAGATTTAAAAATTGATGCCGACACTTTTAAGTTAGAACAAGTTTTTATAAATTTGATTGATAATTCTATAAAATATACTGATGAAGGTAGCATAATAATTTCAGTAAAAAATGATACAAAGAATATTTTTATTGAAATACAAGATACAGGTATTGGAATACCCGATGGAGATAAAGATAGAATATTCGAACGCTTCTATCTTGTTAATAAAGCTAGAACTAGGAAAGAAGGTGGAACTGGTTTGGGGCTTTCGATTGTCAAACATATTATCCTAAATCACAACGGAACAATAAAAGTTGAAAGTAAAATTGGTGTTGGAACAAAATTTTTGATTAAATTGCCAATTATTCAAAACAAATTTGAAGAAATAATTTAAATAAATGTCTGAAAAAAGTAAAACACAATCAAATGAGGAAGATTTTGAAGCCATAAGAAAGATTTTAGATGGGGATAAATCTGCATTTGCATTCTTACAGAATAAATATAAATCAAGAATTAAATCGCTTGTCAGGAGAATGATAAAAGACCCTGATGATGTAGATGATTTAACACAAGAGGCGTTTATCAAGGCATATAATGCCCTTGAAACCTTTCAATTCGCATATAATTTTTCTGCGTGGCTATATCGTATTGCCTCGAATAGTTGTATCGATTTTTTAAGAAAAAAGAGATTTAAGACTATTTCTTTAGACCAGCCAATCGGCGGAGAGGACGACTTGTATATTGATGTGCCATCAGAAGATCATACTCCTGATGTGATGATGATTGCAACAGAAAGAAGAAAGATTTTAAATAAAGCTATTGAAGAACTACCAGAAAATTATAGAGTAATCATTCAAATGCGACATAAAGATGAACTAGACTATAAGGAAATATCAGAAAAACTCGATATTCCATTGGGAACAGTAAAAGCTCATTTGTTTAGAGCAAGAAGAATTCTATATGATGCCTTGGTAGAAAAAAAGGATTTAATTAGATATTTGAAAGATTAATACATAAAAAAGAAAAGAGGTAATTTTTTAATTACCTCTGTTTTTTTGTACTAATTTTAAATTTATATTTTAATATTTGAGAATTAATATTTAAGAATGCCACCTATAATTTTCGTTTAGATTCTCGATTTTTTTCCAAGTTAAAGTAGGAATCCTTTTTATACCATCGTAATCTAACTGTGGTGCTTTAAGAATTAGAATGTTATTTTCTAATTCATATACCCTTTTAACTCTTGTATTTATCCAATTAGGATATAAAGAGAGTTCTATCTCATGAATAATATATTTGCGATATTCGTTAACTGAATATTTACCAAAGTAAGAAATATAGCCAGAATACGCTTCTATAATTTCATTTGTTTTTCCTTTTCTAAAATCTTCGGACTCAAAATTTGCTCTCATTGCATTTCCCAATTGTGCTGACATCAATTCATTATCACCATAATGTAAAAGACCTCTTACATTTGGACCAAACGGTAAAATAACAGTACCATCTTCAGCAACTGCCTCAAATTTAATAAGTTCCCAATAACCTTTAATCGCTATCTTTGTAACATTCATAATTTTTACTATAAAATAATTTAAAATTAAGAATTTTTTTTGATATAGACTATTTTTTAATTTTATTTTTTTTCTATATTTTAAATTTATAAATATTGGCATATTTATTGTTAAAAATAATATTATTTTTGTTTAATATTTGGAGCTAATTATGGAACTAATGGATTTAAAAAACGAAATTGATGAAGTCATCAATCAAAAAGAACTTGATAAGTTGATTTTTGAAACTGAGAAATCTTTTAATAATAACTATGAAATTGATTTCGAAGATGAATTAGAACTTGAATTCTAATTTTAGTTATTTAAACATATTATTATTAAAAGGAGAGGTTCTCTCCTTTTTTTCTATTTTATTTTCATTGAATATATTTTATGTATTAATATTTATTTTTTCTAATATTAATTTTTCAAAGTTTTTTTTGATTATTTGTTTATAATGTCTTAATTTGGTGGTAGCAACAATTAAAAAGTCAATATTAAGTTTGGATATTTAGTGTTAAAGACTATCAATGAGATTAAGAATTTTAAAATTATTGGAATAAACAAAGATGTTTCAAACCTTATTATCGAAAAAGGTATTGAAGGCACTTTGCTATTAGACTTAAGTGAAAATAAATTCTTATGGTTTGATAATCGATTAAAAAAATTATTGGAATATAGTGATTTCGAGAGCACACTAGTAGAAAGCATAATATCTAACAACCAACTCCTCTCTATTTCTAACCTTTTAGATAAAAATATACAAAACACATATTTTCAATTATCACTTATTAATTCAAAATCCCAAATATTAACTTTTTCATCTGAGATATTCCAAGCAGAATATAAAAATTCAAAAAGTAGAATTGTATTAATTTGTTTAGCTAGATTAATAGATACTACAGAAGAGGAAATTGAAAAAGAAAAGTTATTATTTAATTTTAAATATTTTAAAACTATTATTGAAAGTACTAGTAATGGTGTTGCCTTAATTGATAAAGATGGTAAAGCAATTTATGCCTCAGATACAGCTAGTAAAATATTAGGTTTTTCAAATAATGAATTGACAGGTATGAGCTTATCCGAACTAATTGATGAGGAAGATAAGCCACATGTTTTTTCAATATTGATGGAAAGTCTTGAAAACCCTGATAAAGAAATTGATGGTGGTGTTGTAAAAGTCCGTTGTAAAGATGGCAGTTTCAAATATAACCAGGCTAAATTAATAAATTATCTAGATAATCCACATATAAATGCTATTTTAGATATCTTTACTGATGTTTCAGAAAAACATCTGTTAGAAAAAGAAAATCAAATATATTTGAATAATTTAGAGGAAAGAGCAAAGGAACAAAGTTGTCTATATAGAATCTCACAATTAGAACACGAAAATATTGAAATTCAAGACTTTATTAAACAAATTGTGGATATTATACCTTCTGGATTTCAATATCCTGATAATACATTTGTTAATATAATTTTAAATAACATTGATTATAAATCAAAAGAATATAAATTTCATATAAATAATTTAATTTGCAGCAGAAAAAGTGAAAATGATATTGATTTAACTTTATGTGTTTATTGCAATAAGGAAGGTATTAATAGTGAAGATATTTTTTTAAAAGAGGAAAATGTCTTGCTTGAATCTATTGCAAACATAGTTACTATGAAATATAGGCAAAAAAAGAACTTAAATAATTTAAAAGAAACTTTACAAACGTATGATTATGCTTTAAACGCTGTTTCAGATGCTATTTATAGCTGGGATTTGGAAAGTAACACTTTAAATTGGAGTAGTGGCATACAAACTACATTCCAACATTCTAAGGAAGAGCTTAATCGTTTAAATGATATAAGTAGTTGGGTTTTGTTTGTTCACGATGAAGATAGAGAAAGAGTTTTAAATAATTTATATAATGCAATAGAAGAAGATGGAAGCGTTTGGGAAGATAAATATCGCTTTCATACTGGAAATAATAACATTGCAGTAGTTTTGGATAGAGCGTTTATTCTTAGGGACGCAGAAGGTAAAGCATTAACTCTATACGGAGCTATGCAAGACATAACTGAACAGCAAAACAAAGAAGAAGAAATATTATATCATAACAAAATGCTTTCAGTAATTTCTAAAGTAAATAATAACCTATTAGGATTCAAAGATTGGTATAAAGTTTTGTCTAATTGCTTTGAAATAATTGGTGAAGTTATTGATGTTGATAGGGTTTATTATTTTGAAAATTATACAGATCCTAAAACTGGAGAGATGTTTTGTAATCAAAAACTTGAATGGTCCGCAGAAAATGTTACGCCACAAATTGAAAATCCGAAATTGCAAAATGTTCCATTTAAAATGATTAATGATTTTTTAGAACCATTGAAACAAAATTTACCTTTCATAAAAATTGTTTCTCAGATGGAAGATACAATAACTAAAAAAGCTCTGCAATCTCAAGATATACTTTCTGTCATAATTTTTCCTATTATAGTAAATGGGGAGTATTTTGGATTCATTGGATTTGATGAATGCAAGTATGAAAGAATTTGGAAAGAGTTTGAAATTGATTTTTTGAAAACTATTTCTTACGGTTTATCTAAGGCAATCGAGGGTCAAGTCTATAAAAATGATATTTTAAAACAAAAAAATAAAATTAACACCATTTTAGAAAGTGTTGGTGATGGATTTGCCGCTGTTGATAGTAATTTTATTGTAACTTATTGGAACAAAAAAGCAGAAGAATTAACTGGTATATTGTCCAAGAATATTGTTGGAAATAAAGTATGGGACAATTTCAAATCTTTATTTGGAACAAACTACTACAATAATGTAATAAATGCATTAAATACTAAAGAACATTTTTTTCAAGATAAGCTTTTTTTAGATGAATCTGGTAGGTGGTTAGAACTAAATGTTTACCAAACTGCAGATGGCTTAACTTTTTATTTTAGAGATATTTCTGTTAGGATTAAAAATGAAATAGAACTTGAAAAACTTTCTTACGTTGCCAGACATACCAATGATGTTGTAATAATTTCTAATAAAAATAAAGAAATAGAATGGGTAAATAATGCATTTTATATAATTACTGGATATAGTTTTGATGAGGTTATAGGTAAAAAACCAGGAGATTTTCTGCAAGGAAGTGAAACTGATCAAAATACTATCATCAAAATTCGTGAGGCTTTAAATAATCACAAACCAATTAAGACAAGAATTTTAAATTATACCAAAAATAAAAGAAAATATTGGTTAGATTTAACAATAAACCCTGTTTTCAATGAAGACGGAGATTTAAAAAACTTTATTGCTATTGAAAGAGATATTACTGACATTGTAAATTATGAAATAAATCTACAAAAAATAAATGAAAATCTTGAAGATATTGTTATCGAAAGAACTGAAGAGCTAGAAGTTGCTAACCAGGAACTTCAATTAATGAATAAAGAAAAAGATAGATTTTTTGGAATTGTTGCTCATGATATAAAAAATCCTATATCTGGAATTCAACTTGTTAGTCAACTAATTCAGATGAAATTTAAGAAACTTTGTGATATGGATACCTCACAATTCGATAAAGACTTTGAACATATATTTCATTTAGTTAACAAAATTGCAAAAGATCTGGATGAATTATTAGAGATAAATAAATTACAAAGAGGTAGTTTTAAAATTATTAAAACTGAATTTAAGATAAACAGTATATTTACTGAAATTATTAATGAATTCAATATTCAAGCTCATGAAAAGCAAATTGAATTAGAAACAAAAATCGAAGACTCTGTAGTTAATTTAGATTTAAACTCTTTAGAAATTATATCCAATAATATTATTTCTAATGCTATAAAATACTCTAAAATTAATTCTAAAATTATAATTGCTATTTTTACCGATAACAATTTCTTTGTTTTAAAAGTAACTGACTCAGGTCCTGGGTTCTTAAAAGAAGATTTAAATAATTTATACCAGCCATATAAAAAACTTTCAGCAAAACCAACAGGGAATGAAAGTTCTAGCGGATTGGGCTTATCAATTGTAAAAAACATAATAGAACTAAACGGTGGAAGAATAGAATTAGATACAGAAGTTGGCGTTGGCTCAACTTTTACGGTTTATCTTCCTGTTTAACATAACTATTTTGTCAATTTTTAAACTCGGATACTTTAAAATAATCTATTGTTTTTTTCATTCCTTCTTGCAACTCTACTTCTGGTTGCCAGTTGAATTTTTCTTTTGTTCTAGATATATCAAGATAAATCGAACGAATTTCTCCTTTTCTGGGTGGTAAATATTCTATTTTTGGCTTGTTACCCGAATATTCAGTTATTAAATCATATAATTTTTGAGTATTTGTACCAACTCCTGTCCCAACATTAAAAACTCCGCTATCTGAATCCATTGCCGCTATATTTGCATTAACTACATCAGATATATAAATATAATCCCTTACCATTCCGCCAGGTTGGTCTTCGTAAGAGTATATTTTACAATCTTCGTTTTTCAATATCTTACGAGCAAAAATAGTTATTACTCCCGATTCGTGAGCATTTGCTTGGCGAGGTCCATAAACATTTCCGTAGCGAAGGGCTGTGTAATTTAAGCCAAACTCATGCTTGTAAAAATGGAGATAATTTTCGCATAAAAGTTTTGTAATTCCATAAGGACAAAGAGGATGCAAGATTACATCTTCTTTGGTGGGGAGCAAATCTAAATGTCCGTAAATTACTCCACCAGTGGAAGAAAAAATAAACTTCTTCAAGTTGATTTCGAGAGATGCTTTTATTAAATTAAGAGTTCCATTTCCATTTACGTCGAGGTCAAACTTAGGATTTTCAACGGAATAAGGCACTGACATTTGAGCCGCTGTATGAAAGATATAATCTGGCTTTTCATTCAAAATTATATCGTAAGTTTCTTCATCGCGAATATCTTGCAGATAAAACTTTGCTTTAGGGTTGATATTTTCTTTCTGACCAGTATATAAATTATCGATTATAACTACTTCATAATCCATTGAGATAAGTTTATCAACTATATGCGAACCAATAAATCCCGCTCCGCCTGTTACAAGTGCTTTCATTAACTTTTTCCGTAAAATTCTTTAATCTTTGATGCTATATATACGATTTGTTCCTCATTCAGTTCGGGATACATCGGCAATGACAAAATTTCGTCTTGATACTGATATGCCAAAGGGAAGTCCTCTGGCTTAAATTTTCTTTTGCTGTATGCTTCTGTGAAAGGAAGTGCCTTTGGGTAGTGAATACCAGTTGCAATTCCATTTTCCTGCAAAAATGCTTGTAATTTTGCTCTTTGTTTAGTTCTAATTACATATAAATGAAAGATATGCTCGCAGTTTTCTTTTTCTTTGGGTAGAACAATTTCCTCAATTCCGCTTAAATACTTGTTATATAACTTTGCATTTTGATTGCGGTTTTTGTTCCAATCATCGATATATTGTAATTTAGTATTTAACACAACTGCCTGAATTGCATCTAAGCGTGAGTTAATCCCCTCAAATTTATGGACATTCTTTGCTGTCTGTCCGTGATTAGCGAAAGCCCGCATTTTATCTGCAAGTTCTTTATTATTAGTAGCGATAGCACCTGCATCACCATAAGCACCGAGATTTTTCCCTGGGTAAAAACTATATGTTGAAATATCCCCAAAAGTTCCGACCATTTGCCCCTTATACTTTGCAAAATGTGCTTGTGCGGTGTCTTCGATAACTTTTATTCTGTATTTTTTTGCAATCTCCATAATGCGTTTCATATCAGCACTTTGCCCGTAAAGGTGAACTGCAATAATTACTTTTGTGTTTTCTGTGATTTTTCTTTCGAGCTTGTTTACATCAATCAAGTAATTTTCATCATTATCAACGAAAATTGGTCTTGCTCCGCATTGGGTAACAGTTTCAGAAGTTGAAATCCAAGTATTTGCTGGAACAATTACATCGTCAAGCATTTCTACACCTAATGCTTTGAGTGCTATATAGATAGCATCAGTTCCGTTAGCACAAGAAACGCAGTATTTTACGCCAAGTTTTGCAGCAAAGTTATTTTCAAAATCGGTAACAGCTTTACCACCAATATAAGCCGTATTTTCAAATATAGGTTCTAAATTTTGGTGAATTTCATCTTTAATTTTCAGGTATTGCGATTTCAAATCAACAAAAGGAATATTCATATTTTTCAAATTTGTTATAAATAATAATCAAATTTACCCATAAAAATTCTAAAAGCAATAATGTTAAGAAAGATTAATTGTTTGGGAGAATTTTTTTATTTAAAAAGAAAATTAATATTTTTGCTATTGTATAAACGCATTTATTGAAAAAGGCATCTATTATGAATAAAATTATTCTTATAATCGGAATAGTTATATTAGTTATTTCCTGTAAAGAAGAAAATGAAAAACCAAGTGTTCAATCAAAATTCATATTAACTTTAGAAAATAATGAATTACTCCCATATCAAATTGTACATTTTAAAAGTGATAACATTCCGTTTGAAGAAAATGAAATAGCAATCGGTACTGACACTTATTATTTATATAAAACCTCTGATTCAACATTATCTTTTATTCTACCAGATTTAGCTAAAGGAATATACACAATTTCCTCTCCAGATTATGAAGATTATGAAATTAATGTAAGAGAACATCAAAATTATGATTTAGCAAGTTTAACTTCAATTTTTCAATCAAAAGAAGAAGAGTTGAATAGCAAAATAAACAATCCTGGTTACTCAAATAAAAATATTGAAAATAAAATTAAATTTAGCAAAGACCTTTCAAATTTACTTAATAATCTTTCAAATCAAGACAAAGAATTATTTTTAAAATATTATCATGCAAATATAGATATCTTCTCAGATTTTATTGATGATATATTAAATGAAAGAGATGAAAACTTTATTTTTGAATTGGAAAATAGAATTTGTGATGGTGAAAATTATAAAGAGTTTTATAATTGTACTCATGAAAAATTTGCAAATATTTATAATAGATTAAATGCTGGCTTAATTAATTTTAATCTAAATCTTAATCTACAATCAATTTTAAATCCAAATAACAATTGGTTAGAAAAACCAGATAATTGGAGCGAAAATGATAGTAACTTAAATATACTCGGCTTATCTTTATATTCTCTTATTAATCGAATAAATACAGATATTTCTACTTTCAATAGAAATATATATAGTTTATCATCAAGACAAATCATTCTCAGCAATAAAACATTTGAAGGCGTTAAAACAAAATATACTTCTAACAAATTTGATGACTTAGACATATTCCCATATTTCGCTACTTATAATATTGATAGCAATTATTATTTTGAAAACACCTTATTGCTCCACAAAAGCAAGAAAGATTATGAAGAAATTGCTGGAAGTTTGATAAATATCACTGATTCAATTCCTAAAAATGTGTTTCACATAGATGATAATTTTCTTGTAAAAGATATCGAAGTTAAAGCAGAAAATATTTCTAATCCTAATGTAGAATGGACTGGCTCAAAAGGTAAATCTATTATGTTTAGTAACAAAACTGAAACAGAACAATCTTTTACTTATGACTTAATTTATAAAAGTCAAGGACAAGAAGTTAAAAAGACAATCAATGCAACTATAACTTATCACCACAATAAAGGTATCGATTCTGTTCAAATAGGAGAACAATTCTGGTCAAGAAAAAATCTAGAAGTGCGTACATTTAGAAATGGTGATTCGATTTATTTTTGTAGAAATGAAAGTGAATGGGCTAACTACAATAGTATGGGCTTACCCACATGCGCTTATACTCGTTTTGACTCTACAAGATATCAGCATTTAGGATTACATTATAATTGGTTCGCTGTGATTGACCCTCGTGGTTTAGCTCCAGAGGGCTGGAGAATTGCAGAATGGGATGACTTTAACTACATAAAAACAGTATTAGGTGATGATGACTTCTTATTAAAAATAAGAAGCAAAAATGATTGGGACAATTTACCTGGCTCAAATGAATCTGGCTTAAGTTTTAAGCCAACAGGTTATACTTTTAACTGGGGACATTTTACAGATTATACAATACGTCATCATCAATGGGCACCAACATCAGAAATTTCTTACACATTAGCAGATTCATTGAATTCATCTTATGTTGGGATTGATGACTTAAACTCTCAAGATTATATTTATTTATCTAAAACAGCTGGTACAATGGATAAACATTTATTAGCCAGATATGGTAGAGTTGTAAGAATAATAAAGGAATAATACAATTTTTAATTAAGAGGTAATTATGAAAATATTGCTTATTGCATTTTTGTTGTTAAACTACTTCAGTTTTTCGCAAGAAGGAAATACTGGTGAGTTTTCAACTTTTGACAATATAACCAAAAACATGTCAAAAAATGAAGTATTAGATTTGATTGAAGATATAAATTTTCAAGAATATAGTATAACATCTGAAAGTAAATCTTACAATATAGTTGTTTGTAAAAGACATACGTATATCGAAGCTTCTACTCCATTTTATGAGTTTTTTGTCATTGCTTTTTCGGAAGATAAATCATATTTTTGGGGTAGAATTTCAGATTTCAAATCTAATGAAAATGATTCTATTTCAAAATTAGGAGTAGATATCTCAGAATATATTATTAAAAATGAGGTAGAATGATGAAATATTTAACTATTATTTTGTTGTTTTCTTTTATATCATGCAGTTACACTCACAAATCAAGAGTTGCTTCTAAAAAATATCTTGAACAATTGCATCAAATGAATGAAAATATTAAGTACGAAGAGCATAAAAAAATTATTGAAGATTCTGGTATTGAAACTATTACTTCTTTTGAAAAGAAAATAGATAATATTAATTATAAGTTTACTGCAATTAATATTGTTAGTGCAATTAATGTTACACCTAGTTCAGTTTCAAATAGTAATTCAAGGTCTTCGGTTTATACTCATACTTCAGGTGGAAGTTCAAACTATTTTGATAATTTTTATATAGTTTTTGAAAATGATAAATTATACAAAATGGGATTTCTTTATGAGTTTAATAATAGTTCTAATGAAACAGATAATAAATTAGGTATAGCAATAATTGAGGAGTTAAAATAATGAGAAAAAGTTTAATTAAAGTTTTATTATTTGCAATTATTATTTTATTAAGTTCTTGTTTGCCGAATAGAAATGTTCATTTAGACCAATTAAAAGTCAATAAAGGAATGAGTGTTGAGAAATTCAAGAAAATAGGACTTAATATTACTAAAGAATTAAAAGGTGAAGTTTTAAAAAATTCAAAGTTAAATAAGCCAATTGTGATTGTAGTCGAAACAGAATTAGACTATTACGACCACTATCATTATTATTTATTTGAAGATAATAAATTAGTATTTTGGGGTTATCCTCACCAATTTTTATCTCATAAAAATATAGAGATAAGAAAATTAAACCATTTGATTGGGAAAGAGTTATAGTTAATTTGATTTTCATTTCTTAAAATTAAAACAAAGCGGAGAATAATCTTCGCTTTTTTTTTATATTTGCAACATATTTTAAAATAATTAGTATTAAAATTAAATCAAGGAGCTAACTATGAAATACATATTAATTTTATTTATTGCATTAATTTTATTTTCATGCAAAGAAAATAATGAAAAATCTAATAATTTCCATAACTGGGAATTTATTAAATCGCAAGTTCAAAAAGATAGTTTAATAAAAGAATTAGAATTAAATTTAGATACTTATGACGGCATTGTGATAAATGAAGTAAATTATAACTTATTTGGAGATAATGAATTATATAGACAAAGAATAAATTCATACTTTAATTATGATAATAATATAAATAATATTAGTTCTCTGAAAATCAATTATAATCAAATATTAAAGGATAGTGAGAATATCATCAATTATGAAGAGTATTTCAAAACTAATGAAAATTTTAAAAATATAGATTTTATGAATAATTAAATTAGAAACCCAAAGGGCTTAGCTAATGCTTATAATAATATTGGAAATTACTATAAAGAGATTGATTCATTAAAACTTGCGATTTATTATTATAACGATGCTATCACTGTTGCTGATAAAATAAACTTACTTGAGATTAAGCCACAAATACTTTTTAACCTAGGAGTATTATTTAAAAAAAAAAATGAATTTAAAAAAGCAGAAGAAAATTATAAAAATGCGGAAGAATTAACATTAGAACTGCAACTACCTAATAAAGACTCACAACTTGCATATATTTATACTAATCTTTCTGATTTATATAAAGATAGCAAAAGGTTAAGTTTAGCTTTGGAATACTTAATAAAAGCTGAATAGTTTGCTATAAAAGAAAACTTATCAAATGTAAAAGTGAATATATATGATAATTACTCGCAAGTATATGATTCACTTAATAATTATACTTTAGCTTATAGGTTCCATAAGAAATACACCAACTTGAAAGACTCTTTAAATAATGTTGAAAAACAAAAAATTATATCAGAACTAAATACTAAATATGAAACTGAAAAAAAACAAAAAGAAAATGAACTTTTAATAGCACAGAATGAAAAAAGTCAGTCTGAGAAAAAAGTACTTCAAACAAGAACATATTCATTAATTATTGGGATTATTTTAGTTATAATCTTATCAATAATACTCTATAACAGATATAGATTAAAACAAAAGTCAAACCTAATTTTAGAAAAACAAAAGCAAGAAATAACAGAACAAAAACAAATTGTAGTTAGACAGAATGAAGAAATAATGTCATCAATAAGATATGCAGAAAAAATTCAAACTGCTATTCTTCCTTATGAAAGAGAATTTTCTGAAAATTTCAAAGAACATTTTGTTTTTTTTAAACCAAAAGATATTGTTTCAGGAGATTTCTATTGGTTTGCAGTGGAAAATGGGAATAAATATATTGCATCTGTTGATTGCACGGGACATGGAATCCCCGGCGCGATGCTTTCTTTAATTGGTAATATGCTATTAAATGAAGCTTTAACATTAAAAGAAAATATATTACCTTCGGAGATTTTAAATTTTCTTGATGAAAGAATCAAGTTTATTCTAAATCAACAAAATGAAGAAGTTGAAACACAAGATGGTATGGATATGAACTTAGTTATGATAAAAAATGAACAAGTTATATTCGCTGGTGCAAGAAGACCTTTACTTGTTTATACAGATAAACTTGAAATATATAAAGGCACTCGTATGTCCATCGGTGGTAAGCAAAGAGGAAGAGTCTCTGGCTTTGAAGATGAAATTATAGAATATGTTCCTGGTATGAAACTATATCTTTTTACAGATGGAATCACAGACCAAATGGGCAATAACAATAAAAAATTTGGTACAAACAATATAAAAGATTTTATCGAAAATTATAATAATAAAAATATGAGTGAGCAAAGCGCAATATTATCAAAGTTGTTCTATGCACATATTGGAAATGAAGAACAACGTGATGATTTGACATTCTTAGGAATAAAAATTTAAATTACCATTTTTTTCCAATTACCTTTTTTAAATAAAATTACTGATAAAACAGCAACTATAAAACTTACAACTATAATTGTTATATACATTCCTAACATTCCAAAGTTAAAATGAATTGAAAGTAAATAGCCAAGAGGTATTTGGATAAGCCAATAACCTACTAAATTTAAAATAGTTGGTGTGCGAGTATCACCAGCTCCATTGAATGCTTGGCTAACTACCATTCCATACCCAAAGAAAATATATCCTGAACTAATCCATATCAAAGCTGCAGTCCCTATCTCAATTACCTCCTTATCATTAGAGAAAATAGATATAAAATCATTTGCAAAAAATATAAAGATTATCGTTAAAATTACCATAAAATAAGTGTTAAAGTATGCTGCTCTCCAAACACTTTGTTCTGATCTTTCGGGCATTGCAGCCCCAAGGTTTTGCCCAACTAATGTTGCTGCTGCATTTGCAAGTCCCCATGCAGGTAAAATTGCAAACATTATAATCCTTAACACAATAGTCCAAGCTGAAAGAGAATTAGTTCCAAACTCAGCAATTATCCTAAAAACAAATATCCAACTAGCTGAACTAATAAGATTCTGCCCTATTCCACCTTGAGCAATTTTTGAAATATTTTTTATTATTTTCCAATCAATTTTGAAATCAGATGCTTGTATTTGTAGTTTAGTTTTCTTATTTGTTAGATTATAAATTTGATAAACAACTCCTAATCCCCTCCCAAAAGTAGAAGCCCAAGCTGCACCTTCAATACCCATCTCTGGAATGAACCACCACCCAAAAATTAATATTGGGTCCAAAATCATATTTGCAGCATTCCCTATCCAAAGGGATTTCATAGCTATAGTTGCATTTCCTGCACCCCTAAATGCTCCATTAATCATAAAAAGTAATATTATAGTAGCGTTTCCGCCCAACATTATCTTTGTGTATCCTGAACCTTCTTTAATTACATCACTTGATGCACCCATTAATTCTAATAGTTCTGTAGAATAAACAATACCGATTATAGCAATCAAAATAGAACAAAAGAGTGTAATGTAAATTGCTTGAACGGTTGCTAATCCACCTTCTCTTGGTTTCTTTTCGCCTATTCTTCTTGATACAACGGCTGTTGCAGCCATTGAAATTCCCATTCCTAAAGAAAATATAATCATTAAATATGATTCTGTAAGCCCCACTGCTGCAACTGAATTTGTACTAATTTTACCAACAAAATACATATCAACAACAGAAAATAAAGACTCCATCAACATTTCGCCCATCATAGGAATTGCAAGTAAGAATATCGCTTTGTCTATTGAAAGAATTGTATAATCTTTATCTTCGCCATTAAGAGATTCTTTAAGTGTTTGCCAGAATTTTATTAGCATTAGGTTTTTATAAATTAGATTTAAATAAATCAAAAGAATTAGAGAATTACGTTTAATTTCAAAAATGTTTCAATTTAAAGCACCTAAATAATCATCTATTTTTTGTGAACAATTATTCAGATATAAAGGAATTTAACTTTATATTTCGTAATTTTGAAACTTTATAATATATTTTTCGTGATAAAATTATTAGAAATTTTAATTTGATATCGTTTTATATGAAAGTTATTTTATTCTTTTTGCTGAGTAATTTAATTTTTAGTCAAGAACTTACTGTGAATGTAAGTAATAACCCTGTAACTCAAGGGGAAAAATTTAGGGTTGTCTTTAGTGTTGATGGAGGAGGTCAAAATTTTAAAGCCCCTAACTTTACGGGTTTTAAATTGATATCCGGACCCTCAATTTCTTCTTCAACTCAAATAATAAATGGTCGATACTCACAATCACAAAGTTGGACTTTCATACTGGAAGCCCCTAACACCGGTACATTTTTTATAGGTCCTGCAACTATACAAGTTGAAGGTAAAAATATTAATTCACAGCGTTTAAAAGTTAATGTTTTAGAACCCTCCCAAGAAGAAAAAGAAAGACGAAAACAAGCGCAAGATGAAGAAAATAACCTTAAAAATGAAGCTATAAATATTATTAAAGATAATTTATACGTTATTGCAAGGGTTAATAAATCTTCGGCTTATCTTGGTGAGCAGGTTATAGCCACTTACACACTCTATGCACATTCAGATTTGAATATTGTTGAATTGAATATTGATAAAATGCCAGTTTTTAATGGCTTTTGGACTCAAGAAATTAATTTAGAAAACAATAAATGGCAAAATGAAAATATTAATGGTGTTCCTTTCAGAAAAGTTGAAGTTAAAAAAGTAATTTTATATCCTCAACAAACTGGAACTGTAAAACTCGAACCTCTTGTTTTTAATTCTGTTGTTCGCCTTAGAACCCAAGGTGGTGGTGGCTCAAGAGATGTCTTCGACCAGTTTTTTAGACGTAACTCCTACAGGGATTTCGATTATAAAGTTAAATCAAAAGAGTTGTCAGTAAATATTAAAGATTTACCTACACCTAGACCATCCGATTTTTATGGTGCTGTTGGTAATTTAGAAATCGAAACTTGGTTTGATAAAACAGAAACCGTTACAGGAGAGCCATTAACTTTTAAAATTAAAGTAAGCGGAAATGGGAATTTAAAATTACTATCAGCTCCTGAGATAGAGTTTCCTACTGGATTTGAAGTTTACGAGCCTAAACTTGTTGATAACTCGAGTGTTAATCTATCTGGAACATCAGGAAATGTTCAGTTTGAGTATTTAATTATACCAAGGAATGCTGGTGAGTTTAGGTTTGGACCTACTACTTTATCATTTTTTGACTTTGATAAATCTGCTTATAAGCAGTTTAAATCTGAAGAGTTTATTTTAAAAGTTGGAAAAGGAAAACCAGGGACAACAACCTCAACAAATTTCGTTGATAAAGAAAAAATAAAATATCTTGGAAAAGATATAAGGTTTTTGAAAAGTGATTTTAATTATTCTAAAAATGGTAAGTTGTTTTTATCATTAATACATTTACTTGCTATTTCTCTAACTGGTATTTCAATTTTCTTCATCTTAATTTTTAAAAAGAAAAAAGAAAAAGATAATAAAGATACAAATAACGTTAAAATCAGAACTGCAAATAAAATTGCTAAAAAAAGACTAAGTCATGCTAAAAAACAATTAGATTTAAATAATAAAGAATTATTTTATCAAGAGGTTTATAAGGCCATTTTTGGATACATATCAGATAAATTACTAATTGATAATTCTAAACTTAACAAAGATTTGATAAAATCAAAATTAGAAGAAAAGCATATATCCATTGATATTATTGATTCTGTTATGAAAAATATTGATAAATGTGAATATGTTCGATATGCTCCAAACTTAGGAGATGATAACTTGGATGTAATATATGATGAAATTAGTGACGTTATAGCTAAACTGGAGGATAACTTATGATATACTTCATTATTTTTATATTAAACTTTACAATTTCACAAAATTCTAAAACTATTGAAAGTAAATATCAAGAAGCAAATTCTTTTTATGAAAAAGAGCAATATCAAGAAGCTATAGATATTTATGAGGAATTATCTAATAATGATATAACTTCGTCTGAGCTATATTATAATTTGGGTAATGCTTATTACAGAGTTAATAATATAGGTTTATCAATATATAATTATTCAAGAGCATTAAAATTAAATCCTAACGATGACGATATAAAATTTAACTTAGAAATAGCAAAGCTAAAAGCTATAGATAAATTTGATGAAGTACCTAAATTCTTTTTAGATGATTTATCAAAAACCATAGCAAATTTATTTAATGAAAGCACTTGGACTATTATCAATGTTTTTATTGCCATTTTCGTGGGTATTTTCTTGATTTTGTTTAATATTTCAAGAGATTTATTATTGAAAAAATTATCATTAGTTTTAACTTTACTTTTTATTGTTTTATTTATACTTTCTTCTTATTTTGGTTATAAACAATCAAATTATCAATATAAATCTACAAATGGAGTAATTATATCTCCGTCGGCATATATTAAATCAGGACCAGATGATAAAAGTACTGATATATTAATTCTGCACGAAGGCACCACATTTGAACTTTTGGAAGAATATAAAGTATGGAACAAAGTTAGACTAAGCGATGGAAATATTGGCTGGATAGATGATGAATCGATACTGACTTACTAATTCTAAATTATTAAATATGATTCCCACAGTTAACATAAAAGATTATCATTTCGAATTACCTACAAAGAAGATTGCACTATATCCTTTGAAGAATCGTGATGAATCAAAGTTATTAGTTGTTGATAGAACTCAACAAAGTGTGGGTGATAATAATTTTTACAATCTTCATAATGTAATTGATGATAACTATCACTTAGTTGTAAATAATACTAAAGTAATTCCAGCAAGATTTTACCTAAAAAGAAAAAATGAAAAAATTGTAGAGATTTTTTGTTTAAATCCTGTTTTACCTTCCATAGATCCACAGATTTCTTTAATTGAAAAAAATACGGTAGTTTGGAATTGCATTCTAAAAGGAAAAAAAATTAAACCTGGTGATAAATTTACTAATTTCTCGGATAGTGTAACAAGTCTGCAGGCAGAAGTCCTTGATATAATTGATAGTCATTTTGAAATAAAATTTGAATGGGATGAAGATTTATCATTCTTCGAAATAATTCAAATCTTGGGAAGCATTCCTTTACCACCTTATATCGAACGGGAAAGAGAATCTGAGGAAATTGATAAAGATAGATATCAAACAGTATTTGCAAAAGAAAATGGTTCAGTAGCCGCACCAACAGCTGCCTTACATTTTACTGAAGAAGTATTTAAAAATCTCAAGAAAAAAAATATTAAGATTTCAGAAGTTTTACTGCATGTTGGATCTGGTACTTTTAAGCCAATTTTTACAGATACAGTAAACGAACACCCAATGCACGAGGAATTCTTTTCTGTAAGTATAAAATTAATAATTGATTTAATAGCTTCTTTAAAAAAAGGTAAAAAGATTTTAGCAGTCGGAACTACTTCAGTTAGAACATTAGAATCACTCATGATTTTTGCTGAAAAATTATCATTAGGGTATAAAGGTAAAGTATATATTGAGCAGTGGGAAGCTTATGAGTATAATCCGGTTGATAAATTAAAACTTTTAGAAATTTTAAAAGATTATTTAATTAAAAATGATTTTACAAAAATTATTGGCTATACCCAACTTTGTATTATTCCAAGTTATAGATTCAGAATAATAGATAGTATGATTACAAATTTTCATCAACCTTATAGCACTTTAATATTACTTGTAGCTGCTTTTATGGGTAAAGACTTATGGCATAAATCTTATGAACATGCATTAAATAATGATTACAGATTTTTATCCTATGGAGATTCTTCTATAATATTATAAAAACATATTCGTCTATACTTTTCATGAAGCATATTTCACAAATATTATTACTAATTTTTATTGGAACGTTAACTGTGAGTTCTCTTCACCATCACGAAGCGGAACGCTATAGTTATGATGTTGTATTAGAATTAGATGATGATTCAAACTGTGATTTATGTGATGTAATTAGTTCGAATGATAATGCTTTTTTAAAAGATAATAAATATGAATTATTTTTATTTTTCAATCAAGAAAATACACAAAAACTCCAAACTAACTTAGGAATTGTAAGTCCAACTTACTTTAATCTAAGGGGACCACCAACCTACAATTTCTAATTTTCAATTATTTATATATTAATCAATTAATTAAAAGGAGTTTGCTATGCTTAAAAAAGTATGGTCTATCTTATTTGTGCTGATAGCACTTAGTTTAGTATCTTGTGAAAAAGATGCTGATGACCACGACCATGACCACTTCGAACCAACGGAATGGTCAATCCAGAACAATGGAGTGGTTTATCTGGAAATTATTAATGGCGAGATTTCTTCTGAATTCAACAGCAGTTTTCTTCTTGGCGTTAATCAATTATCAGAAGATTATGATATTCTGTTTAGAAATGAAGACGGAAAAATTGTTGAACCAGATGATGATGAGTATTCTCTAAGTTGGGAAATAGATGACCCAAGAATTGCTGAATTTAGATTTGAATCTGGCAAAGAAGGTGATTTTGAATTTAAATTATTTGGAATCACTAATGGAACTACTAACCTAACTTTAAAAGTTATGCATGGTGATCACGCTGATATTATTTCTCCAAAAATTCCAATTATTGTACAATAAATGAGAATTTTTGCTTCATTATTACTAATTTTATCAATCTCTGGCTTTGGTAAAACTTACAAAGCCAGAGTTATTGATGATGTTACAAAAATACCAATTGAAGATGTAAAAATTATTATTGATAAAAATGATACATTATATAGTGATAAAGAAGGTTTTTTTGAATTTGAAACTAATCAAAAAGTTATTCACTTGGATGCTCAAAAATTATCATATAAATTAGCACATTATGATATATCTTTAAATGACATTGGAGATTTTTTTATAATACCTATGCACCCTTTAAACTTCCATTTACACAATATATTAGTAACCGGAAACAGAAAACATTCTGTATTAGATTCATTTATAATAGCTTCTTATCAACTAAACAACAAAGATATTAATAGTAATCTACAAGTGTCTTTTGGAGAAACCTTGCAATCAATTAAAGGTGTTGATGTTCGTTCTATGGGTTCTGCTCCTACTCGTCCAATTTTCAGGGGATTATCCAACGATAGATTGAAAATCAATTCAGATGGTTTTTTGAATATTGATTTATCTGCATCTTCGCCTGACCATAATGTAGCTATTGACCCCCAAAGCATTAAAGAAGCTAAAATATTGAGAGGACCTAAAACGCTCAAATATTCCTCCTCCTCCTCTGCTGGTATTATAGACTTAGTAAGAGATGATATTCCTCTACACAAGATTGATGATTATCATTTAGAAGCAAAAAACTTCTATCATTCTAATAATACTGGGATTATGAATTATTTAGAGTCAAGTGTTAATGTTGAAGATTTATTTAATCTTAAAGCAAAAGCATCCTTTATTAATTCTGGAGATATTCAAACACCTAATCAAACTTTAATGAACACAAGTATTAATTCAAAGAATTATTCACTTGGATTTGGTAGAGAAAATAAAGAAAGTGAGTTTGGAGGAGTATATGAATATTATGAAAATAATTTTGGTATTCCACCTGGTCCAGCTGGTATGCATCCTAAGGGTGTAAATATAGAAATGTTTAGACATAATTTTAAATTTATTTATAATTATCATTTTCACGATAACGAATATATTAAAGATATGACTGTAAATTATTTATACAATTATTTATTCCATGAAGAGTTTGAATCTACAGGAATTGTGGGAGCTAGATATATTATTGAAAATAATTTACTTAGAATAGATTTTGAAGGAAGAAATATTTTAAATTTAGATAAAACAGATTTTGGAGTAAATTTTTCTAATAATTTCTTTGATGGTGGAGCAGCAGTAAGAACTCCTGAAGTGAACGACTTCGACTTTTCAATTTATTTTATTCAATCATATCAATCGGATAAGCTAGATATTGACTTTGCTTTTAGAAATGAAAATAAATTCTACAATCCTATAAAAGACGCGAGTGTTTCAAGTAATTCTGATTTTTTTGAAAGAGCATTTTCAACTAAAACAATATCACTTTCAAACATCTACAAAGACTTTACTAATATTAAAATGGGCTCAATTCTATCCTATGATGAAAGAATACCAACCCTAGAGGAGTTATATTCCTTAGGACCTCATTTGGCTTCATATTCTTTTGATATAGGAAACCAAGACTTAGAAATTGAGAAATCTTTTAATGTTGAATTCTTTATTTCACATATTTTTGAAATATCTAAAGTTAAAGTTGAAAACTCTTTAAATTTATACAACTATCACTTTTATAATTTTATTTCTCCAAGAAATACTGGTGAAATTGACATTGTTCGTACTCGATTGCCAATTTTTGAAAATCAGAGTTTAAAAGCAAATCTTTCTGGTTTCGAGTATCAAATTTCGGCAAACATTAATAAATTTTATATTAAAAACTTAACTCAATACACTCATGGAAGTAATTTAGAAGATGACATTCCTCTTCCTATGATTGCTCCTTTAAAGAATTTTTTTGAGATTAAATTCAAAGAGAAGAAATTTGATTTATCCTTTAATATTGAATTTGCGAACTCACAGAATAGAATTGATGAATTTGAAACTATAACAGATAATTATACTTTATTTAATTTTAAATCCAATTATTATTTTTATTTTTTGGGCTTTCAAAATCAATTAGTTTTTAATATAAGGAACATTTTAAATACTAATTATCGTAATCATTTATCAAGAATAAAAGATATTATGCCCGAACCAGGTAGGAATTTCTCAATAGGAATTAATAATTATTTTTAATTGTTAATTTATTGCTTTTATTTTTTTTGCTTTCTAAATTATTCAATTTTATTTTTTCTATCGCTTCATTATAAATAAATTCTTTAACTGAATCATTAGAAAAATAATATTTATGAAGTTGTTTTGTAATTGGTGCAGCATATACTCCACCATAACCAACGTTTTCAACCATTGCTACAACTACTAACTCTGGGTTTTCATAAGGTGCGTAAGATACAAACCATCCGTGAGGTTTACCATGAGGGTTCTGTGCGGTAGAAGTTTTACCACAAATTTTAACACTATCTAATTTTACTGATTGAGCGGTTCCTTCAGCCTCATTAACTACTTTATACATACCTTCTTGAATTATATTAAAATGCTTTTCAGGTAGATTAATTTTTTGTTTGGAATATCCAATTTCCTCGACTTTATTTGTGAAATGATTCCTTACACTATTAACTATTCTTGGCTGGACTAAATATCCTCCATTAGCAAGAGATGAAGTGTATACTGCCATCTGAAGAGGTGTTGTAAGAATTTCCCCTTGTCCTATACCCCAATTAAGAGCAAGTCCTTTTGGAACATAACCCTTGTAATTAGATTTAAGCTTCTCATAAGTTGGATAATTTCCCTTATTTTCATAGGGTAGGTCAATACCAGTTTGCTTACCAAAGCCAAACATCTCGCCATATTCGATTATTTTCTCAACACCCAATTTAATACCACATTGATAGAAGAAAACATTGCAGGAAGACCTTATTGCATCTTTTACGTTGATATCACCATCAACATGAGTACATCTAAAATATCTATTGCCAAAAGTCAATCCCCCACTACAATTAAACGTGGTTTTGTCATTAATTATACCTTCATTAAGAGCTGCAATAGCAACAAGCATTTTCCAAGATGAGCCAGGAGGATATGCAGAAGAAATTGCTCTATGTTGCAGAGGTTTACCCTCATCATTTACCAACTTATTATAAACAGAATATGGTATTCTTCCACTAAAATCTTCTAAATTAAAGTCAGGTTTGCTAACTAAAGTTAAAACTCTTCCATCATTTGGATTAATAGCAACTACGGCTCCTCTTCTACCAATAAGCATACTTTCTGCTATGGTTTGCATATTTAGATCAAGAGATAAGTTTAAATCGAAGCCCTTCTTAGCTTCAACATCTAATCTACCTTCATTAAAACTTCCAACTCTCTTTCCCCATGTATTAACAGCTATCCATTCTAAGCCAAAAGTACCCTTAAGGAAATCTTCATAACTAAGTTCAAGCCCATTTTTGCCAATTAAATCTCCAGCATAATAATATCTTTTTTTCTCAAGTTCATTTTTAGATATCTCCCCTACATATCCTAGAAGATGAGACATCGAAGCAAAAGTATCATATTTCCTTTTGTAATCTATAATTATATCCACACCAGGAAAATAATTTCCTAATTCTTCAAGAGCAGATATTTTATAAAATGGAACATCTTTAAATACTTTTACTGGCTTTGGAGAGTTTTTATGTTCATTTATTTTTTTTAAAATTTCATCTGATTCAACTTCCATAATATCTGAAAGTAAATCTAAAGTTTCATTTTTAAATTCTTTAGGAATTATTGTTATTGAAAATGCTGGTTGACTATGGACAATTAACTTTCCATTTCTATCATAAAGATTTCCCCTAAATGGCTCTGTTCTTACTTGTTTTATAGCTTGGGTAAAACTTCTATCTTTATATGTATTGTAATCAAATATTTGCATTTGAATAAGTCTTCCAAAAAATATACCTATTATTAAATATATTATATATTTAATAACATTTCTTCGAGATTTTGATGAAAAATTTATATTATCGATAAATTGCATTTATTATTAATTTATTTTTCTTTTTTAATTAAACGAGTAGTAATTGAAATTAGTGCAAACATAATAGCAATTAAAAAATCACCATCTCTAGTCATAACAGAAGCAGAAAGTAAATTAGAAATAAATAAAACTATAAAACCAGCGCTTACGCCTAATAGAATCATTTTTTCAAAAGAATATTTTGCAACACTAAGGACATTAATTGTTTTTACAAATTTATATACAAAGACAGAGTAATAAACTATCATCAAAGGTATTCCAAATCTTAATGCTATTAAAATATAGCCATTATGAACATTTGAAGTATGCCAAGTATCTGAAGTTAATTTACTGTAATACATTATTTTATGAGCGAAACCATTGCCTAATAATGGATATCTGAATATATCTTTAAAAGCAACACCATATTCTTGAAATCTAACCAGAAACGATTGGTCTTCGGTAAAATTCGCAATTGATGTTAATCTTTTTTCGAATACACTTAAAAATAGCTCTGCCTTATCCCCCAATAGTGAGTAACCAATTACTATTGAAATTACTATTATACTAATAAAAGATATAAAAATTACTTTTCTTTGTTTTTGAGGAAG
The DNA here is from genome assembly GCA_965661945.1 of Eximiradiales bacterium. GTDB lineage: Bacteria > Bacteroidota > Ignavibacteria > Kapaibacteriales > UBA2268 > JAJRPT01. The sequence continues at coordinate 992,403 of CBFIFP010000001.1, forward strand.
ATAAAACACTGCATAAACTAAAGATACAAATAATCCAAACCAAAATATCCTCGATAATGAGCTTATAAAAACAGTTAAAATTGGTACTAAAAATAGTAGTAGAACTAACTTGTTTTTTAATTTTTGGGCATATATTGTTGCAGTAATTAAAATTACAATTGATACTCCATAAATACTTTGATTTAGTCTAAGTATACTTGAGACTTCCCAAGCTTGTTTTATATTTTGCAATCTTTGAGATGTTTCGTAAAGCATCAAAAATGAAAGTACAAAAATTGCGAAAAGTAAGAAAATCAATAATTTTTTTAAATCTTTTTGTGTTCTAAAATGTTCTTTTATTGGAAAATATAGAAGAGGAATAGTAAATCTCGCAACTGTTCTCAGCCATATTTCTAAGTCATTTTCATTTAAATATCCAACAAAGAAATTTAAAATTAAACAGATATAAAAAAATAAAAAAAGCCAGTCAGATATATCTTCTACTATTTTTCTTCTTGCAAATATGAAATTATGAAAAAGCCAAATAAATAAACCACCAACCCAGAGAACAGCTGAAATTGCATCGGATACATCAAATTCATTATCATTTGAAAATAAGTATAGAGGGGAGGTAGCAATTATACTTAATATCCAATATTGTGGATTATTAATAATAAAATATGTATAAATTATACCAAATGAAATTCCAAAAAATACTAATTCATTTCCTGCTAAAATCGAAATAAAAAAAAACAATGAGGATAGTACTAATGTTGATATTAGTACAAAAATTGGTTTATCTTTATAATTTAATAATGATAAATTATCCATTTAATTATTGATAATTTTTTAATTGAGCATTTAATCTTGAAATTCTTGCAACTACTACAATTAAGAAAATAGATAAGATAAAGGAACCAGCTACTGCTCCTAAGACAATCAAACTTCTTTTAGGTCTGTCTTTCATATCTGCAGGAATAGCTTCATCAACTACAAATAGGTTATTGACTTGCTTGTTCAAATCTAATTTTGCTTTTTCTAAAGTTGGAATCAAAAAAGCTTTTACCTTCGAATATGTTTCAAACTCAACATATAATCTAGCAAATTCAAGCCCTATATCAGTAGCATTATTCATTGAAAAATTACCAACTGCACCAGGATTATTTTCTGCTTGAGAAATTTTCTTGGATAATTCATTGATTGTATTTTCTTGCATTTTGGTTTGATAATCATCAGCTCCAAAATTAGTTTTACTGATGTTATACATTACTTCATAAATGTATTTTTTAGATTTTAATTCAGTTAACAAATCAGCATATCCTTTAGCTTGGTCCTCGATGCTAAAGATTTTATATTTTGTTGAATATCTTGCTAATGTATCTGTGATTAATTTTAGATTCTCATTTAAATTCTCAACTCTATCTTCAAGATAATTGAGATTCATTTTATTTTCTTCTTTTTCTATTTTTGTAGCAAGGTCATTAGCAATTTTTGCATAATCATTTGCCATATCTGCAGCTCTCTGAGGGTCTGTGTCCCATATAGAAATTAAATAATTTCCATCTTTTAAAAAGTCTAAAGCAAGGTTAGAAGAAAAGGCTTTTCTTACTTTTGTTGGTAAAGAATCGGGTAAATCATAAACTTTAGCAAGGTTATATTTTTTGATTACTGAATCAATTACTGTTCTTGCTTCAAGAATCACCATGTAATCATACTGCATACCACCGCCACCGCCAACTTTTCCTAATCCAAAGTCTTTTAAAGCACCTCCAAGATTTCCAAGCATTCCGCCTAAGGCATCACTACTAGTTTTGGGTGGAACTAAATTTACCGTTGATTTATATTGCACATCAACGTAGTATAAGGAATAAAGGGTAGAACCTATACCGGAGACCAACATTAATATTATTATTACCCATTTATACTTTAATAATAATGCTAAGGTTTCTATAGATATATTTTCTTCTTTTAACTCGTTTGTATCTTGTGTTTTGTTATTTTCCATTACTTTTACTTAAAGGATTAGGTAAAAAAGGTGGTTTATCATAGTTGCCTTCTGGTGCAACCAACTCGCCATCTTCAAATAGTAAATCAGGAGTTATTATAGAGCAATAAATGAATCTTGACCCCCCTGTTACAAAAGGTGAGATAACCGCACTTGCTAAATAATTTGTTACTTTATTCTCATTTCCAGTTAATAATATATCTTTAAAACTACGTGCTGTAAATGCTTTGCCATCTAACCCTCTTATTAACTCCTCTTTGCCATCTGGATATACTTTGTATGCTTCTGTAATCATTAGGTTTCCTTGTTCAGAGGAGAATTTAAAAAGTCCTGGATTTTGTCTAAATAAAGATGTGTACATTATATTTCTATCCATAATATTTTTTATGATTATCCCATAAGGTAACTCTCGCATTTGGCAAAGTTCCATTAATCTACTTTTTAAAGAATCATAAGAAACTGCTTTATCTTTTTGGACTTCATATAAGATATTTGAAAACATGGTTCCACCTTCTCTTTTATGACCATTTGATTTTTTAACTCTTTTTGTTGGTACTCTTGAAGAAAATAATTCTTTTAAAAATCCATCTTCTACAATTGTAAAATCTTTTGGTTTTAGTCCTTCGCTATCTATTTTAAAATTACCAACAAGTTCTTTATTATTATATTCTTTTTGATTTGGAATTGCTTTAAGAGAGATAAATTCTGGCAACACTCTTCCACCAATTTTTGATTGAAATGCTCCGTAATCATTTCCTGTGCTGAAACCTCCTTCTGATAATGGTTCTCTTTGAGTAACTAAGTTTGGAGCAAATTGAGAAGCAAAAACTTGAGCTGCAGCAATATCAGTAAATAAAACAGGACCCGAGTAATCATCAAATTCCGCAGTAATTTCAGTTTGTCTTTTTAGTAATTCTGCTAATTTTGTTACTTCTTTTAAAATTACTTCTTTTTTTTCTAATTTATTTGGATTTTTAGACATAATTCTATAATAATTGCCTAAAGGCATTCCGTCTTCTGCTTGAGCAGTTGCTACTACTTCCAGGTTTGTATGATAATCATTACTATAAGTTTTCATGCCTTCCGAATTAAGATAATAATTTTCATTTACAGTAAATTCAACAATTGCCGAAGATGTTGCAATTTCAGAGTAATCTTTGAATATATCAGAGCAAGAATTAACTAAATTTTTAAAATAGGTAGTATCAAAATTAGGAATTTCATTTTTAAATATATTAGTTTCTGGTTGTACCTTAATAAAATCATAAGTAGTATCTCGTCTTATTTTATTCTGAAGCGCTGCAACTTTTTTAGAAAATATTTCGGCTTCTCTTTTATATGCAGCATCTGTTGCAAGCCAAAGCTCTCTTCTTAAACTATTATAATCAGGAGAAAGTGCAATTCTTCGATTTTTAAATCCTTCTTCATCGTCTGAAGAACCAAAAAAACCAAGTCCAATATCAAAAAAGTTAGTATTATCAAATTTATAGTCACCAACTCTTACTTGAACTGTGAGCTTTGCTACTCTATTTTTACTAATCTCTAAAATAGTACCAAGATTGGATTGAATTGTTAAAGGATTTGATATCTCTAAACTATACTCAACATAATATGGCTTTTCGAGTTTATCAAGTTTTAATTCACTCATGGAGCGGTCTATTTCATCTTTCATTGCATTGAAGATATCTTCATTTACTTTAGAGAAAAGAGGAATTGAAAGTGCAAGAAATATTAAAATTAAATTTTTCATTTTATACTCTTATTCGTTTGTTTTTATTACTGGCGCTTCTAATATTGGTAATTTTGATTGTGATTTTTGTTTTTTCTGTACTTCAATTTTACTTACTAATAAACTTGGTGAACTTGCAGAAACTGGCACTCCACCAGATTCAGCACCACAAATACCATTAAAAATACCAATTTCATCGGAAGCTGCTACTATATTTTCAAATGTAGTGAGCGGGGTTCCTATTAAGTCAACACCTCTTACAAGTTCATCAGGGCGACCATTAACATAAATTTTATATACAACTAGAGGTAAAACATTAAAAGCATTAGGAATTGTTCTAGAAGTAAAAGTAAAACCTCCTTGTACTTTTTCAAATAATAAACCAAATTCTCTCTCTTGTTCTTTAGCTAATTCTATTAGTTTATCTTTCATTTGATTTCTAGAAATTGTTTTTTTAGATTCTACAATCAGATTAGATTGCCTTGAAACCGGTTCATATCCTTCTTGTCTTCTTCCGTGTCCGTTAGAAAGTGGAAAATCTTCTATTGGTATGCGAGACATCAAAAAGCCCTTAAAGACTCCATTTTCAACAGCTACTACTTTTTGTGATTTAACACCTTCATCATCGTAAGGATAATTCCCTGATAAATCTCTACCATCTCTTTCTTTTCTTGTCGGGTCGAATACTACATTAATAAAATCAGGTAGAACTTCTTTTCCAACAGATTGCTTAAAAGTTTGTGAAGAATTAGGGTCTTTTTCTCTGTGTCCTTCAACTCTATGTCCAAAAATCTCGTGAAAGAATACACCAGCTGCCTCCCCAGATAAAATAGCCGGACCAGAATAAGTTCCCATCAATGGTGCGTTTCTTAATCCATCTATAGTTGAAATCATTTTTTCAACATCTTCCATTATAATATCATTTGAGGGTAGTTTATTTATATCATAAACGAAGTAATCTTTGTAAATAGGAAGTGACATTCCGTCTTCGGACTTTGTAGATATATTTACCATTAATCTTATATATGGTTCGCTCCAACGGAGTTTTGTTCCTTCTGTACTTATGAAATATTTATTTTTTAACTCTACTGTTATAAATGCAGTAGCGCTATAAATCCATTTATAATTTAAAAATTCTTTTGAAATATTATTTAATTTATTAATTAATTCATCTTTATTATACTTAGGAAACTCTTGAAGTTCTCTGATATCTACTACTGGGTTTTCTTTGCTAAAGTCATCGGACAAATCTTCTTCTTCAATTTTAACAGCTTTATTAGTTTGTACTTTTTCAAATCTTTCAGTTGCTGCTTTATATGCTTTATCAGTGGCAAGCCATGCGGCTTGTTTAATTGATTCAGAGTTGAATTCTAAAGGAATTTGAGGAGAGAAATTACCACTTCCAAATTCAAAAGAACTACCTCTTATTATATGAGTATTATCAAGTGAATAATCACCAACCCTTAAAGATACATCTAATGTTTTAGAATGCACATTTTGGTCTGCAACAATTTTTCCATAGGAGGAGTAAATTTTAACTACATTAGTTTCAGTTAAAGAATACGAGATAAAATAAGGTGCTATTTCTTTTTTCTTTAAACCATTAAAATTATTTTTTAATTCTATTTCTAATTGGTCTAAAGTATTGTCAGCAAAAAGAGAATTCAACATCAAAACAAATAAAACTATCATTCTTCTTCCAAATATTTAGTGTCTTTTATATATAAATTTATATCCAAGTCATATACATACGGAGTTCCAGTTGGAATGTTTAAACTTGGAATTTCCTCTTTCGAGATATTTTCCAAATACATAACTAATGCACGCAATGAATTACCATGAGCAACAACCAATACATTCTTTCCTTGCTTCAATAGTGGCTCTATTTTCTCTTTGTAATATGGCAAAACTCTTTCTCTTGTATTAAGTAAGGACTCACCACCCGGTGGAGCGATATCATAAGAGCGTCGCCAGATATGAAGTTGTTCATGCCCATATTTTTCGCCAATTTCTTCTTTATTCTGCCCTTGCAAATCGCCGTAATGGCGCTCGTTCAAAGCTTCATCTCTTTCAAAAGGAATTTCTGGATTTCCCATTTCTTCTAAAATAATATCAGCAGTTCCGATAGCCCGTTTAAGTACAGAAGTAAAAAGATAATTTATCTTATATTCTTTTAGTAAGATTCCAGCAGTTCTTGCTTCATCTTCACCTTGCTTGGTTAAATCAACATCAACCCAGCCAGTAAATTTATTTTGTAAGTTCCATTCTGATTGTCCGTGTCTAACTAAAATTAATTGTGGCATTTTATTTTTTTGTAAAAATTTATAAAACTATTAAAACTATGATACAAAATTAAGGAATTATTTATAATTATTAGTAGAATATTGAATTTTTTAACCTACAATACTAATAAAGAATTTTATTATATAATTTCAGAAATAAATAAAATCTATTTACCACTTAATGCAAACATTTTTTGCTTCTGTAAAAAACTTTAATGCTTCAAAACCACCTTCTCGTCCAACCCCTGAGTTTTTCATACCACCAAAAGGAGTTCGCAAATCTCTTACAAGCCAACAATTAACCCATACTATACCTGACTGTAATTTAGATGCAACACGGTTGGCTCTGCTTACATTTTCAGTCCATAAAGTAGCAGCAAGACCATACTCTGTAGAGTTTGCCATCATTAATACTTCTTCTTCTGTTTCAAATGGAGTTAAAGTAACTACTGGTCCAAAAATTTCTTCTTGTTGAATGCGGCAATTATAATCTAACCCTTCAAATACTGTTGGCTCTATAAACCAGCCCTCTTCACATCTTCCTTCAATATGTACAGCATTTCCTCCAGCGAGTAAACTTCCTCCTTCAATTTTAGCGAGTTCTATATATTCTAATATTTTACCAAAGTGATCTTGTGAAACCACAGCACCTAAACTTGCTTCTGGGTCGAGTGGGTCACTAACTTTAAGTTGTTTTACTTTTTCAATAAATTTTTCTTTAAATTCATTATAAATGCTTTTTTCAATAAAAATTCTGGAACCACAAAGGCAAATCTGTCCTTGATTGGCAAAACTTGAAAGTAATGATACTTTTACGGCTTTGTCTAAATCTGCATCTGCAAAAATAATATTAGGATTTTTACCCCCTAATTCAAGAGATAATTTTTTGAACATAGGTCCAGCAATAGAAGAAATTATTTTACCCGTAGAAGTACCACCAGTGAAACTAATAGCTTTTATTCCTGGATGTCTTGTTATTGCGTCTCCTACTTTTTGACCATAACCATGAACAATATTTAAAACACCTTTTGGAAATCCTGCTTCAATGGCAAGTTCAGAAAGTAAATATGCTGTATATGGTGTAACCTCAGATGGTTTTGCAATCACTGTATTTCCTGCTGCCAGAGCAGGAGCTATTTTCCAAGTAAATAAATAAAGCGGTAAGTTCCAAGGAGATATACATCCGACAACTCCAATTGGTTGCCTTAAAGTATAGTTTATTGTATCTTCTCCTGGCATATTATGAGATTCAGATGAAAACTGAGTAATTGCATTTGCAAAAAATTTAAAATTTTGTGCAGCTCTTGGTATATCAACTCTTTGAGCAAGTTTTAATGGTTTTCCGTTATCTTTACTTTCTGCATCAGATAATTTTGAATGGTTTTGCTCTATTAATCTTACTAACTTCATAATTATTTCAAATCTTTCATCTAAAGTAGTATTAGACCATTCTGGAAATGCACTTTCTGCTGCATTATAAGCAAGTTCTATATCTGCATTATCTGAATCAGGAACTTGAGAAAAAACAAGTCCGGTTGCAGGTTCAAAGTTGTCAAAATAGCTTTTTCCGACAGGTTCTACTAATTCACCGTTAATATAATTTTTTAAAGTAATCATTTTATTTTTTATTTGTGATATTGAAGTTGAGTGATAGTTTTATAATGTTTTTTAATTATAAATTAATTTATAATGATTGCGTTCTTCCGCCATCAACTGGTAAATTTATTCCTGTAATGTAAGATGCTGCTGGAGAAGCTAAAAATGCTACAGCATTAGCTACCTCATCAGCAGTACCAAATCTATTCATAGGAATATCAGAATACATTGTTTCGATTACATCTTCTTGAGATTTGCCGGACGAACTTGCTTTTTTATTTATAATTGAATCTAATCTTCCAGTTTCAGTAAAACCAGGCAAAACATTATTAACTGTAATATTATATTGACCTAACTCTCCTGCAAGAGTTTTAGCCCAATTTGCAACGGCACCTCGAATAGTGTTTGAAACACCTAATCCTAAAATTGGTGCTTTTACTGATGTAGAGATAATATTTATAATTCTTCCAAATTGATTGCGTTTCATTGCAGGAAATATTTTCTGAACTATTGAGTGATTATTTAGCAAATGAGCTTCAAAAGCTTTAACAAACTCTAAAGTATTAGAAAATATTAGAGCACCACCTGGAGGACCTCCAGTATTATTAATTAGAATTTGTATTTCAGGAGTAATTTTTAGTTGTTCATCTAAAGCATTAAGCACTTCAAGATTATAACTGAAATCAGCAGTCAAGTAAAAATGCTCTTGGCTTCCAGTACGAGGAAGTTCCTCTTTTAATTGCTTTAATTTTTCTTCATCTCTAGCAAAAAGAACAACATTCGCTCCCATTTCGGCTAATTTAAATGCACAAGCTTTTCCAATTCCTTGGGTTGAACCACAAACAAGAGCTGTTTTCTTTTTTAAATTTAAATTCATCATATTTTTATTTGCATTAATTTATAAATCAAAAATATTGAAAAAAAATTTAAAAACAAAAAATCGAAATAAATTAGTTAATTTTGTGATATAATATTAACAAAAGTTAAAAGAAATTGAGTAAATCAAGTTACCATAAATTAAAAGAAATAATCAGCACAAAAGGAAATCTACTTTGTGTGGGATTGGATTCTGATACATCTAAAATTCCTGATAAATATGGATATTCACCTGAAAATATTTTAAAATTTAATAAGCATATAATAGAATTAACCTCTGATTATGCCTCGGCTTATAAAATTAATTTTGCTTTTTATGAAAAATATGGTTGGAGAGGATTTAAAATATTGGAAGAAACCCTTAATTTAATTCCAGAAGATATTTTTACTATAGCTGATGCAAAAAGAGGCGATATTGGAAATACCGGCAGGCAGTACGCTTCTAGTATTTATGATTATTTTGGCTTTGACTCTGTTACGGTCGCACCTTATATGGGTGAAGATTCAGTGAAACCATTTTTAGAATATGACGGTAAATTTACTTTTCTTCTTGGTCTTACTTCAAATTCTGGTTCTAATGATTTCCAAAATCTAAATATTCAAACCACTAATAGACAAAATTTATCTGGAACTGATAATAAATTATTTGAAAAAGTGTTAGAAATATCATCTACTTGGGCTGATTATAAAAATTTAGGATATGTTACCGGTGCAACAAAACCCGAACAATTAAGTAAACTTAGAACAGATTACCCAGATAGAGTGTTCCTAATTCCAGGAGTTGGCTCTCAAGGAGGAAGTCCTGAGGAAGTTATGAATGCTAATGGTGGAAAAATAAGTTTGGTTAATATCTCAAGAGGTATTATTTTTGCAGGTGAGGAAGAACAAATTATACAAGAATGTAAAAAATATAGCGAGTTATTAAAAATTGATATTAAATGATGTTAAAATAAAATATAAAGAATTAGAAATTCAAGAATCTATTCAAGATTTACTTTCTAACCCTATTAGGATTTGGAAAAGTACTGATAATAAAAGATTCAAAGTTTTGTCTTCAGGTTTTATTAACCCTTTTGAAGGTCCAGACCTTAAAAATGTTAGTATATATTGCGACGGACAAATTATCACTGGTGATGCTGAAATAGACCTTAAAAGCTCTAATTGGTTTTACCATAATCATCACTCTTCACCAGAGTTTGATAATGTAATTTTGCATATAGTTTTAGATAAAGATATCGAAATTGATAACAAATTTTTAACTGTAGTATTAGAGCCAAGTGAGTTTCCTTCTTCCAAATCTAAACAAAAGAAAAAAGTTTCAGTTGATGATTTAATTGTCATTCAAGAGTATTCCCTATTTAGATTAGAAAGATATTCCAAAGCATTCTTAAAACATTGGCAAGATAATAATCAAAATGTTTCTAAATCTTTAATTTCTGCAGTTAAATCTTTTGTATCTCGCTATTATAACAAAAGGCGTAGAAAAAACATTTATTCTCAGATCGATTATTTTAAAATAATGGACGTAATCGAGCTTTATTTTAAAGAAAATGATTTCACAGATGATTCAAATATAGATAAAAAGCTAAATAATTTTTTGGAACTTCCCTACCCTGGTATTGGTCTTCGTTACGAAATTTTAATTAATGCTATTTTACCTTCTTTGTATTTTCTGAAAGACGAAAAAACTATTTTCTTGGATTGGTATTATAAAATCCTTTCTAAAAATAAATACGGCTTACTTAAAAGACGTTTTCCTCATATTCCACAAAAATATGTTTGGCAGCAACAAGGAATGCTCGAACTCATTAGAAGTTCCGGAGAAGAACGTTTTATAGTTAAAGATGTAAAAGTTAGGTACTCTCTAAATTAATTCTTTTTCTTTGTTAATTTAAACATTTAATCTATACTTAATAATTAATATGAATGATATTTTAATAATTTTAGTTTATTTTCTAGTTTTTTTAGTAATATATCCTTTTGCTATATATCCTATCTTGTTGCTTTTTATAAGTAAAATTAATGGAAAAAAAATAAATAGGAATTTAGATTTTAAACCAGAACTTACTTTCTTAATTTCCGCTTACAATGAAGAAGATAATATTGAAAATTGCATTAATTCTATTATCAATTCTAATTACCCTTTAGATAACATTAAAATCTTAGTCGGCTCAGATGGCTCTACTGACAACACTAATTCTATCCTCAAATCTCTAAAAAATAAATATTCAAACTTAGATTTCTTTGTTTTTAATAGAATTGGAAAGAATTTTGTTCTTAATGAATTAATTAAAAAAACTGAAACCAAACTTATTTACTTTTTAGATGCCGATATGGTTATCCAAAATCAAACCATCACTAACATTTCATCCTATATGGCTGATGAAAATGTTGGAGCTGCATTTTGTAATATTTCAATGACACACGACAGTAACGAAACTGGTGGGCTCGGTGAAAAAATATACCAAAAATTTGAAAAATTCCTTCGATACAACGAAAGTCAAGTTTTTTCTACAGTTAACAGCTTTGGGGCTTGCCTTGTTCGTAAAGATTTAATCCAAAATGGTTACCCTGATGATAAAGTTCTTGATGATAATTACACAATTCTTAAAGTTTCCTCCCAAGGTAAAAGAGTTATTTTCGACAATGAAAACATCATTTTCGAAAAAAGAGCTAAAGTACTTGCAGATGAATTTCAAAGAAGAATTAGAATGATTGCCGCTGGACTCTCAACTTTTTTATATTTTAAAGATTTTTTACTTTTTAAAAATGGTATCTTATCATTCTTTCTTTATTCTCACAAAATTATACGTATCTTTTCACCTATTTATTTAATTCTAATCTTAACTCTTTCTTTAATCCTTGAGCATACTCAATTTGGTAAAATCTCTCTTTTAATTCAATTTTTATTCTACTCCTCTGCTTTTGCTGGGTATGCTTTCGACTTACTTAAAGCTAAAATTCGTATCTTTAAAATTCCTCTTTTTTACTTCGTTATGAATGTAAGCTTTATTCTTGGCATTTTAAGATTTATCTCTGGTAAGCAAAACTCAATTTGGGGTAGAAAGGGTTTCTAAAATGGCGTTTGAAATTATAGATTCTTGTATTAACTGTGGAAGATGTCTCAAATACTGCCCCGTTGAAGCTATTAGTATTGGCGATGAAATCTACGAAATTGACCCAGATATTTGTATTGAGTGCGAAGGATTTCATTCCTCCCAGCAATGCGCTGTTGTTTGCCCTGTTGATGCCTGCATCAAAATTATTGATTAATTAAATTCAAACTTTTCCCCTTTCCTCTTCCCAACAAATCACGTATACTCCGAACTCAGCTCCCTCAAATTATGACCACGCTCAATAAACTCAATTTCCTTAAAAATATCATCAAATTCCATAAAACTAACCGCATTTTCTAGCAATTTCAACTCACCAACATAAAACTCCTTTTGCTTTAAAAGTGATTCTTCCGTGTGAATCACATCATCATTTTCATTATATAATTTCGCTAAATGCTTGTCGATGTTTATACAAATTCTAGTATAAAATTCAATCGCTTTTAAAATTTTATTAACATTATTAATCTTTTGCGAAGTATCATAATTGGAACTCAAAGAATCATAAAACATAGTAGTATGACCTTTTTCAGTTTTATGGTTCAAAAACATCATATACTCATTAGCCATTTCTTGCGCATCATTCAAGTGCTTAATCTTCTTTAACTTAATTTCCTAGCTACGATTTCTTTCATCATTAATTTGATTTTCAGTCCTTTTCTTATCTTCAATTTTTGCTCGATTCACCCAATCAAACTTCTTAGCATAAGCATAAATAGTCATTTCAGAGCAATTAAAATTACTAGCCAAATCACCAAATTTCCTAGTTTTTCCGTAAGATAAATACTCTAAAAATAAATAATATTGTTGTTCCGATTTAATTTCTAATCATTTAGGTTGCTTTAAATTATTTATAATTTTTTTTCCATATTTGCAATTAATAATTAGCAAAATTATTGTCTGAAAAACAATTATAAATTATTTTGTTTTTATTTATTTTTAAAAATATGCACTTTTACATCGCTTTGTTTTTGCTTGGAATTTTTGATTTTTTGCAAAATAGTGTGTTTTTTGGTTTTTTTAAGATTTTTAAGTCATTTGTTATCATTGAGATATAAATTTTGGTTAATATTGTGTGTAAGAAACCCCACATAAATCCTCCCCAAAGGAGGACTTGTTTGTTTTTTTTACTATAAATGTTTGAATCCGAGGGATTCGGGTTTAATTTAAATATTTGGCTAAAGCCATTTATTGTTTATCTCGTTACAACGGGTTAAAACCCATTGCTATTGATTTTCTCTTCATCAATAGCCACCTGCTTTAACTGGTGGTATTATTCAAAATCCAACCACAATTTCCCAAATACCATCGGGATTGTATGTTTATAGTATTATTTTTGTAGCAGGAATACGACTCCGACGGAGTCGCACCTTGTTTTTGTTTTTTGCTATTAACGTTGAACTTTACCGAAGTTCTTTTTGTTAAAGAATTTGTTATTATATTGTAAGAGCAACTCCTTTAATAGCTTCATTAAATTTATTGTTATTATAAACTAAGTTTCCGTTAACAATTGTAGAAATTACTTTGGTTTGGAAAGTGGTTCCTTCTAATGGAGACCACCCACATTTGAATAAAATGTTTTCTTTGGCAACGGTCCAAGGTGAGTTTAAATCCACAATAGTTAAATCAGCAAAATAGCCTTCACGGATAAAACCTCTTTGTTTAATTCTGTAAAGAATAGCAGGATTATGACACATTTTTTCAGCGATTTTTTCTAAAGAAATTTTGCCTTGCTTATAAAATTCAAGCATAATATTTAAAGAGTGTTGAACTATAGGTGCGCCAGACATTGATTGAAAGTAAGGTTTAAGTTTTTCATCTAAAGTGTGGGGAGCGTGGTCAGTTGTAATAATGTCGATTCTGTCGTCAAGTAATGCATTTAAGAGACCATCTTTGTCTTTTTCAGTTTTAATGGCAGGGTTCCATTTAATTAATTTACCTAGATGTTTATAATCTTTGTCAGAAAACCATAAATGATGAACAGAAACTTCGGTTGTAATATTTTTTTGTTCTAACGGGATGTCGTTACGGAATAAATGAGTCTCCGCTTCAGTGGTTAAATGAAGGATGTGAAGTCTTGCGTTGTGTTTGTTAGCCAAATCAATAGCTCTTTTTGTTGCTTGGAAACATGCTTTTTCGCTTCTTATTACAGGATGAAATTCGACTGGTACATCATCGCCATATTTTTCTCTGTAGATATTTTCATTTTCTTCTATAATTTGTTCTTTTTCAGAGTGAATAGCAATGATAGATTTACAATTTGCGAATAGTTTTTCCATATTTTCAGGATTATCAGCAAGTAAGTTTCCTTTTTTTGTGAAGTAAAGCCCATCATCTGAAATACCAATGAATTGAGAGGTTTCTAATTTAATAATATCATCAATGTTATCCCCGTTAACTCCTAAAAAGAAAGCAAAATTAGCTAAAGATTTTTGTGAGGCTAATTCATATTTTTGATTTAATATTTGAGTTGTTAATACGTTTGGAATAGTGTTAGGCATATCAATAAAAGAGGTAACTCCTCCAGCAACTGCAGCTTTACTCTCGGTGTATAAGTCTGCTTTATGGGTTAGACCGGGATCACGAAAATGAACTTGTCCATCAATTATTCCTGGAAATAAATATTTATTTGTTCCATCAATTATATTTATATTATTTTCTGGTTGTATTTTTCCGATTTCTTGTATAACTCCGTTGTTAATGAATACATCACCAAATGTTATTTTTCCTTCGTTAACAATATTTATATTTTTAATTAATATTTTTTCTTTCATAATGTGTTGTCCAAGTTTAGTTTAATTTTTATAATCTACAAATTTAATAAAATTATTTTTTTTTAGTTCTCAAATACAATATTTAGGGGATTTTTTCTATCCAATTATTTTATTCATTATCCATTCCACAGGACCATTTTCCCTGCTTTTGAGCCAATAATTTGCAAAGATAATGCATATTATAATAAAAGTTAAAGCATAAGCTACTGAAAATTCTATTGTATAATTACCAATTTTTTCTGGGTTAAATGTATCAATAATTCCCATACCAATAATTACATGTGCCACATAAAAAGTTAATGCAAGTTGCCCGGTTTTATTTAGTGCCAAAAGTATTTTGTTTGTGGAAAATCTTTTTCCGATTATGATACAGGCTGATATTATTGATATTGAAAATGCAATTCCGTTAAACATATAAATTGGTAATGGTGGCATTGGGTTTGTTCCAATAACTTCTGTTAATTCGCTTGCTGTTTGTTCGTTTCCCTCTGATAGGAATGAAATTAAGATGTGGGATAAAATTTGAATTACAACAAAAGCAATTGAACTAATCCAAAATGCTTTTTTTATAAATTGTTCACTTTTTAAGTCCAGTTTTCCGAACCAAAAGCCAAATAAGATAAAAGCAGTCCAAGGAATTATTGGGTGGAAACCATTGAAGAATAGGTTTCTAAAAAAACCTTTAAATGTCCAAAAATCTAGATATTCTAAAGTGTCGAAATTCCAACCTAATTGGTAATTCCAAAATCCAATTAATATTGGATAAATCAGTATAATTATGATTGCAGAAATTAAAATAATTTTTTTATTCATTTTTAATAAAAGTAAAATAACAAGCATATAAATTCCATAAAAATGCAGAATATCTGCTGGCCAAATTATTATATACGACAGACCAACAAAGAAAAGAAATAATGCTCTTTTTGCAATTCTTATTTTAGCAGTTTTTAATTTTTGGCTATCTTTATTTTTTAGAGCAGAATTTGTCATTAAAGCAATTCCAATGCCTGCTAAAACCACAAAAGTTGCTGCTGCTTTTCCATCAAGTGCACTTGTAATCGATTTTATCCAAGTTGAGCCATTTTCACCAATTACGATTTTAAAATTAACAATTATCATTCCGATAACTGCTAATGCTCTTGCTATATCGATTCCGATTATTCTTTCTTTCACGGTTTTCTTTAATGTGGCTAAAATTGTTTTTTATACGAATGATTGATTTTTATGTTAAAGTTTAAGAATAAAATTATTTTAGTATTGTAAATTATTTTAATTTTTCAACTGCTTCGCTTTGAGGTTGTGTGGGTGTTTTAGTATTGTTATTAACGTTGAAGTTTTGAGATGTTTTTATTTTGTGAGAATTTTATAGTGTATTTAGTTGTTTATTAATCTTTGTTGAATTGTCCAAAACTACATTTCTATTCATTTATTTTATTATTCATGAGTTTAGCTTGTTTCAGGATTGGTTTTAAAAATATACAAGTTTATGTTTTTTATTTATATAGTATTTTGCATTTACAACTAAAAAAGCTGTTACTGAAGCAATAAAAGCACCTATCATCCTTTGTAAATGTTCAGATAACCAATAGTTCAAAAGATGTGATTTACCATTGTAATTTTTAAAATCATGTCGGGTAAATATCAATCCTAAAAAACCAAATGTTATAAAAACAAGTCCGAACAAGTTTGATTTCAGCAAATTCAAAGTCCCTATTACTATAAATAAAATCCCTGAAAGAAGCATAATAAATGTCAATGTCCAATCAATTATTTTTGGTTTTTGATTTTTATTTAGCATTTTCAAGTGTAAGTAACGATTACCTGTCCCAACCATGTAAACTGTAAAAATTCCGACCATAAACATAAATAGACTTGGGTTTATGGTTGATAAAACAAGAGATGACAACCCTACTGTTAGCATAGAAATAGTGAATATTTTTCCTATAATTTTATGTCTTGAATCCCCTTTTTTAGCTGTAATATTCAAAATACCAGTCAATAGCCCAACTGCACCGCTAATGATATGAATTATCAAAATATTCTAAATATTGTTTCCATATTTTATTGTAATTTTTCTTTAGAATTTGACTGTCTTTTTAAATCGATTATTTATAAATTAAAAAATTAATCCTTCAAAAATAAAAAATAATTCCTAATTATCATAATTTGCTTTAATTTTTCGACTCTTCCGCTTTGAGGTTGTGTGGTTGGTTTTCTTTTACTATTAACGTTGAACTTCGCTGAAGTTTATTTACTGGATTCTTCGGCTGCGCCTCAGAATGACGGGGAATAAGTTCATTTATACATCTTTTAATGAAATTTTTCTGAATAACAAGTTTTATTAATTAATTACTTTTAAATATACAATATTATATTCCAATAGTTTTTAAGCATAGTGTGAGGGCTTAGAGTAAGTTAATTTTTATGGAAACTGAAGTACATTTAAGCACATAATTTTTAAGAGGAATTAAAACCCCCACACGAACGCTTTTATGAAATTACTTTTCTTCTGATCTACTTAAAGTATAAATTACCAAACCAAATCCTATTTTGTTAATTGCATCTGCTATATTGTAAATTATATCCATAGATTTCATTGCTGCAGCAGTATCAGCAACAGGTTGCCAACCAAATAACCCACCAGGTGTACCTAATATGTAACCTAAAGGATAAATTGCCCAACCAACTAACACAAACCATGCAAGAATTCTAGTTGCTTTTGCAACTTGTACTCCTGCGTTATTAGCTAAATTAGCAACTTCGCCAAACCAAATTACATAAACGATGTAAAAATATGCTATACCTGAAATTATACCCCATAAAACGCTACTATCACGATAAATAGTCTCGCCTAAGTAACCTGTTATTAACATAATTACAGAAGCAATTATTAGTTTCCAAAGAAGACCAATTTTTGCGCCCGCTTTTTTTGTAATTAAATAAAACTCAACACACATTAGTGGAACAGTTAATATCCAATCTACATAACGAAAAAATGTGGGTGAATCACCTGTTTCGAGATTGTAGCCTCTCATATAATAATAATGAACTGCTGCAATAAAAGTGATTATACCCGAAACCAATACTGAAGTTCTCCATTTAGGAGAAGTATTGTTTAATTCAAAGAAGAAAAATACAGATGCTGCCATCATTGCCATCGTACCTATAAAGAAAGTAAACGCGACGTAATTATCCCCTGAAATTGGTACCATAATAACTCCTTGTTATTTTTAAATTTAATCTTACTCTTAAGGATTTTCAGAATACTCCTCGTATTTTTTAATAAGTTACGATCTTATACATAAAAAACAAATATATTTTTGTCACTATGGGTAGTTAACCCTTATTTAACTTCTTTCCTTATATTTTGATTACTTGTTTCCATATATACTCTTTTTATAATTTTTTAATTTTACAAAAATAATAAATACTTTAATAAAATAAAAATATATTTTAAACAATTAATTTTTTTTTTATAAAAATGTTATTTTTAAAATAAAATGTATTCTAAAATGTGGGTAATTGTCTAAAAAGTGTAAACAAAATATTCTTACATTTTCTCTTATTTCTGTGGTTATGGTAATTAGAATTATAGATTTATGATTTTGTATTAATGTTGAACTTCGCTGAAGTTCTTTTTAATGGAGAATTTGCTTTGCAAATTCGGTTTTTTTTTACTGGATTCTTCGGCTTCGCCTTAGAATGACGGGTGGGTGTCTGGGAGATTCTTCCCTTCGCCTCAGAATGACGGGGCGTAAGTTCATTTCTACTTCGATCAATGAACTTGATATTTCCCCACTCTCACCGCCTCCACTTTGGTATTGGGATATTCGGTTTTTCGATGTAGAGCCAGCCCGCTTTTTCGATGACCTCGAAGGTTTGTAAGGAGCGGAGTCCTTGCTTGGGGTTCATGTTTATGCCGTCTTTTAGGTTGTAACTCCAGCCGTGTAAGGGGCAGGTTACTACGCAGTTGTCCAATACGCCGTTGTAGATTTCGGGGGCGTGTTGGTGGGGGCAGTGGTTCTGGACGCAATAGAGTTGCCCGTCTATTCGGAAGATAGCGACTTCATAGACTTCGTCGCTATCGTCAAAATGTATTTTCATTCCTTTTTTGGGTAATAGTTCGCTTGATTTGCAGATTTTTAGATATTCTTTGTCTGCGAATTTAACTATAGGATATTTAATCATTTATGTTGAATCTTTCTTTGACTTGAAATCCGTTTTTTGCTGCTTCTATTTTTGCAGCTTGGGTGTATGCGTCGTGTTCGAAAAATATTGTCCAGTTGTCTTCGTAAGCCATTGGTAAATATCGCTGTTTTTCTTCTAATACTGTCAATGGAAAGTTGTCGTAGCCCATAAAGTAAGGTGCGAGAATGTGTGCTGATGTTGGGCATAAGTCCGTGATGTATAGTAATGTTTCTTTGTCATCGTAGATTTTCACCATTTGCATTCCTTTTGTGTGTCCGTCGATTGGGATTACGTCAATATTTGGGAATAGTGTTCCTTCGCCGCCGATTAAGTTTAAGCGGTTGTGGTTTAGCAGTGGCACGTAATTATCTGGAATAAATGAAGCTCGGTCTTTTGGTGTTGGGTTCATTGCCCATTTGTATTGCTCTTCTTGGACGTAATATTCTGCGTTTTTGAATGTTGGTAGCAGTTCGCCATTTTCCATTTTTGTGGCACCGCCAACGTGGTCGAAGTGCAGGTGCGTTAGGATTACATCTGTTATATCATCGGGATTGTAACCATAAGATTTTAAAGCACGTTCCACGTTTGATTCTTCTCTGTTGATTTTATAAATATCGCCAAATTTATCATCAAATTTATTGCCGATGCCTGTATCGATTAAAATTTTTTTGCCATTGCCCTCTAAAATCAGCAATCTAGTGGTCATATTAATTCTGTTTCTTTCGTCTGCTGGGGTGTAAGTTCTTTCCCAGAGTGGCTTTGGGATAACGCCGAACATTGCTCCTCCGTCAAGGGCAAAAGTTGTCATTTCGATTACTTTTATCTTATATCCGCCTATATTCATTATTTTTCCTCCATTTCCAATTTTATTACTTTTAAAACGTGATTACCTTATTAAAAATACAAAATTAAAAAATTTATTAGCAAATCTATAATAAAGGTTATATGTCGAGAAGAATAATTATTGTGATTATTTCAATTGTGGTGCTGGTGGCGAGTGTTTTAATTGGATATTCTATTTCTTCATCTAAAAAAGAAGTTAAAAAGAAAGAGGCAGTTGAGAAGGTTAAGTATGTGAATACTATTAATGCGACATATAGTACATATAGTTCTGAAATATCTGCACTTGGGCGAGTTAATTCTTTTGATAAGGTTGATTTGTTTTCGGAGGTGCAAGGGACATTGATTGATTTGCCGAAGAAGTTTAAGGTTGGAACTTCTTACGCAAAAGGTGATTTGATTATTGAGGTTGATTCTGAAACTACGGAGTTGGAGTTGAAGTCGGCGAAAAGTCGCTTTCATAGTTTGCTTACTTCCTTAATGCCTGATATTAAAAATGATTACAAGAAGTTTTTTGATTTATGGCTGAAATATTTAGATGAGTTTGGAATTGAAAAGGATATTAAGGAATTGCCGGAATATGATGATAAATTGAAATTCTTTTTGTCGAGTAAGAATGTTTTTACTACTTTTTATGAAATTAAGAATCTTGAGGTAATGCTTCATAAATATAAGATTTACGCTCCTTTTAGTGGGGTGATTACCGAGAGTATGATTGATAAGGGTGGGCTTGTTCGTCCTGGGCAGAAACTTGGGCAGATTGCTTCTACTAATTCATTTGAGTTGGAGTTGTCGGTTGATGTAAATGATTTGAATATGATTAAGTTAGGTGATGCGGTTGAGATATTTAGTGAGAATGGGGATAGTTTAACTTCTGGCAGGATTTCAAGGATTGCCGGAAATATTGATATTAATACGCAAACGATTAAGGTTTTTGTGCAGTTTAACTCTGCTAAGGTGAAAGATGGTATGTATTTGCGAGGAGTAGTGGGTGGGAATGAAATTACTGATGTGGTAGAAGTGAACCGCTCCGCAATCGTAAATAATAGGTTTATTTATTACATAGATAATGAAACGCTGAATAAAAAAGAGATTGATATTGTCCGCTTAAATGCTAAGTTTGCGTATATCAAAGGAGTTGAAGCAAATACCGAAATTATAAACGAGCCAATCGCAAATGTGCAACTTGGTATGAAGATTAGGAGTGCTAAGGAGTTGTGATGGGGGGGATTATGCAATAATTTATAAAATTTAGGACTATCGAATGTCCCAGTTGCTGGCAGATGGGCTACAATTGGTTTAGGTATGGTTTGGGGCATTAGGTGTGAGAGGAAAATATAAATTAAAAAATAATATTTAGATTATTTTATTAATTCCCAAAACTCTTTAGCTGAAATAATTTTTGTTTCCTTAAATGTTTTTAAATCGAAATCATTAAAATTTCCCGTTATCAAAAAATCTGCATTTGAAATATCTGCTAAGTCTAAGAATTTATTATCTGACTTATCTTTTAATATATCATAATTCTGTTTTGGCTCAAAAAATATAGAATATTTAGTAATAAAATTTAATAATTGATTAGCATTTTCTTTAAAATTTGAATAATTTAAAAATTTTTTCCTATTCAATATTTCAAAATATTCGTTATAAACATCCATAGATAAACAAAGATTAACTTTATAATTTAATACAAGTTCATATACAATTTTTGAAGGATAAGAATTAGATATTATAGAAGAAACTAGAATGTTTGTATCAAGAATGATTTTTTTCATCTCTTAATTGCTTAATTTCATAATTAATTTCTTCTTCAGTAAGTTTATCTAAACCAACATTTTTAGCAATTTTTAAGCAGTTTTTTAACGCAATTTTTGCATTTTCTGCATCTATCCGCTTAACTAATTCCGAAAAATCGATTTTATTTGAATCAAGGTTATAATTTTTAAAATCTTTATCAGATATATTTACTTCAAGTGTAAGCATAAAATTTCCTATTTTCTTAATATTAACGAAAAATATTTCTGTTTATTTTATTTTCCTTATTTTTGCGACTTTAATAATTGAAATTTGGGAATAAATGATTTTATATTTGGTGTTGATGTTTAATTTGGCGATTTCGCAAGGGGAGAGTTCAACGGAAGAGGTAATCGTTACTGGGCAAAGGGTTAGTTATTCTTTGGAAAATTCGGCGATTAATGTGAAAGTAATTGATAGCAAAGAGATTGAGAAATTAGCTATTCAGAGTATTTCGGATATTTTGGAGTTGTCTTCTGGCTTGGATGTGAGGAATAGAGGGAAGTCTGGCACGCAATCGGATATTTCTATCAGAGGTGGACATTTTAATCAAACGCTGATTATGCTTGATGGTGTGCCGATTTCTGACCCCCACACTGGGCATCATAGTATGAATTTGACGATTAATAAGGAAGTGATTGATAGGATTGAGATTATAAAGGGTGGCGGCTCGAAAAGTGCAGGGATTAACTCTTTTGCGGGTGTTGTGAATATTATCACTAAGCGAGAGGTTGAGAATAAAGTTAGTGTTGACTTGCAAGGTGGGGAGTTCGGTTTTTATAATATGGGTTTGACTTTAACAAATAAGTATAATAATCTAAATTCGATATTTTATCTAAATAAAGATGGTTCTAATGGTTTCACGACAAATACTGACCATCAGACATTTACTATGGGCTTGAAATCTTCATATTTATTTGATAATAGCAACTATTTAAGTTTCGATTTATCGGTTGCGGATAGGCAGTTCGGTGCTAATAGTTATTATTCGGCGAGTTTTCCTAATCAATTTGAAACTACTAAAACTTTAAATACAAGCATTAAAGGTAAGTTTGGTAAGAAGTTAGTTTTTACTCCATCGGTATATTATAGAACTAATTATGATAGATTTGAACTATATAGAAGTTTCAATGGTGCGGCGGATTGGTATCAAGACCATAATTATCATTTGTCGGGAATATTAGGAACAAATGGGAATTTGAGTTATAAGTCAGGAATTGGCGTTAGTTCCTTTGGATATGAGGTAAGAAGGGAGAATATTTACTCAACTGTTTTGGGTGAAAATCTTAATTCTCCTGTTGATAATTTTATTGATGATACTGATTTTACCAAGCAAAAAGATAGATTGAATACTACGTTTTTCATAGAAAATGCTTATTCGAATGATAAGATTGTTTTGAATACTGGCTTGTCAGTGTTTAATAATTCGGATTTTGGGACGTATTTTAACCCAGGGGTTGATTTTGCTTATAAGATAAACAAGCAGAATAAGGTGTTGATTAATTTGAACCGAAGCGTTAGGATACCAACTTTTACGGAAATTTATTATACAGGACCAACTAATATTGGTAATATCAATTTAAAGCCAGAAGTTGCAAATAATTATGAAATTGGATATAATTATTTTAATGATAAGATACGCTTTAATTCGGGTGTATTTGTAAGGCAAGGTGAGAGTCTAATTGATTGGAATAGACCAAATGATACAACAGTATGGCAAACTAATAACTTAACAAATATTAACTTTTATGGAATAGAAGGAGATTTTACTTATAATATTAATTTAGATATTAATAATATAAAATTATATACGATAAAATTTGGCGGTCTGGTGATGCAATCGGATATGAAGGAAAGCGGTTTCGACTCCTATTACGTTTTAGACCATTTGAATTATAAGTTTAATTTACTTGCGATATTTAAGATTTTCAATAAATTAGATATTACTTATGATATGAGTTACCAAAAGCGAAATGGCAATTTTCAATTAGTTACTGTTGGCTCGCAAGTTATGAGCGAATATGATGCGTTTTTGATGAGTAATATTAAGTTGAATTACAACCTCAAAGAATTAACCACGCAAGATATTGATTTTTATGTAGATATAACTAATTTATTTGATGAATCCTATTTCGACTTAGCGAATGTCCCAGTTGCTGGTAGATGGATTACGGTTGGGTTTAGGTATGGTTTGGGGTATTAGGGGGTGGACATATTATAAAATTAATTTTTCATTAATCTATTTGCAGCTTCAACTGCTTCTGGAATCAGTATGTTTTCATTAACAATTCGCTCCAATTCACTTTTCTGTTTCGTTTTAAAATTTTGTTCAAATCTGTCAACTCTTTTCTCAAATTGTTGGATTTTGTTTTGTTAAATGTTTTTCTCTTAGTTGCTTTCTAATATATTCAAATTCTACTTTTTCAATTAAGTCAATATTTTTCAAATCTTTCAAAGGACATTAAAATTTAAGGATTGTCTGTTTCTTGTTATAAAAATGAATTTATTTACTTAACGCTTTAATTATCCTTTCTTCGTTAATAACTATATCTCGAAATAATACGTGAGGAAATTCCTCATAATTCGACAATTTAAAAGCCTCATATATTTTTAATAATGTTGATGCTGATACTAAAGACAAATTCATTTCAGTATCCATTTCGCAATCATAAATAAAATCATCACTAAACTCTGGTGCAACAAGTAAAATCTTTACAATTCTTAAATTGTTTTTTAATGCTAAATTTTGATATGATTTGAGTTGTCTAGAAACAGAGCTAAATTTGTTATAGCCCTTTTCTTTAATTGTTTTACATTCAACAATAATGATTTCATTTTTACCCAAATTTAGAACAATATCCATAATATCCTTTTGTGTATTTAGTTGATTTTTAAATTTCTCATCTACGTTAAATGCTAATTCTTTAAAAATGATTTTTGTTAATTCTTCAAATTTAAGACCGAGTTCACTTTCTTTAATAATTATTCCATTTTCTTTTAATAAATTTAAATTCCTAAAAGCTACATTTTCATAATTTTCTAGATAAAGATTTTCTACGTCTTTGTAATGGTCTAGAATGTTTAGTGTATCGTCACCTCTTTGTTTAATTCCATTTTCTTTAATAAATTTCGTTAAGTCGGGTTTTTCTAGTAAATCTAAAATATCTCTTGGCTTAATATTATAGTCTAATAAATAATTTGCGGTTAAAACGAATTCGTCTTGTAATTCAAATTGCTCTTTCATTTCCTTGTTTAATTTTGGCAATGAAACATTTAATTCGGTCAGCATTTTATCGAAACCATCGAGCGAAATACCAACTTTTTCATCTTTTTCAACATTTTCAAAATATTCAATTAAGCTAGTTATTTTATCTTCTAAAGTACTACCTCTTAAGTTTTGAATATTTAAACTTTTTTCACAAAGTTCGTTAAGAGTTTTTTTCTTTTCAGTTAAAGTAAGCCCTTCTTTATAAATATCATTTGATAATAACTCTGTAAAAGAAATTCCTTCTTTAATTATTTTTTCAATTTTTTGTGTAGAACTTAATTTCCTATCAATATTATGATTTTTGGCTATTTGATTAATTATTGGTTCTCTAAGTAGTTTTAATGTTCTTCGGTAAAATTTGTCAGCTACTTCTTTTTGTCTTACTTTTCTTAAAAGTCTTACCATTTCGTCTGGGATATAAATTGTGTTATCTTTTTTGGAATAAAATGCAATTCCTAGGTTTTTAAGATTATTGATCACATCTTGAATATCTACTTTTATTATAGGAAGAATCGAATAATTAATTAACTTAATTTCTTCTTGTGATAATCCTAATTGTTTTGCGAGTGTTAAAATAATAGAAAGTTCATCTGAAGTTATTTTAGGTTCTCGATTATTTGCAATATCATTTGAGTATGCTGCACTTAAACAAGCTTTATATATTTTATAATCTCTTTTTCTTATAGTACTTAATTCAGATTTCTCGTTTTCTAATTCTGAATTGAGGATTTTAATTTTTGTTTTCAAGTTTTTAATTTCATTTTCGTATAACCTCGAAAACCAATCTTGTTTAATTATACAATTCCCATCTCTAATTATAATATCAATTAAAATGTCAAGCTGTGAATTTGCTTCTTGAAATTCACTGCTTATGTGTTCAATAAACTCTAATGATATTAATTCAAATATATTAGAAATGTTTTGATTGTCGACTGTTTTTAGACTTTTGTCTGATGAACTCAAAATTTTCTCAATTTCTTTAGCGTTTTTTGGATTTTTTGAGATTATATTGTCAATTATTTTAATAAAAGAATTTTTTTCAAGAGATCCAAGCTTATCTAATATTTTTACTAATTTCATAATTATTTATTTTTAATGATTGTTTTTCAAAATCGTTTCTAACTTCTTTTTATATTAAAAAATATTTACCAAAAAACAAAAATAATAAAAAAAACTTTAAAACCACCCTATTAATCCCCAAAATAAAATATTATCACTAAAAATCGTCAATAGAGTTTATTTTATTACATACTTATATTCAGAAATTGATACACACTAAATGAAAAACCTTATCACCTTCTTTGTTAAATATCCGATTTGGACTTGGGCGATTAAATTGTTGATTATGGGCTTTGGGCTTTTGGCTCTGGTTAATCTCAAAAGTTCATTCTTCCCTGAAAGAGAAAGCAAAGCGATTAATGTTAATTTGATTTACCCTGGGGCTTCTCCCGAAGAAATAGAAAAAGGGGTTATTCAGAAAATTGAAGATAATTTAAAAGGTGTGCAAGGTATTGAGAAGTATGAATCTACTTCAAAAGAAAATTCTGGTGCGGTGAATATTGAGGTTTTTCAAGAGTATAACACTGATGAAGTTCTGCAAGATGTTAAAAATGCTGTAGATAGGATTAATTCTTTCCCTATTGGACTTGAGCCACCTGTAGTTGCAAAAAGACCTCAAATAGAGTTCGCTTTTTCATTTGCTATTTATGGCGATGTGGACTTAAAAACATTGAAACTTGCCGCACAAGATATTGAAGATGACCTAAGAGAAATACCTGATATATCACAAGTTGAACTATCGGGCTTCCCAGAAGAAGAAATAGTATTGGCAGTAAGTGAAGAAAACCTAAGAAGATATAATATAACTTTTGATAGATTGGTTGCTGCAATTAGGACTGCTAATATTGATTTGTCTGCGGGTGCGATTAAGACTGAATCAGAAGAGATATTAATTAGGTTGGAGAATAAAGAATATTATGCTGAACAAATGCAAGATATTGTAGTGCTTGCAGATAAAGATGGTAGAAAAATTAGAGTTAGAGATATAGGCGAAATACGAAATACTTGGGCAGAAAATCCATTAAGGTCATTTGTTAATGATAAGCCCGCAGCATACATAGTTGTAAATAAACTTTATGGCGAGAATATACTTGACATCACCGAAAAAGCAAGGGAGTATGTAGAAGAATATAATGAGAATCCAGATAAACCACTTAAAGCTGAAATTATAAATGATGCTTCAGAAAGTTTGAATGGTAGGATTGATATGCTTGTCGAGAATGGACTTATTGGTGCATTGCTTGTTATTTTAACATTAACAATATTTATAAATTGGCGACTAGCAATGTGGGTTGCCTTTTCAATTCCTTTTTGTTTTCTTGGTATGTTTGGGGTAGCCCTTCTGACTGATATAACTATCAATGTAATGTCGCTTTTTGGTTGTATTGTGGTGGTGGGTATTCTGGTAGATGACGGAATTGTAGTCGCCGAGCAGATTTACCAAAAATACGAGCAAGGTATTTCGCCTTTTAAAGCAGCAATTGAAGGAACAATGCAAGTTCTTAAATCCGTATTTTTTGCAGTGATAACAACAGTAGTTGCCTTTTTACCTTTTTATTTTATTGATACTCCGGGACCAAAAATTTCAGATATGTCTTTTGTTGTAATCTTTACATTATTATTTTCTTTATTAGAAGTGATGTTTATTATGCCCACTCACTTAGCGCATTCAAAAGCATTACAAGCAAGAACAAAAGAACCATTTATATTGAGACAAAAATTTGATGCTGGTTTCCAAAAATTTAAAATTAATATTTATGGAAGAGCTTTAGATTTATTCTTAAAACATAAAATTGTCCCTATTGTGTTGACTGTAGCTTTTACAATTCTAACAATTTCAGCACTCCAAGGAAAGATTATTAATTTTACATTATTTCCAAGTATTGATAGAGATAACTTTGAAATCAATATAGAATTAAATGCAGGGGCTCGAGAAACAGAAACAATGGAAGTTTTGAATAAAATTGAAGATGCTATTAAAGTTATAAATGAAAAAATTAAAAAAGAACGTGGAATTGAGGAAGATATAATAACAAGAGTTGTTAAAAACTTAGCGGCAACTCGTGGAAATTGGGGAACAACTGATGGTAGCGGTTCAAACTCCGGATATATCCAAGTGCAGTTGGCTGATGAAAATATTAGAAATAAGCCATCTTTAGAAATTGCCTCAATGGTTCAAAAAGAAGTTGGTCCAATTCCGAATATACAAAAAGCAGAATTTGGTGCATCATCATTTTTTGGTAAACCAGTCTCATTTACATTAGTAGGAAGAAATTTGATTGAACTTTCTAAAGCCAAAGAAGAAATTAAACAAAAAATGGGGAATTATTCAGAACTTAGAGATATCACTGATAATGACCCACAGGGTTACAGAGAGATTCAGATTGATTTAAAAGAAAAAGCATATTTACTTGGATTAACACCAAATGAAGTTGCTCGCCAAATTCGCCAAGCATTTTTTGGGGAAGAAGTTCAACGCATACAACGCGGTCAAGATGAAGTAAAAATCTGGGTAAAATATAATGTCGAAGATAGATCATCATTTGATAATTTTGAAAAAATGAGAATTAGAACTCAAAATGGAGATTCATATCCTGTAAGTGAATTAATATCATACCAAATAATAAGAGGTCCTGTTCAAATTAACCACACTGATGGAATGAGGCAAATTGCAGTAGAAGCAGAAATAGTAGATACAAAAATTCCAGTACCTGGGTTAATTGCTAAAATTCGTGAAGAGGTTGTAGAAAAAGTACTTGCGAAATATCCAAGTGTAAAAACAATCGCATCGGGTCAGGAATATAGAGCAAATAAATTCAAAGCTGGAACGGTGTTTATAGCAATAGCTCTAGTAATAATGTTCTTTTTGATTTCGCTTTCATTTCATTCATTCCTGCAAGCATTCTTAGTTCTAGCACTTGTTCCACTTGGAGTATTCGGAGCAATGTGGGGACACGTCTTCCAAGGTCATTTAATGAGTTTGATGTCGTGGTATGGAGTAATTGCCTTAACAGGTATAATAGTAAATGATTCAATAGTTTTGGTTAATCAGTTTAATGATAATGTTCGCGATGGTATGAATTTCTTCGATGCTGTTAAAGATGCTGCTATATCGAGATTTAGACCTATTATTCTTACAACACTAACAACAGTTTTAGGATTATTACCTTTGCTTTCAGAAACATCAGTTCAAGCACAATTTTTAATTCCAATGGCAACATCAGTGGCATTTGGATTACTATTTGCATCATTATTTGTATTGCTCTTGTTGCCATCTCTATTAATAATCTTAAACACATTAAAAGTAAAAATCAAATGGTTAATAACCGGAGATGAAATTACGCCATTATCAGTGGAACCAGCATATATAGAGCAAAAAAATATTAAAAAATATTTAAACGAGAGATAATCATAAAATATAGGTTTAAAATGATTAGCTATGAACCAGCATATTTTTTTTAAAACATAAAACAATAATATTTATTAAACGTCCTTATGCAAAATGAAATAAATTTCTTAAATTGCATATTAAATATTAAAAATCAGAGAAAAATATGTTTAAAGACTTTAATTTAAAAACTCAAGCTGAGTTAGATGCATTAAATCAAAAAAGACAAGAAAAGATATACAAAACTTTATTAGACAAAGACACGGAACTAATATTCGAAGACCCTTTAGAAAACGACATGGTATTGAATATGGGACCTCAACACCCCGCAACTCATGGAGTTCTCCGTGTGCTTTTACGTCTTGATGGCGAAACTATCATAAAATGTGTACCTGAGTTAGGATATCTACATAGAGGTTATGAAAAATTAGCTGAAAACTGTACTTACCATGAATTTATTCCTCATACAGATAGGTTAGATTACTTAGCTCCATTGCAAAATAATAATGCAATTGCTTATGCAATAGAACAAGCCTGCGGAATAGAAGCTCCTGAAAGAGCGCAATGGATAAGAGTGTTAACGTCAGAACTTGCAAGAGTATCGTCGCATCTTATGGCGATGGGTGCTACTTGTATGGATGTTGGAGCATTAACAATGCTCTTGTGGTGTTTTACAGAAAGAGAAAAACTATATGACATCTTTGAGTTAATTACAGGTGCTAGATTTACAACAAGTTATGGTAGAATTGGTGGAGTTGCCAATGATATTGACGCTGTAACAATGGATAAAATAAGAAAATGGGTAAATGAGTTTCCTCACGAGATGGCTTATTTCAAAAAATTAATAAATAGAAATAGAATATTTGTTGATAGAATGGCTGGAGTTGGTATTCTTCCAACTGAAAAAGCAATCGCACTTGGTGCTACAGGTCCGGTTTTAAGAGGTTCTGGAGTAGCAAAAGATATCAGAAAAGATAATCCATACTTTGTTTATGACCAATGTGATTTTGATGTGATTACAGAAAATGATAATGACTGTTGGGCAAGATATATGGTTAGGGTTCGCGAAATGGATGAATCAGTAAAAATCATCAATCAAGCAATTGATAAACTTCAAACACTTAAAGGTCCCACTCTTGCTAATGACCCTAAATTTGTTCTTCCAAAAAAACAAGAAATTTATACTAAAATGGAAGAATTAATTAACGACTTTATGTTAATTAACTTCGGTGCATCTCCTGAAGTTGGAGAACTTTATACTGCAATTGAATCACCAAAAGGTGAACTTGGATATTATATGGTAAGTAATGGAAAAGGACATCCATGGAAACTTAAAATTCGCTCTCCATGTTCCTCTAACTTACAAACTCTTGCTTATATGGTAGAAGGTTCGATGCTTTCAGACGTTGTAGCTGTTATTGGTTCAGTTGACCCAATTATGGGTGAAGCAGACAAATAAAGCAAATTAAATAAACAATTAATTATTGATAAAAAAAAGAACTATATAAAATTAATCAAAAAATTAATTAAATAAAAAAACCGCTTTCAAAGCGGTTTTTTTATTTTAGTAACAATTATAAATTAATTATATTAAAACATAAAGTAACATACTTAAAGTAGGTTACTTAGAAGGTAAATTACTCAAAAGAATTATAATCCCAAAATTCAATAGGCATTAGAGTCATAGGAATACCATTATTCTCTAAAACTAATTTTAAAACTTGATATTTTTCTTGAGTTTGCTTGATATTAATGCTAGTAAAATTACCAAGAACATCAGAAAAATCAAAAGCTTTAATTGATGGATACTCATAAATTCTTTTTAATTCATTATCTTTATATCCAGCTTCTTTTTTTGCTAATTTAATAGCATAGTCCAAACCGCCAATTTCATCAACCAAACCAACTTTTAATCCATCTGCACCAGTCCAAACTCTTCCTTGAGCAACCTCGTGGATAGAATCCTTTTCAGTTCCTCTTCCCTTTGCAACTCTTGTAATAAAATCATCATATAATCTTTTAATTGTTTCTTCCCATTGACCTTTCTCATCTGCCGTTAAATTACGCACAGGCAATCCTAATCCAATTAAAGGATCATTCCATGTGTGCATCAAATCTGCATATTTACCAGCCTGAACTTTATCAGTAGTGATTCCTAATTCCTTACTAGCTCCCTTGTCATACATCCAAGCAGAAATTACACCTATCGAACCAGTTATTGTTTTTGGTGATGCCACTATTTTATCACCATCCATTGACAGCCAATATCCTCCAGAAGCAGCCAACATACCTTGTGATACAATTACCGGTTTTTTAGATTTATTTTCTCTTATTACGTTAGCAATATATTCAGAAGCAAGAGCATCCCCACCTGGTGAATCAACTCTTAATACAATTGCTTTTACACTCTTGTTATCAATTGCTTTTTTAACATCGTTTACTAACTTCCTAGCGTTTATTCCGCCTTCCATAGCACAGACACCGACAGCATAAATAACAGCAATCCCATCACTTGATTCACCCCATCTATCGTCAAATGGTTCTGGCTTATCTTGAATAAACATTCCAGGCATCAGAACTGCTTTAGAATCTATTTCTTCTAATATTTCTTTTCTATCTGGCCATCTACCAAATTTATCTACTATTCCATTTTCTAGGAGTTCTTCAGTATAGTAAAATAACTTACTGTTCACTAATGAATCAATTTGCTCTTTTGTGACTTTTTTCCTTGCAGAAGCTATCTCCGAAATTGAAGTTTCATACCAACTATCCACAAGTGCTTGGAGTTGCTCTCTATTACCTTCAGAATAGTCTTCTCTTGCATAATTTTCAACAGCAGATTTGTACTTAAATAATCTTAACTCTTCAAAACCAATATTTAATTTCTCAAACATATTTTTATAAAAACTTCTACCTAATAAATATCCAGATGGAGACAAGCTTCCCATTTCATCCATTATAATCTTATCAGCAACAGATGCGAAGTGGTACGCTTCTAAATCAGCTCTTTCCATAAATACTATCACTTTCTTACCAGAGTTTCTTAACTCCAATAATTTCTCTCTTATCTCCCAAGATATTGAAGGGTTTGCTTGCATTCCAGTAATATTTACTAAAACACCTTTAATCAAACCGTTATTTTTAATTTCGTCAATACTTGTTAGAATCTGAAGAAGTGATTTTGATCTATCAAAAAACTTATTAGACTGATATTTTATAGGACCCTTTAAGTCGATAGTAGTATAAAACAATTTTGGCAAAATTGCCATGTCATCAAAAATAGTTCTATCTTTAGCACCTGATCTATAAGTAAGAGTTGAAAAATTATTGCCACCAGTTGCAGGAGTATTTCCAGTTGAAACTCCAACTCCATAATTTCCTAAACTTAAGTCAATCCCAACTGTATAAAAATTTCCTTCAAGGGACTGACCGGCAATAACAGGGTTTGATAACTTTCGACCGTTAATTCTAATACCATCGATAACTTCCCAAGACACCCCAAAACTATAATTTATTCTTTCATTTAATTCAATATCAGGAAAATCTGAAATTCTTTCATCATCAGCCATATAAAAAGATGCATCCGCAAATAAAGCCAGAGGATAATTAGGAATAGGTCTTACTGCTGCTTGGACAACAGTCTCAAAATCAGTTCTATCAATAGAACGAGTTTGACCAACTGATGTAGAGACAAAGCTATTAGGTCTGTAAAGAACTGACCAGTTATAGCTATTACTACGTCCAGATGCAGCTTTATCTCCTCCAACAAAACCATAACCAAGTCCAACGCTTAATTTTTTAGAACCAAATCCTAGTGAATACCTATAATCATAAACATTAATGTTAGAATTAGGATTTAAAGTTCCAATAACTCCGAAACTACCTCCAGGACCACCAGAAAAAGCACCAAATCTTGTAAATTGGTTAATATTACTTTCATCAGATTCAAATTGTCGAGAAATTCCACCTTGTATATCACTATCATGAAGATAATTCAAAATAGAGGGAGTAGAATAACCATTTAAACCAAATTTAAATGCTGCCGCAGGAGCTTGCATGATATCTGCATACTCATAATATCTTAAAAATGAGGGGCTTTGCGTTTGTGAGAATGAAGTATAAGAAAACATAACCAAGAGCATAAGTGGTAAGACTTTTTTCATTACTTTGCCTTTTTTTAAATTAAATTTAATCATTTTATAATTAATCTTATTGTTACGAAATTTCTAAATAAAAAGTTTTAATTAATAATCAATTAATATGATATTTATTTATTGAAATTTTAAAAATAAATAATTAATATTTCAATCAGTAATATGATAGTTATCCAAACAATTCAACTTGCTTATTACCAGTAACATCATCTAAAACATCACCTTGCATATTTACAGGAATTCCACCCTTTTGAATTAATTGTCTATTAGCATTCTTTTCATTTTCGTCTGAATATCTAATATAAATTTCTCTGTTCTTTTTCAGTCCATCTAGAACTCCAAACCAAGTCCCACCTGAATCATTTGATTCTGCAACGTATATTTTATTTGTCAAACCGTAAATTATTGGATTTCTTGCCATTGCATTTTGAATTGACCAAGGCATATTTGGGTGAAAAGTACTTAAAAGTAAAATATCTCCATCAATTAATTGCTTATAATATTTTTTAAAGCCAGAAGAAAAAGTTGTAATTCCTTGTGGCAGAACAATTATACTTTTCCCCCCATAATTTAAAATTGAATCTAAAGCTTGCTTATCAACTCCTTTTGCAAAACCACTTACAACAACTTGATTGTTTTCATAGCAATTTTTAGCAATATTATCAGTAAAATCTAATGAATTTTGTGAAGCAGTTCTTGAGCCAACTATAGCAACCGAATCAAAATCAAACAAAGCAATATCCCCTTTTATGTATAACATATTAGGTGACAACTTCATCTTTAAATTTTTCTTTAGTGTTTTGGGATATTTCTTCGAAATTATAGGAATTAATTCAAAACCTTGATTTAGCAAATCTTCTACTAAGAAAGAATTATTAGAAAGTGAATTATGTGATTCTTTAATTAATTTTGCTTCGTCTGAATTTAGATTACAAGCATTGACTAATTCATTTTCTTTAAGATTATAAAATTCTATAATATTATAATTATTAATAAAATTCGATATAATCTCATTTTTTCTTCTATTAGAAATACCTATAGCATGAGTAAAAGTAAGCCAATATGTTAGTTCATTATTATTCAATTAAATATCCCCACTTATCGTTTTAGCAATAGTAAATGGCACTATCTTTATAGCACCATACTTAGTTAGCATAGATCCAATTTCTTTTAATGTTGTTCCGCTGTCGCAAATATCATCAACCAAAAGAATTGTTTTTTGCTTTACTAACTTTTCATTTTTTAATGAAAAAGCACCTTTTATATTATCTTTTTTGAGGTAATTATTTGTAAAAATTTTCTGCGGTTCTGTTTCTCGATTTTTAAATAATATATGGCTCAAAGGAATATCTAATTTATCAGAAAGTTTTGTTACAAAATTTTTTACCAAATCTTTTGAAATAGTAGGGGGAATATATAGCATCATATCAAAATCAATATCATACAATTTACTTTTTATTGCTTTAACAGATTGATTTAATAAAAAATCAGGAAAATCTTCTTTAGTTTCATATTTACATTTATGAATAATATTTCCCACATTAGATGAGCCGTAAAATGAAGAAGCAATACCATCACTAAGGTTAGATAACTTTGTAGAAAGTTCTAAAATTGGAAATTCATCATTTATATAATTATTATATTTATCTATCACTTCATTACTTGGATTAGAAATTCTTTTTTTATATTTAGTGTTATCACAATTAG
This sequence comes from Eximiradiales bacterium, assembly GCA_965661945.1. Taxonomy (GTDB): domain Bacteria; phylum Bacteroidota; class Ignavibacteria; order Kapaibacteriales; family UBA2268; genus JAJRPT01. Next base: position 1,027,155 of record CBFIFP010000001.1, read on the forward strand.
TGAAAACTTTTGTTTCAGTATCTTCTAAAAACTCACATAAATATTTCATTCTTGGCTGTTTAGTAAAAACATACTCCACCATAGAATCTAAATCCTTTAGTTTTTGTTTTCGCAACTTTTCAAATCGAGAAGAATCTAATTCAGGAGCATTTCTTTGATATTCATAGGTCTTACTTCTATTGTAAATCACTTCTTTTATAATACCTTGTTCTATCAAATCTGCTTTAATAATTCTAACTTGCTTTTGCTTTAAATTTGATTTTTTAATTATTTCATTTTCTTTAAGAGGTTCAGATTTTAGTAAATTGATAACACTATTGTAATAAACTAATTTTGGTTTGCTTCCTTCAATAAAAGCTAAAGGCAACTCGCAATCTTTATATATATCATTAACATCATCTTTATCAGAATTGAAAAATAAAATAACATAAGCGGCTTTACCATCTCTTCCTGCCCTACCAATTTCTTGATAATAATGAATTGGCGATTGAGGAATTTGAGTATGAATAATAAATCTTATATCACTTTTATCGATACCCATTCCAAGAGCATTAGTGGAAACAATACATTTCCATTTATTTGTCATAAAACTATTTTCAATTTCTTTTCTCTTTTCTGCTTCAAAGCCACCATTATAATTTACGCAATTTACACCAATATTATTCAGCCAGTTAGCATATCTTTCGCTATCAACCCTTGTACCTGTGTAGATTAATCCATTCCCAGGAAGATTTTTTAAATTATCACCAAGCCATTGATATTTTTCTTCTTCTGATTTAGTTTCAATAACAAAAAGATGAAAGTTAGGTCTTAATAATTTACCTCTTAAAGTCGTGATTTTTCCAGTAATTTGAGTTTCAATATCCATTTGAACTTTTTTATTAGCGGTTGCCGTTGTAGCCAGAACTGGCATATCAGCAGGAAGGAGTTGAACTAATTGAATAATCCGTTTAAAAGCAGGTCGGAAATCATGTCCCCATTCAGAAATAGTATGTGCCTCATCTACAACAACCATAGAAAGCTTCATTTGTCTAACAGTTTCATTCCATTTCTTATTTTCCATTCTTTCAGGAGCAATATATAAGATTTTAATATTATTCTCAATTGCAAGTGAGATAACCTCATTATATTCTTCATCTGTTTGTTCGGAATTAAGATAAGCTGCTGCAATACCATTTAGTTGCAGACTTTTAACTTGGTCTCGCATAAGAGCAATCAAAGGAGAAAATATAATCGTAATACCTTCGTATTGGGTAGCAACAAACTGAAAACACAAAGACTTACCAAAGCCAGTTCTTTGAATTAGCAAAACTCTTTCACCTTTTAGTAATTTATCTACAGTTTCCCATTGCTCGTCGTAGAATTTATCAATACCAAAAAGTTTTTTTAATTTTATTTCTGCTTCATCTCTATTCATTTATAAAAATTCATTTGTTATTATTACAATAATAGCAAAAAAAAGGGCAAAATGCCCTTTTTTTAAAGTGGAATGTTTCCGTGTTTTTTTGAAGGATTAGTATCTACTTTGTTTTCTAGAATTTTAAATGCTTCAATTAACCTTACGCGAGTATATTTTGGTTCAAAAACATCATCAATATAGCCATAAGATGCAGCAATATATGGGTTAGCAAACTTTTCATTATACATTTCTTCAAGTTCAGCTTGTTTTGCAACTTTGTCTTCAGCAGCATCAATCTCTTTTTTGAATATAATCTCAACCGCACCCTTAGCCCCCATAACAGCCATCTCTGCTGTGGGCCAAGCAAAGTTAAAATCACCTCTTATATGTTTAGAACTCATTACATCATAAGCTCCACCATAAGCTTTTCTGGTAATTACAGTTACTTTTGGAACAGTTGCTTCGCAATAAGCATAAAGTAATTTTGCTCCGTTTGCTATGATACCTCCCCACTCTTGGTCTTTACCTGGCATAAACCCAGGAACATCTTCAAAAGTAAGTAAAGGAATATTAAAAGCATCACAAAAACGTATAAATCTTGCCGCTTTTTTAGAAGAATTTATATCAAGAACTCCTGCAAGCACTGCCGGCTGATTAGCAACTACTCCAACAGAGCGACCGCCTAAATGAATAAATCCAACAACAATATTTTGAGCATAATCTTTATGAACTTCAAGAAATTCATTATTATCTGCCACTGACTTTATAATTTCCTTAATATCATAAGGCATATTTGAATTTTCTGGAATGATATAAGTTAGATCTTCATTAAGTCTGTCAATTGGATCGTTATTTTTAATAAATGGGGGTTCTTCTTTATTATTTGACGGTATATAAGTTAATAGTTTTTTTACAAGTTCCAAAGCTTGCATATCATTATCAGCAATAAAATGAGCAACTCCAGATTTTCCTGCATGCACTGAGGCGCCTCCAAGATCTTCTGCTGATAAATCTTCGTGAGTAACAGTTTTTACAACCTTAGGACCTGTAACAAACATATAAGATGTATTTTTTACCATTATCACAAAATCAGTAATAGCAGGTGAATATACTGCTCCACCAGCGCAAGGTCCCATTATTACTGATATTTGGGGTATTACCCCAGAAGCTAAGGTATTTAACAAAAAGATATCTGCATAAGCGCCAAGAGATATTACTCCTTCTTGAACTCTTGCTCCGCCAGAATCATTAAGTCCAATTACAGGAGTGCCAGTTTTCATAGCCATTTCCATAATTTTTACTATTTTTCGTCCGTGTTGCTCCGCAAGTGAACCACCTAAAACAGTAAAATCTTGGGAATAGATAAATGATTTAGTACCATCGATATATCCATAACCAGTTACAACACCATCTCCAAGAGGTTTAATTTTACCCAATCCAAAACTAGTAGAATGATGATGAGCTAACATATCCATTTCAGAAAATGTTCCGCTATCAATCAACAAATCAATACGCTCTCTAGCAGTAAGTTTACCCTTATCGTGTTGAGATTGAACTCTATCCTTGCCTCCACCTTGTCTGGCTAAATCTTTTATCTGATTTAATTCTTCAATTTTTTGGTCAATACTTTTTGACATTTTTAAGTTCCAATATTATTTTGATATTATTATTATTTCAGTTCTTCTGTTAAGTTTTCTTCCAAATTCTGTGTCATTAGAAGCAATTGGTCTTCTTTTACCATAACCTTTTGTTTCAATTCTTTTAGCATCTACTCCATTTTTTATCAAATAATCTCTTACAACATCTGCTCTTACTAATGATAACCTGTCATTAACAGCATCCGAACCAATTGAATCCGTGTGCCCTTCTATCATAATTTTTATGTTTTCTTTGTTTACCATAAACTCAACTAAAATTTCAAGTTGAGGGGCGCTTTCAGGTATTTCTGCTTTTCCTAATTTAAATAGTAAGTCTTGAATTATTAGCTTTCTACCTAATTCTACGATAGGAATTGTTTTTTGAGTAATAAGTTTCTTTTTTTCATTAAACAAAGATATATCAATAGAGTCTGGTATAGCAGATTTAGAAGTTGTATATTTAATTGAATATAAATTTGTTAATTGATTTGAAAAGTTATTCAAAATTGCATTAAAAGGATAATCCATATCATAAGTATTTCCGCGAGTAGCTTCGGCTATTTGTTTGTATTCTTCTAAGTAAGGAGGAGTAATACCAAAAACTCTGATATCATTTTCTTTTAGTAGCTCTATTATTGATTCAGTAGTATGGTTAGTTGTTCCAACTCCCTTTTCTCCTTTTTGGTGGTATGGCGCGTCAGTAACAATAACAACAACTTTATTTGCAGAAGGTCTAAATTTTATCTTTTCAACAGCTTTTTCAAATGCTTCTAGAGCGTTTTCTTTTACATCTCCCCCACCCTGTGCTTTAATTTTTGAAAGCCTTTTAGTAAATTCATATACATTTTCAGTTGGTTGCTCAATAGCATCTAAATAATCAGAAAATACAATAAGTCCCAGAGTATAGTCAATTCCTCGACCTTTTATAGTTTTTGTAAATTCAGACATTTGTTTTCGAATCGCATCAATATATGATTGCATCGAACCTGTTTGGTCTATTAAAAAAATAAAATCTACTGGAACTCTCTCATCCATAGTTATTTTTTCAATTGAAATAATCTTTTTCATTGTTCCATTTTCAGCGACATTTACACTTTCTGCAAGTAAGGTATCAAGAGGTTCACCGTATATATTATACGCTTCAACAATCAATTTTACAATAGGATAATTAGTTATATCAACGTTGCGTATTGTTAATTTGATTTCCTTTTTATCCGCTTGAACCTTAGCATTATTCATCAATTCTTTTGCTTGTCTAGAAGATGTATCTTGTTGATTATTAGCAATGATTATACAATTCAAAATAATTATAAGTATGATAAATTTATACATTTTTATTCAAGTATTATTTACAAAAAAAAGCCCTCTATCAACAACAATGTTGGTAGAGGGATTAAACTTAACCAATTAGAAATTATAAAGCTATTCTAATTACAGGTGAAATTATGAAGAAATTTTTAACTTCATAACTACGAACATCCCTCAATGGCGTAGCATACTTTGCTTCTAAGAGTAGCCAGCTTCCAAAAAGTGGCATATATGCTCTTGCTAGCATAATTTGATTAGAATATTGCAAACTTACACTAAAAGGAAATACCGCTTGATTTCTATATTCAACTTTTGCGTAAAGCCAATCAGCAAATTCTGTTGGATGGAATAACTGAACCCCATCTGCATTTGATGTAATATTATAAAATGTTTGTTCTGGAACTCCATCTTGGTTAGGGTCATCATACTCTTCAAATAACATATATTCTCTAACTTCAGCATAAGATAAACCTAAATCAAATCTGAAATAGTTTTCTGCTTTTTGTTTGTTTAACCAAAGATTATAAAAAGCAGTTACTTGACCAGTAGTTTGAAGAATCGGAACAACTCCTGTTGGAGCATAATTAGGGTCTCCATTTCTTTCATCATTTCGATAAAAATCTACACCTGGTGTTATTCCTAAAGTCGCAAATCTTTCAGGATTAATCTGCATATCAAATCTTCTATTAATAGGAGATTCAATTTTTAGGTGAATACCGGCTTCTGGATGAAAAGGCATGTGAATATCCATTCCAAATATTAATTTCCCACCTGGGTCAGTATTCAAATTTCTTTCCGGCAACCAACTAAAGAAATCACCATTTTGAATACCCAAGTCAGTTCTGTAAACAGCACCTAAATGAGCATTAATTAAATATGGTGTATTTTTGTTAGTTCCGGGATCGTTATTTACATATAATGGTCTACTCATTATAAACTTACTTTCTCCGGCAACGTAATAAGGGTAACCAACTTGGTCATTTCCTGTTTTGTTTTGAATCCAGAACCCAGTATCACCAATTTTTAAAGATTGGTCAAAAAGAGAAAGAGTCAACGCTTGATTAACATTAGTTGGTTTTAAGTAATCCCTTATTGCCGATCCTTGATCTGGTTTAACTGGAGCTTCAACAGGTATGTCTTTAAACGAATATTTCCTTATCTCATCTAGAGATGAAGATTGAATATCATCTTCTGAAAATTGGAAATTTGACAAATCTAAATCATCATATTCTTCATTTTCATATTCCCTTCTGTAGTCATAACCACTCAATATTTCATATATATTACTTAAATCTTTTTGAAATGTAGTTCCGCTTACAGAAACCTCACCACAAGTTACAATTAAAATTTGATAAGGTAATTTTCTATTTATTTGTTTTTTTGTTCTAGGAACAGCCAAAACCTCAATATTTTGAATGTCCAATAATTCATCTTGATTAAGAGTTATTTTAAAATATTGATAGATTTGATATTGTAAATCTGGTTCTTCAATTTTCCATCTTGGGAAATATTTTTTTAATTCTGGATCAATTTCGTCTAAATCTGAAAGAAAATCTTGAGCATTTATTGCTGTTAAAGCTAAAAATATTAAGATAATTGTAAATTTCATTTTTTTTTCCCTTTAAAATACATAAATTATATTTGCCATTGGCATAAAGAAAGAACCTATCTCCCATGGTCTTTGATTTTCTCTTAAAAGAACATTTCCATTTGCCCTGAGCTTTAAATAAAGCATATTATCAACAACAGGAAACTGTACAAAGAAATTAAGATTTATCGTCTCATCAAAGAAATTAACAGTTGCACCATAAGGAGTAGTTTTGTTTTTAACCATAAAATCAAGTTTCGCACTTAATCCACCTACAACATCAGTCATAGATTTTGTAAATTCAGCACTTTCAGGAGTATCTTGTTGGTTTAGTACTACTCCATGCTTCCAATTTTCCATAGAATAAACCGAACCACCAATACCAAATCTAAGAAGATAATCTTTATCAATATCTAAACCAAAAGTGTAATGTAATGTAGTATTATACCTAAGTAAATATTCGTTATTAGCTGGGTCTAATATCGCAGCTCTATTTAAAACGGGGTCATTACCTAAAGCATTACCTATTGCTTCAGAGCGATATGGAGAGGCAACTGCATCACCAAAAGTGTAACCAAATGAAAGTCTAAAAACGTCTGATTTTGGTATAATCGGTAAATCAAAATCAAACTCTCCCACTATACCAAATCCACCATGAGTTAATGACCTATCCATCCCATAAACAGATTCTTGCATACCAGCCCAACCAGATGTTGGCAGAATCATTCCTAACTTTATATTACTCCATAAAACTGATAAGTTTAATCTGTTACTAAAAAACGAAGGCATATTTACGTCATCAGCTCCATATTTTAACTCAATACCTATGAGTGGTAAATTATCATTTGTCTTATTATTTTCATCAAGAACTTTTATTGTTTCTTTAATTTTAGGTAAACCGTTTTCAAAAATTGGCATGCCTTTATCATCCACATCAAAAACTACTGAATCTTTATAGACAGGTTCATCGTACATAATCCATCTTATATGATCAAAAGATAATAATATTTCTTGATTTGCTGAGGTATACTCCTGAGGTTCACCATTAGATATTTTTCTAAACAATTGTATATCTTTTTCTTTAACACCATATAAGCTATAGTCTATTATAGAAGACGAAACTCCAACTTGCGGTTTAAAATAAATGTAGTCTAAACCAATTCCTTTTGCTTCTAAGGTTACATTTCGATAGTTATCTTGCAATATATTGTTTACAATAAAGTTTAGCGCATTTTTTGCACCAAGTTTTGGATTTTCAATTTTAAGGTCTTCAAGTTCAGAATTAACGTAAATATTATTTTTACTTACACCAGACAATAAATCATCTAAACTTCTATCCAAAAAATTATTTGGTTCATCATCTAGAAACAAAACCCCAATTATCCTTTGATTAATATCATCTTGATTGTTACTTACAATAGCGTATATTTTCTGAATTGTAGTATTTTTTTCAACATTAGAATATTTTTCTATTAAAGCATTAATTGTTCTATTATCTGGGATAAGCTCTTCTTCTAAATTAGCTTTAAGAATTCTAGATAAATCCCTTCCTGCTTTTTTTAATGTTAGAGCATTAGCTTTAAAATATTCTAAAACCTTTTCATCAACATCTTCAAATTCTTTGTCATTTCCCGAGACATTTTCTTCATTAACTTTAACTTTGTTTTCTTCAACTATTTTTTTGAATGTAGGACCTACACTTGACAGATCGTACAGCAAAATATTACCAAATCTATAATTTTTAAAATCACTTAATCTGTTTTCGATTTTAACTTCATCGCTTGTTTGCGAATTCAAAATACTAAAACAAAAAACCATTAAAAAAACAATTTTCATTTTTTCTCCTATGAATACTTTATTATCTTTTAACTTTACCATTAACCTTTAATGGTATATCTATTTTTTCAGAAACCGAATGTGACTCTTGAGACCCTATTATAGTTACTATTAAATTTACCTTTCCTGAGAGAGTACCTCTTTTAGGAGTACCTGTTACTGTAAATTGAATATCGAGATTACCTTCATCATCCAATGTTGGAGTTACATTAATAACTGTTAGTTCATCTGAACTTGATTCTACACTTTCATCCACACTCAATTTATATTTATATCTGTTATCAAGATACATTGGTGGTGTTACTTTGATACCACTAACTCTACCCAAAAAGGTATTGCCCCCAATTTGAAATGCTGGCTGCTCTACCATACCTTCTAAAATTATTTGAGGTTTACCTAACACTAATTTGTAATTTTTTCTTGGAAAAACTTCAATTTGTTTATTAGTTACATTATCAACCCATGAAACCCAATAATCATAAGATTTATTTTCAGCTCCAAGTAACCAATTTTGTTTTGATGTTTTTAAACCGTCTACACTATCTATTTTTTGACTTCCGTCTAATTGTATAAAAGTTCTAAATTGATTTTCTGATATTTTACCGCCTGAGGTAGGTTCAAATTGTTCAGGAAAATAATCAGTATTAAATGTTTCACCTACTCTAAAATATTCTTCTAGATCAGGAGTTTTGCCCACAGTCTTGAACAAGTTTAATTTAACATCCTTCTTAGTTGTTCCTTTTTCACCACTTCCAGTTTTATATTCAACTGACAAGTCGTAGATTCTAACATTATTGTCTGAATCTACTTTTGGTAGTTTATCTTTGAATTTAACTACATATTCTATCAACGGGTCACCTTTTTTAAGGGTTTTAGATTTGTAAGATTGTTCTAGTTCTATATCAAAATCGCTTATTGTGTAAACCTTACCAGAGGGTGATTTTGCACTTATCACTAACTTACTTAAAGTTTCGCCCCCTTGGTATGGCTTTAATCCTAATTTAAAAGCAGGAGGCAACGCGTCAAAATAATTTACATCTGTTAAAATTATTGTACCTGGCGCACTTTGCGGTTCGGGTATAATTACCCTAACGTCAAATTCAATTGAATTACTATTTTGATCAAAATACCTTGATGAATTTGGAGTTAATAATCTAGTAATATATCCATATAACTCGATTTTTCCTTTATACTCTTCGTATTTTTCACCTTTTTCTTTTGCTTTATTCTTAGCTGTTTGAAGCTGTTTATCAAATTTTTCAGACACCTCTCTTTTCTGAGCATCTGTCATTTCTTTGGTTGTCATTAAAGAATTACTTGCTGGAATTCCAAACTCAGAAATATCAACTTCGATATTTTTAATAACTTTTTTCAATTCTTTTGCTTTTAGCTGAACTGTCCCAATATTTACTGTCATATCATCTTTAACTTCATCCAAAGATTTAATTTCTGGGGCACCTTTAATACCAAGTATTCTATTTGTTCTAGATAAAAATCTTAATTTGTACCATCCACCTTGTCCTTTTGCTGGCTGAAAATTAACAGCGAAAGATTTTTTAATAAATTCATCGTTTATTTTTGTATCACTTTCTTCTTTAATATAATAGAATAAGCTATCAATTCTGTTTTCTTTAACATCTTCAGGAACAAATTTTTCTAATTCGCCTGTTGTTTCAGGTTTTTTATATATTGGTTCAATTCTCACCTCAAAAGGTGACTTATTTTTATCTTTATTTTTATCTTCCCATTTTGTAATTTGCTCTTTGAGCTTTTTAAAGGTAGCAGCAGTATCTAGTTCTAATTTTTGTACACCAATGTATTCCCAACTTACATCATTATCAGTAGGAGGAAGAATTTCTCCAGGAGTCAAATTGTCTATATCAATTTTATTTTCTTTTAATTGGGTATCTGTAAAGAATTCTGGTGTCTCAGTAGGTACGTCTTTTTGATTGGTAGCTTTATTAAAAAAGATTTGGAATTCAATGTCCTGAACATTAGCAAGAGCGACAAGTTTTTCTAATCTTTCGAAATATTTTTTGTCTTCTTCACTTTTTTCTTTGTCTCGTTGTAATTTTGAGGAAACATCTGTTACTCCAACTTCGATAACATAATTTCTGTATGATTTAATTTCGGCGCCAAGCGCTTCTTTCATATCGTTTACAGTCATTCCATCTCTGCGCATGGTAATCTCATCTTTTGGACGAGTATTGATACCTTCAGTTCCAGAGCCAGATTGAAGCTGCGATAAGATACTTTCAACCATTTTCATTGCTTCTTTTTGCTTTGAGTGAAGATGTTCTTCTGCTTCGTCACGCTCCACAATAATAATTAGTAATTCTAATACTACAGCAAGATATAATACGAAATATACCTTACCAGCACCGCCACCAGACATATATCACCTTTATTTTTCGATTACAAATTTTTATAAACTATCCTGAAATTTGATTTTCAGAATTTCCAATTTAAAGCATATTTAAATAAAAAACAAATTTTATTTAAAACTTTTTAAAACTTTTACTCTTGGAAAAATAAAGTAGAGATTAGTTCAATAGGCAATTATTGTTATATTTATGAAAAAATGATTTTTGATTAGCACTAAATTAACACTTTAAATTTAAAAAAACAAATTATTTTTTATTGATAATTAGTTTTTTTGTGTACAATCCTTGATTACAATTTATTTGTAATAAATAGAATCCATCGGTTAGATTTTTTAAGTCTATATTTTTCAGATTATTATTATTTTTTAAATTCATAACTATTCTGCCATACGAATCTAAAATAATTATTTCGTTAACAATAAAATTATTTAAATTGCTACTAATGTTTATTTCTCCAGTATCTGTTGGGTTGGGGAAAATGCTAATAGCATTTTTGCTATTTTTTACATTTCCACCTTCTTCAAGTCCTACTTTTATTAGATTATTTTCTTGCCAAAGAGATTTTCTTGATTGCAATTGAAGAGCAGCTTTCATTCTTTCAATTTGTCCTAAAGTAAACATTGCATAGCAACTCCAGTTGTAATCCATAAAGTTTTCGCCATTGATAGGAGAGTTTTCGCAATTATCAGCAACGCAGCCCATCATTGATGCATCAACTGGAGGAGTGTCTTCAACATAATCATTAGGATAAGAATAACCGCCCTCGAAAGTATGTAATAAATTTAACCAATGACCAAACTCGTGCGAAAGAACAGAAGCAAACTTATCATTAGTATTGCCTAATAAATATCTACCATTATATACTACTCTTGCTACTCCCTGATTTGACATCCCGTTGTTAGGATAATAAGCAAAACCAGATAAATTTTCAACACCATCTCCATTTAATTCTAAAGTAATATATACATTCATATATGAGAAATTATCCCAAGCAATGCTTGAAATAAAATTATTTACTTCATTATTGTCTTTTGATAAACCCATATTTTCTGCTTCATAAAAAATTACACCATTTGTTGGATTACCATCGGGATCTAATTTAGGCAACTTAAATTGTATATCCATTTCTCCCCTTACACCTTCAAAATTTGGATCACTAGTAAGAAAATCCTTATTTAAACCATTGAAGTCATTATTGGTATGTTCCAATGAGTTAATAATTGTAGATTCTGGAACAGTTGTCCCAGCAAAATCAGTTCCGAATACATGGAACACAACAGGTATTATATACTTTTGCTCATTTAATATTCTTTTTGATTTAAGAAATTCATCTATAAACTTCTGATTTTCTAAAAATTCTTTTTGATAATTTAAAGAAGTTTGTATTAAATCATTTTTGTTTAAACAATTAACTTCATTATTAATATCATTGGCAATAATAAAATTACCAGCACCTAAAAAGGTAAATATAATTAGTAAAATTTTTTTCATTTGTGTTTCTTTAATAAATCTAATAATAAAAATACAATGGTTTTGTTACATTTATATGGTTTTATAATTACTTCTTTTTAATAAAAACAAAATATATTCCTAATAAAACAAAAGGTATGCTCAAAATTTGCCCCATATTAATAGGTAAAAAGTCTTCAAAAGGTACTTGATTTTCTTTAAAATATTCAACTATAAATCTAGAACTAAAAATACCTATTAAAAAATATCCAAATAGCTCCCCGCTTTTTGTTTTAGCTTTTTCTTTTTTGTATTTAAAAAATAAAAAAATGAAAACCAACAGATATAAAAACGCCTCATATATTTGAGTAGGGTGCCTTGGTAACTCATCAATATTCTCAAAAATAAAAGCCCAAGCTACTTCAGTTTCAACACCAAATATTTCTGAGTTCATTAAATTTCCTAATCGAATAAATACCCCAGCAAGAGCCACAGTTATTACTATCCTATCGAGAATCCATAACAATTTAATGTATGGGAATCTTTTTGTAAAAATATAAAGTCCCAAAATAATACCAATACCTGCTCCATGACTTGCTAATCCACCCTCCCAGACTTTAAGAATCTCAATAGGATTAGAAAGATAATATTCCGGAGAATAAAAAAGGCAATGACCCAAGCGTGCACCTATAACAGTACTAAAAACCATAGTCATTGTTAGAGAATCTAAAATTTTTAAATCAACATTCTCATTCTTAAAAACCCATTCCATAATTCTAAAACCTATCACAAAGCCAGCAGCAAATAAAATTCCATACCATCTCAGTGTCAAAAAACCAAAAGAGAATATTTCTGGAGAAATGCCCCAGTTAATATAAGCCATTAAATTCATAAATAAATACTATATTTTAATTCGAAAAAGAGTAAATATACTAGAAATAAAATTAGAATTTGATTAATAATCATCATCATCTTCTTCTACTTCATCAATATCAAAATCATTTAGATAACTGTCGTCAATCAAATCATTATCGTCATTTTCGTCCCACTTGTCATCATCATTAGTGTTTTCATTCCAATCATTTGTATCGTAATCTTCTTCGAAATCTTCATCAAAGTCTAAATCTTTTGCCATTAGTTTATCCTATTAATTAGAGTATAAGAATAAGCGAAATTAATACATTTTTTATTTAAAAAGAAATTATTTTTAAAACTAATGTTTTTTTTTTGCGTAATAATAAAATATTTTATTAAAAGGTAAAATTATGAAAAGAAATTATTTATTAACTATATTGCCTTTACTTGCTTTTTTGTTTTCTTGTAACGACGAAAATGTCTATGTAACTGAATATGTTGGAGCAAGGTCTCAATTTATAACTATTGAACCTAATCATTGGATATATGATGAAGCAATACCAAAACATTTTGTAGAATATAATTACCCAAGTATTACAAATAATGTTATCGACAGAGGATTAGTTTTAGTCTATATGGCTGATAGAAACTCATCAAGAAATGCATGGACTTTAATGCCAAGAACAGAAGTATATTTCGACCAGACAACTGAAGAAATTGATTTCACAGTTGAATGGGGCTACTGGATAGAACCAGGTAGATTAGAAATTGAATATATTCGTTCAAATAATTACACTTTTGGTCCAGAGAACACCATCGATGTTAAAGTAGTAATTGTTGATGATATGATTAACTCCTCAAATGAGGTTGGAAATAATGTGAATTTTGAAGTGAATTTTGAAAATTATGATGAGGTTATCAAACACTTCAAAGTTAAAGAAACTAATTATGAAATCAAACATACAAAATAATAGTTTGTTAAATAATTATTTTCTTTTAGATTATTGATGATTTAAATCATTGAAAATATTATGGAAAATATTATAAATAATTAAATATTCATAAAAAAATGGTTTATTTGTTTATCACTATAAGATTTACTGCTTAACAGCTTTTATTTCTTTATTTATAAGCTACTTATACAGAGTAGCTTTATTTTTAATTTTATTATCTCGAATTTTTTTCTTAATTTTGTAGATTACTTATTTTAATATCAAAAAATATGGCAAAACAACTTAGTATTTTAAATGTGTCAGGTGAAATTCTTCCTTATTGTAAATGGACTGATGTTGCTGATTATAACTCTGGTTTAGCTCTCTCTTTAAAAGAAAAAGGTGTCGATTCTAGAATAATGATTCCTAAATATGGGTATATATCTGAAAGAAAAAATAGAATTCATGATATAAACAGATTAAGAGAAATGCCAATCCAAGTTGGAGAAATTGAAGATTTTGCCACAATCAAATCCTCTTCATTCCAAAATTCTAGAAGTAAAGTTCAAGCTTATATAACTACCAATGATACTTATTTTAATAAATTGAAAGGTGTTCTTCAAGATAATAAATCAGGCGAAGAGTTTACAAATAATCTTGAAAGATTTGCTTTCTTTTGCAGGTCAGTAATAGATACTTGTAATATTTTGTCTTGGTATCCCGATGTTATTCAAATAAGTGATTGGATGTCAGCTTTAGTTCCTGTAATGGCTAAATCATTATATCCTGATGAATTTAAAAATACTAAATTTGTTTTCACAATTCACGATTTTTACAGTCAAGGTGAATTTGATGCTAAAGAAGCTAAATACATTAACGTTCCAGAAGAATTTATCAAACAATTTAAAAATAAAAGTAAAATTAATTTGATGAAAGCAGGAATTGTTTTCGCTGATAAAATTATATTTACCGATAAATCTTATGCTAAGCATATTGGCGGAGATGATGAAAATTCAAATGGATTAAATACATTACTCAAAACTAAAACAAAAAATGTTAGTTTTATAGCTCCAGGTATAGACCATTGGTTATGGAATCCTGTTAAGGACGAATATCTTTTACACAAACTTGAAGATGACGATTGGGAAAACTTTAAATATAACAACAAAGTAGAACTTGTAAATAGATTTGGATTTGAATACCACCCTAAAAGAGCAATGTTAGGAGTAGTGGGTAATTTTTCAAATAGAAATGGGTTTGATTACCTCTTAGAGTCATTAGAAACAATGCTAGAAGAAGATATACAAATTGTAATTATGGGTGATGGAGATATTGAAATTAGAAATAAACTTATGGAGATTTCAGATAATAACCCAGAAAAAATACAAATTTCAGTTGGATTTGATGAATATAACGCTCATACAATTATGGCAGGTAGTGATTTATATTTAAATCTATCTCCTTTAGATAATCATGGTATTCAATTTATGCACGCTTGTAGATATGGGGCAATTCCTATCACTAATATAAATTGTGCGCTTGAAGAAATTGCCGAAGACTTTAATGGCGAAGAAGGTAATTGCCTTGCTATGAAAAAAGCAAACTCTAAATCTCTAATCGATACTTTTAAAAGAGGTTTAGAGCTATATACTGACAGTGATAAATTTTTTAGTTTAGCTAAAAATTGTATATATGAAGAGTTTGGATGGGACGAAAATACTTTAGAATATGAACAAATTTACCGTTCACTTTTAAAATAAAACTATCATAATGCAAAAAAGTATTCTCAAAATTTTACTATATTTATTTTTTTCGCTAATCCTTTTAAAATTAAATTCTTGCAATGAGGTTCCTACTGATATTCCTCTTATTCAAGATACATTAACTCTATATTCTTTGTCTTCTAATGAAGTCAATTTAATTGATAGCACTAGTATTCATACCCAAGAGATAAATGGACCTTTTAATTTTACTTTTCAACTTTTAGGTAGATACCAAGAATATAAATCTCACTCTATGTACAGGTTTATAAGCCCTCCTAAAGATATGGATTATATTGAAGAAATTGATATTATTAGTGCAGAATTATATCTTTTTACAGATAGTTACGCATTTGGTGATACTAATTCCTACTATCAAGAATTTTCGGTATATGAACTTGAAGATTCAATATCAAGGTTTAATAAATACTCCGACATTTTTGATGAAATGGATAATTCACCTTCTATGAATAATAAAGTTGGATCCTATGCCAACACATTAAAGCATAAAGATTCAACAGCAATAAAAATTGAACTCGATAAATCTCTAATTGTTAAATGGTTTAAATATTCTGCTAAAGAAGATTCAATACGTAATATCTTTTTAGACCCAGAGCAAATATTAGATTTATCAATCGAAGAAAATAGATATCTATTCTACTCATATTCACTTGCTTTAAGAGCAGATGAAAATTCAACTGTAATTTCAAGGTTCATTAATAGAAATGATTTAGATACATTATTCAACACTCAAGTCAAAATTGTAGCTAAAAAACAAGGAAAGGATACAACAATATTCTTAAAAAATGCGATTGCCTCTTTTTATCCCAAAACGCCTGAGATTTCAGATGACAAAAACATCTACCTGCAAGGATTAGGGCAAACAAGAACCGTGTTTGATTTTAATATTGATACTATACCTCAACTCTCAGCTATATTAAGTTGCACACTAGAATTAACAATTGATACAGTAAATTCAATTTTTGGCACAACAGGTCTTAGTAACTTTCTTGCAGCCGGTTCAGATAACGACCCATTTTTTTCACCTGGTACAAACTCCCAAAATTCTTGGTCTTATGTCGCAAATTTAGATGATAAAAAAAGCAAATATGTTTTTTCGAATATAACACCCCTTGTTGATACATGGAACAGAAACGACGGAAAAGGTAGGTTGATTTTAAGCCCTTCAAGAGGTACGAACTCAAATACAGAATTTACGTATATGGATAAATATGTATTTTTTGGTATAAATCACCAAGAAATAGAAAAAAGACCAAAACTTTTAATCATTTATTCTAAAAGACCACAAATTTGATTAAATATATTATAATATTAATAATTCTCGTATCTTCAAAAGCATACTCGGTTGGGGGTTCCAACTATTCTGCCTTTGGATTAGGAGACTTCGAACAAGTTCAAGGTGCTGCTTTTTGGGGAGCTGGAGGTACATCAATCGGAGTTCCTGATAAAAAACACATAAATTTGATGAACCCAGCAATGTGGTCTTATAATGATTTAACAAGAATGCAATTAGGTTATAGATTTCAACAAAATTTAGTACAAGGTGAAGATAAATCTCTATTTCAAAATTTTGGAGCTATAGATGGACTTAACCTTGTTTTTACATTAGATACAGCCCGTGGACTTACCCTTGCCTTTGGCCTAACATCTTTTACACATGTTAATTTTGCTATTGCTTCAAATTTTTCTTCCCAAATCGACGGATTGAATGTTTCAGGTAAACTAGAAAATTTCGGTGGAGGTGGAATAAAGAAAATTTATGTAGGTGGTTCATATAAGCTTTTTGATTTTTTATCTTTAGGTATCATCCAAAATGGATTTATAGGAAATGTTCAGCGTGATGCTGTAACTATAACAAATGAATCTTATGCTCATAACTCATTTACAGGAAGAAAAAACTCTTTCAGTGGTGGGAATCAAAAAATTGGATTAAACCTAAACCATAAAAACTTAAGTTTTGGAGCATTTTACGAAACAGCTGCAAAACTAAAAATTAACTCAGAACTAATTTACATATCATATTATGATTTGCTTTCTACAGGAAGGAGAATCGTAGATACAACATTTACAGATAATTCAGTAATAGATTTACCAAGTTCATACGGTATTGGTTTTAGTTATTTAGATAAACGAGTAAGGTATTCAGCAGATTTTTTTACTCAGGACTTTACAAATTTTAGTTTCAACAAACCAGAGAATGTAGAATTTAGAGCATTAAACAGCTTTTCTGTTGGAATTGAAAGGATGGGTTCTGATTTAACGGGAAGCAAGCCATTAGATAAGTTCAGTTATAGAGCTGGCTTAGGATATAAACAATTAAATATAACAGTAAATAATCAAGCAATTACTGAGCAGTTTGCTACAATAGGTTTAACTGCACCATTTGGACAATCATCAATTTTTGATTTTGCATTCGTTTTTGGAAGTAGAGGACAAATTTCATCTCCTATGGTTCAAGAAATTTTTGGTAGGTTTTATTTTAACGTAAGTATAGGCGAACAATGGTTCGTTCCATTTAAAAGAGAATTTTCGGATTAAAATATTATGGCAAACGTATTAATAACTGGCGGAGCTGGTTTTCTTGGCTCTCACCTTTGTGATAGATTTATTGCAGAGGGAGATAACGTGTTTTGTATGGATAACTTTATAACAGGAAGTCCTGAAAATATTGCACATTTAATGAGTAATAAAAAATTTAAATTTATCGAATATGATGTAACTAATTACATATATATATCAGAAGACTTGGATTATATTCTCCACTTTGCATCACCTGCATCTCCAATTGATTATCTTAAATTTCCAATTCAAACTTTGAAAGTTGGTTCTCTTGGTACTCATAAAGCACTTGGACTTGCTAAAGCAAAAAATGCAACATTCCTTATTGCATCTACTTCAGAAGTTTATGGAGACCCACTAATTCATCCTCAAAATGAAGAATACTGGGGTAATGTTAATCCTGTAGGACTTAGAGGAGTTTATGATGAAGCAAAAAGATTTGCAGAGGCAATGACTATGGCTTATCATAGATATCATAATGTTGATACTAGAATACTAAGGATATTTAATACTTACGGTCCTAGGATGAGAATCAACGACGGAAGAGCAATTCCAAACTTCATTAATCAAGCTTTGAATAATGAGCCACTTACAGTGTATGGTGATGGTTCACAAACTCGATCTGTTTGTTATGTGGACGATTTAGTAGAAGGGATTTACAGACTATTGCTTTCAAAAGAAAATGACCCTGTAAACATAGGAAATCCAGATGAAATTACAATGCTTGACTTAGCTAAAGAAATAATAGAAATTATAAATCCTAATTCTGAAATTATATTTAAAGAACTTCCTTCTGACGACCCAAAAATTAGAAAACCTGATACCACAAAAGCTACTAATTTGTTAAATTGGTCTGCTAAGGTTAATAGAAATGAAGGTCTTAAAAAAACCATTGAGGATTTTAGAAAAAGATTAGGTAAATAATTTTTTAATTACATTAAAAATAAATATCTATTTTATTCGTGAATTAATTTACATTGTAACAAATTTAAATATTTTTTGTATTAACATACTAGAAAAAGATAATTTTTGTTTTTTTAAAAAATTCTCTTTATTTTGCATAATATTAATTAGAGATTTAAAAAATGGAATTTAGTTTTACAGACTCAGATATACAAATTATCTCCAAAACATTAGATGTAAATATAACCAAAACTAATGAAAGTTATTCTTGGCAAATGTCTAATAAGCAAACTGGTCAGTCGCTTTATGTAAGCATTTATAACCATTCTCAAGTTTCTAATCCAAATGTTTCTAATTCAAAGAATGGTTCATTAGTGTCAGTGCAAAGTACTCATGGGTATTTTGAACTCCACGACTGCTCTGCTTATTTAGATTTTGAAAACTCAGAGGTAATTTTTATACAATCAACAAATGATAAATTGACAACTCTTGTTATCGGAAAAAATTGCTCTTGTAATATGTACGCTAATATAAGCAAAGATTTATTCGAAAAAGACATCTCTGAGTTAGATAACTCAATGATAATGTCTTTTATGCAATTATCAATTACCGAAGGGTTATTGCTTGATGTCTGAGAATAAAAATAATTACAATATTTTCATTTATAACTCAAGTAAAAAAGCTAATTTACCGATAAAGAAAGTATCTCATTTGTTAGATAAAGTACTTATCGGAGAATCAATAGTAAGCGCAAGTCTTAATGTGGTTTATGTTAATAATGACGAAATACTTTCGCTTAATAAACAATATTTAAACCATGATTATTACACTGATGTTATAACATTTTCTTTGACCGAAGAAGATGAGTCGCAAAAAATAGATGGAGAAGTTTATATTTGCGTTGATGTGGCAGAAGAACAAGCTAAAGATTACAAAGTTTCTTTAACCAATGAAATATTAAGATTAGCTATTCATGGTTGCCTTCACCTTTGTGGATACGATGATAAAGACGAAGAAAGTAAATCTAAAATGAGACAATTAGAGAACTTTTATCTAGGAATTAATTAAATGTATGAAAAAATAGTTGAAATTATTACTTACGTTTTATCAGAACTAAAACAGAACAAAAAAATAAGTGAAATTGACCTAAACGAACTAGAAAGTAAAGGATACTCTAATTCTGAGATTTCAACAGCTTTTTCATGGCTTGTAGATAGAGTTGAATTTTCAAATAAAATAACAACCTTAGAAATAGAATCTGATAACTCATTCAGAATCCTCCATGATGCAGAAAAGGAACTTTTTACTGACCAAGCATGGGGCGAACTAATTCAAATGCAAAGTATTGGTATATTAAATAGTCAGCAAATTGAATTAATAATTGAAAGAGCACTGCTAAGTGGAATATTTAAAATCGATTCATTCTTTCTAAAAAACATGATTGCATCTTTTATCTTCAACGCTACAAATTCGCTTATGCCAGGTAGTAGAGTTCTTCTTAGTGGCAACGATACAATTAATTAAATAAGATAATTAAATATTTATAAAACTTCTTTTAGTAAAAGAAGTTTTTGCTTTTTTTTTTTAAAATTATGGTGAACAAATGAAAAACAGAATTGAAATTGATTCAATGGGTGAAATAGAAGTTCCAAATGATGTTTACTGGGGAGCTCAATCAGCTCGCTCATTAATTCATTTTGATATTGGAATAGAAAAAATGCCAAGAGAATTAATCAGGGGCTTAGGTATTTTAAAAAAAGCTGCAGCTTTAACTAATTCAGAACTTGGTACACTAAGCAAAGAAAAAGCAGAATTAATTTCTAAAGCAGCTGATGAAGTTATCGAAGGAAAACTTGATAATCATTTTCCGCTTTCAATCTGGCAAACTGGCTCAGGTACCCAAACTAATATGAACACAAACGAGGTTATTTCAAATAGAGCAATTGAAATTGCTGGTGGAGTGATGGGCAGTAAAAAACCTATTCATCCCAACGATGATGTAAATAAATCTCAATCTTCAAATGATACTTTCCCTACTGGAATGCACATTGCAGCAGCTGAGCAGCTTAATAAACTCTTACTTCCAAATTTAGCAATGCTTAGAATGACATTTGCTCAAAAAGTTGAGGAATACAAAGATATTATTAAATCAGGAAGAACTCATTTAATGGACGCGGTTCCAATTACTTTAGGTCAAGAGTTCTCAGCTTATGTTCAGCAATTAGATAATGCTATTCAGAGAATTACTATGACTCTTCCAGGACTTTACGAACTTGCTCTTGGTGGAACAGCTGTGGGTACAGGATTGAATACTCATCCGCTATTTGCAGAAAAGTCTGCCGCAAAAATTGCAGAGTTAACAGAACTCCCATTTGTAACCGCTCCTAATAAATTTGAAGCTTTAGCAGCTCACGATGCTATAGTATTTGCTCACGGGGCGCTTAAAACTTTAGCAGCATCTCTTATGAAAATAGCAAATGATATTAGATGGATGGCTTCTGGTCCAAGATGTGGACTTGGTGAAATAACTATCCCTGAAAATGAGCCAGGTAGCTCAATTATGCCAGGAAAAGTAAATCCTACTCAATCAGAAGCAATGACAATGGTTGTTGCCCAAGTTATGGGTAACGATGCAACAATTAATTTTGCAGGTACTCAAGGAAACTTTGAATTAAACGTATTCAAGCCAGTTATGATTTATAATTTTCTTCAATCTGCAAGGTTACTTGCTGATTCTATAAAAATGTTCAATGAGCATTGCGCAATTGGTATACAACCAATAAAAGAAAAACTAGACTTCTATATGAGCAACTCATTAATGCTCGTAACTGCTTTAAATCCTCATATTGGATATGATAATGCTGCAAAAATTGCTAAACACGCTCACAAAACAGGTGGAACATTGAAAGAAGCAGCTATAAAACTAAAAATCTTAACTGCCGAAGAATTTGATAAATACGTTAAACCAGCAGAAATGCTCGGACCAAATGTAAAATGATACATTAAAAAGAGGACACTAAATAGTGTCCTTTTTTTTAAATTTATTGTGTTACCCAGCCACCATCAACAGCAAGTGATTGCCCAGTTATAAATGAGGCACCATCAGAACATAAATACATTACTGCAGATGCAACTTCTGATGGTTCGCCTAACCTGCCAATCGGTTTCATATCAGCATAAGCTTGTTCTACTACTTTGTCTTTGCCTGTAACTCTATCTATCATTGGTGTTTTTATAACACCAGGACAAACTGCATTAATTCTAAGTCCTTGTTTTATATATTCTAATGACGCTGATTTAGTAAGTCCAATAACCGCATGCTTACTTGCGACGTATGCAGGTAAACCAGGGAAGCCTACTAATCCAGCAATTGAAGCACAATTAACTATTGCACTATTTTTTTGTTTTAACATTTCAGGAATTTGATATTTCATACAAAGCCAAACACCTTTAAGATTTATATTTATAGTTCTATCCCAATTTTCATTATTACATTCATGTGTTGGTGATTGATGTCCTTCTATACCTGCATTATTAAAAGCATAATCAAGTCTTCCATATTTATCTATAGTGCTTTTGACCATATTTTTAATATCATCTTCATTTGAAACATCGCATTTTACAAAAATCGCCTCGCCAGAATTCTTTTTAATTGCATCTATTGTTTCACTATCTTCAATGTAATCAGCAACAACTACATTAGCACCTTCTTTAGCGAATGCTATAGCAGTTGCTCTTCCAATTCCGAAAGAACCACCAGTTACGATAATTGTTTTTCCATCAAATCCAAATTGCATATTTTTTCTCCTTATTTTGTTAAAAATATAGTTCCAAAAATACAAGATTAATAATATTAAACAAAATGGAAAAGTGTAAAATTCAATTAGAATTTCATTAGAATTTATTTTAAATTAATTATTCAACAATTAAATACTCATAAAACATTAAATTTGAACTCTTTATCAAGTTTTTTATATTGTTCTTCAGTAATACCATAATGCCCTATATTCCTTTCTTCATTCTGGAATTTACCATGATAGTCCGAACCACCCGTTGATTGGAGTTGGAACTGCTTTACAAAAGTATTCAAATGCCTTGTAATATAAAAATTGTGTGATGGATGATAAACCTCTACACACCTTAAGCCCTGCTTAATCATATTATATAGCTGAAGTTGTGAATAATTACTATTTGGATGTGCAATAGAAGTGAATCCGCCCGCACTTTTTACCATTTTAATAGCATCTTCAAATTCTATAAAATTTACTTTTGGTAGGGAAACTTGATCGTTTGAA
Organism: Eximiradiales bacterium; assembly: GCA_965661945.1. Classification (GTDB taxonomy): domain Bacteria; phylum Bacteroidota; class Ignavibacteria; order Kapaibacteriales; family UBA2268; genus JAJRPT01. The sequence goes on from CBFIFP010000001.1 coordinate 1,050,081, forward strand.
AGATAATTACTAAATACTTCATATACATTTTTAGCATATTTTTTTTCTATTAACTCATCAGCAATGTGAGAGCGAGTTATTATCTCACCTTTTAATTTATTATATATTTCATCAAAATCTATATCTATTTGTTGATTTTTTAATTGATTAATAATATTTTTTGCTCTATTAACTCTTTGTTCTTTAATGGAATTTAAATAATTATTTAATTCTTCATTTTTTAAATCAAAATTATATGCAAGTAAATGAACTTCCTTTCCATTAAAGTAAACGGTTAGCTCAACACCAGAAATTAAATTTATACTGGTATCAACTTGCTTATAGGCAGAAATAGTATCATGGTCGGTAATACTAAAGCATTTTATATTTAATGATTTTACTTTTTCTAATAATTCAGAAACACTTAAAAGTCCATCAGAGCAAGTAGTGTGCGAGTGAAAATCTGCGTATATATTATTCATTTTTCAATAACTTCTCAAATTCTGTTGCTAAAAAACCCCTTGACTTTTGAATATGCTCAGAAATAACTTTTACCTCGGCAATTGAAGACATAAAGTTAGAATCACCATTCCACCTTGGCACAATATGATAATGCAAGTGTTGTGGGAGACCTGCTCCTGCAGCAGTTCCGCAATTTAAGCCCATATTATATCCGTGAGGATTATAAACATTTTTGATGGCTTTAATAGCAAGACGCAAAACTGAATTAATTTGATTATATTCATCTTCTGTAAGCAAAGCAATATCATTAACTTCTCTCTTAGGAGCAATTAATATATGTCCATTATTATATGGATATTTATTCATAATTACAATACAAAGAGGAAATCTAGCTACAACAAGATGTTTTTCATCATCACTGCTTTCAATTGCTTGAAGCATAAATGATTTATCATCATTCTTTTCTTCTTTGAATGAATCCATATATTCACTTCGCCATGGAGACCATATTCTTTCCATATTCAAAAAAAAGGATAGACATAAACGCCTATCCTCATTTAATTTATATTTATTTAGACATTTTTAATATCATATCAACACATCTACACGAATAGCCATACTCATTGTCATACCAGCCAACTATTTTAACTAAAGTGCCGTTTGCTTGAGTTAGCTCTGAATCAAAAATACAAGAATTAGGGTTTCCAATAATATCAGATGAAACTATTGGTTCATCAGAATACTCTAAAATTCCTTTTAAACTTCCTTCAGATGCTTCCTTCATTTTAGCATTAATTTCCTCAGCTGTTGCTGGTTTTTTAAGTACTAAAGTAACATCAGTAATAGAACCATCTGGAATAGGAACCCTTACTGCATAACCATTTAATTTACCTTTTAACTCAGGCATAACAATACCCACAGCTTTTGCAGCTCCAGTTGTAGTTGGTATAGCATTAGCTGCTCCTGCTCTAGCTCTACGTAAATCTTTATGAGGTAAATCTAAAATTCTTTGGTCGTTTGTGTAAGCATGAATAGTAGTCATGTAACCAGATTCAACTCCAAAATTATCTTCAATTACTCTCATCATAGGAGCAAGGCAATTTGTAGTACAAGAAGCATTAGATATTAGTTTTTCATCTCCAGTTAAAATATTATCGTTAACACCAAGAACAACTGTTGCATCCAAATCACCTTTAGCTGGAGCAGACAATAACACTTTTTTAACACCATTTTGCAAATGTTTTTCTAAGCCCTCTCTATTTGTAAAAGCACCAGTTGATTCCAACACAACATCTACATCCTTCCAAGGAATATTAGAAGGGTCTTTTTCGGCACTTACAGCAACAACTTTTCCGTTGGCAACAATTTTATTACCATCAACTTTAACTTCACCATTAAAACGTCCGTGAACAGTGTCATACTTCAGCAAATGAGCTAAAGTAGCTGCGTCTGTTAAATCATTAATACCTGCAAATTCAATATCATCTCTTTTAGCTAATTCTCTAAAAACTAATCGTCCAATTCTTCCAAACCCATTAATACCGACTCTAATAGCCATTATTAACTCCTTTTTTAATAAAAATTCTTTAAATAGAAAAATTTAATATGCAAAATTAAGAAATTTAATTATAAAATTAGAATTTTGTATAAATGTTAACTTAGAATTTTAAATCTAGAGTATGTCTAACGGGTTAAAACCCATTTCTATTAAAGTATATATATTTCCTCTTTTTGAATTGCCACCTGATTTACCTTGTGGTTTTTATTTTTTCCATATCTCACTTACCCAACAAGAGTAAAATAATCATACGAGGAATCGTGGTGGATTTGGATTATACCCGCGCGGACGAGTTGCACTAAGGAGCGTTCAGCTCTGCGTTTGGAGATGTTTACTAATTTGCAGTAGTCTTTTACGGTTACTCTTTCGTATTTTTCTAAAAAGCGAAAGAGACGCTGTTCTTTGTCGGTGATGGAAAGTCGTAACTCTTTGCCTGTTGTTGGGTTTTGGTAAGTCATCAAACGAGCCATTTCTGATGATGCTTCTACTGATTTCTCCCCTACTCTGATGTATGCTCGTTTTTTTGTGATGTTATTTTCATCTACCAATAAGACTTTATGGGGCTTAAGTTCGCTGTTTGGTATTATTGCTAGTACTATTTCTTTTCCGCTTAGGTTGTAATTAAGGATTTTGAGGTCAATAGTTGGTTCAAGGTGGAAGTAAGCAGCAGTTTCTAAGATGTTTTTTTCGGTTTTTTCGGAATGAATGCCGTATAGTTTTCTGTTATCATCAACACCTATAAAGAGATAGCCACCTTTAGTATTAGCGAGCGCGGAAATCTCTTTAGCAAGTTTAACAGGACCAGGAGATTTTCTTTTAAACTCAACAGTAGAGGATTCCCCACCAGCGATAATATTGAGAATTTCTTCCTCAGACATTTTAATCCTTTTTCTGAATTAAGTATATTTGAATATTTACAAAAATATGAAAATTATTTCTTTTATTTTGACTGTGTGTAAAAGTATATATTATTAATGTTGCTAAACAGTTAGAACAGCAATTTGGCAGAAGTTATTCTTTTAGAAATGTAAGAAGAATGATGCAATTTGCAGAGCAGTTTCCTGATTTACAGATTGTGACACCGCTGGTGACACAATTGAGCTGGTCGCATTTTGTAGTTCTGTCTTTACCTGCCCATAACGGTTTGGCTATGAGCAGTTGGGGATTTCTTGCCCTAACTTTTCAGTCTAGCACTTACCTTATTTTATTTACTATTTTTCATTTAAACACCTAAACCCCAATTGCTTATAGCCTTTGTTGTGTGCTGCCTTTTATTCGTTTTTTCTCGCTATGTAAAATCCGTAACTATAATAATCCTTGAATTTTTGATACAATTCGATTTCTGCTTGATTGTCTGCAACTACTTTACTTGCAAGTTCCGAATTTTTGTTGCGTTTCAGAAAGTTCTCAAATCTTGCTTGCATTGGTTTGTAATAGGTCTCAATCCAACTGTCTTGACTTAAATAAAAATATCCAACAAGAGAATAGCCATTATTTTCTAATTGTCTGATTTTGTTAGCAGCAGTATCAACTTCTGGGTATTCCGCTTTCCAAAATTCTTCAATTTCTTTTGGGCGAGATTGTGTTATCCAAGTGATTTCACTCACAGCCAAATAGCCACCGACTTTCAAATAGTCCTTCCATTTTTTAAGTCCGTTTTCAAATCCAATGTTATAAATCGCACCTTCTGACCAAATCAGGTCAAATTCATTCTCTTTAAACGGTAAATCGTCCATTGATTTTTCAAGCGTAACGATTTTGTCTGTCAATCCTAATTTTTGAGATTTTCCGTTGAGTTCGTTTAAAAACTCTGGAAATAAGTCAATTGCTGTTATTTGTCCGTTTAAGATTTTAGCAAGTGAAATTGTCTGTCCACCTGAGCCACAACCAATGTCAGCCACTTTCAAATTTTGGTCGGTCGGCAAGTCCAAATAACCAAGTGCTTTCAGCGTGTCTTTTTCGCTTCCTGGTCCTTGTCTATCGGAATTTTTATGTAAGTCAATTATCAGTTCTAATTCTGTCACTTGTACGTTTCTTTAGGTTGCACACAACGGTCTCGTATAACCGTCAGTTACGGGTTTATATGCGTTATTTTTCGGTTTAGCACTGGCTTTAGCAATTCCGAGTGGATTCGGACGCAGTCGAATCCGCCGTAATTGCGGTTATACATTGTTGTAAAACGTTTTTTTATCCTGCTTTTCAATTCAATTCTGAACCTTTCTTTATATGGTTTAATACTCTTTTATGTATTCTGTGGACGATAAAGTCCGACCAAGCTTTCCAATATAACTCTGGATTAATGTCAACTTTGTACCAAGTTGTTCCTTCTAATTCGGTTTGATTGTCACTAATTTTTGTCAATTTAAATTGTCCTTTGTAGGATTTAAAATATCCGTCTAAATGTGGCGGATGAACTTCCCAAAATGGATTAAATTCGTTCATTGGTATTGGTTGTTCTTTAACGTCAAACTGTAATAAATTTGGTTCGTTCCAAGTTGTTATGGGCTCAACAAAACTACCGGTTGTAAAATTGCAATAGCGAATCGCTCCAACTCCTTGTCCAACGATTGTTGCATCTGTTGGATATGATATTCCTGTTTTAAAAATCCAGTCGACAGGTTCGTTAATTTTGTCAAAGGTCACAACATTTGTCCAAACCTTTTCAATTGGTGCGTTGACGATTATTTTCGTTCGAACTGGTATTAAATCTTTCGGTTTGTTAACATAATCGAAACTCATAAATCCGAGCGACAAAAAAAGAAGAATAATTGTAGTGTTTTTTGGATTGGCGTAATTACTATTTGAGCTTTTAAATCCCAAATACGAACCCAACCAAACTGCGAGCAATAATAATGGGCTAGCCATTAGAACGCAAATGAGACCTTCTATTGCAAAAATTAAAAGTGCCAAGACAGCCAGTCCTAATGTGATAAATCCAAGTTTATAAGCAGAGGATTTTTTAATATCAATTTTATTTCCTGATATGTAGGCAGGCAGAAATCCGATTATGAACGGAATCAAGAAAAATACGCTCCAACCATAATCGCCAAAAACGTTGATAGATAAATATCCGAGTATTTGAACAAGAATTAATGTTCCAACTATCGAAATCAGTTTTATGTTAGTTAAAGTTTTTTTCAAAATGTTTTACAACGGTTAGTATATGAAAAGTAGGCGATTTCGAAGCTCTTAACTTTCCGTTATGTAGAAGTTTTGATACGAGCCAAAACCCTTGAATTTATTACTGTTTCGCCTATTTTTTATATACATTGTTGTGTGCTGCCCTTCCTTTATTCTTTGATGAGTTTGAATGTCTGTTTATCATTGTCCTTTGTAATAGTCAAGAAGTAAATTCCGCTCGTCAAATTTGAAAAGTCTTGTTGCTCAATATCATTACCTGTCCAAATTATTTGTCCAAACATATTTGTCAAAGTTGAGTGTTCTGAACCTGCTGCCCCTGAAATATTTATTCTGCTATCGAATGGATTAGGATACAATTTGATTTTATTATCCGTCAATTGTAGATTTTCAACACCTAATGTTGTTCCGCAAGGATCAGCAAAAAAATCAAGTGTTGCTTCATTGTAATCGCTGTAAAAGCTATGTTCCGCATTGGATGCCCCTAATTGAGTATACCAATTAGTTATACCCTGATTGTATAAATTTTCGATTGTTGGATAAGCTGCCGGATTGGCAAATATATTATTTTGAATAACCGCTGAATTCAATGCATACCCATTAGCATCTATTTGATTGTTGGTTAGTAGTTCATTATAAATTGCAATTGAGTTAGCAAGCGAAATTCCTGGTGCTCTTGCGAAACGTTCGGGATAAATTGGCTGTCGGTCATTCTCATATAGGTCATTGCAAATTCCTCTAGATTGCAGTTCGGCAACATTTGCCATTGCTTGATTGAGCCCAACAGGATAGTTGTAAGAAGGGTTGTCATCATATCTTGCAAGCCTGAAAGCAAACGGACTAAGTCTTACATCAAAACCTGTATTTTGGGCTTTTGAACAATAACCTACACCTGTAAAGTTCCAGATGTAAGAAACAGCAGCAGAAAAGTTTGAACCTGCGCTCATCCCTATTGAAAATCTCGGTGTGCTTGCGGTTAGCCAACCACGGTTAATGAATTCCACTGTTATTTTTTTGATGTTTCTATAATCAACATTGTTGATGGTATCAATCGGCTGTGTCATAAATCTCTTACCTCCATCTCCGTCAATATCCTGGTTTAAAGTGACCTCCTCTGCATCCATAGAAACTATTGCATAACCTCTAGCAATTGCGGCATTGGTGAAACTTCTGTTTTCAACGCCATAAATAAAGTTTTCGGCACTACCGCCAGTTCCGTGAAAAAGGTAAATAATACCTGATGGATTGGGTGGAAAGTAGTAATAAACATTGAATGGATTGTTAAGCCCTTGCATCAGCTCGTAAGTAATAGCGTATGCAGGCATATTATCAATTACTGCTGTCACAGACACATTTTGATTGGGCATTATCATAGTAGTGTGCCACTCCTTAGGTCTATCCAGAAATGAAATATCGCCAGTCCATTCTCCAAATGTCTGCGTACTGTCATAGGCAACACTCCATATATGGACAGTCTCACCAACTTGATAAGTCCCCGAACCGTAACCATTATTTACGGTCAGATTAAATGTTTGGGCAAAAATGCTTGTCGTTAAAAACAATGCCCCGATTGCAAATGCTAATTTTTTCATTTTATTTCCTTTTACGTTATTAAAATAGTTAGACCGTCTCATTGGCGAAAGGTTTAAGAGGGTTGCACACAACTCGTTATTACACGAAATAATTATTTTTATATATCAAAATTATAAAATAAAATTGTAAAATAATCGTTTATTGCGTATATCCAGTAAATAAATGGAGTATTATGTATGAGTGATGAGGAATTAAATTTATTTCGTAAAGTACTCAAAATACGTAATTACAGCGAATCTACTATCGGAAGTTATACTAATTCTTTAGTCCAATTTAAAAAATGGAATAAAGATAATTCAATATTGAACAAAGAGTTACTGTTTGAATACGTGGAATTTTTAACAGATGCTAAGCGTTCTTATAGTTATATAAAAAATGGTATAATGGCACTTAGACTTTATTCTGAATTAATATTAGGTAAAACTTTAAAAAATAATTTTCTTAGAAATATAAAACGTTATACTAAACTGCCTGATGTATTAAGTATTAATGAAATTAAACAAGTAATTGATTTAATTTCAAATATAAAACATAAAACTACAATTTCTATTATATATTCTTGTGGTTTGAGAATTAGCGAATGTATTAATATTAAAATTTCTGATATAGATTCTAAAAGAATGATGATTAAAATTAGTGAAGCAAAAGGAAAAAAAGATAGGTTTGTTCCTTTATCTACGAAAATGCTTTCAATGTTGCGAAAATATTATAAAGAGTATGAACCTAAAGATTATTTATTTGAAGGTCAGAATAATGTTAAGTATTCACCCAGAAGTATCCAAAATGTTTTAAAAAAAGCATTGAATTTATGTGGAATTCATAAAAATATAACTGTTCATTCTTTAAGGCATAGTTTTGCTACACATCTTGTTGAACAAGGGACTGATATAAGAATAATACAAGAATTATTAGGACATAAAGATATTAGAACGACACAAATTTATACTCATATTTCTTCAACTAAATTATCTCAAATTAAAAATCCATTTGATGATATGTAATTTATTGTTAAATCACTTTTTAGTTTTTGTTTATTTTAACTCCGCCGAATCACCTTTTTATTGTAATTACTGACTTCCTTACTCTACAAACATAACATCTTATATTTATTGATGCTTGCGCTGTCAATATTAGTTCTTCAAAATCCAAATTCTCAATCGAATGTTACCAAGTATAAGCCAATTCATTTTTTTATTTGAATTTTTACAAAAATATGAAAAATATTTCTTTTATTTTGACTGTGTTTAAAAGTATATGATATTAATGTTGCTAAACAGTTAGAACAGCAATTTGGCAGAAGTTATTATTATAGAAATGTGAGAAGAATGATGTAGTTTGCTAATGAATTTCCAGATATTCAAATTGTGACACCGCTGGTGACACAATTGAGCTGGACGCATTCTTCATTATTTCGAAATAATAGCAGAGTATAAGTTTGTTCATAGAATTGTTAATTCATTTCTACAAAAATTTGAAAATAATATTTTATTTTTGCAGGTTTGGAAAGAATTTTGTTTGATTTAAAGAATCTTAATCTTTTTAAGTTAAACTAAACAAGTTGTATTTTCGTTTGTAAAATATAATAGTTGGAGAAATAAAATGGAATACACTATAATAATTAGAGAAGGTGAAAGTAGTTTTGGGGCTTATGTGCCTGATTTGCCTGGTTGTATTGCAGTAGGCGAAACAGAAGAAGAAGTTAGAGAACTTATTAAGGAAGCAATTGAATTTCATATTGAGGGAATGAAAGAGGATAAAATGGAAATTCCACAACCGAAGTCAAAGTCATTTCAGTTTGCTGTTTAAATTTTGTATTAAATCCATTTATAAGTTCTCCTTGAAAACAATAAAAAAGTCTTTGGATTAATTAACTTTTGATTTTCTTGGCATGTAGGTAGTGTTTTATAGCTTGTCTTATGGCGGTTTCGTAGTACTTTCCTGTCAGCCAAAAGAGTTGATAGAAGCACAAAGCTTAAATTAAACAATGAATAATTAAATTCTTGTAGTTAATATTATCGATATATTTATGTTAGTAATTCACTTTTAAATAAAGTACTATTTGATTATTTTAAATTGAATAATTCCATTAAATATTCCACCGATTAAAGTATAAATAATGTCTTGAAGGTCAAATGTTAGGCTATCTGTAAATATTTGAATGATTTCATAAAATATCATTGCTATTATGGGAATTACTGTAAGAAATATTTTTCCTATTTTTCCATTCCAAGTATCCTTTTTTTCAAAGATAATCATTAATAAAGATATACCTATTACAGCTGTAATCTGAGTAAATGAGTCCTTAAATCCTAAGTCATTAAATGAATTTATATAAGCTAAAGGTCGATAAGAGGTGTCTATAACTATATGGGTTAAAATTAAGGGTATTAATATTAAAATTGCTTTCTTTTTTTTAGGGTCAAATGATTCTGTTTTCTTTATAATCATAATTTGTATATTATTGAGTTATTTTGTAAAAATAAACTTTATGTTTTCTATACTTTTTTCATTTAGCAAATATGTCTAATTGCAATTCAACTATTATTTCGTTTTTTCGATTAAACACTTCATAAGGTGCATTATAACCAAAGAAATAAAAACGATCATAATATGCTATGCCCTCTACCTCTAAAGCTGATTTAAGTTTTTGTTTGTACTCTTCAATTTTTTTATCATTAGCCCAGCCACCAAAACTTATTGCAGCAAGAGTTTTTGCTGGTTCATTCTTAAATTCTATAATTGAGTCATTTGGTTTGGGAAGCATTTCCTTTTTTATACCCTTAGGAACCATAAACATCATAGTCATAGAGTCTTCTAGTGACATGCTTACAGGGGAGGTCATAGATATTTTTTCATTTCTTTCATTTCCTCCAAAAATATATCCAGCTAAAATAGAAAACCCTTTACTTGAAGAATTTTTATAACCCGATGTTGAAAGTTTGACTGAGGTAAACAAAGTTTCTTCATAATTTCTTATTTCAAAAGTCCCATATTTTTTAATTATTGAATAAGGGTAAGTTTCAATATTGCTTTGGCTCTTCATTAAAAAAAGCTGAATTACAACAAAAGCAATTAATATAACCGCAAGTAATATTAGAATAATCTTCATTTTTGTCCTAAAATATAACTATTTTTTAAATTATTACAACTTATTATAAACAAATCATTATTTTTTAATAAAAAAATCATAAAATCAGCAAATATTTTTACAATCTAATTCTCATCCACTAAATAACATATTATAAAATGGCTATAGTTTCTTACTTATCAAAAATAACAAAAATTTAATTTATAGAAGCTTGAGCAGTCAGAATTAATTCTTCAAAATCTATGTCTTCTATGATATAATGTTCGTTGCAAAAGCGACAAACAATTTCATTTTGCTCTTTTTCTCGCATATCTTTGAGTTCTTCTACTCCAAGAGTAAGTAATCTATTTTTAAATAAGTCTTTGCTACATCTACAGAAAAAGTCTGTTTGTTTGGTGCTTACTATTTCATATTCAATTGGAATTACTTTTTCTAATATATCATCGGGCATCATTTCATCATTGAAATACTGACATAGATTATCAATTTTAAGTAAATGTTCTTCAAGTAACTTAAGAGTTGATTCATTAGCGCCAGGCATTGCTTGGACAACTATTCCACCACTTTGTTGGATTAAGCCATTATCAGATAGCGATACATCAAGTATCATCGCAGTCGGGATTTGCTCCGATTGAGTATAATAACTCACTAAATCAGAACTTATATCGCCTTTTATGATTGGAACAATACCTTTTACTGGTTCTTTTTGGTCAAATTTAATTTTTGAAACTGAAAGAAGTCCAATACCTATTGCATCTTTAAGGGATTTCATCTGCTCTACATCAAGGTCGGCTCTGTGTTCTACGTAGCCACGAACTTCGCCAAGGTGCATTGCTTCTGCGTAAATATCTGCAATAGGTCCGTTACCTTGCAATTGGATAATTATTCGCTCTTCACCTTTCATAAAACTGCTAATCAAACTAGCTCCAGCCATAGCACGAGAGAGCAAAGTAGCAGAAACAAAATCAAGATTATGTCTTTCTTGTGCTTCTTTTGCGGTATTAGTATTTTTAACGATAGCAATTCTAATAGTTTTATCTTTCGATATAGCTCTTACAACTTTATCTCGGAGTTTGAATTGCTTTTTTAATTCTTCATTTGCCATTTTCTTAGTCAATTTCCCAAGCACCTATTTCTTGCCAAGGAGTGCTTTGTATGTTGTTTATATTATTAATTTTAACTATGGAATCATCTTCAATTAAACTAGTTACTACAAGTGCTTCTAATGTTAAGTCTTGAAATTCCATTAACTCATCATTTCTTTTTGCAATGAAGTCAGTTGTAGTGTTTCCACTTCTGAAATCTGCGTGATTGAGTATGTTAATTAGATATGGTATAGACGTTTTAACACCAAGAACATTATAGTTTTTGAGTGCATAAATTGATTTGTCTATTGCTTCTTTTCTGGAACTTGCGTAACATATTATTTTAGACATAATTGGGTCGTAGAAAGGAGAGATTTCGTCGCCTTCTTTAATTCCTGTATCAATTCTTATTCCAGGGTTATTAGGTTGCGATAAGAAATGAATTTTACCACCAGTTGGCATAAAATTATTTTCAGCGTCTTCGGCGTAAATTCTTGTTTCAATAGCCCAGCCCTGCTGTTTAATGTCGGATTGCTTTAAGCCGATTTCATTTCCATAAGCAAGTGATATTTGCAATTTAACAAGGTCAATACCCGTAACCATTTCAGTTACTGGGTGTTCTACTTGGATTCTGGTATTAACTTCCAGGAAATAGAAATTTTTATCTTTGTCTAAAAGAAATTCTACGGTTGCAACGGTATGATAATCAACAGCATCAAGTGCTTTGATAGCGGCTTCACCCATCTTTTGTCTAATTTCATCATTAATTGCAGTTGAAGGAGATTCCTCAATTACTTTTTGGTGGCGACGCTGGATAGAACATTCCCTTTCATAAAGATGAACACCATTTCCGAATCTATCTCTTGCAACTTGCATTTCTATGTGGCGTGGCTCGAGGACGTATTTCTCCATAAAAATAGTGCCATCACCAAAAGAAGATTGCGCCTCTCTTCTTGCGGAATTTACGGATTCTTCAAGGTCTTTTTTATCCCATACAACTCTCATACCTTTTCCACCACCACCTGCAGAGGCTTTAATCAAAACAGGATAGCCAATTTTTTCTGCCTCCGTAATATACTCTAGCATATTATCAGATGCACCTTTTAAGCCAGGGACAACGGGAACTCCTGCCTCAATCATTTTTATTCTTGATTCTACCTTAGAGCCAAGAAGTCGCATTGGTTCTGTGTCGGGTCCTATAAATACTAATCCAGCATCTTTAACCGCTTGATTAAATTGGTGATTCTCGCTTAAAAAGCCATAGCCAGGGTGTATTGCATCTGCTCCAGATTCTTTTGCAGCATTTATAATTTTATCAAAAACAAGATAAGATTCCGATGCGGCACTCCCACCTATTGCGATGCTTTCATCAGCCATTTGGTTGTGTAATGAGTTTTTATCTACATCAGAATAGACTGCAACAGTCTTTATTCCTAATTCCTTGCAGGCGTTAATAATTCTGCAAGCAATTTCTCCTCTATTAGCAATTAATATTCTACTGAACATACTAATTTATCCTCTTCTAAATTCTGCGCCATTACATTCGCAATCGCAGTCATATCAACAATTTCATTAATGGAAGAACCTTTTTGAAGAACGTGAACTGATTTGTTCATTCCTTGCAGAACGGGTCCTATAATATTTAAATTACCTAATTTTTGAAGCAATTTATACGAAACATTACCAGAGGTTAAACTTGGAAAAACTAAAACATTTGCTTTACCACCTGCAAGTTTTGAAAAACTATATTCTGTGTCAATAACCTCTTGATTAACAGCCACATCCGCCTGAATTTCACCATCTACAATTAATTCTGGTTCTCTTTCGTTAATAATTTTTAGAGCTTGTTGCATTTTCCTTGGTATTTCCCCATCAGCCGAGCCGAAATTAGAGTAAGACAGCAATGCAACTCTTGGCTCAATATCAAAATGCTTTACAAATTCAGATGCTTGAATTGTAATATCTGAAATGTCTCGAGCAGTAGGGTTTATATTAACCGTAGTATCAGTTAGGAAATAAACTTCATTTTGAGCGATAACTATATATAAACCAGAAACTCTTGAGTATTTTTCTTGATTACCTATAATTTCAAGTGCAGGTCGAATAGTAGCAGGATAATTGGTAGTTAGTCCTGAAACCATTGCATCAGCTTGTCCTGCCTCTAACAGCATACTCCCAAGATGATTTGGTGAGTTTAACATTTCATCCATTGCTTGCTGTTTAGTTAAGCCCTTTCTTTGACGTTTTTCGTAATATAAATTAGCGTAATAATTCAAATAAGCATAATCTTTTGGATTGATGATTTCAATTCCCTCTAATTCCACATGAATTTCATTAGCTAATTCACTTATATAATTAGGATTACCAATCAATACCGGATTACAAATTCCTTGCTCTAATGCAATAGATGCTGCACTAATAATTTTCTTATTTTCTCCTTCTGGGAATACAACTCTTAACGGTTTTGATTTTGCTTTGTTGTATATAGTGGACATAAACGAATGCGCCCTACCCATTCGGATATTCAAGTCAAATTTGTATTTCTCAAAATTAGTGATTTTCTTACGAGCTACTCCAGATTTCATAGCTGCTTTTGCAACTGCTGGAGCAACCCAAGTAAGTACTCGTGGGTCGAATGGTTTAGGGATAATATATTCTCTACCATAAACTATATTTTGCATACCGTAAGCATGTTTCACAGCATCAGGAACTTCCTCTTTTGCAAGTTCTGCGATAGAGTAAGCCGCAGCACGTTTCATTTCTTCATTTATACTTTTAGCATGAACGTCTAATGCCCCACGGAAGATAAACGGAAATCCAAGTACATTATTTACTTGGTTTGGATAGTCAGATCTGCCTGTTGCCATAATCACATCTTTACGAGCAGCAATTGCTTCGGGATAGGAAATCTCAGGAGTAGGATTAGCCATTGCAAATATAATTGGATTATCTGCCATAGACTTAACCATTTTCTTAGTAACAACATTTCCTTTCGATAAACCAAAAAACATATCCGCACCAATAAAGGCATCATTTAAAGTTCTTAAATCTGTATCTCTTGCAAATTCAAGTTTATATTCATTTAAATCATCACGTTTAGAATGTATAACTCCTTTGGAATCACACATAATTACATTTTTGGGGTCTAAACCGAGAGAAATATGAAATCTTGCACATGCTATACCCGAAGCTCCCGCACCATTATAAACCACTTTTATTTCACTTAGCTTTTTACCAGCAAGCTCAACAGCATTTAACATTGCCGCACCAGAAATAATTGCAGTTCCATGTTGGTCATCGTGAAAAACAGGGATATTCATTTCTTCTTTTAGACGATTTTCAATTTCAAAGCAATCAGGACCAGCAAAATCTTCAAGATTGATACCACCAAAAGTTGGTTCCATCATTTTAACTGCTTTTACTATATCATCAATATTTTTTGAGTCAAGTTCAATATCAAATACATCAATATCAGCGAATTTTTTGAATAAAACTCCTTTACCTTCCATAACTGGCTTTGATGCTGCCGGACCAATATCACCTAATCCTAAAACAGCCGTTCCATTTGAAATAACTGCAACAAGATTACCTTTAGCAGTATATTCAAAAACTTTACTTTCATCTTTTGCGATTTCTAAGCAGGGTTCTGCCACACCAGGAGAGTAAGCAAGAGATAAATCTCTTTGAGTGCTAACTGGCTTAGTAGTAATAACTTCAATCTTACCTTTTCTTTTACCACTATGATACTCAAGCGCATCACTTTTTTTAATCTTCATCTTTTTATCAAATTTGTAAAAAATATAATGCAATATACGGATAAGTTGGAAAATATTATAGTTGGGTGGAAAAAATGGGTAGTGGGAAAGCAAAAATGAATTCTTCATCGCCATGTAAAATTAACTAATTTCTATTTTTCAACAACTAACATCTTGTAATAGGTTTCAGATGTATAATCATTTTCTTTTTCCTCATATATGTATTTGAAATTTTTATCTAATATTCGAATTAATTTATTTTCATAATCAATGGCTTTAATCAATTGCTTGACTTTAGTTCCAGTATCTTGGATACAAAATATTATAATGCTTCCTTTTCTAATTTCAGAAACAATTTTTTTAATTAGTACAATTTCCTTTTCTTTGTCTTTTTTATTAAAATGAAACATACTATCTAATAAAATTATATCAAAATCATAAAAATTATCAAAACTATATATGTCACTCACTTGACCAAACAATTTCAATTTTTCATCTTTGGCAATTTGATTCATTTGCTCAATACCAACTTTTGAGTTATCTATACCTGTTACTTCATAACCAAATCTTGATAAAGCGATTGCGTCTCTACCTTGACCACATCCCAAATCAAGGACTTTACCTTTTTTTTTAAAATTTGAAAAGAACTCAATTAATTCGGGATAAGGTTCTCCGAATAAGTTTTCAGTAAGATAATATTTGTCGTAAGGATTTTTCATATTATATTCTTGAAATTTTTTATTATAGCATAAAAGAAAGTAGTGTAACGAAAATATATATTGATTATTGAATATTAATTGAATTTTCTTAAATTGAAATATTAAAAAATTATTTTTGAAAAGTATGAAAAAACACTCTAAAACTATTAAATTATTCTTTCTTTTACTTAAGATTCTACTACCTTTCATTCAAAGCGACTTGTACTGAGCGTAGTCGAAGTATGCGTTGAATCCATTCACTTAAAACTATTCGATTTAACAAAGTTGAAATGAATTTATAAATTTCAGATAAAATATTTGCACTTTTAAAATAAAAATACTATTTCTGTAGAAACAAAATATACAATTTTATGATAATAGATTTAGTTGAAAATATTACAATTGCACAATCAAGTGGTAGTGCTTGTTGTACTACTTCTTGTTTTGATGCCTGTGATGTTGTTTGGGAATTAGATGGCAAAACTGTAGTAAATGCAAAATTAATTTTTGAAAATGATGAAAATTTAGAAAAATCAAAAATATATTTGATATTTTAATATAGTTACAATTTAATATTTATTTTTATAACTATTTATTTACAATATATTTATAACACATACGTCTCAATAGTGTAATTAGTATAAAACTTAATTTTTCTATTAACCTAGGATTAAAAAGTAAAAAAACTATCAGTTATCCTAAAAAAATATTCTTACATAGTACTTTTCTAAAAATGTTAAAAAACATTACATTTCTTCTCTATTTCTCTTATTTTTATACATAATTAATATTTTTGGAGTAATTATGAATACTTACATAAAAGTATTTGTTTTATCTTTCTTATCTCTAATGGTTGCTAAAAATGAAGCAGCTTCACAGTGCGAAGGTGGCAGGATGTCGTTCGGTATCAATACTGGTATCGTGAAATATTGGGGAGATTTCTCTGATAATCAAGTTTGGGTTGGTGGAGATGTATTTTTAAGATATAATATAATACCACATCTTTCATTACAAGCAAATGTAGGAATTGGTCAAATTAGGTATAAGTTGAATAACAATACCTTGTCAAAATATAATACATATTTTGGTGATGGTGCAGCTATTGGGGATTTATATCCTAATACACAAACAACAATAAATGAGAAAAACTCGGTAAGAGTTAGTACTTATGAAATGTATTTGACTTATAATTTATTTCCAAGTCAAAAATTTGTTCCTTATTTATTTGGTGGTGTAGGTTTGCTTAACTTCGAACCACGTTCAGGGGATTCGGGCTATGATGGTCCTCTTCCAAATAATGCAGCTGGAGTTTATGATAAAAATCAAGTTATATTCCCTGTAGGTATAGGATATGAGTTGTATATGTCTGACAATTTTGTTTTTAACGGTCGTGCAACATTGAGATTATCTGGAACAGATTACTTAGATGATTTAAGTAATGCAGAAGATCAAAATGCTGGGACTGAGAATGATATCTTTTTAACTGCTGCTGTGGGATTCTCTTATTACATACTGGGAACTGCAGATTATTATAAAGATGGCTTATCTAATAGCAAAGAAAAAGAAATTGGAACCGACCCACGAAATCCTGATACAGATGGTGATGGTCTTAATGATGGCGAAGAATTTCATTCATACAAAACTGACCCTTTGAATCCCGACACAGACGGAGACGGTCTTAAAGACGGCGATGAAGTATATGAATATAAAACAAAACCATTAGTTGCAGATTCTGATGGTGATGGTCTTAATGATGGCGATGAAGTTAATATATATAAAACCAATCCGTTAAAACCTGATACAGATGGCGATACTTTAAGTGATGGTGATGAGGTATTAAAGACATTTACTAATCCTTTGAAAGCAGATACTGACGAAGATAATATCAATGATGGAGTTGATGATTGTCCTTTAATTTATGGTCAGGCAAATTCTGAAAGAGGTAAAAATGGTTGCCCCAAAGCACCAAAAATCGGAACTAAATTAGATTTCCCAGATATTCTGTTTATAGTGAATACTGATGAATTTAATTACGATTATGAAGGTACAACAACAAATTTAGCTAAGTTATTAGGATATGTAAAACAATGTGATGGTTTACAAATACTAATAGAAGGTCATGCTTCAGCAGAAGGTGACTCTAAGAGAAATCAGAAGTTATCTGAGTTAAGAGCTAAAATGGTAAGAGACTGGTTAATTGAACAAGGTGTTGACAGCAAGAAATTCTCTGGATTTGTTGGGTATGGCTCAAGCCAACCAAAAACTAAAGAACCTGTAGGAAATGCGTTAAAACAAATTTCTAAAGAAGATTTAGAAAAAATTAGAAAACAAAATAGACGTATTTCCATAGAAGTTACTCAAACTTGTGCAGAAGGTTCAAAAAAATAAGTTTGTAGTTATTTCAATAAGATAACTATTTACTAAAAGAGGGCTACTTAATAAGTAGTCCTTTTTTATTAAAGAATTAGTTTTTAAAAATAACAATTTGAAATATCATTTATAATCATAAATAATATTTAAATCTAAAAGAAAGTTTTATTTAGTAATATAGTTTAATTTAATTTCTAAATTCCCAATTATCAAATATTTTACTTATTATTTTTACTCCGTCAATTAATGCTGCAGGTCCTGGTTGCAGAATAATTTCAGACTTAATTTCGAATATTTGGTTATTTTCAACTGCTTTAATTTTATTCCAGTTTTCACGGGCTAACATCTTCTTTTTTCTGAATGGCTTGCCGCACCACGAAGCTAGAATTATATCTGGATTTTCTTTTAAAATAATTTCGTCATTTTCTAATATTCTTCCTTTTGCTAAAGCAGAATTTGATAAATTAGAAAATATATTTACTCCTCCGCAAAGCTCAATAATCTCAGAAACCCATTGAATTGATACAATTAATGGGTCGAACCATTCCTCGAAATAAACTTTGGGTTTTGTTTTCCTTCTTGTACCTAATTCTTTGTATTTATTTAGATTTGCAATTAAATTAAAAATATAATCGTCAGTTTCTTGTTTTTTGTTAATTAAATAACCCAATCTCTGCATAAAAGAAAGTATCCCATTTATGCTTCGATGATTAAAACAAATAACTTCAATACCATTTTTAATAAGTTCTTTTGATGTATCAGCTTGCAAATCAGACCATGCTATAACTAAATCTGGTTTAAGGTCGATAATAGCTTGAATATCACTATCCAAATATCTTGAAACTATTGGTTTTTCTTTTATAGCGATTTCAGGTCTTTTTGTATATTTTGTGATGCCAACAATTAACTCATCCGCACCAATATCATAGAGAAACTCTGTAGTTTCTTCTGTTAAACAAACAATTCTATTAATTGGATTAATAGTAAACATTTATTCACTTTCTTCTAATTCTATCATAACAGTATCTTTCTCTACTGGGATATTTTCGGATACATTAATTTTAGAAACAATTCCATCGATTGGTGATGCAAGAGCATTCTCCATTTTCATTGCTTCTATGATTATAAGTTTATCACCTTTTTTTACTTCCTGACCAACTTCACATAAAATTTTAACAACAAGCCCAGGCATTGGAGCGGTAATATTTCTTTCAGATGCGCTTAAGCCACTATCTTTCATAAATTCAAGTAACAATGCTTTTGTTTCAGTTTTAATATTAACTTTATGCTCAAAATTATCATGAATTATTTTTGATTCACCATTCTTTTCATCATATTCAACAAGAAACACTTTATTATTAACCAAAAAACTAAAAACATTATTTCCATATTCTTTCAATAACTTAACAGAATTATCTACTCCATTGAACTTTATGTTTTCTGGATTATTTACATCAATTTCAGTTTCAAAATCTTTATCATCAATATTAACTATGATTTTTTCCATTTTCACCTTTATTTAAAAATTACGACTTGACATAAAGTTTAGAATATCAATATCCGTAAGTATTTCGATAACTTTATCATCCTTTTCAACAAGTACTGTTTTTCTTTGTAATAAATTATTTGCTACTTTATCCAAGAAATCATTTATATTTATCAGCTCATAATTCCTGTCAACTGCGATAGAAATATTATCGCCTAAACTAATTTTACCTTCAAATAAATTTCTTAATATATTTCTTTCATTTACCACACCTAGTAGATTACCTTTTGAATAAATTGGTATTTGCGAAATGTTTTCTTGTTTTAATACTTTTACTGCATCAGAAATGGTATTTTCGTCAGTCATAGATATAATTTCAACTTTACCTTTCTTCAAGGTGTCAATAACTTCCTGAATAGTAACTGATAAGGTATTATCCCAATAGCCATTATTCTGCATCCACTCATCATTAAAAATCTTGCCTGTGTATCTATTACCAGAATCGCATAAAATAACTAAGATTTTCTTTGGTTCTTTTAACTGCTCAGCGTATCTAACAGCCCCAACAACAGCAGCTCCAGCAGAACCACCGGTATAAATACCTTCTTTTGTTAGAAGTTGGCGAGTCATAATAAAACTTTCCTTATCATGCACCAAGACCATATCGTCCATCACAGAAAAATCTAAGTTATCAGGAAATATATCTTCACCAATACCTTCTAGAACATAAGATTTTGCTTCAACTACTTTTCCTGTCTTAAAATATGGCAGAAGTATAGAACCCTCAATATCAACACCTACAATTTTCACATTCGGCATTTTTTCTTTGAGATATTTTCCAGTTCCGGAGATTGTACCTCCAGTGCCTACGCCACACATAAATACATCAAAATCACCTTCAGTTTGTTCAAATATCTCAGGACCAGTTGAATGGTAATGAGCCATTTGGTTATCAAGATTATAATATTGATTTGAGTAAAATGAATTTGGTGTAGTTTCAGCAAGTCTTTTAGCAACTGAATAGTAAGAGCGGGGATCTTCTGGAGCAACATTAGTTGGGGTAACAATTACTTTAGCTCCAAAAGCTCTTAAATTATTAATTTTTTCAATCGACTGTTTATCAGGTAACACAAAAATAGTCTTGTAACCATGAACAGCAGCATACATTGCGAGCCCAACACCAGTATTGCCAGAAGTACCTTCGATAATAGTTCCACCAGGTTTTAAATCTCCCCTTTCAATTGCTTGTTCAACAATATAAGCAGCTATTCTTTCTTTGATTGAACCACCTGGATTCATATATTCTAATTTTACATAAATTTCTGATTCAACGTGAGATGCTACTTTTTGCAGTTTAATAATTGGGGTGTTCCCGATTACATCAATAACAGTCTGATTAAATTTTTTCATCATAATTAAATTATAGTACAATAAATATTTTCAAAAATAAGAAATTTATCTTGATTTTCAAATTCATCTCCATAACTTATTAAATTATAAAGTGAAATATTTTTGAATTAATTTAAATTTCTTTGTATTTTTGTGATATGAAAAACCTAATTTTTATTTTAATAATATTCTTTTCTGTTTCGTCGGCTCAATTGCCAAGATTTATTGATTGGGAAAATACTGGCTTAACAAGTAAAATAGAATATTTAGACACTTTATTTCTTGATTTAAATGAATTTGTTGATATTTCAGAGAAAATTAATTCTACTATTAAATCGCTCTCTAATAGCACTTTAATTGTAATTCCAGAAGGTACTTATGTTTTATCTAATCCTATTTCATTAAAAAGTAATATTGGGATTAAAGGCGAATCAATTGATAAAACAAAAATTATAATTGAGACAAGAAACGCATTTAATATAACTGGAAAACTTGGAAAAGAAATTAGTTTTATAAAACTTCCTAATACTTATTCTGATACCTTAATCACTAATGATGATTTAATATTAGGTGATTTTTTAGTTTTAGATATTGAAAATGGTGATTGGGATACAAGCCCTATCGACTGGGCTAACAGGTCTGTTGGTCAACAATTTAAGATTAAAAAAGTTATAAATGATTCAACTTATTTATTAAATAACAAGTTAAAATTTGCACCAGATACTTCTGCAGTCCTAAAATTATTTACACCTATTGAAAATGTAACAGTTAGTTGTTTACATCTTTTAAGAGAAAATCAGCCAAGCAGCGTTGGATATAATATTTACTTGAATTATGCTTTTAATTGTAAGATTAATAATATTTTTTCAGAAAAAGGTGATGGCGCTCAAGTAATGCTTTATAACTCATTTCATTGTGAAGTTAAAGATTCATATTTTTATGATTCTTTTGAGTTTAATGGCTCAGGAACTAAAGGTTATGGGGTTACTTGTGCTTCAAAAACATCTTATTGTAGAATAGAAAATAATATATTTAGAATGCTTCGCCACGCAATGATGGTAAAACAAGGAGCAAACTCAAATGCTTTTGCTTATAATTATTCATTTGAAGTAAATCGGTCGGAGCCTATTTCTGATTTTACTGGAGATATTTCTATTCACGGACATTACCCTTTTTATAATTTATTTGAAAGTAATGTAGTACAAAATATTATTATAGACCATTATTGGGGTCAAGGGGGCTATTTTAATACTTTTTTAAGAAATAGAGTTGAAAGATATGGCATCATTACAACCTTAAATGAAAATCAAACTATGAATCAGAATTTTATTGGAAATGAAATGACAGCTGGCTTTTCATTAATTAATTATTATTCTATTGCAGGAGAGGGACATCTTGAAATTGGTAATGTAACTCCTAGAAATATTCTACAGGATAGTGTTGGTTTATATTCATATAATTCATTTTTATATAAAGATTTTACTCCTTTGATTGGTTTGCCAAATTCACTTTCAGAAAATGAAATACCAGCCGAAAAAAAATATAACTTGGAGGGCTATATGAATTGTGAAGAAATTATTTTATCTGTTAATTCTAAAAATGATATACCTGAAATTATTTTGTTAATTGTTGATTTGAATGGTAATAGTGTTGTATTTGAAAATAAGGATTTTGATAATAAAAATTTTAATGAAGTTTTAATTAATTTAAAACCTGGTTACTATATCATTAAAACTAATTTGAATACACATAAAATATATAAAAAATGAGTAGCTTTAAAATTAGACCAAGAGTTAAAGTAGAGATGAACAAAACTTGCGAAGAAGTTGGTGAACTCTTTAAAGAAAAATTAAATTCAACTGATAATATTGTTGGAACTGTTGCTAAGCAATTTATTATTCTTAAAATACCTTCTGAGCAAAGGCATTTTTGGTCTCCACAATTAACAATAATGTTAGATGATAATAATCAAACAAGTACTACTTTACGTGGTTTATATGGTCCTAAACAGTCCGTATGGGCTATTTTTGCGTTTACTTATGGCTCTTTCGCCATGTTATTTACAATAATTTTGATTTGGGCATCCGTAGAATGGCAATTAAATAATAATATTTCTTTATATTACTATTTGCCAGTCATAATAGTTATGTCAATAGTAACCTATATCATTGCACAATTTGGGCAGAAGTTAGGAGCTGAACAAATGTTTAAGATTCATCATTTTTTTGAAGAAATTGTTAAAAAAGATGTAAATGTCGACTAATTGTAAATTGTATTTACAATATTACTTTTTTTAATAATTTATTTTTTTATTTTTGCATAAATATTTTTTTAATTTTAAGGTGGTTTTATGAAGTTTTTTAACATATTTTTGCTTTTAGCCATATCTGTATTTATTATTTCATGTAAAGATGAAGATGATGATAATACTTTAACAGTAAATCATCCTAACACCTATCAAGAAGGAGAAGAAGGTTTTAAGTTTTATATTGGTGAAGAGTTATTTGAAGGGAATGTTTTTATTTCTAATAGTTTAGATATAAATAAATCTATTCCACTTTCATTTGGCTTTAATAATGATTTTGATTTTGCTGCATTTAATTGGTTGCCAAATAAAGTAGGAACTTATGAAGGTGGTTATAATTTGGGCGCAGGAAACAGCAACAATGGAGAAGATTTATACTTCAATGGACATTTTAAAAATAATGGAGATAAATATTATTTCTTTTCCTCAAGTCCTTATGCTCATAATGAAAGCGTTAGAGTAAGTGGTTCCTTTTTTAAAATGAAAATATCAAAGTTAGATGGTGGATATGTTAGATACAGATATATGAATTATAATATTACAGGTTTCATTGGAGTTATGACTGGTGAGTTTGCTGGAACTTTAGTTAATAAAAGTGGCGATAAAATTGAAATAACTAAAGGAGAGTTTAGGTTTGAAGAGCAATTACCTAATGGCGCTGAATTACTCGAATAATTTTTATAAATTATTTATTTTAGATTTTTTGTACATTAAAAAAGCCCATATAATTGGGCTTTTTTAATATTTTAAATTTAGGATTAATTTCTAATTTTAAACTAGGTCTTTTTAAACTAGGTCTTTTTCCATTTTCTCAGCAACTTGACGAAGAATTTCTGGTGTTTCATAAAATCCTTGTTCTATTTTAGCTTGAATAGTGCTTAGTTTTTTGGCAGCGGGTGATAATTCAACTCTGTCAACAAATCCACTATTTCTTACTCCATTGCTAGATGAATCAGTAGATTTTTGTGATTTATTTTCACTATTCTTGTATATGTTCGCTGATTTATTTATCGAATTAATATTCATCTTGTACCTTTTGAGTATATAAGTAATTTTTTGTTGCTTGAACTGTTTTTAACAAGTTCGCCATAAATTTTAACTTTTTTGTTAAGTTTATCAAGTACTTTTTTGTCATTTTCTAAGTAATTAAACAATTTACCTTTTAACTTGTTTAATATATTATCTTGATTATTAGTTGATATAATTTTGTTTACGAGTATTTTTTTTTCAGCATATAAAGAATCTATCTTATCAAAGTCTTCATCTTGAAGACTGTATGATTTATCAAGAATAGACTCTATTAACTCATTTTTATTTTCTATTTCCACTAATAATTCTTCAATTTTCATAATTAAGCAATCAATAAATGTTTAATAATTAAATTTTTGCATTAGTAATGTTACCAGTATCAAGAGTTGAGGAAAGCATCCTTGCAATATGCAAAGAAACATCTGACGGAAATTGTTTTATAATTTCTTTAGTTCCCTCATCAATTAACTTCATTACCATTTTTTTAGTTTCATTATCAATAGCAAACTCTATTGCTAAGTTATTTTCTTTCAAAAATGATTTTACTTCATTTTCAAATTTTACGTAATTGACTTTAATTTCTTTATCGTCAATTTTTTCTTTTTCATTAGTAACTTTTTTTGCAAATTCAATAATAGTTTGTTGATGTCTTTTTCCATCAGCGTCTAACTGAGTTTTAAAGCCACTCATACTAGATTGAATATCAGCATTAATGTTTTGTACAGCATTTATCATAAGGATACCTACGCAATAAATATTTATGGCTATCTATATTTTACTCTTAGAATTGTTGTCCACCACCACCGAGGCCAGACTGCATAAAAGAATTAAAAGAGTTATATTGAGCTTGGGCTCCGTAAAAAGCTTCTAATATTCTTCTATATTGATTTCTTTGAGCATTAGCTTGCCTATCAATTCTTGCTTCTAAATCTGTTATCTTTTTTTTCTGAGAGTCAATTTGATTAGCAATATCAAGTGTTTTGTTTTTGATTACGTCATCTTCGCCTTTTAGACGATTAACACTATCTTTTACTTTTTTTACCAATCCATCTTCAGAAAGAAAGATATCTGCAACCTTTTTAGGGTCTTCTTTTAATAGTTCAGCAAGTCTCTCTTTGTTACCTATTGTAAGTGTTCCATCACTGCTAATATTTAGCCCGATATTAGTAATATAACGGGGATTGCCTTCCTCTGCTGAAGTAACTTCTTGTGTTAAAACTGATCTTAAACTAAATCTTAATCCGCTAAGAGCAGAATCTGATCTTAGTTGGTCTCTATCGGAATTTAAAAAACGAATAAGATTATTATAATTATCTAAAAAAGGTTGAATAAATGATTCAACATTTTCATTATTTACGCTGGTTGTTAAAATAACTTCCGGATCATCTTCTGTTTGGACTTTATTCAAAGTTATATTTACACCAGTAAGAACATCGTCTAAAGTATTAGTATTTCTGGTTACATTAATACCATTTATTGTAGCACTCGAACTTAAATTATTTGGATCCGCAGTTTTATATCCGGCTTTTAAATCACTAGAAATTGTTCTGCTATCAGAGTTTGGATTTAAATCTGCTTGAGTAATACCAAGTTTTGTTAAAACTTCTGAATCTTCAAAGTCTATTTTGAAATCTGCTCCAAGGTTTTGATTTCTTAAAGTTAATCTAGTTGTTGTAGTTGTATCATTAACTTTTCCTGCAACTAATCCCAAATCTTCAGTGCCATTGATAGCATTTACTACTTTAGTAAGTGCGTCTGAATTATTTTCAGTTCCATCAAATTCAACAGTAACTGTTTTAGATTCACCATTTATTTTGAATTCAATTAATTGATTACCAGTAACTCCAAATTCTTCTTCTATTTGTAGGCGAGAAGAAATAAGTATATCAGTTGAAGCTAATCTATTAACTTTAACTGTGTTAATACCTTCTAATGCAGTACTATTTGCAGAAGCAGTTGCGAAATCGCTGCCACTAGAAGTAACTTTACGACTTGAAAAATTCTCATAAGCATCGTCAGCTTCCATTCTATCAAACTGGGCAATCATTGTATTAAGACGTGAATTAAGATTGGTGTAGTAATTAGAGCTACGTTCAAGTTGAGTTCTTTTCTGCACCAATCTATCAACTTGTGGCTTTTGAGTTGCTTTATAAGCAGCCACTAATTGATCTAATTGTGAGTTTCCTCCTGAACCACCAACATTAAACAAGTCTGACATTAAATTTCACCTTTTCCTTAAACGCACTAACTATAAGTCACTAAAAAAATTTTATTCTATTGGTTAAATTACATATAAGTAACTTAACTCTATAAATGCAAAAATTATACCATAATGGTACAAATAAAAATTTAAGATTCTAAATCAAATGTTTTAGCCCAAGTATTTCTTAATTCTGTAATAATGTGAAGTGCTTCATCATTTTTTTTCTGAAAAATACACCTTTGGCAATATTCATACAAACGATATAATCTTGTAGAAAGTTCGCCTACTTCAAAATTAAGAGAACCCATTAATTCTATAAGTACTTTACTCATTTTATTTGTATCATTTCTTTTACATGAAACAATAAAGAGGTCATACATTTTGAGAATAATTTTTTCTTTACTCCAAGAGAGAACTTCTTGTTCAATATAAGATGGAAGTTTTCTTCCGTCTCCAACACCGTAAGCTCTACTCGCTGCTAGTTTTTGAGCTGCATTTGACATAAAATATAAATCCTATTAATTTCATTTTAAAATATCAGGGAGAGGGTTTAGCTCTCCCAGATAAAATATCAAGAATAATGCAGCATTAAAAATCAAATTATCTGAATAACTGTAAGAAGTTATTAGGATTTTGATTTGCTTGTGCTAAAGATATTGTTGAAGCTTGTTGTAAGAACTGTTGCTTAACTAAGTCAAGCTGCTCTTGAGCAACATCAGCATCTTCAATACGTGAGATAGCTGCACTATAATTAGTAATTTGCGAATTCAGCAATTCTGATTGAGAATCCAAACGAACTTGAATACCACCTAAATACGACGCAACTTTATTTACATTATCAATTGCTTGAGCTAAACTTGTTAAAGTTGTTTTAACCTGCTCATTTCCAAAAATTCCTAAATCATCTTCAGTAACTTCATCTAATTGTTGCAGATTTAAGTCTGAAACACCTGCAAAAGAATTTGTATTACCACCAGGAGCAATAGCTGCATTAGTAGCATTCAAATTAAAGTTATTACCATCAACATTGAAGTCAGTATTACCTGTAGTTAAATCAATATCAATTTCTAGCAATGTTTCATCGGCATAATAACCGATAGTCCAATCGCCTGAGTAATTACCCCAAAGTAATTGTCTTCCACCAAACACTGTAGAATCAGTGATAAATTGGATTTGTTGAGACAATCTAAATGCGCCTTTTGCGAGTGCCACTTTTTCAGAAGTACCTAAGGCACCTGAAGAAGCAATTGCAGCAGCTTCTTTGATATCTATTAATAAATTATTAACGTTATCAAGAGCATCTTGAGTAATAGCAGTTACATTTTTAGCATCTCCAGTAGAGTTTAACGCCGCTTTTAAAGCGGAGTTTCTTGCTAATAGATTTCTAGATGTAATGTAACCTGATACATCATCTGATGCAGAGTTAATTCTTTTACCAGTTGATAATCTCAACTGAGAATTTGCAATATTATTAGATGCAATCATTAAAGCGTTATACGAATTTTGAGCTGGGATATTCGTACGTATCCTACCACCACCAGATATGGCTGTTGGCATAATAACCTCCGTGTATTGTTAATTTCGACAATGGGGCATCCTGCCAACAAATTTTCCTCAATTCTAAAATAATTATCGACTAAAATTCTTAATACTTTAGTTTTTTTTTTACTTTTTTGTAATATAATTTTTGAGAACATTTTATTTGTAGTGTTTTATAACACTTATAGCGTTTATTTCTAAGGTATCTAATTTTTCATTATGAAAAATGATGTACTCAGTATTTTGTTTTTCTGTTTTATAAGTTAAAATATCGTCTAAATCAATAGAAACTTTAACATTATTACTATAATTTTCTATTTTTATTCTTCTAAGTTCATTATTAAAATCATAAGGTAAACTTTTTATAAGCTGATTATCTTCAAAATACGAAAAAGTATTATTTTCTGAATCAAACTTTAAATGCACATTGTCTTTATTATTAAGAAAATCAGTTGATGTTGTCCTTAGGTAAACATTTAGTATTGTTTTTTTTGTAAAATCAACTCCAAAGTCCCACATCATTTGTGTTTCTTTTGGTAATGCTAAGCCTGTGATAGCAGTATCGTAGAGTTGAATAGAATTTTCATTTAAGACTTTAACTTGCTTAAAGCCGTTCATTCTAATGCCATAAATAATTTCTTCAGACTCTAAAAATCTATTTAATACATAAGTATCGCTGCCAAATATAAACATTTTACAAGAATATGTAAACATTATTAAAAATAAAATCATTATTATTTTTTTCATAAAAGCTCCGCTAATTCATATAGATATGGCTGAATTATTTTTTTCTTTGTCCAAGTTTCTGGTAAATGAGTATAGGTTATTTCGTGATAAATTCTTCCCACCATTACGTTTTTCTGACCGTTCAAAAGAGCATCAACAGCTGCCATACCAAGATGACTTGCTAAGACTCTATCTTTCACAGTAGGGCTTCCTCCTCTTTGGATATGCCCTAATACAGTTGATTTTGCATCGATATTAAAGTTTATTTTTAAACGAGTTGCCAGTTCGGTTGCTCCACCCGAATCTCCTCCTTCACCAACAATTATAATAGTTCTTGTGTGCTCGCCCATTTTTTTAATTACTTTATGTAAATCTTCAATATCGCTTGCTTTTTCGGGTACTATTATGTGTTCGGCTCCGCAGGCAATTCCGACATCCATAGCTATGTGACCTGCGTGTCTACCCATTACTTCTATTAAAAAAACTCTTCCATGAGAGTCTGCTGTGTCTCTTATTCTATCTATTGCTTCGGATGCAGTGTTTATTGCAGTATCATAGCCAATCGTAAAATATGTTCCGTAGAGGTCGTTATCAATAGTTCCTGGTGTCCCTACAATACTTACTCCGAACTCTTCATATAATTTATTTGCTCCTCGGAAAGTTCCATCACCTCCACAAGCGATAACACCGTCAATTTCAAATTTCTTTAAATTTTCAAAAGCTTTTTTTCTACCTTCTTCGGTCATAAATTCCATAGAGCGAGAGGTTTTTAATGTTGTTCCACCTTCGTCAATAAGATTAACTGTTGACTTTCGGTTCATTGCAACGAAATTACCTTCTATCATTCCCTGATAGCCGTTATAAATTCCTATAGGTTTTATTCCTTTAGCAATACATGTTCTTACGATTGCTCTGATATGAGCATTCATTCCAGGAGCATCTCCCCCACTTGTAAAAAAAGCTATTTTTTTCATTTTCTATTTAGTTTTTGGTAATTCAACAATTAACTTTGTCCCGAAATTTTCTTTACTTTCAACAATCAGTTTTCCATGATGTTGTTCTACTATTTCTTTACACAAAATTAGACCTAATCCCGTTCCTGGTTCTTGATTAGTTCCAGGACGAGAACGTATCTCATCTATTTTAAATAAACTATTAATTGTTTTTGGGTCCATACCAATTCCATTATCAATTACAGAGAATTTATAATGGTTATCTTCCTCTGATGAGGTAATAGTAATTGTGCCGTTTTCTTTAGTGAACTTAATAGCATTTGCAAGAAAATTATGAAAAACTGAATACATCATATTTACATCACCGAATATATCTGGATTTTCTATTTTCTTTACAATTTTTATATTTTTTGCTTCATAGTTTAATTTAAATACACCTAATATTTTGTCTAATAACATAGGAAAATTAAAACTTATTCTATCCATTTTAGTTTTGCCAAATTGAATTTTACTCCAACTTAATAGATTATCTAAAAATTCATATTGATTTTTTAATGAATCGTTTACAGAAGTAATAAATTCGATTTTTTCTTCCTCGGAAAGTGATTCATATTCTTCAACTATTATTTTCATTAATCCCAAAATACCTGCAAAAGGTGATTTTAAATCATGAGCAATGATAGATAGAAATTTATTTTTTTCTATGTCAGCATAAATAAGTTTTTTATTTGTTAGTTCAATTTTATCTTTTTGGAATTTTAATGTCAAATGAGTTTTAACTCTTTGCAACATTATTTTTGTGTTAAATGGTTTAGTTACATAATCTACCCCACCAACTTCAAATCCTCTGATAACATCCTCTTGCTCTGCAAGAGCTGTTATAAAAATTATTGGAATATGGTGAGTCTCTGGATTTGACTTTATTAATTTTGTGGCATCAATTCCGTCCATTTCAGGCATATTTAGATCCATCAAAATCAAATCTGGTTTTACTTTATTTGCTGTATTAACCGCTTGCAAGCCATTAGTTGCAACAGATATTTTTACATTAAATTTATTAAGATTCTGCCCCAATAGTTTAATATTATCTTGAATATCATCAACAATCAAAATCTTGGAGCCATTTAATATTTCGAAGTCATCTTTTATTATTCGGTCATCTTTCATTTTTTAACCTATTGTTATATATTTTATTTGCTTCAATTATTGCTTCATAAGTGCTTTCGATATTTGCAATATTTTTGCCAGCAATATTCATAGCGGTTCCGTGGTCAGGCGAAGTTCTTATTATGCTCAATCCTGAAGTATAATTAACTCCACCACCATCAGCATATAACTTCAAAGGAATTAACCCTTGGTCATGATACATCGAAACCACAGCATCATAATTCTTATATTCACCAAAACCAAAAAATCCATCTGATGGAAAAGGTCCTGATACATTGATTCCTTTTTGCTTAGCTTTTTCTATTGCGGGACTAATAATTTCAATTTCTTCATCTCCAAAACTACCATTTTCACCAGCGTGAGGGTTCAGCCCTAAAATGGCTATTTTTCTATTTTTTATATCAAAATCAACATTTAACATTATGTCTAAAGATTCAATTATTTCAATTAACATCTCTTGATTTAGAGTAGTTGAAACATCTTTTAGTGGTATATGTATTGTTGCAGGTACTACTCTTAAATTTTTATGATACAATAGCATTAAAGTTTTTCTTATGGCAAACTTACTCTCCAAGTAATCGGTATGCCCTATAAATTCCCAGCCAGCTAGATAAAGTGCATCTTTATGTATTGGAAGTGTTATAAGCGCATTATACTTTTTATTGCTTACAAGTCCGGAAGAAATATCAAGAGACTCAATAGATAAGCTACCAGATTCTTTTGTTATTTTCCCAAATTCAATTTTTGCTTCAGTTTCACATTCAATTATTTCAAAATAATTTTCATTAATTTTAATTTTATTTCCAATTTTTTGGTAATCTAAATCCATTAAATCAAAATAACTAAACAATGATTTACTATTTACACAAATAGCAACATCATCTTTTATTTCTTTTTTTTCTAATATTTTAAAAAATATTTCTAAACCAATACCATTTACATCGCCGCAAGAAAAAATTAACTTCATATTAAGAGTTTATTAATTTATTATTTAATAATTTACTTTTAAGATTCTTTTATCTATTGGTTTTAAAGTCATTAAATATGAATAAATTGCTTTTATGTCTTCGTCCTTCATATCTGAGTAAGTAATCCAAGGCATTTCAGAATGAAAATCATCTTTGCCAATTTTTTGGTTTCTCATTGCTGAGTCTCTGTATTCTGTAAATCTTTTTAAAAAGTATTCCTCAGACCAATTACCAATTCCTGTGTTTTTATCGGGTGTTATATTTGAAGCTTGGACTTTTTTACCTGTTGGGGTTATAAGTTCAAAACCACCTGCATATAAACTATCCTTTGATGGTTTTCCGTCAATCATAGGAGTATGACAATCACTACAAGCAGCTGCTTTTGCTAAATATTCGCCATATTTTACTTTATCATTTAAATCAGGAATAGGTTGGTGATTAGCATCTCTTGGAAAAAAAAGTTTCATTATGATTGAGAAAGGGAAATTAGCAGAAGACTTAGGAGATTCTGCTACTACTGGCTCTAAGGTTCTAAGATAAGCTATGACAGAGTAAATATCTTCTTTGTCAAGCTCGGAGTAACTCATGTAAGGCATAATAGGAAAAAGAGCGTTACCATCTTTACCTACTCCGTTTACAATTGCACGATAAATTTCGCCATCAGTCCAATCTTTTAGGTTGTAAGGCGTTAGATTAGACGGGTAAAATTTACCAACGGTAATTCCTAATTTTTCATCATAAATAGCAGCTCCAGCTCCTATTGAATTAGGGTCGGGCGGAAAAGTTTGAATGTCTTCAAGTCTTTTAGAATGGCAATCTATACAGCCCATAACACTGTGAGCAAGATACTCCCCTCTGATTAATCTTTCTGGAGTAATTTCCACTGAAATATCTTCTAACTCTTTGTTAGGTAAATAGGTATTTACATAAATTATAAATGAGATAAAAATTACGATAATAGCACCCACTATCACCCCAGCCCATTTTAAAATTTTAGTAAACATATATACTTCCTTTAAAATAATTTAAAACCATTAACCTAACTTACAAAGTTAAAGCAAATTTAGCAAAAAAAAAACTTCCATTTATAAAAATGGAAGTTTTTTAAAAATAATTATTAAAAATTATGATTTTTACTCACCTTGAGCTAAAGTATAGCCTCTTTCTCCGTCAAAGTTATATAGATTTTCAGTTTTTATTACATCTAATTTATGATTTTCAACGCTAGTCATTAGCTCGAGAATATCTTTATTTGTAACTTCTTCTCCATTTTTAGGAACAAACCTACATCTCCAGTGGTCTGTTTTAAAAGTTTCTGGCATTCCTTCAGGGTAAACTTTAACTCCTCTATTAGTTATAAGTTTTAATTTTAAAGTAACATTTTCAGCAGATTTATTTAAATAGTCAGCTAAAATATCGGGATTTCTGTCGTCCTTATCCCAATCGATAAATAAATCTACACCTTTGAGAGTTTTAATAGTTTGTTTAGTTTTTTCGATTTCTATTTCAATAGGCTTTACATTTCTTTCTCTTACTTTTATCTGTGAAGGTTCTTGACCTAACCTTGAAATAACTTCTTGAGTAAATTCTTTAGTTCCAACAGTTTTTTTAGTAATTCCCTTTTGGAATAAATCAGCAGTATGGATACCTTCCTCTAACGTTTTTAAAGTAGCAGCTTCAATTTTTTTTGCATAAGGACTTAAACCAAGATAATCAAGCATCAGAATAGCACCATGTAGCAACCCAGACGGATTAGCAATATCTTTTCCTGCAATATCTGGAGCTGAACCATGAATTGCCTCGAACATTGCTCTACCATGACCAATATTTGCTGAGCCAGATAAACCAACAGAACCTGCAACTTGTGCCATAATATCGGAGATAATATCACCATATAAATTTAAAGTTACTACAACGTCTAATTTTTCGGGATTAGTTGCTACAACAGCAGAACCAATATCAATAATTCTATGCTCTGTTTCGATTTCTGGGAATTCTTTTGATATTTCGACAAACATTTTATGGAACATACCATCTGTATGTTTCATAATGTTATCTTTAGTCATACAAGTAACTTTCTTTCTATTGTAAGCTCTCGCGTATTCAAAAGCATAACGAATAATTTTTTCTGTTCCTGGTTTTGAAATTAATTTCAAACATTGAACTACTTCATTTGTTTGCTGATGCTCTATTCCAGCATATAAATCTTCTTCATTTTCACGAATTATAACCATATCCATATCGCTGCAACTTGCTTTGATATATGGTCTAAAAGTTTTACAAGGTCTTACATTTGAAAATAAACCTAATGATTTTCTAATTGTAACATTTATACTTTTATAACCGCCACCTTGAGGAGTTGTAATTGGTGCTTTCAAAAAAGCTTTATTTTTTCTAATTATTTCCCAATCTTCTTTTCTGATACCAGCAGTCTCACCTGATAAGTAAACTTTTTCACCAATTTCTATTTCCTCAAATTCTAAAGGAGCACCAGATGCTTTTAAAATTTCTAACGCAGAATCCATAATTTCTGGACCTATTCCATCACCTTTTGCTACGGTTATCGTGTATTTTTCTGACATAATTACCTTATATAATTTTATTTGTAAATTTATTTTCACAAAATTAAGAAAATAAATTTAAATTTTTTTCTTTAAAGTCTATTTTTTGATAATTCTTATCAAATTCTAATAATTATCTGCAGCATTTTCACATCTCGTATTATTTAAAATATTTAAAATATTTATAATTTATTTTCAATTTATTTTCAATTATATTTTAATTATTTTTCTTAATGTTGTTTTTCTGTCTTATAATTTTGCTTTATAATTTTTAACAAAAATAAACTAACAATACGAAATTAAAATGATTTATCCAGTGCAATTAAAAAACGAATCAGATGTTTGTTATAGATTATTTAGCATTATATAGACTTAGGTAGCAAAATAACCATCGAAAAACTCGCTTATGAAACTAAAAAAAGCGACACTAATATTAAAGATTTTTTCAAAATTTATAATTGGGACAGTAGAATCAATGAATTTTAAAGTATAAATATTGAAAATAAAATTGAAAAATTAGGGCAACAGAATAAAATTTCTAAGAAATTGTAAACAAATATTGATAAAAATCTCAATAAAAACTCTTTTAACACCCGAAAAGATATTAATATATTGCTAAATCTACAACATACTTTAAACGAATGTGTTAAATACCTCAACAGAGAATTTACTCCTGAAGTTATCATAGATGAGGAGGAAGCGGAAACTAATATTAATAAAGTATTGAAAGTATTTAGAATAATGCAAACATATTTAAGGAAATATAATAAAATTAAAACCCAATTAAATTATCATTTCAATTCCTAAAACCAAGAGTTAGAAAATATGGATGAACTAGAGAATTTGAATACTTTTTAGCATTCATAAAAACCCAAAATAACATCATATAACTCAGATAAATTTGGCGGTTAAATCACAATTTATAATTTTAGTAAATTCAAAATTACTAAATAGATTTTTACGCATTTTAATGTGTTTTGATTAGTGTTTTTTTAGAAATTTTAAAACAAATGCAAAAAATCTAAAATAGTTTGTAACTCTTTTATAATTTGAAGCATCTTAAGTATTTAGATGATTACAAATTTAAATATAATATTTGAAAATATTATCTCATAAGATATTTATCTTAAATTAAAAATCAACATTAAAAACAAAAATTTCACAAATTGAAGAAGAAAGAAAATGAAAAATCTATTCATATTATCAATTCTAACAATTTTCTTTTTTGCTTGTAAAGATGAAGATAAGAATTCTTGCCACAAAATTTATAAAATTAATTTCCCAGTTAAATTTATCATTGGCTTCCAGTTGAATTGAGAAAAAATGAAAATATCGTAATTGTGGATTCATTACTTTTAAATGCAAGCGATATATTTCAAAAATTTAAGTTTTCATATCAAAATGATTCAATATTATTACAAATAGAAATTTGTCGTAGATCTGGAACCTTTCCTCAATCTGGATAAGAAAGATTAATCCAAGATGATATTGTTTTTAGCAAAAAAGGTACATTTAAACTTTTTAATTAATTTAGATTAAAAAATGGAAATAACAGTTTAGCTTTTATAAAAAATATAAAGATTGAATAAAATGAAAACTTTAAAATAAAAATTAGATTTATTTGTGGAAAAGTGTTAAATTGCCTACTTATTTTGACAAAAAATTAAAAAGTATTCAAAAAAAGGTGCTTTTGTATGAAAAGTAAATTATTAAGTATTATCGTAACTACTATATTAGTAATTACCTTATCTACAAACATTATGTATTCGAGTTCTCGTAAAGAGATAAAAAAAGAAAAAGCTTTAAAAATTCTTCAGGAAAATTCTTTAGAATTATCTATTATGGCTGGCGTTGATCCTCTTTCAAATGATTCATTGCAGATTATTCAAATAGACGAGGAAATTATTGGTGATGAAGGAGAGGATATTGAGGAATTGCTTAGCGAAAATGATGTTGTTGTTGATATAGAAAAACTAAATTTACTTTGGATGGCTTACTTATCTGAAGGCGAAGAGTCTGAATATAGCGATAATGGTATCAGAAAAGATGAATTTATGGAGCAAATAGTAGAATGGTTGGGAACTCCTTACAGATTTGGAGGAAACACAACAAAAGGTATTGATTGCTCTGCCTTTATGAAAACTATATATGAAAATTCTTTAAACATCGAACTTCCTAGAACCGCAAATGAACAATTTTCAGTTGGAGCCAAAATTGATAGAGAAGATTTACAATTTGGTGATTTAGTTTTCTTTAAAACAAGAAGATATGCCCCAATAACTCATGTAGGTGTTTATCTTGGTGATGATTTATTTGCTCATGCTAGCTCTAGAGATGGAGTTACTATCTCATCTTTAAACTCTTCCTACTATTCTAAAAAGTTCAAGGGTGGTAAACGTTTAACAAACGAAGATATCATAGCGCTTGACAAAACCCCTAAAAATGAACCTTTAACAGAAGAAGTAATTAACGAAGAAGCCGTAGCAGGCGGAAAGTAATAAAACTAAATATATAAATGTTATTTGTTATTAATTTATCTTTAATAAATATATTATATTTTATTCTTTATTTCACTTCTTTTTAAGACTTATTTGTAACCTAACTACTTCCTAATCATGATTTTTAATCTACATATTGCTAACACTATTATCGTAAATTAAGTTCAACTTCTTCATAAAAAAAAGAACGGTTAAAAAACCGTTCCTTAATTAAAATCAAAATTTATATTGTTATCTTTTAATAATGAATTTCTTAGTTTGAGTTCTGTTTCCAGATTTAATTGTAACAAAATATGTACCCTCTGGATAATTAGCTACCTCAATGCGTGTTAAATAATCCGTAGATGTAAATATATTTTCACCTTTTAGATTAGTAACTTGAACTAAATCTAATTTATTAAATTCTAAATTTTCAGATTTCAAATCAAGATATAGTGTTTCTTTTGCTGGATTAGGGTATATATCCATTATTTCATCTACTCCACCAACTGATGCTTGAGTAGTGCTTGGTAATTGGAATTTTAATAAATCAGCATATTCTGTTAAATTATTTCCAAATCCACTTCTACCTGATGTGAAATATAATGTATCTCCAATAACAAAAGAACCAGGTGCCCAACGTGATGATTCTCCAGGGTGAGAACCTAACATAATCCAATCATCTTCTACTGGATCATATTGAAATAATTCTCCTTGAGCAAAATTTAAATGTTGTTCGTTTTGTCCACTTAACACATAACCTTTGCCACCATGAGAAAACTGAGTTCCTGCAACTCTTCCTTCTGCTGGAAAATCATTCATTCTAGTCCAAGTATCAGTTTGTGTATCCCATTTGAACCAAGATTTATAGATAAATCTACCTATTTCATTCTGCTGAGTACCATGTCCTAAGCCAACATATACATCATTTCTAATATTAAAAAAGTAAGGGTGGTGGCGAGGTAAACCAGGTAAATCATCTAACTGTCTCCAAGAGTTTGTTTCGATATCATATTCCCACCAATCTTTAAGGTTTGCAAGTGAGTTTCCTTGCGGACCATCACCTAGACCAACAAAAATTCTACCATCTGCGGCAACCATAGCTGGATGTCTTCTTCCGATGCAAGGGCAATCAGCCAATTTTTCCCATGAATTATCGTTTGGGTCGAATCTCCATAAATCATTATAAACGAAAGACGAGGTTCCGTCATAATATAGTCCAAAGCCAACATATCCATATCCTTGGTGTTCTACTCCATAAGCAAAACCTCTGGCGCCACCAGGGAAGTCTTCCATTTGCTCCCAAGTTTCAGTATTGGAATCAAACCTATAAAAGTCATCTAAAGTAGTATTATTTCCAAATGCATCAAATCCAGTTAAATAATATCCATATTGTCCGATAGAGAACGTTATGGGATGGTTTCTATTTGCAGTTCCTTGAGGTAAAGGCGTACCTTGTTCCCATTCTTGAGAGAACATAGAAAATGATATAAGTAAGAAAATTATTGAAATAAAATGCATATTTTCCTTATAATAGTTTGATAATAAAATTAATACGTTAAAAGTCGATTAAGTAATAAAATTATTGTAATCTTTTTTAAATATAAATTAACAAACAAAAAAAGTGTATTTTCGTTTATACTCTAATGAAGAAATTAATATTTTTGATTATTATTTTATTTAGTGTAAATGCAAATTCTCAAATATCTATCTTATTTGAAGATGCTGACTCTTTAGTTTTAAAGGGAAGTGATTATATTTATAATGTTCAGTTTGATTCTGCAAGTGCGACATTTGAAGAATTGATAAGAAGATATCCTGAGCATCCGGCAGGATATTTTTTAGATGCTATGATAGATTGGTGGAGAATAACAATTCACAGAAATAATGAAGCATTTGATAAAGAATTCCTAAAAAATATTGATAAAGTATTAAAAGTATGTGATAAACTTTTGAAAAATAACTCAAATGATATAACAGCTCTTTTTTTTAAAGGAGGTGCATTAGGTTATAGAGGAAGATACTATGCTGAAAACGAAAAATGGTTTGAAGCAGTAGCCGACGGAAAAGAAGCGTTCGATATTATGAATATTTGCCACAAGGAAGCACCTGGCAACCATGATATTATGCTTGGAACTGGTATTTATAACTATTATGGTGAGGTTATTCCAACTGATTTTCCGATAGTTGCGCCATTGATGACATTTCTACCACCAGCTGATAAAAAGCTTGGACTATATCAATTAAAAGCTGCCTCTCTTTATTCTAGATATTCGCAAGTTGAAGCAATGGTTGCTCTTATGCAAGCTTATTATTATTTTGAAAAAGATTATAAGAATGCTTTTATTTGGATTGAAAAACTACATTATAAATATCCAAATAATTCATATTTTCATAGACATTATGCAAGATGTTTTAATAAATTTGGAAATTGGGACTCGCTAGAGTATCATTGGAGAGAGATAGTTAAACGCTCCATTTCAAGAATGGAAGGATATAATAATAAAATGGCTTTAGATGGCTTATATTACGTTGGACTTGCCCTGCAAAGAAAAGGAAAACACGACGAAGCCATTAATTATTTAAAAAAAACTATTGAAGTTGCAGAATATATTGATGAAAAAGAAAGTGGCTTTTTGCTTTCTGCACAATATAAAATTGCTTATAGTTATGAAAGGAAAAAAGACTACGAGAATGCAATTAAATATTATGAAAAATGTTTGAAAAGTAAGGATTATAACGATAGTCACAAAAATTCAAAAGAAAGAATAAAATATATAAAAGAAAAATACAAAGTTAAATGAGGAAGATAAATTAATTTTTGAGTAAATAAAGATTAGCAATTACCACCTTATGGAATATTAATTCCAGAATTGTCTTGGATGCTGAGTGGGTAAACAATTACTAATATACAAGATAAGGACTTAGCCATCTTTCTACTTGCTCTATTGTCATATCCTTCCGACTTGCGTAATCTTCAACTTGATCTTTGTTTATGTTGCCAATTGTGAAGTATCTTGATTCTGGATGAGAGAAATAAAGCCCAGAAACTGACGCAGGAGGATTCATCATATATGATTCAGTTAATTCGCAACCAATGTTTTTTGTGGCATTTAACATTTTAAATAATGTTTCTTTTTCTGTATGGTCTGGCAATGAAGGATAGCCGTGTGCTGGTCTAATTCCTTGATATTGCTCGGAAATCATTTCCCTTATTGTAAGATTTTCATTTGGATTATAAGCCCATAATTCTGTTCTTACTTTTTTATGAAGAAGTTCTGCAAATGCTTCTGCAAGTCTATCTGTTATTACTTTCAGCAAGATAGCATTATAGTCATCATTATTTTTTTTGTGGAAATCTTCAATCTCTTTTGCACCGATTCCTCCAGTAACTGCAAAACCACCAATATAGTCTGTTCCTGCTTCTTTTGGAGCTATGAAGTCGGAATTACAAATATTTGGAAGACCGCCTTTTCTTTTTACTTGCTGACGAAGATTATGGTATTGCAAGTATGGATTACCTTCTAAATCATAAACTTGGATAGAATCTCCGATTGAATTTGCAGGGAATATGCCGGCAACTCCATTAGCTTGGACTTTATTTTCTTTTTCTATCCAGTCAAGAACTTTGTTAGCATCGTTAAATAATTTAGTTGCTTCTTCGCCAAGTTCTTTATTGGTTAATATTTCTGGGTATCTACCCTTTAATTCCCAAGATAAAAAGAATTGAGTCCAGTCAATATAATTTCTTAATTCTGCTATACTATAATTTTGATAAATAGTTAAGCCAAGTTTGTTTGGTTTCAATATGTTATATTCATATTGAGGTGCGTTATTTCTTGCTTCAGTTATAGTTAAGAGTTCTTTTGACTGCATCTTTTTTAGATGACCTTCTCTAATTCTATCGTATTCATCCCTAATTTGAAGAGAGAAAGTTGCCTTATTTTCTCCTAAAAGAGATTGCACCACAGGCACAGACTTGCTCGCATCAAGCACGTGAATTACTTCTTTGCTATAATTTTGTGCGATTTTAACTGCTGTATGAATTTTTGAAGTTGTTGCTCCACCTATCAAAAGCGGGATATCAAAACCAAAATGCTCCATTTCTTTTGCTACGTGAACCATCTCATCAAGTGAAGGAGTTATCAGTCCGCTAAGTCCTATTATATCTACTTTTTCATTCTTTGCTGTCTCTAATATTTTTGCTGAATTTACCATTACACCAAGGTCAATCACATCGAAATTATTGCATTGCAAGACAACTCCCACTATGTTTTTGCCGATGTCGTGAACATCACCTTTTACTGTGGCGAGTAAAACTTTACCTTTTGCTTTTGCGGGCTTGCCTTTTTTGGATTCCTCTATGTAAGGAATAAGGTAAGCTACTGATTTTTTCATCACACGAGCAGACTTAACTACTTGTGGTAAAAACATTTTACCAGAACCAAATAAATCTCCAACTATATTCATTCCATCCATTAAAGGACCTTCGATAACGTGGAGCGGTTCGGGATATTTCATGCGTGCTTCTTCTGTGTCTTCTATAATATAATCAACTATACCTTTTACTAAGGCGTGTTCTAATCGCTTTTCAACAGCTAAGTTAC
The DNA here is from genome assembly GCA_965661945.1 of Eximiradiales bacterium. GTDB lineage: Bacteria > Bacteroidota > Ignavibacteria > Kapaibacteriales > UBA2268 > JAJRPT01. The sequence continues at coordinate 1,091,217 of CBFIFP010000001.1, forward strand.
GCCACTCTTCTGTTTTTTCTTCTGCTATTGCGGTTGATTTATAAGTTTCCGCAAAATCAACTAATCTTTCGGTTGCGTCAGGTCGGCGATTGAAATATACATCTTCAACTAACTCCAGTAAATCTTTTGGTATTTCTTCGTAAACATCTAATTGTCCAGCATTTACAATCCCCATATCAAGTCCATTTTGGATAGCGTGATATAAGAAAATTGAGTGCATTGCTTTTCTTATTGGCTCGTTTCCTCTGAATGAAAAAGATACATTTGAAACTCCACCAGAAACTTTAGCATGTGGTAAGTTATCTTTTATCCACTTGCAAGCCCTTATAAAATCAATAGCATAGTTATTATGCTCTTCAATCCCAGTTGCTACTGTTAGAATATTTGGGTCGAAAATAATATCATAAGGGTTAAAATGAACTTTATGGACTAATAAATCATAAGCCCTTTTGCAAATTTGTATTTTTCTTTCATAATTATCTGCTTGTCCTTGCTCGTCAAATGCCATGATTACAACAGCAGCACCATATTCTTTTACTTTTTTTGCTTGATAAATGAATGCTTCTTCGCCTTCTTTGAGTGAGATTGAATTTACAATTCCTTTCCCTTGGATGCACTGCAAACCAGCTTCTAAAACTTCCCATTTTGATGAATCTATCATTATTGGAACTTTGGAAATATCTGGCTCAGAGGCAATTAGATGAAGGAACTTGACCATTGCGGTTTTTCCGTCTAACATTCCTTCATCCATATTTACATCAATTATTTGTGCTCCATTTTCGACTTGTTGTTTGGCAACAGCAAGAGCTTCTTCGTATTTATCTTGCATTATTAGATTTTTGAAAGCTGCAGAACCAGCAACATTTGTTCTTTCGCCAATATTGACAAAGTTAGTGTTTTCTGTAATTATTAGTGGCTCTAAGCCCGATAAATACATAAATGACATAAAATTCAGATTTGATTATTAAATTACACAAAATTAAGAAAAAATAATTTAGTTTGGATTTCTTTGTTTTTTGAATTTCTAAAGTTTAACAATAATATTTTATTATAATGCTTTTTTTTTGCAAAAAAATGCGTTTTTTAGTTTTTTTTGATTTTCTATCTTGCTATTTTTTAGACATTTACTAATTTTGGCTAATATTGTGTGCAAGACCCCCCCTCTAACATTTCGACTACGCTCAATGACCGGGGGAATTTTTTGATTTTTTGTATGTTTATGAACTGGCTTTTTTGGTTTAAAAAATAAAAATTATGCGAATTTATGGGGAATATTTTATTTATATAGTTTTTTATTTTTAATTTGTTTTGAAATTAATTATAAACTAAATCCAAACCCTTCCCTTGATAAATTCAAAAAAATCCGTATTTTGCAAAAAATAAAATGTAAATCACTAAAAAATATGTCTTATAAAAATATTCCCGAAGAAGAACTTAAAAATAAAATTGCTAAAGATATTTTCTGGCAATTTGATTGTACTAAAATTATTGGAAAGGTTGATTTCTGCGTTAAGCCGATTACTACTAAGCCACGTTCAACAAGTAATAATGATAAGCACACTTCGACTTCGCTCAGTGAGATTAAAACAAGTTCATTGAGCGAAAACAAACCAAGTTCACTGAGCGGAGTCGAAGTGAACACCTTATTCGACTCCCAATCGCTCCTTTGGGCTGAAGCAAAGAAAAATACCGCTGACCTTTATAACTCTATCTCGCAATTAATTTTAACTATCGGCAAAGCAAGAACTTTCGACAACCATCTGCCTCCGCCTTTTCTTGGGGCTTTTGATGCTGAAAAAATTGCTTTTGTTCCTTATAATGAAATTTCTGAGATATTCTACATTAACGACTTTAACTGGAATGTTGCCGCTTCGGATTATAGCACCAGAGAATTTAAACTTGTTCACCAAAAAGTATCTGCTATTCTTGACAAAAATAGTTTTACTTTTTATTATGATGAAGATGAAAAACAACTCGCTCGCTTTATTCGTCTGAATTTCCTTGAGGGCAAACATGGTATCACCAAAATTAAAATTGACAAAAATAACTTTATGGTTATTTATAATAAATGGGTGAATGAAGTTAAAAACTCTATTCTTGTGAATTGGGATAAAGCAAAGCAAAGTGGCATTATTGATGGGGATTTTTACCTTGCTGATATTTTATCGGAAGATAATAAAACGCTGAAAGACAAACTTCACGTTTTGCTTATTAAAGACCATTACGAACTTGATAGAAAAATCGATGAATCGGGCTTTTCGTCTATTAAATCTGTTGGTTTCAGAGATGAGCAAACGGCACATACGCAATTTTGGAATAAATACCAGCGACCACCTCTTGAGGAATATTGGGAATATATCGTTAGCCGTAGGGACTTACTTGTTCCGCAGGATATTCGCGAAAGAAAAGGCAGTTTTTATACTCCGCTGATTTGGGTGGAACTTTCCCAAAAGTATATCGCCGATGTGCTAGGCGAAGATTGGCAAGATGAATATTACGTTTGGGATTGTGCCGCTGGAACTGGTAATTTGCTCACTGGGCTTACTAATAAATATAATATCTGGGCTTCCACCCTCGACCAGCAAGACGTGGACGTAATGCACGATAGGATTGATAACGGAGCTAACTTGCTGAAAAAACACGTTTTCCAATTCGATTTCCTTAATGATGATTTTACTAAACTACCCGATGAATTGCAGAAAATAATAAATGACCCAGAAAAAAGAAAGAAACTTGTTATTTATATTAATCCGCCTTATAAAAGAGGATTAGGGGTTGCTAATACTAAATGGCATCTAGATGAAATAGGAGGTGCTAAAGATGAACTTTTTGCTCAATTTTTGTATAGAATTAAGCTCGAATTTAATAATTGTATAGTTGCTGAGTTTTCAAAATTAAAAATATTTCAAGATCCTGATTTTAAACCTTTTTTAAAATTGTTTAATTCAAAATTGGAAAAAATGTTTATTGTTCCTGCAAATAGTTTTGATAATGTTAGAGGTGAATTTCCAATCGGTTTCAAAATTTGGAATTTAAAGTATGAATATAAAAATAATTTAATTAGTGCAGATGTTTTCACTAAAGACAAAACATTTTTTGGAATAAAGTTTTTGTATAATTATGAAAAAGATTTTTTTATTAATAAGTGGATTAATTTGTTTTGTAAAAAAAATGATAAAGAAATTATAGCTCATTTAAATTCAAAAGCAAATGATTTTCAGCATCAAAATAGGATATTATTAGGACATTCATCAATTTTATCGAAAGGTGATTTTCATAAGATTGTTAATCAATATAATTTATTAGTAATCAGTATTTATTTCACAGTAAGACACTGTATTAAAGCATTTTGGTTAAACGACCGTGACCAATTTTTATATCCTAATGATAAATGGGAAAATGACTTAGAATTTCAAAGTGATTGTCTTTCATTTACTTTGTTTCATAGCCAAAATCAAATTACATCATCAGAAGGCACAAACCACTGGATTCCATTCACCGAGCAAGAAATAGACGCAAAAGAGAAATTCGAGAGTAATTTTATGACCGACTTCATCGCTGGTAAAATAAAAACCGAAAAATCCGACGACTTATTCAGCGAACAAAAGGAAGCAAAGCCACTCGAATTTTCCGCA